>NZ_JAOBTQ010000001.1:3603182-4203712 GCF_033366695.1 Streptomyces sp. SCL15-4
TCGCGCTTGTCGATCTCCATCTCCAGCCAGGCACCCCGGGACGGGATGATCTTGGCGGAGAAGATGTCCTTGTCGGAGGTCTTGTCGATGGTGGAATCGAAGTAGACACCGGGGGAACGGACCAACTGCGACACCACGACACGCTCGGTGCCGTTGATGACGAAAGTGCCCTTGTTCGTCATGAGCGGGAAGTCGCCCATGAAGACGGTCTGGGACTTGATCTCGCCGGTCTCGTTGTTGGTGAACTCGGCGGTGACGAAGAGCGGGGCGGCGTACGTGAAGTCGCGGTCCTTGCACTCGTCGATCGAGTTCTTCGGCGGCTCGAAGCGGTGGTCCCGGAACGTCAGCGACATCGACCCGGAGAAGTCCTCGATCGGGGAGATCTCCTCGAAGATCTCCTCCAGACCGGACTTGGTGGGGACGTCCTGACCGTTCTCCAGAGCCTCCTCGACCCGAGTCTGCCAGGCGGTGTTGCCGAGCAGCCAGTCAAAGCTCTCGGTCTGCAGCGCGAGCAGGTTCGGAACCTCGAGGGGCTCCTTGATCTTTGCAAAGGAGATGCGCAGCGGGGCGGTGCTGGCGCCGTTGTTCGTATTCGCGGTCGAGGCAGTGCGCGAGGCGGCCAAGAGGGGGTCCTTCCGAGGGCTCGGACTCACTACGCGCGTACCGGTCCCTCTCCTGTACACAGAGACGGAGACCCCAGGTCGGGGGGTTTCGGTCGACTGTGCTCAAGTGAGGGCAGACCCCTGGTGACGGGCAGGGGACAGCTAACAGGCAGCGCAAAGGGTCAGTGTAGCCACTTGGCACACTGATGTCCAGCGCGGGTATTCGAAGACCCTCGTTGTGCTCAACGCCCTCTTCAACGTCCTCGGCATGCCTGCTCTCAACGCACGTTGATACTGCCCTCTTCGTCGTCGATCCATGCCTCGGATTCGGATCCTTGTGACGACGCGTCCTGAGAATTGCGCGCTGCGTGCCGTTCGTCAAGGGCTCCTGGCCGGAACCGGGACATCGGGAGACACGACGAAGATCACCTTACCCCGCACGAACACAGGTGCAAGGCGGCCCTCGCCGGGCCCGGGGAACGCCGAAGGGCGACCACCCGGATGGATGATCGCCCTTCGGTGCGTTCGCGTTACAGCCCTAGCGGGCCGCTGTGGCGCTCGCGAAGGTCTTACTTGACCTCGACGGAGGCACCGGCGCCCTTGAGGGCCTCGGCGGCCTTGTCAGCGGCCTCCTTGTTGACCTTCTCGAGGACCGGCTTCGGGGTGCCGTCGACGAGGTCCTTGGCCTCCTTCAGACCCAGGGAGGTCAGCTCACGCACGACCTTGATGACCTGGATCTTCTTGTCGCCGGCACCGGTGAGGATGACGTCGAACTCGTCCTTCTCCTCCTCGGCCTCGGCGGCCGGGGCACCCGGGGCGCCGGCGGCGGCAACGGCGACCGGGGCGGCGGCGGTGACGTCGAACTTCTCCTCGAACGCCTTCACGAACTCGGCGAGCTGGATCAGGGTCATGCCCTCGAACTCGGCGAGCAGTTCGTCCTGGGTGAGAGCCATGATGGCTTTCCTTCCACTAAATCGGCAGGTGCCGGATGTACATGGTTGGCGGGCGTACGTTCGGCCCGCTACGACCGCTGCCTGGAGACGGCGGTCATGATGCGAGCCGAATTACTCGGCACCGCCCTGCTCGGCCTGCTTGGCGCGCAGCGCGTCCACGGTGCGGACGAGCTTCGACGGGAGCGCCTGGAAGAGCGCGGCAGCCTGGGACTGCTTGCCCTTCATGGCGCCCGCCAGCTTGGCGAGCAGAACCTCACGGGACTCGAGGTCCGCAAGCTTCTTGATCTCGTCGGCGGACAGCGCCTTACCGTCAAGGACACCGCCCTTGATGACGAGATCGGGGTTCTCCTTGGCGAAGTCACGCAGACCCTTCGCCGACTCCACCGGGTCACCGGTGACGAAGGCGACGGCCGTCGGGCCAGCGAAGAGCTGGTCCTCCAGCGTGATCCCGGCCTCCTTGGCCGCAATCTTGGTCAGCGTGTTCTTCACCACGGCGTACTGGGCGTTCTCACCGAGCGACCGGCGCAGCGTCTTGAGCTGCGCCACGGTGAGACCGCGGTACTCGGTCAGCACGGCGGCGTTGGAGCTGCGGAACTTGTCCGTCAGCTCCGCAACCGCGGCAGCCTTGTCGGGCCTCGCCATAGAGCCTCGGCCTCCTTCCGGGTGATTCGGACCGCGCGGACCCGAAGGAGGACTGGGGAAACGAAACGCCCCGGCGCAGGCGCACGGGGCGGACTCGACCGGACTTGCACGCGCTAGTCGTGCGCACCCGGGAGTACTTCCACTGTCACCTGCGCGGGTCGTCCACTTTTCAGCGGATCCTTCGGCCACCGCGCCCTCATTCGAGCGCACGGCAACGACCAGCGGTCTTTGGCTTCTCCGAGAGAGTACGGGACCGACACGCCACAGAGCAAATCGGTCCGTTTGGGAGTACGACGGGACGGGCATGGGGCGCAACGCGACGGGGCCGGCCCTACGGTGACGGCTCAGCACTACGGCGGCACGAGAAAGGCGGGCGGGGGCTGGCCGGCTTCTCCGGCGCCGGCGCGCGGTCCGGGCGCCGGGACAGGGGGCGGCGGCCCGCCGGCACGGCGAAGGCGCGAGCGAGGTCACGGCCGGCACCACGGCGGTGGCCCGAAGACGGCGGCGCCTCACCGGTACGGCGGCGAGGCGGCGGGAGCGGGATGGTCCGGAGCCGGACTGGGCCCCGGTGCGCGGGGCGCGGTGGCGGCCTGGAGCCACCGCCGGGCCGGGACCGGACCGGGCTCACAGCCAGCTCCAGTGCGGGCGTGAGGTGCCCGGACCAAGAGAAGACCGGGGCCCGGGCCGGCTCAAGGCCCCGCAGCTGCCTCCCGTGCGCGCGTGAAGCGCCGTTCGGCGCAGGAAAGCCGGGGGACGAGGCCAGGCCGGAGGGACGGGCTCCCCCGCGCTTACGATGCGCGGGCGCGGCCTTGGGCTGGAGCCGAACCGAGGACCGGGCTGCTCATCGCCCCGGGTACAGGTCACGGGCCGAAGCCGGCCCTCGGTCAGAACCGAGGGCAACCGACGGCCGGACTCGCCGCTCCCCCGATGCACGGGACGCGGCCATGGGCTGAAGCTGCCGCCAGGCCGGGGCCGGGACAGGCCCGGCCAGTAGCTTCCGCGCAAGCATGAGGCGTCGAGGCCGAGAAAAGTCGCGGTCCGGGCCGGAGGCCGAACGGGGCTTCTGGTCCTCCGCGGCGGGGCCGGAGCCGGCGCAAAGGCTCCCGCGGTCGCCTGCCGTGCGCCGGTGAAGCCGCGGAGACGGGCGCCCGCGCCTCGGCTGGGGCCGACGACGGGGCGGGGCGGGGCCTCGACAGGCCCCGCCGGTGCCTTCCGACCGCGCACGCCGTGCCGGGCCGTGCGGCGTGCGGGGGGCACAAGGTGATGCGTCGGGTCAGGAGGCCGTGCCCGTGCCCGTGCCGCCGGTGGCCATGCCGCCGGACTTCATCATGTCGGCGAAGTCCTTGGTGTCGCCGGCCGGCGGTGCCTCGGCGGCGACCTTCACGCCGTAGTCCGAGTAGTACGCCGTGCTGGTCATCGCGCCGTTGGCGGTGTCCGCCTTCTCGGTCTTCTTGATCAGCAGGTCCTTGCCGTCGACCCAGATGTCGATGGTCTCCGTGGTGACGCCCGCCTGGCTGAGCTGCTTCTTCAGCGCCGCCATCTGGTCGGCGTCGAGGTTGCTGGTCTTGTCGGCGAGGTCGGCGACGTTGACCTTGCCGGAGTAGTGCGTGGTCTGGACGCCGGAGACCTTCTCCTCGCCGACCTTCTTCACGTCACCGGAGGCCAGCAGCAGCTTCACGGACTGGTTCGGGGTGGCGTTCTGGATCTGGTCCTTCATGTACGAGCCGGACGCGCCGCCTATCTTGGCGAGGTCGTCGTACGAGTACTTGATCCAGTGCTTGCCGCCGCCCGCCTGCTGGGCGTAGGCGTCGCTCATGTGCGCGTAGTAGGCGTCCGACAGGTACCGGGCCTCCATCGACTGGGTGCCGGCCTTCTTCATCAGCTCGGCCATCTGACCACCGGTGTAGGTGATGGTCATGGTGCCCTTGAGGCCGTCCTCCCAGGTGAGGGCGCCGTTCGCGGACATCGACATGAGGTCGCCGACGGACGTCGTGGAGCGCACCTTCGCCGAGTCGGCCTGGTCGGTGGACTTCTCCACGGAACGCAGCGCGGCGATGGGGCTGAGGTGCACCGGGCCCTTGCCGGCCGCCTTGCCGTCCTTGTCGTCCTTGCCGGAGTCGGAGGAGCCGCAGGCGGCCACTCCGGTCAGCGCGGCCACCACCGCGATCGAAAGGGTCACCCGGCGCACGGTCGTGCTCTTCATCTGCTCCCACCCCTATTGCGTGTCCTGTGCCTGCACCGTAACCCAGGCCACTGACAGTCGTACGAAAGGTCGTACACAGAAAGGACGGGCCCGGAACCGGAGAGGTTCCAGGGCCCGCCCTTTCGTTCTACGCGTCCGTGACGCGGCTACCGCGCTGAGCCGGGGCTCAGACGGCGGCCGGGTCCTCCTCGACGAGGAGGTTGCGGGTGCGGTTCGGGTCGACCGGAACGCCGGGGCCCATCGTGGTGGTGATGGCGGCCTTCTTGATGTAGCGACCCTTGGCGGCGGACGGCTTCAGACGGAGGATCTCCTCCAGCGCGGCGCCGTAGTTCTCCACCAGCTTGTCGTCGTCGAAGGACGCCTTGCCGATGATGAAGTGCAGGTTCGAGTGCTTGTCGACGCGGAACTCGATCTTGCCGCCCTTGATGTCCGTGACGGCCTTGGTCACGTCGGGGGTGACGGTGCCGGTCTTCGGGTTCGGCATCAGACCACGCGGGCCGAGGACGCGGCCGAGGCGGCCGACCTTGCCCATGAGGTCCGGGGTGGCGACGACGGCGTCGAAGTCCAGACGGCCCTTCGCGACCTCGTCGATCAGCTCGTCGGCACCGACGATGTCGGCGCCCGCGGCACGCGCGGCCTCGGCACGGTCGCCGGTCGCGAAGACCAGGACCCGGGCGGTCTTACCGGTGCCGTGCGGAAGGTTCACGGTGCCACGGACCATCTGGTCGGCCTTGCGCGGGTCGACACCCAGACGGAAGGCGACCTCGACGGTGGCGTCGAACTTGGTCGTGGAGGTCTCCTTGGCGAGACGGACGGCTTCGAGCGGGGCGTAGAGCTTCTCCCGGTCGACCTTGGCGTCCGCAGCGCGGAGAGCCTTGCTGCGCTTGCTCACAACTTGCTCCTGTGTGTTCTGAAAGGAGTCGTGGTCCTTGGGCCGAGCAGGCCCTGCCACGTGCGGCCGCGACGTGCAGGCAGCCGCATGACTGCTACGAAGGTGGGGTTCAGCCCTCGACCGTGACGCCCATGGAACGCGCGGTACCGGCGATGATCTTCGCCGCGGCGTCCAGGTCGTTCGCGTTCAGGTCGGCCATCTTGGTCTGGGCGATCTCGCGGACCTGCGCCTCGGTGATCTTGGCGACCTTGGTCTTGTGCGGCTCGCCCGAGCCCTTCTCGACACCCGCGGCCTTGAGGATCATCTTCGCGGCCGGCGGCGTCTTGGTGATGAAGGTGAAGGAACGGTCCTCGTAGACCGTGATCTCCACCGGGATGACCCAACCACGCTGCGACTCGGTCGCGGCGTTGTAGGCCTTGCAGAACTCCATGATGTTGACGCCGTGCTGGCCCAGCGCCGGGCCGACCGGCGGAGCCGGGTTGGCGGCGCCGGCCTGGATCTGGAGCTTGATAAGCCCCGTGACCTTCTTCTTCTTGGGAGGCATGCTCTCTCCGGGTCCTTACTGAGAGGTTGATGGCCGTCTGCGTCATCCGGATCCATGCCTTGCACGATCCCGCAGATGGCATACCGCACAACGATAGCCGCTGTCCCCTCGGGACAAGAAATCCTCCAGGTCAGACGGCCTGCGCGGGACCCTCGGGACGCCGGTCGCGCAGCACGTGCGCGGCCGCGGCGAGCAGCGCGAACAGGGTCGCGCCCACGGGCAGCGCGAGCAGCGCGGCCACGGCGCCACGCCCGGTGTCGCCGACGAGCGCCGCCCGGCCCGGCTCGCCGGGCGCGGTGCGCACCGACACGGTGTCGCCCTCGGTGTGGCCTCCCGCGCGCGTGCCGACCGGCAGACCGGCCGTCACCCGCTCGCCCGCGACGGAGTAGGTCACCGCGCAGCCGCCGAGGAGGCAGGGCCCGTCGTGGAAGGTGGCCGCGACCGGCTCGGCGCCGCGCAGCCCGGTGCGCTGCCAGGCCGCCGGGAGGCAGAGCGCGTACGACAGGACGAGCGGCGCCAGTACCGCCACGGTGACGACGGCGGGCCGGACACGACGGAAGCGCCCCGGGCCGGTGGTCACCGGCGGGGCGCTTCCGGAGCGTGTGCTCAGTTCTTCTGGATCTGGTCGAAGGACAGCTCGACCGGGGTCTCGCGGCCGAAGATCTCGACCAGGCCCTTGACCTTCTTGGAGTCGGGGTTGATCTCGTTGATGGTCGCCTGGAGCGTGGCGAACGGGCCGTCGGTGACGGTGACCGAGTCGCCGACCTCGAAGTCCAGGACCTGGACCTCGACCTTGCGCTGCGGAGCGGGCTTGCCCTCGGCCTCGGCGGCCTCCCGGGCGGCCTTCTCCTCGGCCTCCGGGGCGAGCATCTTGACGATCTCGTCCAGGGTCAGCGGGTAGGGGTCGTAGGCGTTGCCGACGAAGCCGGTGACGCCCGGGGTGTTGCGGACGACGCCCCAGGACTCGTTGGTCAGGTCCATGCGGACCAGGACGTAACCCGGCAGCTTGTTCTGCTTGATCGTCTTGCGGTCGCCGTTCTTGATCTGGACGACCTCTTCCTGCGGCACCTCGGCCTGGAAGATGTAGTCCTCGACGTTCAGCGAGACGGCGCGCTGCTCCAGGTTGGTCTTCACGCGGTTCTCGTAACCGGCGTAGGTGTGGATGACGTACCACTCGCCGGGCAGGGTGCGCAGTTCCTCGCGCAGGGCCTCGACCGGGTCGACCGGAGCGGCCGGCTCGGCCTCGACGGCCTCGGCGTCGGCCTCGGCCTCCTCGGCGGGCTCTTCGTCCTCGTCCTCGGCGTCGACGGCGGCCTCCTCGGCCGGCTCCCCCGCCTCGGCCTCGGCAGCCTCGAACTCGTCCTGGTCGTCCGCGCCCTCGACGATGTCGAGCTCGTCGTCCACCGTCTCGGCAGCCAGCCCGCGGGGGTCTGTGGCGTCGTCGTTCAGGTTCGGGTCAGACACGATGGCTGCTTCTTCCTGGATACATAGGGGTGGAACATGCGAAAAGGGGCGCCGGTACCACGGCGCCCTTCGCTTTTGGCTCAGCCGAAGACGTACTTGGCCGCGTGGTCGAGCCCATAGTCAATCACGGTCACCAAAGCGATCATGATGACGACGAAGAAGATCACCACGGTGGTGTACGACGTCAGCTGGTTGCGCGACGGCCAGACGACCTTGCGGAGTTCCGCGACGATCTGGCGGTAGAAGGTGGCGAGGCGCTTGAGCGGGCCCTTCTTGGCACGCTTTCCGCCCTTGCGGGCCTTCTTCGACTCCGGCACCTCGTCCTGGGCGTCAGGCGTGTCGATGGAGCCCACGGCGTCCGTCATGATCCTCACCTGATCCCGGGTCGTGGCCGTGCCGCGCCCGGTTTCTGAGCCGCACGGCGGTGCATTGCTGTACGTACATGCGCACACATCCTGGCGGTGTGTGTAGCAGGGCCGGAGGGACTTGAACCCCCAACCGCCGGTTTTGGAGACCGGTGCTCTACCAATTGAGCTACGACCCTTTGTGTGTCCCCCAACGTACCGCATCCGCCCGGGTGCCCGATGTGCACCGGCTCGGCGACGGCCGTCGAGAGGCCAACGAGGTGAGAGTGTACGTGTTCCGGGGCCCGGCGTCGAACAGAAAGGGCCCGTCGAAGGCATGGAGACGAAGATCGTCCAGGCCGGAGGCCGGATTCGGACCCGTGTTCACCCTTTGGCCGGTGGCCGTTCAGTCTGTGAAACCCGTGTGCCGGGGGTATTTCCGGTCTGGAACGATGGGCGGCATGAGCGCTGCAACCCCTCCCACCGAGCGCCGGGTCTCCGCCCGAGTCGGCGCGATCTCCGAGTCCGCCACCCTCGCCGTGGACGCCAAGGCCAAGGCCCTGAAGGCCGCCGGGCGTCCGGTGATCGGCTTCGGCGCCGGTGAGCCCGACTTCCCGACCCCGGACTACATCGTCGAGGCGGCCGTCGAGGCCTGCAAGAACCCCAAGTACCACCGCTACACCCCGGCCGGCGGCCTGCCCGAGCTGAAGGCCGCGATCGCCGCCAAGACGCTGCGCGACTCCGGCTGGGAGCCCGACGTCTCGCAGATCCTGGTCACCAACGGCGGCAAGCAGGCCATCTACGAGGCCTTCGCCGCGATCCTCGACCCGGGCGACGAGGTCATCGTCCCGGCGCCGTACTGGACGACGTACCCGGAGTCGATCCGTCTGGCCGGCGGTGTCCCGGTGGAGGTCGTCGCGGACGAGACCACCGGTTACCGCGTCTCGGTGGAGCAGCTGGAGGCGGCGCGCACGGAGCGGACGAAGGTCGTCCTGTTCGTCTCCCCGTCCAACCCGACCGGCGCGGTGTACTCGGAGGCCGAGACCGAGGCGATCGGCCGCTGGGCCGTCGAGCACGGCCTCTGGGTGCTCACCGACGAGATCTACGAACACCTCGTCTACGGCGACGCCGCCGCGGTGTCCCTGCCGGCGCTCCTGCCCGAGCTGCGCGACAAGTGCGTCGTGGTCAACGGCGTGGCGAAGACGTACGCCATGACCGGCTGGCGCGTGGGCTGGGTCATCGGCCCGAAGGACGTCGTCAAGGCCGCGACGAACCTCCAGTCGCACGCCACCTCCAACGTCTCCAACGTGGCCCAGGCGGCCGCCCTGGCCGCCGTCTCCGGCGGCCTGGAGGCCGTGGCGAAGATGCGCGAGGCCTTCGACCGGCGCCGCAAGACCATCGTGCGGATGCTCAACGAGATCGACGGCGTGGTCTGCCCGGAGCCCGAGGGCGCGTTCTACGCCTACCCGTCGGTCAAGGCGCTGCTCGGCAAGGAGATCCGCGGCAGGCGTCCGCAGGACACCGTCGAGCTGGCCGCGCTGATCCTGGAGGAGGCCGAGGTCGCGGTCGTCCCGGGCGAGGCGTTCGGCACGCCGGGCTACCTGCGGCTGTCGTACGCGCTCGGCGACGAGGACCTCGCCGAGGGCGTCAGCCGCATCCAGAAGCTGCTGGCGGAGGCGCGGGACTAGTTCCCGGCCGCCACGCGCGCGTGCGGGCCGTCTCCCTGCGGGGAGGCGGCCCGTTCGCGTGTACGAGCAAGCGCACCTATGGGGAAACGGCTACCGGGAAAGCGGTGATGTACGGCAGGATCTGGGAATGGAGCGTGTACGTGATCTCTCTGAGCTGCCGAAAGCCCATCTGCACCTGCACTTCACCGGATCGATGCGACCAGGGACCGTCCTGGAGCTGGCCGACAAGTACGGCGTACGGCTGCCCGACACGCTGAGGGACGCCCTCGTCAGCGGGGAGCCGCCGCAGCTGCGCGCCACGGACGAGCGGGGCTGGTTCCGTTTCCAGCGGCTGTACGACGCCGCCCGTTCCTGCCTGCGCGCGCCGGAGGACATCCGGCGCCTGGTGCGCGAGGCCGCGGAGGAGGACCTGAAGGACGGCTCCGGCTGGCTGGAGATCCAGGTGGACCCGACGTCGTACGCGCCCCGGCTCGGCGGCCTGATCCCGGCGCTGGAGATCATCCTGGACGCGGTCGACACCACGTCCCGGGAGACCGGCCTCGGCATGCGCGTGGTGGTCGCCGCGAACCGGATGAAGCACCCGCTGGACGCGCGCACGCTGGCCCGGCTGGCGGTGCGCTACGCGGACCGGGGCGTGGTCGGCTTCGGGCTCTCCAACGACGAGCGGCGGGGCATGGCGCGGGACTTCGACCGGGCCTTCCACATCGCGCGCGAGGGCGGTCTGCTGTCGGTCCCGCACGGCGGGGAGCTGGCCGGCGCGACGTCGGTCCGGGACTGCCTGGACGACCTGCACGCCACGCGGCTCGGGCACGGGGTGCGGGCCGCCGAGGACCCGCGGCTGCTGAAGCGGCTGGCCGACCGGGGCGTGACCTGCGAGGTGTGCCCGGCCTCGAACGTGGCGCTCGGCGTGTACGAGAAGTCGCGGGACGTCCCGTTGCGCACCCTCTTCGAGGCGGGCGTGCCGATGGCGCTCGGCGCGGACGACCCGCTGCTGTTCGGCTCCCGGCTGGCCGCCCAGTACGAGATCGCGCGGCACGCCCACGGCTTCACGGACGCCGAGCTCGCGGAGCTGGCGCGGCAGTCGGTGCGCGGCTCGGCCGCGCCGGAGGACGTCAAGGCGCGGCTGCTGGCCCGGGTGGACGAGTGGCTGGCCCGCCCGGCGGCCTGAGTCACCCGGCGGGCTCGTCGGCCCGGATGCCGCCGAGCAGGGTCCGGGCGAGCCGGGCGGCGAACTCGTCGACCGGTGGCCGCCGTCCGGTCTCGGTGGCGTCGTAGGCGAAGGCACGCTGGGCGCAGGCGCCCAGGAGCAGTGAGGCGGCGGCGTAGGTGTCGGCGTCGGCGCGGACCCGGCCGGCGGCCTGTTCGGCGCGCAGGTAGGCGTCCAGGCCCTGGATGGGCATGTGCGGGCCGGAGCCGAGGGTGCGCAGCGTGTCGTCGTGGCGCCGTTTGAGCTGTGTCTCGGCGTACAGGGAGGCGGCGATCGGGAAGCTCTGCTCGTAGAAGAGCGCGGCCTGGCGGGCGATCGCGGTGAGGTTCTCCTCCAGAGTGGCCCGTCCGGGTGCGGCGGCGAGGCTGTCGAGCAGCGGGGTGAGCCGGGGCAGACGCTCGGTGAGGACCCGTACGAACAGCTCTTCCTTGCTGTCGAAGTACTTGTAGAGGGCTGCTTCGGAGCAGCCGGCCGCGCGGGCGATCTCCTTGGTGGTGGCGCGGGCGAGCCCGATGGTGAGCATCAGCTCGTGGGCGGCGTCGAGGATGCGCACACGCGCCGGTTTCGTCTCCACGGGCTCCATGGGGCTCCTATCGGCCTTGACGGGTGGGTGAGTGCTTACCCACTCTAGGAGGCACATGGGTGAGTGAACACTCACCCACTGCCTGACAGGCAGCCGGGGAACGAGGAAGGTCACCATGAAGCTCACTGTTTTCGGCGCCACCGGGGGAACGGGCCGGGAGCTGGTCCGCCAGGCCCTGGACGCCGGTCACGAGGTCACGGCGGTCGTCCGCGACCCCGCCCGGCTCCGGGTGTCCGGGGACCGTCTGGAGGTCGTCCGCAGCGGCCTGGCCGACCCGGAGGAGCTGCGCGCCGCCGTCCGCGGCCGGTACGCCGTCCTGTCCGGCCTGGGGCCGCGCGGCCGCAAGGCCGGCGGCGTGACCGCGCGGCTGACCCGGACGATCGTGAGCGCCATGGAGGCGGAGGGGGTGCGCCGGCTGCTGGTGGTCAGCGCCAGCCCGGTCGGCCCGGCCCCCAAGGGCGACGGCGCCGTGGACCGCGCGGTGCGGAGCGTCATCTCGGTGATCCTCAAGGACGTCTACGCCGACCTGCGCGAGATGGAGGCCGACCTGGCCCGCAGCGACACCGACTGGACGTGCGTACGGCCGCCGCGGCTCCAGGACAAGCCGCTCACCGGCCGCTACCGCACGGTCGTCGGCGGCAACCCGGCCCACGGCCGCTTCCTCGCGCGCGCGGACGTCGCGCACGCGATGCTGTCGATGATCGACGCCAAGGAGACCGTGCGGCAGGGGGTGGGGGTGGCGTACTGAGCCGGGTGCGCCACCGCCGCGGGACGGTCGTTACAGGCTCACGCCCACGGTCACCGGCTCGTTGACGAGGGTGACGCCGAAGGCCGCGCGGACGCCGGCGACCACCTCGCGGGCCAGGGCGAGCAGGTCCTCCGTGGTGGCCTCGCCCCGGTTGGTCAGGGCGAGGGTGTGCTTGGTGGAGATGCGGGCGGGACCGGTGCCGTAGCCCTTGGTGAAGCCCGCCTTGTCGATCAGCCAGGCCGCGGACGTCTTCGTACGGCCCTCCCCCGCCGGGTAGGCGGGCGGTTCGACGCCGTCGCCCAGCCGCTCGCGCACGCGCGCGTGGAAGGCGGCGAACTGCTCGGCGGTGAGGATCGGGTTGGTGAAGAAGGACCCGGCGGACCAGGTGTCGTGGTCCTCGGGGTCCAGCACCATGCCCTTCCCGGCGCGCAGCTTCAGCACGGTCTCGCGGGCGTCGGCCAGTGGCACCCGGTCGCCGGTCGCCACGCCGAGCGCGCGGGCGGTCTCGGCGTACTTCAGCGGCGCCGACAGCCCGTCCGCGTCCTCCAGCGCGAAACGGACCCGGAGCACGACATAGCGGTCGGGGTCGGCCTTGAAGCGGCTGTGGCGGTACGAGAAGGCGCACTCCTCGTTCGTGAGGATGACGGTCTCGCCGGCCCGGCGGTCGTACGCGACGACCTCGGTGATCGTCGAGGAGACCTCCTGGCCGTAGGCGCCCACGTTCTGGATCGGCGTGGCGCCCGCGGAGCCGGGGATGCCGGCCAGGCACTCGATCCCGGCGAGCCCGGCCTCCACGGTGCGGGCGACGGCGTCGCTCCACACCTCGCCGGCCGCCAGCTCCAGCGTGCTGCCGCGCAGTTCGACCCCGCGCGTGGCGATGCGCAGCGCGGTGCCGTCGAAGCCCTTGTCGCCGATGACCAGGTTCGACCCGCCGCCGATGACCAGCAGCGGCGTGCCGCTGTCGTCGGCCTCACGCACCGCGGCGACGACCTCCGCGTCGGTGCCGGCCGTCACCAGCCGGGTCGCGGGACCGCCCAGCCGGAAGGTGGTCAGCGGGGCAAGGGGGGCGTCGTGGAGTACCTGCACGGGCCAAGCGTACGAGACGTGGCCGGCGGGGCCGGGCGGGGTTCGGCCGTGACGGTAAGCAAAGGGCCGAGGAGGGACGCGTAAGGGGCGCTCCGCAAGGGAGGACGCCCCTTACACCGGCACCCGGGCCGTCAGGCCAGTCGCACGACCGCCCGGGACATGCCCAGCACCTTCTGGCCGCCGCTCATGGCCGTCAGGTCCACCCGCACGGTGTGGTCGTCCAGCTTGGCCGCGACTTTGCCGCTGACCTCGATCAGCGCGCCCCGGTCGTCGTTCGGGACGACGACCGGCCGGGTGAAGCGGACGCCGTACTCCACGACCGCGCCCGGGTCGCCGGTCCAGTCGGTGACCACGCGGATCGCCTCGGCCATGGTGAACATGCCGTGCGCGATGACGTCCGGCAGGCCCACCTCCTTGGCGAACTTCTCGTTCCAGTGGATCGGGTTGAAGTCGCCGGAGGCACCGGCGTAGCGCACCAGCGTGGCGCGCGTCACGGGAAAGCTCTGCGCCGGCAGCTCGGTGCCGACCTCCACGTCGTCGTACGCGATCTTCGCCGTCATCGGATCCTCACGCCTCCTCGGCCGCGCGGGCCACGAGCTTGGTCCAGGCGGTCACGACGAGCTCGCCGGTCTCGTCGTGGACCTCGCCGCGGATGTCCAGGATGTCGTTGCCGGCCAGGGACTTGATCGCCTCGATGGTGGAGGTGACCGTGAGCCGGTCGCCGGCGCGGACCGGGCGGGCGTAGGCGAACTTCTGGTCGCCGTGCACCACGCGGCTGTAGTCCAGGCCGAGCTGCGGGTCCTCGACGACCTGTCCGGCGGCCCGGAAAGTGATGGAGAACACGAAGGTCGGCGGGGCGATCACATCGGGGTGACCGAATTCCTTGGCGGCCTCGGGGTCCGTGTACACCGGGTTGGTCTCGCCCACCGCCTCGGCGAACTCGCGGATCTTCTCCCGGCCCACCTCATAGGGCGCGGTGGGCGGGTAGGTCCGTCCCACGAAGGACTGGTCGAGCGCCATGGCCCGGCACCTCCTGATCTTTGCTGTGAGGGCCCCAAATTAGCCGGAAACCGGCCGGGGAATCCCAAGGGGCCGGATGGGGCGCGCGGTGCGGCCGGGCCGGGAAAACGCCGTGAGGCCGCCCCCTCGGAAGGGGACGGCCTCACGAACGAGCCTGATTTATCGCGTTTCGCGGTGCGCGGTGTGCGCATTGCAACGCGGGCAGTGCTTCTTCATCTCCAGACGATCCGGGTTGTTACGCCGGTTCTTCTTGGTGATGTAGTTCCGCTCCTTGCACTCCACGCAGGCCAGCGTGATCTTCGGGCGGACGTCGGTGGCAGCCACGTGAGTGCTCCTAAGACGAACGGATGGACTGGTTCAACGCAAGAAAGAGTAGCCGATCGAAGGACCGACCCCACAATCGGCTACTGTCAGTAGCGGTGACCGGACTTGAACCGGTGACACAGCGATTATGAGCCGCTTGCTCTACCGACTGAGCTACACCGCTTTGATGAGATCAGCCCCCGCCTTGCGGCGGGAACCTCTCACACCAGAGCCCCAAAACGGAATCGAACCGTTGACCTTCTCCTTACCATGGAGACGCTCTGCCGACTGAGCTATTGGGGCGAGCGATGAAGACATTACACGGTCCGCAGCCGTTCACCCAAATCCGTATCCCGCCGCCCGCCGCAGCCTTGCTCACGGCCCGCTCGGCGGCCTCCCGAGCCCCGGGCCACGCCGGTACGACTATTGCGCTCCTACGGGATCCGCGCGCCCGGCGACCCTAGGCTCGACCCGCCCTGCGCGATCTTGGGGCGACCACGCGCCCCGCACCCGTCACGCCGGCCCGCCCGAGCCCTGCCCGACCCTGGAGCGCGATGCCCGACAGCCAGCCGCAACCGCAACCGCCGCCGGACCCGCCGGGTTCCTCCGGGTCGTCGGGACCGGCCGCCCTCCTGCTGTGCGGGGCCCGGCTCACCGACGGCCGGGCCGTGGACGTGCGGCTGGGCGGGGGCCGCATCGAGGCGGTGGGCACGGCCGGCAGTCTCACGCCGGGTCCGGCCCGCGCGGGCGTCACCCGGGTGGACCTGAGCGGCTATCTGCTGCTGCCGGCCCCGACCGAACCGCACGTCCACGGGGACACCGCGCTCTCCGCCGAACATCCCGGGCCGGTGTCGTACGCCCCGGAGGACGTCCAGCGCCGGGCGACGGAGGCGGCCCTGCTGCACCTCGGGCTCGGCGCGACGGCGGTGCGCGCGCATGTGCGCGTGGGCGACGTCCGGGGGCTCGGCGCGCTCGGCGCGGTGCTGCGGGCCCGGCGGTCGCTGCGCGGGCTGGCGGAGCTGACGACGGTGGCGATGCCGCGGCTGCTGACCGGGGCGGCCGGGGCCGACGGGCTGGCCGTACTGCGGGACGCGGTGAAGATGGGCGCCTCCGTGGTGGGCGGCTGCCCGGACCTGGACCCGGACCCCATCGGCTACGTCGAGGCCGTCCTGGAGGTGGCCTCCGAGCACGGCTGCCCGGTGGACCTGCACACCGACGCCGCCGACCCGGCCCGGCTCTCCCGGCTCGCGGCCATGGCCGGCGGCCTGCGCCCCGGCGTGACGATCGGGCCGTGCGCCGGTCTCGCGCGCCTGCCCGCCCGGCTCGCCTCGCGCACCGCGGACCAACTCGCGGCGGCCGGCGTGACGGTGGTGTGCCTGCCCCAGGGCGGCTGCGGCGGCGCCGACCGGCGGGGCACGGCGCCGGTGCGGCTGCTGCGCGCGGCCGGGGTACGGGTGGCGGCCGGGAGCGGCGCCCTGCGCGACGTCTCCAACCCCGTCGGCCGCGGCGACCCGTTGGAGGCGGCCTACCTCCTCGCCTCCGTCCACGGCCTGCGTCCGGAGGATGCCTACGACGCGGTGTCCGCCTCGGCGCGGGCGGCGCTGGGGCTGCCGGAGGTGCGGGTGGAGGCGGGCTTCCCGGCCGAGCTGCTGGCCGTACGCGGCGACCGTCTGGCCGGCGCGCTGTCCCTGGCCTACAGCAGGATCGTGGTGCACCGGGGCCGGGTGGTGGCCCGCACGAGCGCGGTACGCGAGTACTGCCACTCGGCGGCTACGGCGGAACTCGGGCTGCCGCGGCAGGGGCGCGGGGAGTTGTCGTGAGCCGGGCGGGTGCGCCGGCGCGTGACCGCGCTCGTCGGCGGGGCTCGCAGGCGCGGCGCGCGGCTCGTGGCGCGGGATCGTGGCGCGCCGGTTAACTCGTGCGGCGGATGCGGCCCTTCGGGCGTACGGTCGGAATCATGCGCATTGTCATCGCTGGTGGTCATGGTCAGATCGCGCTGCGCCTGGAGCGCCTGCTCTCCGCGCGCGGTGACGAGGTGGCGGGCATCATCCGCACGCCCGAACAGGGTGACGACCTGCGGGCGGCCGGCGCCGAACCGGTCCTGCTCGACCTGGAGTCGGCCCTGCTGGAGGAGGTCGCGGCGCATCTCCAGGGCGCGGACGCGGCGGTCTTCGCGGCCGGTGCGGGCCCGGGCAGCGGCGCGGCCCGCAAGGACACGGTGGACAGGGGCGCCGCGGTGCTGTTCGCGGACGCGGCCGTACGCGCGCGCGTGCGCCGCTTCCTGGTGGTGTCCTCGATGGGCGCGGACCCCGCGCACCAGGGGGACGAGGTCTTCGACGCGTACCTGCGCGCCAAGGGCGAGGCCGACGCGTACGTCACCCGTCAGGAGGCCCTGGACTGGACGATTCTGCGGCCGGGCGCGCTGACGGACGAGCCGGGCACCGGCCTGGTCCGGATGGAGGCGCACACGGGACGTGGCTCGGTCCCCCGGGACGACGTCGCCGCCGCCCTCGCGGAGCTGGTCGACACCCCCGCGACGGCCGGTCTCACGCTGGAGCTGATCAGCGGTTCGACACCGGTGTCGGTCGCGGTCAAGTCGGTCGCGGGGAACTGAGGGCGCACCTCGCGCGCGGGGGTCAGAACAGGGGCAACTGCCCGGGGAGGTCCGGCAGGACGTAGCCGTCCAACGACGGTTGTGCCGCGCCGATTTGCGCGTGCTGCCGCGACCCGGCGCAGGAGACGAGTTCGCCGTTCGCGCGCGCCCCGGGCGGATCGTGCCGCGCGAAGCGGCCCGCGACGACGGCGATGTCGCGGTGGCACACGGGACAGGTTCTGCGTCGGGAGGACATGCCGCCAGTGTGCCCGCCGGCCTGCCGGGAATCGACCGGCCGTGTGTTCCGTGCGCCGCCGGGGCGCGTGCGGATGCGGGCCGTAGGCGGGCACGGGGCGCGGTCAGGTTCGGGTTTCCGCCTCCCAGCGGTCGGGGCCGACGCCGCGCCAGTCGATCAGGGGCGAGTCGGCGACCTCTTCCGGTTCCATCTCCAGCCCCGCCCGGCGCAGGAACTCCACCAGGTCCCGCACGTTGTGCGCGAGGCCGAGGATCTCGCCGTCCACCCGCACCCGGCGACCGCCGGTCGGGGACGGCAGGTGCACGATGATGGGGCGTTTGCCGGCCATGGCTCCAGCATCGTCCGGACCGCCCGCACACGCACCCGGACCGGTCGTCCGGGCGGCTTCGGCGGGACGTCCGCGGCAGGCACCCCCAGCGGGACGTTCCGGGATCTTTGCCCTTTTCATTCGCATTCTTCTGGGCACCCAGCCGATATGGGCAGCCCCATCCCCCCGGGAGCACCGGTGCGGCACCTGGCTCCGGCGCCGGAGAGCGTCGTGGTGGCCCGCAGGTTCGTACGGTCGGTGCTGGACGGTCTCGTGCCGGACGTGGTGGACACCGCCGAGCTGCTGACCGGCGAGCTGGTGACCAACGCCGTCCTCCACGCGCGCACCGGGATCGAGGTGGAGGCCTGGACCGTCGAGGGCCAGGCCCATGTGCGGGTCAGCGATCACCGCCCGGACTACGGGCTGGTGCCCCACGCCCGCCATCTCTACGCCAGCACCGGCAGGGGCCTCGCCCTGGTCGAGGAGCTGGCCACCAGCCACGGCGTCCACAGCGGCGAGGGCCGCAAGACGGTCTGGTTCGACGTGTGGCCCGAGGCGCCCGCGCCGCCGCCGTCCGCGTGGGAGACCGTGGCGCCGCCCGGCCGGACCGTCACCGTGTCGCTGAACGACGTGCCGTACGCGCTGTACTGGGCGGCCCAGCAGCAGTGGGAGGGGCTGCTGCGCGAACTGCTCCTCGCCGCCCCCGCCGCCACCGGGGCCGAGGTGTGCCCGCAGGACCTGACCGTCGCCCAGGACACGAGCAGCATGATCTGCGCGTCCATGACGGCGGCGGTGGAGCAGGAGACGCCCGACAGCTCGACGCTCTCCCTGCGGGTGGCGTTCGCGGCGGACGCCGGGCCCCGCGTCGCGACGCTGTCCCGGGTCCTCGACGCCTCGGACGCGGCGGCACGGCGGGGCAGTCTGCTCGCCCTCCCGGCGCTTCCGCACATCCGGGCCTTCCGGCACTGGCTGCTCGGCCAGATCACCGGCCAGTTGTCCGGCGCACGGCCCACCGCGTGGACCCAGGCCCCGGTGTCGCCGGGCACCAACCCGACGGACCTCTCGCCGTGGGACGCGAGCGAGGTGGAGGCCGCGTTCGTGCCGACCGTCGCGGCCGACGACGGCAACCGGATCATCGCGGTGAACAACGCCGCGTCCAGCCTGCTGGGCTGGCCCGCGCACGATCTCGTCGGGCAGCGGCTGACCGTGCTCATGCCCGAGCACCTGCGCCAGCGCCATGTGACGGCCTTCACCGCGCTGCTACTCACCGGAGAGTCGCGCATCCTGGGCCGGCCGGTACCGGTTCCCGCGCTGCACCGGGACGGCCATGTGGTCCCCATCCGCCTCACCATCGAGACCCAGGAGGCGATCGACGGACGGACCGTGTTCGTCGCCCAGCTCACCACGACGACGACTCCGCCGGTCCCGGCGGACGTCCCCCGGGAGGCGCGGCACTCGACGCGGCCGTCGCCGGGCCCGGTGCGGTTGCCGACGACCACCAAGACGGTGAAGCCGGTGCGGACGCAGACGGCGACGCCGGAGTGGCTGTCCCTGTTCGCCGACATCGGCATGGCGCTGACCGGCACCCTCGATCCGAACGAGCGGCTGCGGCGGGTGTGCCAGGCCCTGACCCGGGAACTGGCCGACTGGTGCATGGCGGACCTCGTCGACGAGCAGGGCCGGCTGGAGCGGGTCTGCCTCGTCCACCGCGACCCCCAGGTGCCGGTGCCCGGTTCGCACCTCGGCCTGCTCGCTCCGCCGTCGGAGGTCACCGAGGGTTCGCTGCCCCGGGTGCTGCGCGGCGCGGGGCCGCTGCTGGTCACCGACGCCTCCTCGCCCGGACGGCCGCAGAACGCCTTCGAGGCGCGGGAGCTGGAGCTGGTGGAGCACCTGGGCGCGAGCACCGCCGTCGTCGCTCCGCTGCGGGCCCAGCGGGAGGTCTTCGGCGCCCTGACCATGGTCCGCACCGAGGACGAGCACCCGTTCACCAAGGAGGACATCCCCTTGGTCTCGGAGCTGGTCCGTGCCGTCGCGCTCGGGGTGGACAACGCCCGGCTGCACCAGCACGCCCGCTCCAACGCCGAACACCTCCAGCGCGCGCTGCTGCCCGAACTGCCCCGCGTGGAGCACCTGGAGCTGACGGCCCGCTATGTGCCGTCCAGTACCACCGCGGAGGTCGGCGGCGACTGGTACGACGCCTTCACGCTGCCCGACGGCGACATCGCGCTGGTCATCGGGGACGTGTCGGGGCACGACCTCCAGGCCGCGGTCGCCATGAGCACCCTGCGCAACATGCTGCGCGGTATCGCCGTCGACCGGCAGGAGCCGCCCGGAGAGGTCCTGCGCCGCCTGGACCTGGCCAGTCAGACCCTGAGCCCGCAGTCCACCGCGACCTGCGTCTACTCCGTCGTCAAGGGCGACGGCGGCACGACATGGCTGCGCCACTCCTCCGCCGGCCACCTGCCGCCGCTGCTGACCACCGAGGAGGGCCATACGCGCTATCTGGACGAGGGCCGGGGCCTGCTGATCGGCATGGACCCGCGCCTGCCCCGCCGCTCCGCCTACGACGCGCTGCCGCCCCACTCCACGCTGCTGTTCTTCACCGACGGCCTCATCGAACGCCGCGGGGAGTCGCTGGACGACGCCATGAACCGGCTCCGCCACTACACCGCCGCCCAGGCACGGGCCCCCCTGGACGTCTTCTGCGACGAACTGATCATCAAGTTCGGCGCCGACACCACCGACGACATCGCCCTGATCGCCCTGCGGCCCACACCACCCGCCTGACCCCTGGCGCCCGGACCCGGCACGTACGACAAGAGCCCCGTGACCTGTTCTCACAGGTCACGGGGCTCTCATTTCCCGTGTGGCGGCGCCAGGATTCGAACCTGGGAAGGCTGAGCCGGCAGATTTACAGTCTGCTCCCTTTGGCCGCTCGGGCACACCGCCGGGTAGTGCTGCCGCGTCAAACCCGCTTTCGGCGGTGTTCCCCGGCAACGACGTAAACAATACCCGATACACAGGGGTGCTTCGCCACCCGGTTGATCTCCGCATCCGGGCGCGCGGGATGGCTAGGCTGGTGCGGATGCGGTCCGGTGATCCACCGGGCCCGGCGGTCGCCGCCGCGCACGCCGGCACCCACCCCATTCGCACCCCGATACAAGGAGCCACAGGACATGGCCGACTCCAGTTTCGACATCGTCTCGAAGGTCGAGCGGCAGGAGGTCGACAACGCCCTCAACCAGGCCGCCAAGGAGATCTCGCAGCGCTACGACTTCAAGGGCGTGGGGGCCTCGATCTCGTGGTCCGGCGAGAAGATCCTCATGGAGGCCGACTCCGAGGACCGGGTGAAGGCCGTCCTCGACGTCTTCGAGTCCAAGCTCATCAAGCGCGGCATCTCCCTGAAGTCGCTGGAGGCGGGCGAGCCGCAGCTCTCCGGCAAGGAGTACAAGATCTTCGCGACGATCCAGGAGGGCATCTCCCAGGAGAACGCCAAGAAGGTGGCGAAGATCATCCGCGATGAGGGCCCGAAGGGCGTGAAGGCGCAGGTCCAGGGGGACGAACTGCGCGTCAGCTCCAAGAGCCGCGACGACCTCCAGACCGTGATCGCCCTCCTGAAGGGCAAGGACTTCGACTTCGCGCTCCAGTTCGTGAACTACCGCTAAGCGCACGACGGAAGAAGGGCGGGCACCGTGGGGTGCCCGCCCTTCCGCGCTGTCCGTGCCGTCCGTGCCGCGTCCGGCCGCGGTCAGTCGCGTGAGTTGCCGAACAGGAGGCGGTAGGCGATCAGCAGCACCAGGGAGCCGCCGATGGCCGCCGCCCACGTCGCGCCGTCGAAGAAGTGCTTGCTGACCGGGTGGTCCAGCCAGCGCGCCGAGATCCAGCCGCCGATGAACGCGCCCGCGATGCCGATGAGGGTCGTCCCGATGAAGCCGCCGGGGTCGCGGCCCGGCAGCAGGACCTTGGCGATGGCCCCGGCCAGCAGCCCCAGGATGATCCAACCGATGATGCCCATGCCGTGAACCCGCCTTTCCGCGCTGTGTCGGAGAGAAGGACGCCGGCGGCCCGTCCCCCGGTTGCCGCGCTCAGTAGGGTGCGGCGCATGACACGTACGGATGCCGGTCTGCGCCGCGGCCTGGGCGTGCGGGACGCCGTGGTCGTGGGACTGGGCTCGATGCTCGGGGCCGGTGTCTTCTCCGCACCGGGGCCCGCCGCGCGCGTGGCCGGGTCCGGGCTGCTCGCCGGGCTCGCCGTCGCCGCCGTGGTGGCCTACTGCAACGCGCGGTCATCCGCCCGGCTGGCCGCCCGTTACCCGGCCTCCGGCGGCACGTACGTGTACGGCAGGGAGCGGCTGGGCGCCTTCTGGGGGTATCTCGCGGGCTGGGCGTTCGTCGTCGGCAAGACGGCCTCGTGCGCGGCCATGGCGCTCACCGTGGGCGCGTACGTGTGGCCGGGACAGGCGCACGCGGTGGCGGTCGCCGCCGTGGTGGCCCTGACCGCCGTGAACTACGGCGGGATCCAGAAGTCGGCGTGGGTGACGCGGGGCATCGTGGCCGTCGTCCTGGCCGTTCTCGCGGCCGTGGTCGTGGTCTGCCTGGCCTCCGGGGCGGCGGACGCCGGGCGGCTGGGCGCCGGCCCGCCGGCGGAGCCGGGCGGGGTGCTCCGGGCGGCCGGGCTGCTGTTCTTCGCGTTCGCCGGGTACGCGCGCATCGCCACCCTCGGCGAGGAGGTACGCGATCCGGCGCGCACGATCCCCAGAGCCGTCCCGCTGGCCCTGGGGATCACCCTGGTGGTGTACGCGGGCGTGGCCGTGGCGGTGCTCGGTGTGCTCGGCGCGGACCGGCTCGGGCACGCGGCGGCGCCGCTGGCCGACGCGGTACGGGCGGCCGGGGCGCCGGGGCTCGTACCGGTGGTGCGGGCCGGGGCGGCGGTGGCGGCGCTCGGTTCGCTGCTCGCGCTGATCCTCGGGGTCTCCCGGACGACGCTGGCCATGGCCCGCGACGGGCATCTGCCGGGCGTGCTGGCGGCCGTGCACCCCCGGTTCCGGGTGCCGCACCGGGCGGAGGCGGCGGTGGGCGCGGTGGTCGCCGTGCTGGCCGCGACGGTGGACGTGCGCGGCGCGATCGGTTTCTCGTCCTTCGGTGTGCTCGCCTACTACGCCGTCGCCAATGCCTCGGCCTGGACGCTGAGCGCGGCCCCGCGCTCCCGCGTGGTGCCCGCGGCGGGCCTGCTGGGCTGCGCCACGCTGGCCTTCGCGCTGCCGCCGGCCTCGGTGGCCGCCGGCGCGGGCGTGCTCGCGCTGGGCGTGGCGGCCTACGGCGTACGACGGTGGCGGGCGGACCGGCGCGAAAGGTGACGTGCGACGGCGGCAGGCATGCCGGCCGATCCGCCTGGAGAGGTATACCGGACATGAAGGTGTTCAACCTGCTGCTCAATATCCTGTGGTTCCTCCTCTGCGGGATCTGGATGGCGATCGGTTACCTGGTCGCCGCCCTGATCTGCTTCGTCCTGATCGTCACCATTCCGTTCGGCATAGCGTCGCTGCGCATCGCCGGATTCGTCCTCTGGCCGTTCGGCCGTACCACTGTGGAAAAGCCGGGTGCCGGGGCGCCGTCGTGCGTCGGCAACGTCATCTGGATGGTCTTCGCGGGCTGGTGGCTCGCACTGGCCCACGTGGTCACGAGCATTCCGCTTTTCCTGTCGGTCGTCGGCATTCCCTTCGGCTGGGCGAACCTGAAGCTCATCCCCCTCTCGCTCATGCCGCTGGGACAGGAGGTGGTGCCCACGGACCAGGCATTCGGCCGACGCTGACCCCGGTCCCCCTTGTCGCCGGCTCCGCTGGATTCCGTCCCGGCGGCGTCCGACAATGGGATTACGCCCGCACGAGGCGGTGGATCGAAAGGCGGGATCCATGAGGACGAGCACACGGCGCGCCAATCGTATTCTCGCGGTGTCCGCACTCGGCGTTTTCCTGGCCGGCGGTGCCGCGTCCGGCACCGTCGCAACCGCTTCGGCGGCTGCCCCGGCTCATGTCGCGTCGCTCTCGGGCCAGTCGGGACGCGGTTGCGACGAGGTCTGGGGGGACGGCGGCTGTGACAGCTCGGCGCCCGGCCGAGCGGAGTTCACGCGCCCGTCGTAGCGCTCGGGTGAATGTCGTCCAGGCTGTCGACGATGGTCACGGACAGCGGACGTGAAGGCCTGGGCACCTGGATGAGAAGAGGCACGTACACCACGTCACCGTGCCTGAACTCGGCCTTCCAGGAATGCCGGTAGCACACGACTTCGTCCGGCTCGTCCCGCGTCGCGTAGCACTGAGTCGTCGACTTCACCGGTGCGGTCCGCGGTTTCTGCGCCAGGACGCCGGCGTCACTCGCCGTGGCCCCCCATCCGCCCAACGCCAGACAGCAGGTGGTTACGGCTACGAGGCCGCCTCTGCGCACGGTCGCTTTCGTCGTTTTGATCACCCCGCACGAACGTGGCAGTCCGACGGCCAGGGAACTGTGGACACCCGGCCGCCGGACCGTCAAGTTCAGCCGTTGTTGTTATTGTTGTTGTTGTTCGCCCCTCCGCCCCCATTGTTGTTATTGTTGTTGTTATTGTTCCCGCCTCCACCGTTGTTGTTGTTATTGTTGTTGTTGTTCGCGCCCCCACCTCCATTATTGTTATTATTGTTGTTGTTGTTGTTCGCTCCTCCGCCTCCATTGTTGTTGTTGTTATTGTTGTTGTTCGCGCCTCCGCCGCCATTGTTGTTGTTATTGTTGTTGTTGCCACCCCGTCCACCGTTGTTGTTGTTATTGTTGTTGTTTCCGCCCCGACCTCCGTTGTTGTTGTTGTTATTGTTGTTGTTGTTGTTGTGGTGGTGGCCACCCCGTCCGCCGTTGTTATTGTTATTGTTGTTGTTGTTCCCGCCGTTGTCGCTCGGCGCCGTCGCGTGGGTTCCTGTGGGTGCCGGGGCGGCGAAGGCGCTCGACGGCGCCAGGGCGCCTCCTGCGGCCAGGGCTGCCGATGCGGCTATCAGGGCCGCGCGCTTGGCATACTGGTTCGCCATAATGTTTCCTTTCCGAGGGGCATGGACGTCGTAGATCGGCAGTCCATTGGGCAGAGGGCAGGCGACACACTCGGCGCGGAACGGCCGGCGCCGCGATCTCCGATGCCCGGGTCTGAGACTCTCCGGCCAGCATGCGCGGCCATGGACGGCGGACGCATCGGGTGAGCACCCCAAGTTCCGCCCCCCGCACCCCACGTCCGTCCCGGCACACCCCACGCCCCGTCCGGCAGCCCGCGTCCCGGCCCGGCCGGTCTTGTTCGGTCCGGATCTTTTGCGCGGCTGCGGCCGCAGGAGGAAACTGGCCGGTGATGGACCTTCTGGAGCGGGAAACCGTGCTCCGGGACCTCGCCGGTCACCTGAAGGCCGCCGTGAGTGGTCCCGGACGCCTGGCCCTTGTCCGCGGGGAGGCCGGGATCGGCAAGTCCGCCGTCGTCCGCCGTCTCGCCCAGACAGCCGATCCCCATATCCGCGTCGTGACCGGCGCCTGCGACCCGCTCGCCACACCCCGTCCGCTGGGCCCTCTGCTGGACTTGGCCCCGCACCTGGGCCGTGAGGTGCGCACCGCCCTGGCGGCCACGCCGACCGGCCCCGGCCGTCCCGACGAGGTCTACGACTGTCTGCTCGCCGACCTGAGCGCCTATCCCAGCCTGCTGGTCGTCGAGGACATCCACTGGGCCGACGAGGCCACGTTGGATCTGCTGCGTTACCTGGCCCGCCGGCTGCCGAACGTCCCGGCACTGGTGCTGGCCACCTACCGCGACGACGAGATCGGCCGCACCCACGACGTGACCGCTCTCCTCGGCACCCTGGCCGGCTATCCGTGGGTGTACCGGCACGATCTGGCCCCCTTGAGTCGTCGGGCCGTCGCGCGGCTGGCCACCGGACACGCCGTGGACGCCGAGCGGCTGTACCTCGTCTCCGCCGGCAACCCGTTCCTCGTCACCGAGATCCTGGCCGCCCCCGCCGAGCCCATCCCGGCCACCGTGCGCGAGGCCGTGGCGGGCCGCCTGGTGTGCCTGTCGGCCGCGGCGCGCAGGGTGGTGGACGTGCTGGCCGTCCTGGGGACCCAGGTTCCGCTGCGCCTGTTGGCCGGCGTCCTGCCGGCCCCGGAGGAAGCGCTGGACGAGGCCGTGGCCTGCGGCATAGTGCGCACCCACGGACAGGTGGCCGAGTTCCGCCACGAGTTGACCCGGCTCGCGGTGCTGGAGGCCGTGCCCGCCGCCGCCCGTCTGCGGATACACCGGCAGGTACTGGCGGCGATGCGGTCCGGCCCGGCCGCCGAGGAGGATCTGGCGCTGCTGGCCGATCACGCCGCCGGCGCCGGGGACCCGGCCGCCGTGTTGCGGTACGCCCCCGCGGCGGCCGTCCGTGCCGCCGCGCTGGGCGCGCACCAGGAAGCCGCCGACCAGTACGCCCATGCCCTGCGGTACGCCGACCGCCTGCCGTCCGAGCAGCGGATCTCGCTGCTGGAGGGCCATTCGCGGGCCTGTCTCCTGTCGGGCCGGCTGGACGAGGGGATCGCGTCCCGCCGTACGGCGGTGAGGCTGCGCCGTGCGCTCGGCGACCGGCTGCGCGAGGGAGAGAACCTGCGCTGGCTGTCCTGTTGGCTGTGGCCGGCCGGGCGGGCGGCCGAGGCCAGGCGGACCGGCGCCGACGCGGTGCGGGTGCTCGAAGGGCTGACGCCCGGCCGGGAGCTGGCGCGGGCCTACCTGAACCTGTGTCGTCTGGCCTGTTACGGACATGAAGGCGAGGCGGCGGTCGCCGGCCACGCCGGGAAGGCGATCGCTCTCGCCGAGTGCTCCGGTGACACGGGAGTGCTCGTCCAGGCGCGCTTCCACACCGCGGCGGCACGCGTGCTGCGCGAAGGACGCGGCTGGGAGGAGTGCGAGCGCGCGGTGTCGGACGCGGTGGCCGCGGGTCTGCCGCTGGACGCGGGCGCGCTGGCGCTCGTCATGTGCTGGCTGGCCGCGTTGCGGCGGGACGCCGTCCGGGCGGCCGCGGCCGTGAGCCGGGCGGAGGACTACTGCCTCGATCACGACCTGCCGGCCTACCTGCTGTGCGCACGGGCCTGGGGCAGTTGGGCACTGCTGAACCGGGGATCGTGGTCCCGGGCCGCCGATGCCGCGCAGAAGATCCTGGCCCATCCGGGCCCGCCGCCGGTCGCCCGGGCCCTGGCACTGACCGTGCTGGCCCTGGTGCGTGCGCGTCAGGGCACGCCCGAGGTGTGGCCGCCGCTGGATGAGGCGGCGCACCTGGTCGACCCGGGCTGCCTGCGGGACACGGGGCTGGGGTGGGAGGCACCGGTCGAGGCGGCCTGGCTGACCGGTGACCACGAGCGGGTTCGGGCGGAGGCCCGCAGCGGTCTGGCCGCGCTGGCGGACCGTGTCCACCCCTGGCTGTCCGGCCCCCTGGCCTGTTGGATCCGGCGCGCCGGAGGCGAGCCTCCGCAGGTCCCGGCGGCCGGACCCTACGCGCTGGAACTGGCCGGCGACTGGGCCGGCGCCGCGGCACGCTGGGACGGGCTCGGCTGCCCGTACGACGCCGCGCTGGCCCGCCTGTCCGGTGACGCGTCCGCGCTGCGCCAGGCCCTGGCCGCGTTCGAGGCCCTGGGCACGCGGCCGGCCGTGGCCCACACCCGCTCGCTGATGCGGGTCCGCGGGGTACGTCCGGTCCGGCAGGGGCCGCGGCCGGCCACCCGGGCCAATCCCTACCGGCTCACCAACCGGGAGATGGACGTCCTGAAACTGCTGGACGAGGGTCTTTCGGACGCCGAGATCGCCGCTCGCCTCTACATCAGTCCCAAGACCGCCGGCCATCACGTAGGCGCCGTGCTGACCAAGCTGGGAGTCCACAGCCGCCACGAAGCCGCCCGAAAGCACCACGGCCCCGAGCGCGAATAGGACTCCGTGACGGATTCCTCACGTCAACTGAATTTGCAGTTGATGTTCTGGCTGCCGGTGAAAGTGTTGTTTCCCTGTGCCACCTGCCCCGTCGGGTAACAGATCTGCAGGAGCGGCGGGATACCCAGAAGAGAAAGCAGTCCACCGCCGCCTTGCGCCGCGGCACCGGCGAGGATGTTGTTGTTATTGGTGTTGTTGTTCGTGTTCACCCCACCATTGTTGTTGTTATTGTTGTTGTTGTTCACCCCGCCGGCATTGTTGTTATTGTTGTTGTTATTGTTGGTGTTCGTGGTGCTCTGGGTGCCGGTGTCTCCCGTGCCCGCCTGCCCCATCCGGTAGGGAGCCTGGAGCAGTGCTGTCAGGCCCAGGCGGGACAGGAGTCCCGCGTCGCCCCGCGCCTGTGCGCCGCCGGCGCTGAGGAGCACCACCGTGATCGCGGCGGTACTGATCGTGGCGAACCGCTTGGTGAGCTTCACTCGGCCAACCTTTCGTCGTCCCTGGTGCCGCATTTCCAGTGGACAGGATGGCGACGGCCGAGCGGAACGATCACCAGGCGCGCGGCAGTGCCCGCGATTTCCCCCGTACAGCCTCAGGGTTTCGCGCGGCTTGCCGGGCCGGAAATCAACGGCCGCCGCGTCGGGAAATTCCAGCGCGTCCGGCCGGGACGGTCCTCACCCGTGGCCGCCCGCCATCTTTTCGAGGCGGGCGATGCGCTCCGCCATCGGCGGGTGCGTGGAGAACATCCTGGACATTCCCTGGCCCGGGCGGAAGGGGTTGGCGATCATCATGTGGCTCGCCGTCTCGATCCGGGGCTCGGGCGGCAGCGGAAGCTGCCGGGTGCCCGTCTCCAGCTTGCGCAGCGCACTGGCGAGGGCGAGCGGGTCGCCGGTGAGCTGGGCGCCGGAGGCGTCCGCCTCGTACTCCCGGGAGCGGCTGATGGCCAGCTGGATCAGGGAGGCGGCGAGCGGGCCGAGGATCATGATGAGCAGCATGCCGAACAGGCCGGGACCCTCGTCGTCGTCCGAGCGGCCGACCGGGATCAGCCAGGCGAAGTTCACCAGGAACATGATCACCGAGGCGAGCGCGCCGGCGACCGAGGAGATGAGGATGTCCCGGTTGTAGACGTGGCTCAGCTCGTGGCCGATGACGCCGCGCAGCTCGCGCTCGTCCAGCAGGCGCAGGATGCCCTCGGTGCAGCACACGGCCGCGTTGCGCGGGTTGCGGCCCGTGGCGAAGGCGTTCGGGGCCTCCGTCGGCGAGATGTACAGCCGGGGCATGGGCTGGCGGGCCTCGGTGGACAGCTCGCGCACCATCCGGTACAGCGCCGGGGCCTCGAACTCGCTGACCGGACGGGCCCGCATGGCGCGCAGGGCGAGCTTGTCGCTGTTCCAGTACGCGTACGCGTTCGTGCCGAGCGCGACCAGGACCGCGACGACCAGTCCGGGGCGGCCGAAGAAGCTGCCGATGACGATGATGAGTGCGGACAGCCCCCCGAGGAGTACGGCCGTCCTGAGCCCGTTGTGCCGGCGGTGCACGGTGCGCCCTCCAAGTCGTGCTGCTGGGGAACACTCTGATCCAGTGGACCCTCCCGCCCCTGACAACGGCGGACGAGGTCCACGAGTTCCCGCGCGCCCGCGGCCGCCCGCCCCCGCCGGGCGGGTGACGTGCTCTTTCGGCCGTACGCGCGTGGGGCGGCACGGGTGCCCCGCGCGCGCGTGACGACTCCTAGAACAGTCCGGTGGCCGCGAAACGCAGGACCAGCTGGGGCGCTCCGGACAGGGCGACGCCGAGGACGCCGGTGAGGGCGAGGGCGGCCGTGACGGGCGCCGGGACCCGGTGCCGGGCGGGCTCGCCCTCGGGGGCGCGGAACAGCAGGGTCGTCCACTGGAGGTAGTAGAAGAGCGCGATCACGACGTTGACGGCCATGACGACGGCGAGCCAGCCGAGGCCCGCGTCGACGGCCGCCGAGAACACGGTGACCTTGGCGAACAGGCCGATGACGCCCGGCGGCAGCCCGGCCAGGCACAGCAGGAAGAAGGCCAGCAGCAGCGCGCTGAGCGGATGGGCGGCGTACAGGCCCCGGTAGTCGGCGATCCGGTTCAGCGCCCGGCCACGGCCCACCAGGGCGGCCACGGCGAAGGCTCCGAGGTTCACGGCGGCGTACATCAGGGCGTACGCGACGGTGGAGCCGATCGCCCGCTCGGCGTCCTTGGTGTACCCGGCGGCGGCGATCGGGACCAGCAGATAGCCGGCCTGGCCGACGGAGGACCAGGCGAGCAGCCGTACGGCGCTGTACGCGCGCGTGGCACGCTGGCGCAGGGCGGCGACGTTGCCGACGGTCATGGTGAGGGCGGCCAGGGCGGCGAGCGCGGGCCCCCACACGTCGGCGTACGACGGGAACGCGACGACGGTGACGAGGATCAGGCCGGAGAAGCCGACCGCCTTGCCGACGACCGACAGGTAGGCGGCGACGGGCAGGGGCGCGCCCACGTAGGTGTCGGGCACCCAGAAGTGGAAGGGCACGGCGGCCGTCTTGAAGGCGAAGCCGACGAGGGTGAGGACGACGCCGGTCTGGGCGAGGGTGTGCAGCTGTCCGTCGACGTGCGGCAGGCGCTGGGCGACCTGGGTGAGGTAGAGGGTGCCGGTGGAGGCGTAGACGAAGCTGATGCCCATCAGGCTGACCGCGGTGGCGGTGACCGAGGACAGGAAGAACTTCAGGGCGGCCTCGGAGGACCGCTTGTCGCCGTGCCGGATGCCGACGAGGGCGAACGCGGGCAGGGAGGCGGCCTCCAGGGCGACGATCAGCGTGGCGAGGTCGCGGGAGGCGGGCAGCAGGGCGGCGCCGGCCGCGGAGGACAGCAGCAGGAACCAGAACTCGCCGGCCGGGACGCGCCGCCGCTCGTCGTCCAGGTGGGTGACGGACAGCAGGGCCGCGAGCAGGGCGCCGCCGAGCACGAGGAACTGGATGACGAGGGTGAAGTGGTCGGCGGTGTAGCTGCACGCGCGCGGGGGGCCGCCGGTGCAGAAGGTGCTGCGGTCGCCGTCCAGGAGCGGCAGCAGCAGCGCGGCCGCCGCGGCGAGCCCGGCGACCGAGACCCAGCCGAGCACGGCCTTGCGGGACTCGGGGACGAACAGGTCGGCGACGAGGACGGCGAGCGCGACGAGGGCCGCGAGGGTGGGCGGGGCGATCGCGAGCCAGTCGACGGACTGGACCAGCGACTCGGCAAGCGGCTGGGCGCTCATCGGGGGCCTCCTGCGAGGAGCTGCTGCACGGCCGGGTCGGTCAGGCCGAGCAGGGCTCCCGGCCACAGTCCGGCGAGGACGGTGAGGACGACCAGCGGGGTCCAGGCGGCGAACTCGTACCCGTGGACGTCGGCGAGCTTCGCCGCCTCCCGCTCGGTGGTGCCCATGCAGACACGGCGGACCACGATCAGCATGTACGCGGCCGTCAGCAGCGTGCCGAACGCGCCGATCGCCATGAAGGTGAGGAAGGCCGGCCGGCTGAGGCCGGCGGCGGGCCGGAAGGAGCCGAACAGGGCCAGCATCTCGCCCCAGAACCCGGCGAGCCCGGGCAGGCCCAGCGAGGCGACCGCGCCGAAGGCGAGCAGACCGCCGAGGCGCGGGGCCCGGCCGTAGAGGGCGGCGCCGGTCTCCTCGGCGAGGGTGTCGAGGTCGGTGCTGCCGGTGCGGTCCTTGAGCGCGCCGACCAGGAAGAACAGCAGGCCGGTGATGAGGCCGTGGGCGATGTTGGCGAACAGGGCGCCGTTCACGCCGGTCGGGGTCGTGCTGGCGATGCCGAGCAGGACGAAGCCCATGTGGCCGACGGAGGAGTAGGCGATCAGCCGCTTGAGGTCGCCCTTGGCGCCCTGCCGGGCGAGAGCGAGGCAGGCCAGGGAGCCGTAGACGATCCCGACGACGGCGAACGCGGCGAGGTACGGCGCGAAGGTGCGGAAACCGTCCGGCGCCACCGGCAGCACGATCCGGACGAAACCGTACGTGCCCATCTTCAGCAGGACACCGGCCAGCAGCACCGAGCCGACGGTCGGCGCGGCGGTGTGGGCGTCGGGCAGCCAGCTGTGCAGCGGCCACAGCGGCGTCTTCACCGCGAGCCCGATCCCGATCGCCAGAACGGCTACGACCTGCACGGACGTGGTCAGCGACCGGCCGTTGTCAGTGGCGAGTGCCACCATGTCGAACGTGCCCGCCTTGATCCCGATCAGGAGCAGGCCGAGCAGCATGACGACGGAGCCGAGCAGCGTGAACAGGATGAACTTCCACGCGGCCCGGGTCCGGCCCGCGCCGCCCCAGCGGGCGATGAGGAAGTACATCGGGATGAGCACCATCTCGAACGCGAGGAAGAACAGCAGCAGGTCGAGGACGGCGAAGGTGGCGAAGGTGCCGGACTCCAGCAGGAGCAGGAGCGCGACGAACGCCTTCGGGTCCGGGCCCGCGGGCGGCTTGAAGTAGGAGTAGAGCGCGCAGAGGAAGGTCAGCAGCGCGGTCAGGACCAGGAGGGGGAGGGAGATGCCGTCGATGCCGAGGTGGACGCGCACGTCGAGCGCGGGGATCCAGCTGATGTCGGTCGTGGCCTGCATCCTCGACGGGTGGCCGTGGTCGAAGCCGAGCGCGAGGACGATCGCGGCGATCAGGATCACGCCGGTGACGGTCACGCCGTGCCGCAGCACGGCCTGCCCGGGTGACTTCCCCTTCAGTCCGGGCGGGGCCGGGAGGAGGGCGGCGACGGCGCCGAGGAGCGGGCCGGCGACGACGAATGCCAGAAGGAACTGCATCACGGACTCGTTGATATCGATCACGCCTGCTCACGCTCCCGTGGCGACGAGGAGGACGGCGACCGCCAGGACGACGGTGCCGGCGAGCAGCGCGCTCACATAGGTCTGCACATTGCCGGTCTGCGCGCGCCGCACGGCGGCCCCGAGCAGCCGGGGCAGGGCGGCGGCACCGCGCACGTAGGTGTCGACGACCTCGCGGTCCAGGAACCGGACGAGGCTCGCCGCGGCCCGCACCGGGCGGACGAACAGCGCCGTGTACACGGCGTCCAGGTGGAAGCCGGCCGCGGCGGGCCGGTGCAGCGGGCCGAGCAGCAGCCGTCCGGGGTCCGCCGGGTCGGACGCGTGGGCGAGGTCGCCGTAGGCCGGCTCGTGGGTGGCGATGGCCTCGGCCTCGACCAGGCCGGCGTCGCCCTCGGGGTGGGCGGCGACCGCGCCCAGCGGGGTGCGGGCGGCGAGCGCGGTGGTGCGCTGCCAGGCTCCGTAGGTCAGCAGCCCGCCGACCAGGGCGAGGCCCGTACCGAGGACGGAGGTGAACGGGGTCGGGGTCAGGTCGCGGCCGTCGAACCAGTCGGGCAGGACGCGGTAGGCGAGCCCGCCGAAGGCGAGGGAGGGGATCGCGAGGACCCACAGCACCACGGTCATCGTCAGCGGCTGGCGTCCGTGATCGGGCGCCTCGGCGCCCCGGCCGCGGAAGGCCAGCAGCCACAGCCGGGCCGCGTAGGCGGCGGTCAGCAGGGCGGTGAGCAGGCCGGCGACGAGGACGATCCAGCCGGCCGCGCCGGGGGCGTGACCGGTGTGGCCCTGGGTGACGTGTTCGGCGGCGCCGAGGACGGACTCCTTGGAGAAGAAGCCGCTGAACGGAGGGATCGCGGCGAGGGCGAGCAGTGCCACGGTCATCGTCCAGTAGGCGTCCGGGACGCGGTCGCCGAGACCGCGCATCCGGGACATGGCGGCCAGCGAGTTGGTGCCGGCGGCGTGGATGACCACACCGGCCGCGAGGAACAGCAGCGCCTTGAAGGCACCGTGCGCGAGGAGGTGGAAGACGGCGGCACCGCGGTCGCCGACGGCGAGGGCACCGGTCATGTAGCCGAGCTGGCCGACGGTCGAGTAGGCGAGGACGCGCTTGATGTCGTCCTGGGCGAGCGCGGCGACGGCGGAGCCGGCCATCGTGACGGCGGCCATGACGGCGAGGACCACCATCGCGGCCCGGGATGCCTCGAACAGCGGAAGGAGACGGGCGACGAAGTAGACACCGGCGGCGACCATCGTCGCGGCGTGGATCAGCGCGGAGACGGGCGTCGGGCCCGCCATCGCGTCCGGGAGCCAGGTGTGCAGCGGGAACTGCGCCGACTTGCCGGCGACGCCCGCGAGCAGCAGCAGTGCGATCAGCGTCGGATGGCCGATGCCGCCGCTGGTGACGGCGCCGAGGACACGGGTGATCCGGAACGACCCGGCGTCGCCGGCCAGGGCGAACAGGCCGATGAGGAAGGGCACGTCGCCGAGCTTGGTGACCAGGAAGGCCTTCAGGGAGGCGGCGCGGGCCTCCGGTGTCTCCCAGTAGTGGCCGACCAGGAAGTAGGAGCAGATGCCCATGACCTCCCAGCCGACCAGCAGCACGATCAGGTCGCCGGAGTAGACGACGAGGAGCATCGCGGAGGTGAACAGGGAGACGAGCGCGGCGTACGACGGGTAGCGCGGGTCGTCGCGCAGATAGCCGGTGGAGTAGATCTGCACGCAGGCCGCGACGCAGGCGACCAGGACGGCGACGAGCGCGGCGAAGCCGTCGATGTGCAGGGCCAGCTCGATGGGCACGGACCCGGTGGGCGTCAGCTCGGTGCCGGCGTCGACGGCCGCGTCGCCGCCCTGGCGCACGGCGACCAGCGCGGCCAGGACCAGCGAGGCCAGCGGCGGGAGCACGGCGAGCGGGCGGACGAAGCCGGGCGCGGCGCGGCCGAGCAGCAGGCCGCCCGCGGCACCCAGGAACGGCAGGAGGGGGACGAGGACGGCGAGGGTGGTCGTGGTCACGCGGTGGCCTCAGCCTTCTCGGCCGCGGGGTCGTCGCTGTCGGGGCCCTCGGCGTCGGGGCCCTCGGCGGTGTCGCGGAGCTTGTCGATGTCGGAGGTGCCGCGGTTGCGGTACACCGCGAGCACGATCGCCAGGCCGATGCCGATCTCGGCGGCGGCGATGGCGATGGTGAACAGGGTCAGCGCCTGGCCGGAGTGCAGGGTCTCCTTCGCGGTCCGGCTGAGCCACACGTCGAAGGCGACCAGGTTCAGGTTGACGGCGTTGAGCATCAGCTCGACCGACATCAGGACCAGGATCGCGTTGCGGCGGGCGAGGACGCCGTAGAGGCCGGTGCAGAACAGCAGGGCGGCCAGGACGGCGGGATAGGCGAGGTGCATCAGCGGGCGCCTTCCTTGCCGGAGGCCGCGGGTACGGCGTCGGTCTTGGCCTTGCGGGACAGCACGATCGCGCCGACCAGTGCCGCGAGGAGCAGCACGGACAGGGCCTCGAACGGCAGCACCCAGTGCCGGAACAGGCTCGCGCCGGTGACCTCGGTGGTGCCGGCGGCCGGGCCGTCCAGGTCGATCCAGGTGGTGCGGAAGGCGTCCATGACCACCCACACCAGGGCGACGCCGGCGACGGCCGCGACGGTCAGCGCGGCCCACCGGTTGCCGGAGTCGGCGTCCGGGGAGCGGCCGATGGGGGCCTTGGTGAGCATCAGCCCGAACAGCAGGAGGACGACGACGGAGCCGACGTAGATCAGAACCTGCACCCAGGCGATGAACTCGGCCGTGAGCAGGAGGTACTCCACGGCGAGGCCGCCGAGCGCGACCACCAGCCACAGGGCGGCGTGCACCAGCTGCCGGGTGGTGACGGTGACCAGCGCGGCGCCGAGGGTGACCAGGCCGACGAGCAGGAACGCGATCTCGACGCCGGTCGGGGACAGGAAGCCCTGGGAGGCCTGGGCGAGCGTCATGCCGTGCCCTCCCCCGGCTCCGACCGCGCGGCGGCCAGCTTCTCGGCGGTCTTGCGGGCCGCGGCGATCTCCTTGGGCTCCTCGGCACCGGGGTCCAGGGCGGGCGGGGCCGGCACGGTCCACATCCACTCGCGGAGCTTGTCCCGCTCGTGGGTGAGGTCGCGGATGTCGGTCTCGGCGTACTCGAACTCCGGGGACCAGAAGAGCGCGTCGAAAGGACAGACCTCGATGCAGATACCGCAGTACATGCACAGGGAGAAGTCGATGGCGAACCGGTCGAGGACGTTGCGGCTGCGTTCCCGGCCGCCGGGGGCGGCGGGCGGGACGGTCTCCTTGTGGGAGTCGATGTAGATGCACCAGTCCGGGCACTCGCGGGCGCACAGCATGCAGACCGTGCAGTTCTCCTCGAACAGCCCGATCACTCCGCGGGTGCGGGGCGGCAGTTCGGGCAGGGCGTCGGGGTACTGCTCGGTGACGGTCTTCTTCGTCATCGTGCGCAGGGTGACGGCCAGGCCCTTGGCGAGGCCGCTGCCGGGGATGGGGGCCATGGTTACCGGATCACCACCTTGACGATGCCGGTGAGGGCGATCTGGGCGAGGGAGAGGGGGACCAGGAGGGTCCAGGAGAGTTTCTGGAGCTGGTCCTCGCGCAGCCGCGGATAGGTCACCCGGAGCCAGATCACCAGGAAGGCGAGGATCGCGGTCTTCAGCAGGGTCCACACCCAGCCGAGGCCGTCGGCGCCCCACGGGCCGTGCCAGCCGCCGAGGAAGAGGACGGTGGTCAGGCCGCACAGGACGACGATGCCGGCGTACTCGGCGAGCAGGAACAGGGCGAAGCGCAGACCGGTGTACTCGGTGTACGCGCCGAAGATGATCTCGGAGTCGGCGACCGGCATGTCGAACGGCGGGCGTTGCAGTTCGGCGAGTCCGGCGACGAAGAAGACGATCGCGCCGACGATCTGCCAGGGCAGCCACCACCAGTGGAAGGCGTGCAGGATGCCGGGCAGGGAGACGGTGCCGGCCGCCATCGCGACCGAGGCCGCGGCCAGCAGCATCGGCAGTTCGTAGGCGAGCAGCTGGGCGGCCGTGCGCAGGCCGCCGAGCAGGGAGAACTTGTTGGCGCTGGCCCAGCCGGCCATCAGCGAGCCGAGGACGCCGACGCCCATCACCGCGAGGACGAAGAACACGCCGGCGTCCAGGACCTGGCCGACGGCGCCCTCGCCCGGGCCGATCGGGATGGCGAGCAGCACCAGGAGGTACGGCAGCAGGGCCACGGCGGGGGCGAGCTGGAAGACTCGGCGGTCGGCGCCGGCCGGGACCACGTCCTCCTTCTGCGCGAACTTCACGCCGTCGGCGACCAGCTGGGCCCAGCCGTGGAAACCGCCGGCGTACATCGGGCCCAGGCGGCCCTGCATGTGCGCCATCACCTTGTGCTCGGTCTGGCCGACGATCAGCGGGAAGGTGAGGAAGACGACGAACACGACGAGGAGTCGCAGCGCGACGTCCGCCACGCCGTTCACTGCGGGCCTCCTGCGGGGTCGGGGGTGTCGGGTCTCTCGGGGTTGTCGGGGGTGCCGGGGGGCGGGGAGGCGGCGGGCTGGGACGTGGAGTCGGCCTGCGGCTGCGGCTGCGGAGCGCGCTCGGGCTTCGGCTCGTCGGTGTGTTCCGGCTCCGTCGCCTTCCGTGGCTGTGGTTCCGGGGCGGGTTCCGGTTCCTCGAAGGCCGGGCGGGCGTGGTGCCAGGGGGCGTCCGAGCTGCGCGGGGCCCGGGCGCGCTGGGAGGCCGAGCCTTCCGAGGCGCTGCGGGCGCGGCGCGGCGCGGCGGGGGTGGCACCGGGTTCGTAGGCCACCGATGCCTCGGCGGCCGGACCTTCCGCCGGTCCCTGCGCCGCCGCGTCCGTGGCGTCGTCCTCGGCCGCGGCCTGCTTGCGCGTCGCCGCGTCCTCGGCCCGGACCGCCGCCTGGCTCGCCGGACCCGCACCCGCATCCGCCTGAGCCGCCTGGCTCGCCGAACCCTCGCTCGCGCTGCGCATGCGACGGGGCCGGGCGGGAGCGCCCGCAGACGCGTCCGGAGCAGCGGCCTCCGCCTGAGTCGCCTGGCTCGCCGAACCCTCGCTCGCGCTGCGCATGCGACGGGGCCGGGCGGGAGCGGCGGCATCCGGCTGGGGCGTCTGGGTGGCCGAGCCCTCCGACGACGAGCGGGTGCGGCGTACCGGGCGGTCGCCTGCCGGGCGGGCCGTCGCCGTCCTGGCGGGACGGGTGGGTGCCGGAGGGAGCTGGCCCTTCAGGGGGCCCCATTCGTTGGGGTCGGGGACGCCGGGAGGCAGCATCTGGCGGCGCTTGGGGCCGCCGTGCTCGGACTCGCCCGGCTCCTTCGCGCCCGGCCACGCCTTGGCGACGCGCGCGGCGAGGACGAAGTCCTTGCGGAGGGGGTGGCCCTCGAAGGTCTCCGGCAGGAGGAGGTGCTCCAGCCCCGGGTGGCCCTCGAAGACGACGCCGAACATCTCGTGGGTCTCGCGCTCGTGCCAGCCGGCGCCCGCGTAGACGCCGACGGCGGAGGGCAGGACGGGGGCCTCGTGCGGGACCGTCGTACGGACGAGGAGGCGGCGCACCGGGTGCAGGGCGACGACGTGCGCGGCGACCCGGAAGCCCGTGCCCGGTTCGTCCACGGCGCTCAGCCAGTCGAAGTAGGTGCAGGACAGGGTCGTACGGGCCGTCTCCAGAGCGGTGAGCCAGGCGGACGGCGGTACGTCCACGGTCAGGAGGTCGTACGACTCCTGCGCCGTGGCGTCCGCGCCGAACAGTTCCTCGGCGGAGGCGGGCAGCCAGCCGGCGGGCGTGCTCATCGCGGGCCCTCCTCACCGGCCGGCGCCGGAGGCGGTACCAGGCCGCTCCGCAGGGCCGCCGCGGACGGCCGGGCGGCCGCGCCCTCGCCGTACCGCTCCCCCAGCGACTCGCGGGCGATCTTCTCCTGGAGCTTGAGGATGCCCTGGAGCAGCGCCTCGGGGCGCGGCGGGCAGCCGGGGACGTAGACGTCCACCGGGATGATCTGGTCGACGCCCTTGGTGACCGAGTAGGAGTCCCAGTAGGGGCCGCCGCAGTTGGAGCAGGCGCCGAAGGAGATGACGTACTTCGGCTCGGGCATCTGCTCGTACAGGCGCTTGACGGCCGGGGCCATCTTGTCCGTGACCGTGCCGGACACGACCATCAGGTCGGCCTGGCGGGGGCCCGGCGCGAAGGGGATGACGCCGAGGCGGATGAAGTCGTGGCGGGCCATCGACGCGGCGATGAACTCGATCGCGCAGCAGGCGAGGCCGAAGTTGAACACCCACAGCGAGTAGCGGCGGCCCCAGTTCAGGACCACCTTCATCGGTTCGGGGGCCAGCCGCGCCAGCGCCCCCAGCCGCTTGGGCTCGGGCAGGTGGACGGGGTCCGGGTTCACGTCCATGCCAGGACGCCCTTCTTGTATGCGTAGAGCAGGCCCACGGCGAGGAAGCCGAGGAAGACGAACATCTCCACCAGGGTCGCCGCGCCGTAGCCGGGCGCGGCGAAGACCGTCGCCCAGGGGAACAGGAAGATCGAGTCGACCGCGAAGATCACGTACAGGAAGGCGTAGACGTAGTAGCGGACCTGGGTGTGGGCCCAGCCCTCGCCGACGGGGTCGACACCGCACTCGTACGTCAGCAGCTTCTCCGGGGTCGGCACGACCGGGCGGAGCAGGCGGCCGGCGCCGAAGGCGACCGCGACGAACAGCACGCCGACGACGGCGAGCAGCCCGACCACCGAGTAGGACCGGAAGTAACCGGCCGCGACGACGTGCCCCGCGGCGACCGTCGAGTCCCCCAACGTCTCCCGCACCGTGGCGTCCCTCGCTCCCTGACCTCGTGACCGTGGTGATTTCAGTGCACCGGGTGATGCCTCGTGATTCGAGGATCTGTACGCACGCGAGTCTAGGCCCTGATAAAGACCGGGTAAGCGGCCCGTCACGCGGCGAGACGGACCGGACGGGCCGGGGGTGGGGTTTTCCCCCGGCGGCGCAGGGCGGTGTACCGCATGGCGGGAACGGTGCCGGGCACGGCAGGCTGACCGGCATGACCGCTCCCAGCCCCGCCGCCGCACCGAACGCCGGCACCGACGCAGACGACGGACCCGACGGCTCGCACCGCCTGCCTCCGCCCCGGCCGGCCTACGACGCGCACACCTGGAAGGAGATCGCGCACCTGCTGCTGAACCTGCCGACGGCGGTGTTCGGTTTCACGTACGCGTTCACCGTGCTGGTCGTCGGCGGCGTCCTCACCCTCACCGTGATCGGGCTTCCGCTGCTCGCGTTCTGCCTGGTCGTCTCGCGGCAGCTGGGCAAGGTGGAGCGGGCCCGGGCCCGGGCGCTGCTCGGGGTGCGGGTGGAGGAGCCGTCGCCGCTGCCGTACGCCCGGAGCGGGGGCCCGGTGCAGCGGGTGTGGATGGCGCTGAAGGACCCGGTGGGCTGGCGCACCCTGCTGTACGACGTGATCCGGCTGCCGTGGGGCATCCTCACCTTCGTCACCGTGCTGACCTCGCTGTTCGTGCTGTGGCCGGTGCTGCCGTACCTGGCGCGGCTGATGGCGAACCTGGACCGGGCGATGGTGCGCGGGCTGCTGTCGCCCTCGGACGAGCTGGAGCGCCGGATCGCCGAGCTGGAGTCGGACCGCGGAGTCGTGGTGGACACGGCGGCGGCGGATCTGCGCCGGATCGAGCGGGATCTGCACGACGGCGCGCAGGCGCGGCTGGTCAATCTGGCGATGGGGCTCGGACTGGCCAAGGAGAAGCTGCTGGAGGACCCGGACACGGCGGCGGCGATGGTGGAGGAGGCGCACGGCGAGGTGAAGCTGGCCCTCCAGGAGCTGCGCGACCTGGCCCGCGGCATCCACCCCGCCGTGCTCACCGACCGCGGCCTGGACGCGGCGCTGTCGGCGGTCGCCTCCCGCTGCACGGTGCCGGTGAAGGTGAGCGTGGACCTGCCGACCAGGCCGGCGGCGGCCATCGAGGGCATCGCCTACTTCACCGTCTCCGAGCTGCTGCAGAACGTCAGCAAGCACAGCGGTGCCCGGACCGCCTCGGTCGACGCCCGGCGGGCGGACGACCGGCTGGTCCTCCAGGTCCGGGACGACGGCCGGGGTGGCGCCCGGCTCGACGGAGGCAGCGGAATGCGGGGCCTGGCGGAGCGGCTGGGCGCGGTGGACGGCCTGTTCGTGGTCGACTCCCCGGCCGGCGGCCCCACGGTGGTGACGGCGGAACTGCCCTGGCGGGACCGCCAGGAGTAACCACGCACGGTGGTTGTGCGCGGGCCCCGTGTACGACGGCCCGGCCCCGGGTCCGGGCCGGGCCGCACGCGGGCCCGGAGCGGGCGCTGCGCGGGCTCCGGCTCTACTCCGGCTCCGGCTCGGGCTCCGGGCTCCGGGCTCCGGGCTCCGGGCTCCGGGCTCCGGGCTCCGGGCTCCGGGCAGGCTGTGCGCGGAGCCCTCGGCAGCCGCACGCCGACTCCGGGCAGGCCTGCACGGCGTCCGGGCAGGCCATACGCCGGACCCGAGCGAGCCCTGGCGAGCCCTGCACGGGCTCTGGGCGGGCCGGGGGCGGACCCCGAAGGCCGGGGCCCGGGCCCCGGCGAGGGCGGGAGCGGGCGGGTGAGGCCGGCCGCCGGCCGGGGTGGGGAAAACCCCCCGGTCGAGACGCCGACGGCCTCCATGTCCCCGGCGCGCGCGGCGGACCACTCTGGAAGTACGGCGGAACCGCCGCATGGACGAGCAGAACGGGACGACGCCGATGGCCACGGAGTACGGACAGGGGTACGCCTACCGGAGTGAGCGGCCGCACCGGATGCCGGCCGGGCTGCGGGCGCCGTTCGAGGCGCGCAGCTGGCGGGAGTTCGGGTACGTGCTGCTGAGCCTGCCGGTCGCGATCGTGCTGTTCTGCTGGACGGTGACGATGGTCTCCCTCGGCGCGGGCCTGCTGGTGACCTTCCTCGGCATCCCGGTGCTGGCGGCGGCGCTGGCCGGCTGCCGGGGGTTCGGGGTGCTGGAGCGGGCGCGGGCACGCGCTCTGCTGGACGTGCGGGTGGCCGATCCGGAGCCGTTGCGTCCGGGCAAGCCGGGCCCGGTGGCCTGGATGGGCGCGGTGCTCAAGAGCGGCTCCTCCTGGCGGCAGGCGCTGTACACGCTGGTGCAGTTCCCGTGGGCGGTGTTCTCGTTCTCGGTGGTGGTGACGTTCTGGTCCCTCGGCTGGTCGCTGCTGACGTACCCGCTGTGGTTCTGGGTGCTCCCGGTCTACGCCGGTCAGAGCGGTATCCAGCTGTACGGCGACAGCCATCACAGCGTCTACGTGGACAACCCGTTCGAGATCGCGCTGGCCGCGCTGGTCGGGCTGGTGTTCACGCTGGCCGGCCCGTGGCTGGTGCGGGCCATGACGACCGTGGACGGGCTGCTGGTGCGCGGGCTGCTCGGGCCGTCGCCGCTGTCGGCGCGGGTGGTGGAGCTGGAGTCGGACCGGGGTGCCGTGGTCGACACGGCCGTCGCCGACCTGCGCCGCATCGAGCGGGCCCTGCACGACGGCGCCCAGGCCAGGCTGGCCGGTCTGGCCATGGACCTGGGGCTGGCCAAGGAGAAGCTGCGGGACGACCCGCGGGCGGCGGCGCGCATGGTGGAGGAGGCGCACGGCGAGGTGAAGACGGCCCTCCAGGAGCTGCGCGACCTCGCGCGGGGCATCCACCCGGCCGTGCTCACCGACCGCGGCCTGGACGCGGCGCTGTCGGCGGTCGCCTCCCGCTGCGCGGTGCCGGTGCGGGTGGAGGTCGACCTGCCGGCCCGGCCGGCGGCGGCCATCGAGGGCATCGCCTACTTCACCGTCTCCGAGCTGCTGCGCAACGTCAGCGAGCACAGCGGTGCCCGGACCGCCTCGGTCGACGTGTGGCGGTCGGACGACCGGCTGATGCTCCAGGTGAGCGACGACGGCGTGGGCGGCGCGGACCTCACCCGGGGCTCCGGACTGGCCGGACTCGCGGCCCGGCTGGACGCGGTGGACGGCCTCCTCGTGGTGGACTCCCCGCCCGGCGGCCCCACCCGGGTCACAGCGGAACTCCCCTGGCGCGCCTGAGCACCAGTCCACCGCGGCCGTGGACGGACTTCCGGTCCCCGGCCGCTCCCTTGGTCCGGTCGGCGGCCGCCGTGCCACCGCCCGGACCTCCCCCCTTGAACAGCGGGCCCTTCCCCCGTCGCGGCCCGGTACAACCCGCCCAGCCCCGGATCTTTCCCCCGGCCCGGCCGCGGATCAACGCGCCCGCTCCCTGATCTTTCCCCTGGTACGGCGGCGCTCCGGGCCGAATCCTGGAATGCTGGTGCTCCGTAGGACGGCGGACGGCCGGGGGCGGACGCCGTCGTGGCGGATCGCGCTGTGGGGGAACGAAAGATCGTGGAGGACAGGGTGCGAGTGGTCATCGCCGAGGACTCGGTGCTGCTCAGAGAGGGCCTGACCCGGCTGCTGACCGACCGCGGGCACGACGTCGTGGCCGGCGTCGGCGACGCGGACGCGCTGGTGAAGACCATCGCCGACCTGGACGGCGGCGGGGAGCTGCCCGACGTGGTCGTGGCGGACGTACGGATGCCGCCGACGCACACCGACGAGGGCGTCCGCGCGGCCGTGGCGCTGCGCCGGCTCCACCCGGGGCTCGGCGTGCTCGTGCTGTCGCAGTACGTGGAGGAGCGTTACGCCACCGAGCTGCTGGCCGGTTCCAGCCGGGGCGTGGGCTATCTGCTCAAGGACCGCGTCGCGGACGTGCGGGAGTTCGTCGACGCCGTGGTGCGGGTGGCCGAGGGCGGTACGGCGCTGGACCCGGAGGTGGTCGCGCAGCTGCTGGGCCGCAGCCGCAAGCAGGACGTGCTGGCCGGGCTGACGCCCCGGGAGCGCGAGGTGCTCGGGCTGATGGCGGAGGGGCGGACGAACTCGGCGATCGCCCGGCAGCTCGTGGTCAGCGACGGCGCCGTGGAGAAGCACGTCAGCAACATCTTCCTGAAGCTCGGTCTGGCCCCGAGCGACGGTGACCACCGGCGGGTGCTGGCCGTGCTCACCTATCTGAACTCCTGAGCACCTCAAGACGCGCGGAAGCATCGCCGACGACGCTTCCGCGATGCGGGACATGATGTTGAAGCCAGCGCGACAGGCCCTCCCGAAAGTGTCATCCGATCCGCGGATGGCCTCGGGAAGGCGACCCTGACCGACGTAGGGTTGATCCTGGGATGGTCCGTGGGACGACCAGGCCCCGGACAGCCGCCTCGAAGGAGGTCCAGTTCAGTGACCAGCCAGGTCAGCAGCCCAGCGGAGCAGACCGACGGAACCGTCGTGGGAGAGCAGCGCAAACCGGGCGACGCGAAGGACGTGCGGCGCCTGGACCGGGTGATCATCCGGTTCGCGGGGGACTCGGGTGACGGCATGCAGCTCACCGGTGACCGGTTCACCTCGGAGACCGCTTCCTTCGGCAACGACCTCTCCACGCTCCCGAACTTCCCCGCGGAGATCCGTGCCCCCGCCGGCACGCTGCCCGGGGTCTCGTCCTTCCAGCTCCACTTCGCCGACCACGACATCCTCACCCCCGGGGACGCGCCGAACGTCCTGGTGGCGATGAACCCGGCCGCCCTGAAGGCCAACGTCGGCGACCTCCCGCGCGGCGCGGAGATCATCGTCGACACCGACGAGTTCACCAAGCGGGCCCTGCAGAAGGTCGGGTACGCGAGCGATCCGCTGCACGACGGCTCCCTCGACGGCTACCACCTCCACCCCGTGCCGCTGACCACCCTGACGGTGGAGGCGCTCAAGGAGTTCGACCTCTCCCGCAAGGAGGCCGAGCGCAGCAAGAACATGTTCGCCCTCGGCCTGCTGTCGTGGATGTACCACCGGCCCACCGAGGGCACCGAAAAGTTCCTGAAGTCGAAGTTCGCGAAGAAGCCCGAGATCATGGCGGCGAACATCGCCGCGTTCCGGGCGGGCTGGAACTTCGGCGAGACCACGGAGGACTTCGCGGTCTCCTACGAGGTCGCCCCGGCCGCCAAGGCGTTCCCCGTGGGCACCTACCGCAACATCTCCGGCAACCTCGCCCTGGCCTACGGCCTGATCGCGGCCTCCCGCCAGGCGGACCTGCCGCTGTTCCTGGGCTCGTACCCGATCACCCCGGCCTCCGACATCCTGCACGAGCTGTCGCGGCACAAGAACTTCGGGGTGCGCACCTTCCAGGCCGAGGACGAGATCGCGGGCATCGGCGCCGCGCTCGGCGCGGCCTTCGGCGGCTCACTGGCCGTGACCACCACTTCCGGCCCCGGTGTCGCCCTGAAGTCGGAGACGATCGGGCTTGCGGTCTCGCTGGAGCTGCCGCTGCTGGTGGTGGACATCCAGCGCGGCGGCCCCTCCACGGGTCTGCCGACCAAGACCGAGCAGGCCGATCTGCTCCAGGCGATGTACGGGCGCAACGGCGAGGCACCGGTGCCCGTCGTGGCGCCGCGCACCCCGGCGGACTGTTTCGACGCGGCCCTGGAGGCCGCCCGGATCGCGCTGACCTACCGCACACCGGTGATGCTGCTGTCGGACGGCTACCTGGCCAACGGCTCCGAGCCGTGGCGCATCCCGGAGCCGGAGGAACTGCCCGATCTGAAGGTCCGGTTCGCGCAGGGACCGAACCACACGCTGGCCGACGGCAGCGAGGTGTTCTGGCCGTACAAGCGGGACCCGCGGACCCTGGCCCGGCCGTGGGCGATCCCGGGCACCCCGGGTCTGGAACACCGCATCGGCGGCATCGAGAAGCAGGACGGCACGGGCAACATCTCCTACGACCCGGCCAACCACGACTTCATGGTCCGCACCCGCCAGGCCAAGATCGACGGCATCGACGTACCGGACGTGGAGGTCGACGACCCGCACGGCGCGCGGACACTCGTCCTGGGCTGGGGCTCTACCTACGGCCCCATCACCGCCGCCGTTCGGCGGCTGCGGGCGGCCGGCGAATCGATCGCCCAGGCCCATCTGCGCCACGTCAACCCCTTCCCGCGCAACCTCGGCACGGTCCTGAAGGGCTACGACAAGGTCGTGATCCCCGAGATGAACCTCGGGCAGCTCGCCACCCTGATCCGGGCGAAGTACCTGGTGGACGCCCACTCCTACAACCAGGTCAACGGCATGCCGTTCAAGGCGGAACAGCTCGCCACGGCGCTGAAGGAGGCCATCGATGACTGACGCCGGCAACGGGCTGCTCCAGCTGGTCCCCAAGGCCGAGGCCAAGCAGTCGATGAAGGACTTCAAGTCGGACCAGGAGGTCCGCTGGTGTCCCGGCTGCGGTGACTACGCGATCCTCGCGGCCGTGCAGGGCTTCATGCCCGAACTGGGCCTGGCGCGGGAGAACGTCGTCTTCGTCTCCGGCATCGGCTGCTCCTCCCGCTTCCCGTACTACATGAACACCTACGGGATGCACTCCATCCACGGCCGCGCCCCCGCCATCGCCACCGGCCTGGCCACCTCCCGCCGCGACCTGAGCGTCTGGGTCGTCACCGGCGACGGCGATGCCCTGTCCATCGGCGGCAACCACCTCATCCACGCCCTGCGCCGCAACGTCAACCTGAAGATCCTTCTGTTCAACAACCGGATCTACGGCCTGACCAAGGGCCAGTACTCGCCCACCTCCGAGGTCGGCAAGATCACCAAGTCCACGCCGATGGGCTCCCTGGACGCGCCCTTCAACCCGGTGTCGCTGGCGATCGGCGCCGAGGCGTCCTTCGTGGCCCGCACCATCGACTCCGACCGCAAGCACCTGACCGAGGTACTGCGCGCCGCCGCCGCCCACCCGGGCACCGCGCTGATCGAGATCTACCAGAACTGCAACATCTTCAACGACGGCGCCTTCGACGCGCTGAAGGACAAGCAGCAGGCGGCGGAAGCGCTGATCCGGCTGGAGCACGGGCAGCCGATCCGGTTCGGCACCGACGGCGCGAGAGGCGTCGTACGCGACCGGGCCACCGGCGACCTGAAGGTGGTCACGGTGACCGCGGAGAACGAGGCGGACATCCTGGTCCACGACGCCCACGCCGCGTCCCCGACCACCGCCTTCGCCCTGTCCCGCCTCGCCGACCCCGACACCCTGCACCACACCCCCGTCGGTGTGTTCCGCTCGGTCGAACGGCCGGTCTACGACACCCTGATGGCCGACCAGCTCGACACCGCCGTGGAACAGCGCGGCAAGGGCGACCTCGCCGCGCTGCTGGCGGGCGGGGACACCTGGACGGTCGTCGGCTGACCCTGCCGCCGCTTCACGAGGCCCGGGACCGGTCGTCCCGGGCCTCGTCGTATGCCCGGCGGGCCTCCTCGACCCGGTCCATGCGGTCGCGCGTCCACCGGGCGAGGGCCCGCACCTGCTGTGCCGCCTCGCGGCCGAGACCGGTGAGCGAGTAGTCCACGCGGGGCGGTATGACCGGCTTGGCGTCCCGGTGCACCAGGCCGTCGCGCTCCAGGGTCTGCAGGGTCTGGGTGAGCATCTTCTCGCTGACGGCCCGGCCGGCCGAGGCGCCGACCGCCCGGCGCAGCTCGCTGAACCGGTAGGGCCGGTCCAGCAGCTCGATCAGGACCAGGACGCCCCAGCGGCTGGTGACGTGCTCCAGGACGAGGCGGTACGGGCACAGCGCCTCCGCGTCCCCTCCGCTCTTGCTTACCGACATGCCAGTACCTTACTTCAAAGTGGGTACTTTCTATTCGACAGCGCAGATCTTACGGTGAGTGTCATCAAGGCATCCCACCAAGGAGTCGCGGAACCATGAGCATCGTCGTCACCGGAGCCACCGGCCACCTCGGCCGTCATGTCGTGGAGCAGTTGCTGGAGAAGGTCCCGGCGGAGCGGATCACCGCCGTCGTCCGGGACCCGGCCAAGGGCGCCGGCCTCGCCGCGCGGGGTGTGCGCCTGGCCGTCGCCGACTACAACGCGCCCGAGACGCTCGACGGCCTGTTCGCGGCCGGCGACAAGGTCCTGCTGATCTCGGGCAGCGAGGTCGACAAGGACCGGGTGCGCCAGCACACGGCCGTCATCGACGCGGCGAAGGCGGCCGGCGTGGCGCTGCTCGCCTACACCAGCGCCCCGGGCACCCTGACGGCCGCGCTGGCGGACGACCACCGGGCCACCGAGCAGGTGCTGCTCGCCTCCGGCCTGCCCTACACCCTGCTGCGCAACGGCTGGTACCACGAGAACTACACCGAGCATCTGGCGCCGGTGCTGGAGCACGGCGCCGTCGTGCAGGCCGCCGGCGACGGCCGGGTCTCCTCCGCCGCCCGCGCCGACTACGCCGCCGCCGCGGTCGCGGTGCTGACCGGCGAGGGCCACGAGAACGCGACGTACGAGCTGGGCGGCGACGAGGCGTGGAGCTTCGCCGAGTACGCGGCCGAGCTGAGCCGGCAGACCGGCCGGGAGATCGCCTACCGGCCGGTCTCGGTGGAGGACCTCACCGGCATCCTGGCCGGTGCCGGGCTGCCCGCTCCGGTGGCCGGGATCCTCGCGGCCGTGGACGCCTCGATCGCGGCGGGCGAGCTGACCGTGTCCTCCGGCGACCTGTCCCGGCTGATCGGCCGTCCCACCACCCCGCTGGCACAGGCCGTCACGGCCGCGCTGAAGGGCTGACCCGGGCCGGCCGAGGCCCGGACACCGCACCGGCCCCACCCGCCCCTGTCATGACCGTATGACGAAACGAACATGACATCGCAGGGCGCCCGGCGCTACCTTCGTGCTCGCGCGACCGCACCGTTCGCGCCAGCACGAAGGAGGGGCCGGTGGCCGGGAAGTCGGAGGGTGAGCACCGTACAGGCCTGCTGAACGGTTTCGCCGCCTACGGGATGTGGGGTCTGGTGCCCCTGTTCTGGCCGCTGCTGAAACCGGCCGGGGCCGCGGAGATCCTCGCCCACCGGATGGTGTGGTCCCTGGTGGTGGTCGCCGTCGCGCTGCTCTTCGTGCGCCGCTGGGCCTGGGCCGGGCAGCTGCTGCGCCGGCCCCGGCGGCTCGGCCTGGTCGCCGTGGCGGCGGCCGTGATCACCGTCAACTGGGGCGTGTACATCTGGGCGGTCAACGCGGGCCATGTCGTGGAGGCCTCGCTCGGCTACTTCATCAACCCGCTGGTCACCATCGCGATGGGCGTGCTCCTCCTCAAGGAGCGGCTGCGGCCCGTGCAATGGGCGGCGGTCGCGGTCGGCCTCGCCGCCGTCGTCGTGCTGACCGTCGGCTACGGCCGCCCGCCGTGGATCTCGCTCTGCCTCGCCTTCTCCTTCGCCACCTACGGGCTGGTGAAGAAGAAGGTCGACCTCGGCGGGGTGGAGTCGCTGGCCGCCGAGACCGCGATCCAGTTCCTGCCGGCGCTCGGCTATCTGGTCTGGCTGGCCGCGCGGGGAGACGCCACGTTCGCGGCCGAGGGCGCCGGACACGCCGCCCTGCTCGCCTCCACCGGCCTCGTCACCGCCGTGCCGCTGGTCTGCTTCGGCGCGGCGGCGATCCGCGTGCCGCTGTCCACGCTGGGCCTGTTGCAGTACCTGGCCCCGGTCTTCCAGTTCCTGCTCGGCATCCTCTACTTCCACGAGGCGATGCCGGCCGAGCGGTGGGCCGGGTTCGCGCTGGTCTGGCTGGCGCTGGTGCTGCTCACGGGCGACGCGCTGCGCTTCTCCCGGCGCCCGCGCCGGCTCCCCGTACCGGCGCCCCGCCCCGCCGAGGCCCCCGCGTCGGCCCCGGTAGACGCCTGATCCGGACGGAACGGGCCCTTCCGTCAAGGCGGGCGGCTATAAGTGGGAGTCATGACCACACAGGCGCCCGCCCCGCTGCACTGGAAGATCGTCGTCGACGCGGCCGACCCGCACGGCCAGGCCGACTTCTGGGCCGCCGCGCTGCACTACACCGCCGAGGACAACAGCGCCCTCGTCGAACGGCTGCTGTCCGCAGGCGCGCTGCCCGGGGAGGCCACCGTCGAGTACCACGGGCGGGCCGCCTTCCGTGACCTGATCGCCGTACGGCACCCCGACGACCCGTACGACCCCGAGTCCGGCACCGGGCTCGGCCGGCGGCTGCTGTTCCAGCGGGTGCCGGAGCCGAAGACCGGCAAGAACCGCCTCCACCTCGACCTGCACGCCGGCCCCGGGCGGCGCGCGCAGGAGGTGGCACGCCTGGAGGCGCTGGGGGCACGGGTCGTACGGGAGGTACGGGAGCCCGGGGGCGAGTGGGTCCTGATGCGGGACCCGGAGGGCAACGAGTTCTGCGTGCAGTAGCCCCGCGGGCCTCCTTCGCGGGTGAGCCCGCGTCCCGGCCGCTACGCCCGCGCCGCCTTGGCCGCGCGGTCGGTCAGCCGGACCATGCGGGCGCGGGCGGCCTCCAGCGGGCGCGGATCGTCGGCGGCGGGACCCGGCTCGGCGCCGAGGTCCGCCCACAGGCCGATCAGGTCCCGGCCCAGCCGCAGGCCCTCCTCCGGGTCGCGCACGGCTCGCCAGGCGGTCGCCGCGCTCCGCACGTTGCCGTAGGCGGCCTCCCCGTCCCCGGCCTCGCGGCGCAGCCGGGCGAGGTCCAGGGACAGCCGGCAGGCGCGCACGGGATCGTCCGCCAGATAGGCGATGTAGGCCGACAGTTCGCGCACGTGCAGCACCTCGGCGTGGTGCGGGCCGAACACGGCCGACGCCTCGGCGAGCGTCCGCTCGGCCAGCTCCGCCGCCGCGTCGATGCGGCCCGCCCGCACGGCCTCGTTGATCCGGCCCAGCGGCTCGGCGAGCAGCTCGGCGCCCTCGGCGGTCTCGGTCAGCGGCCCGTCGCCGAGCACCTCCTCGGCCACCGCGTCGAAGCCGCGGGCCGGGGTGCGGGCGGGGGCCGGTTCGTCGACGGGCGAGCCGAAGACCGAGGCCGGGTCCGCGCCCGCGTACGAAGCCGTACGCGCGCCCGGGCCGGTAGCCGTGCCCGAGGCCGATCCCGTACCCGCGGGCGTGCCCGGGGCCGGCCCCGCACCGGAGCCGGGCCGCGCGGCCGGCGGCGGCGCGGCGGGTGCCGGACGTGTGTCCATCACCGGCGGGGGCCCGAACCCGCCGGCCGGCGTCCGCCCGGCGGTGTCCGGCGCCGTCGTCTCCGCGGTCTCCGCGCCCGGCGTCCCGGTCTCGGTCAGCCGGACCGGTTCGCCGGTCATCCGGCTGGAGCCGTCCGCCGAGACCTCCAGCGGGACCACGCAGCCCGCGAGGTCGTCCTGGATGGTGGCTCGTATGGGGGCGCCCACGCTGATGGCCAGGCTCTGCAGGCGGTTCAGCACGGCCTGCTGGATCTCCTCGCCCGGCGCCGCGACGACCGGCACCCCGTCCACCGAGGCGCTCTCCGGGCCGTACACCCGGACGGGCACCGCCGCCGGGTACTCCGCGGTCCGCGCCACCCGCTTCTTCTTGAAGCTGAGTCCAGCCATCGGTGTCCCTCCAGTCCCCCGGCGTCGCGATCCGGTCGTACGCGTCTGTCCACCAGTGTGTCGGCCAACCCCCGCCCGCCACGTCACCGCAGGGTCACAGCATCGCACCAGCCGCCTGCCCGCCGTAAACCCTGGCGCCATTTAGATGCGTATGCATAAGATGCACATGCCTTGTTCGTTGGTACGACCTGACGCATCTGGGGGACCCAGTGGACCGCCGTTTTCTCTTCGTCCTGGGCAGCGCCCGCACCGGGGGCAACACCGAGCTGCTGGCCCGCCGGGCCGCCGAGCAGCTCCCCGAAGGAGTCGGACAGCGCTGGATCGACCTCACCGAGCAGCCGCTGCCCGACTTCGAGGACCTGCGGCACGACAGCGACCACGTACGGCCGCCGTCGGACACTCCGGCCGGTCTGCTGCTGGACGCCACGCTCGCGGCCACGGACATCGTGATCGCCTCGCCGGTGTACTGGTACTCGCTCTCCGCCCAGACCAAGCGCTACCTGGACTACTGGTCCGGCTGGCTGCGCACCCCGGGCCTGGACTTCAAGGCGGCGATGGCCGGCCGCACCCTCTGGGGCGTCGCCGCGCTCGCGGACGAGGAGCTGTCCGTGGCCGACCCGTACGCCGGCACCCTGCGCAACTCGGCCGCCTACATGGGGATGCGGTTCGGCGGGGTGCTGCTGGGCAGCGGCAGCAAGCCCGGGGACGTGCTGAGCGACACCGCGGCGCTGGCGCGCGCCAAGACGTTCTTCGCGCAGGACGCGCCCCTCGCGCGCTTCCCGGACGACACCGCCGGCGCCGCCTGAGCACCGGGCGCCGGCCTCTAGGCGGTGATGTCCTTCGCCGTGAACCGTGCCCAGGCCGCCGAGCCGAACACGACCGCGTACAGCGCCTGGAGACCGAGGTCGCGCACCAGGTCGTCCCAGTAGACCGGGTCGCGCATCAGGTCGGCGAACGACAGCCAGTAGTGCGAGAAGAGGTACGGCTGCACCGCGTGCAGCTGGGGTATCTGGTCGACGATCTGCACGGTGATGAGCAGCCCGACCGTGGTCGCCATCGCCGCGATGCCGCTGTTGGTGAGGGTCGACACGAACAGGCCGACGGCCGCGACACCCACCAGGGAGGCCGCGACGACCAGGGCGATCAGCAGCGCGCGGGCCAGCCCCTCGCCCAGGCCGATCCGGGTGCCGGAGATGGTCGTCAGCTCGCCGAGCGGGAACAGCAGCGCGCCGACGGCCAGCGCCGAGACGGCGACCACCAGGGTGGCCAGCAGGCAGAAGGCCAGCACGGTCGCGTACTTGGTCAGCAGCAGCCGGGTGCGGCCGGCCGGGGCCACCAGCAGATAGCGCAGCGTGCCCGCGCCCGCCTCCCCGGCGATCGCGTCGCCGGCGACGACGCCGACCGCCATCGGCAGGAAGAACGGCAGGGTCGCGGCCAGCGCGGTGAACACCAGGAACAGCCCGTTGTTGGTGATCTGCGCGATGAAGGCCGGGCCCTCGCCGCCGCCGCTCACCCGCCCGCCGCCCCGGGTCTCGATCCGCACCGCGACCCCGACCAGCACCGGCACGGCGGCCAGCACACCGAGCAGGGCGAGCGTGCGCCACCGCCGGACGGTGGTGAGCAGTTCGCCGCGCAGCAGTCCGAGGGACCACAGCGGGTTCGGCCGGCGCACGGCGGCGGTCTCGGACGGCTCAGCCCGCGACATCGAAACCCTCCCCGGTCAGCGCCACGAACGCGTCCTCCAGCGAGGCCCGTTCGACGGTCAGGCCCCGGACCCGGACGCCGGCCCCGACCAGGCCCGCGGTCACCTCCGCGAGGTCCCGGCCGGGCGGTTCGCCGGTGACCCGGTCGCCGTCGGCGGCCACGTCCCCGACGCCCAGCTCCTTCAGCACCCGGGCCGCCTCGGCGGGGTCCGGGGTGGTCACCACCAGCCGGCCGCGGGCTCCGGACGCCAGGTCGGCCACCGGGCCCTGGGTGACGAGCCGGCCCTGCGCCATGACCGCGGCGTGGGTGCACACCTGCTCGATCTCGTCCAGCAGGTGGGAGGAGAGGAAGACGGTCGTGCCGTCGGCGGCCAGTTCCCTGATCAGGGTGCGGATCTCGCGCATGCCCTGGGGGTCGAGACCGTTGGTGGGCTCGTCCAGGACGAGCAGTCGGCGCGGCTGGAGCAGCGCGGCGGCCAGGCCCAGGCGCTGCTTCATGCCGAGCGAGTACGCCTTCGCCTTCTTGCCCGCGGCCGCCGTGAGGCCGACCCGGTCCAGCGCGGCGGCCACGCGCGCGTGCCGGGTGCGCGGGTCGGCGGTGGGGTCGGCGGAGTCGTAGCGCAGCAGGTTGTCCCGGCCGGAGAGGAAGCCGTACAGGGCGGGGCCCTCGATGAGCGCGCCGACCTGCGGGAGGACCGTGCGGGCCGCCCGGGGCATGGGGCGGCCCAGCACCCGGGCCGTGCCCGCGGTCGGCTCGATGAGGCCCATCAGCATGCGGATGGTGGTGGTCTTCCCGGAGCCGTTCGGGCCGAGGAAGCCGAAGACGCTGCCCGCCGGGACGGCCAGGTCGAGACCGTCCACGGCGAGCTGTCCGCCGCGGTAGCGCTTGGTGAGCCCGCGCGTGTCGATGACGCTCGCCGGGCCGCCCTCCGGCGCACGCGCGGGCGGGCGGTCCGGAGCGGGCGGGTGTTCCGGAGCGGGCGGGTGTTCCGGAGCGCGCTCCGCGGTGGACGGCTCGTCCATCGGCTTCCCTCGTCTCGTCGGTCCCGGTGGGGTCACTTCCCCGCGTCGGCCGCCTTCACCAGGGTCTCCTTCGTCACCAGTCCGGCGTACACCTTGCCGTCGTCGGTGATCAGGGCGTTGACCAGGCGGGTGGAGAAGACCGTGCCCTTGCCGAACTCGCCCGAGACCGGGTCGCCGAGCGAGCCGAGGAAGCCGCCGACGGCACCCTCCCGGGAGCCGGTCGGCAGGCCGCCCTCGGCGCCGGTGTCGAAGCTCGCCACGGACGTCCAGCCCTTGCCGAGGACGTTCAGCCCATCCATGCCGCCGGCGAGGTCCGCACCGTGCTTCGGGGCCGGTGCCTTGGCCGCCGTGTCCTTCTCCTCGGTGACCCGCGCACCCTTCGGCGGGGTGAAGTCGAAGACGGAGGCGGCCGGCCGGTCGAAGGAGACCTGGGTGAAGCCGGCGTCGACCACGGCGGCACCGCCGCTCCTCGGGGTGAGCGTGAACTTCAGCGGCGTCCACGTCTTCGCGTCCACGGCGATGCTGATCGCGCCGACCGTGGTGCCGGACTGCCGGGGCCGGATCAGCAGCTTGTAGGCGTCGCGGCCGGCGACCTGCGCGGTGCCGTCGACGGTGACGGACGTGGTGTCGTCCACCGACTTCAGGGCCTCGGCGGCGAAGTCCCCGGGAGTGGCCGGCGGCTCGGCCCGGCGCTCCTTGCCGGACCCGGCCGCGGTGGAGTGGTAGACCTCGTTGCTCTTGCTGTCGTAGCCCCAGACGTCCTTGCCGTCGTGGATCAGGCTGTACTCGGCGCCGCGCTCCAGCAGCGACACCTTCTGCCGGTCCGGGCCGTCGGCGGCGATCCGCAGGGTGTGCATGCCGGACGCCAGCTCGGTGAACCGGGACCCGGGGTCGGCGGAGGAGCCGTCCCCGGAACCGTCCCGGTCCCTGCCGGAGAGCAGGCCGTCCTCCAGGCCGCCGAGGTCGGGCAGGCCCAGGTCGGTGGTGATCTTCACGGTGCCGGACAGGTGCTGCGCGTCCGACGTGGCCATCTTCTCGACGAGCTGCTGAGCGGTGATCTTCGGCAGGTCGGGGTCGCCGGAGTCGGCGAGCGCCGGGACGAGCCCGATCGTGGCCGCCGCCACCCCCACCACCGCGACCGGGACGGCGTACCGGGCGGCCTTGCGCCGGCCGGAGCCCGCCTCCTCGTCCCGCGCGCCCACTGCGTCGTCGGATTCGTACGGTGCCATGTGTGCCTTACCTCCGTCGTCGGCGGCGGCCGTTCCCACGCTGGTCAACCCTGAGCCGCCATTCTCACCCGAATCGGTGAGGAGTGGTGATATCCGTGGCTTCCATATGACCAAATCGGCGCTGCGGAAGCGTCAGCCCTCGGAGGCAACTGCGTGTACGCCTGCGGTATGACACCCGGCGGCAGGATCCTCCCCGACCCGTAAGGGTCGTAGGGGGCCGCGGCCATATGGGGGACGCCGGACCCACGGGTCGTACGGCGGTACGCCCGGAGTCGTGCGGCGGTACGGCGTCACGCCCGGAGTCGTACGGCGGTACGGCGGTCGGACGGGCGACGGTGGTGCGGCGGTCGGTCCGGGAGCACCCGGGGGACCGGCCGGTGGGCCGGGCCGGTCAGCCGGCGCGGTGGACCACCGCGTCGCACAGCTCGACCAGGGCGGCCTTGGCGTCGCACTCCGGCAGCGGGGCGAGCGCGGCGCGCGCCTCCTCCGCGTACCGGACCGTGTCCCGGCGGGCCTGCTCCAGCGCGGGGTGGGCGCGCAGCGCGGCCAGCGCCCGGGTGTGCCGGGCGTCGTCGCTGAGGTCGGAGTCCAGCAGCTCGCACAGCGCGATGTCCTCGGCCAGCCCCAGCCGGGCGGCCCGCTCGCGCAGCCGGAGCACCGGCAGGGTCGGGATGCCCTCGCGCAGGTCGGTGCCGGGGGTCTTGCCGGACTCGTGGGAGTCGGAGGCGATGTCCAGGACGTCGTCCGCCAGCTGGAAGGCGACGCCGAGCCGCTCGCCGTACTGGGTGAGCACGTCCACGACCCGCTCGCCGGCGCCGGACATCATCGCGCCGAACCGGCAGGACACCGCCACCAGGGAGCCGGTCTTGCCGGCCAGCACGTCCAGGTAGTGCTCGACCGGGTCGCGGCCGTCCGTCGGGCCCGCGGTCTCCAGGATCTGCCCGGTGACCAGCCGTTCGAACGCCAGGGCCTGCACCCGGACCGCCTCCGGGCCGAGGTCGGCGAGGATCTGGGAGGCGCGGGCGAAGAGGAAGTCGCCGGTGAGGACCGCGACGGAGTTGCCCCAGCGGGTGTTGGCGCTGTCCACCCCGCGGCGCACGGCCGCCTCGTCCATGACGTCGTCGTGGTACAGCGTGGCCAGGTGGGTCAGCTCCACGACCACGGCCGAGGGCACGACGCCCGGCGCGTACGGGTCGCCGAACTGGGCGGCGAGCATCACGAGCAGTGGCCGGAATCGTTTGCCGCCGGCCCGTACCAGGTGCTGCGCGGCCTCGGTGATGAACGGGACCTCGCTCTTGGTGGCATCGAGCAAGCCTTCCTCGACAGCCGCCAATCCGGCCTGGACATCGGCTTCCAGAGCCTGGTCCCGCACGCTCAGCCCGAACGGCCCGACGACGGTCACGAGGGGTCTCCTGTCTGCTGGTGTCTGCTGGCGATTACACGGTTTGTCGATAGGTCGCTGCCATCACTCAAGTCAGCGTATCCGGTCCTGTTTCGATCACCGATAGCGCCCACCGGTCCAGCTCGGGTGGTATCGAACCATGACCGGCATGGTTTTGATCACACGGCAATAAGGGACATATATCGACTTAACGGTAATCCAGATGCCGTGTCGCGACCTCTCCGCACCTTCCTCACCCCCACTCTCCCTTCACCATCCCTTACGACAACGACGGGCGGCACATCCCGGGTTCCGTCACGACTCGGACTTCGGGCCCGAATCCTACTAATCCGCCATGTCTGATTTTAAGCCTTTTGCCTTTTCGTGAATTGGGTCACGCGCCCGGCCGGCCCGCACGCTCCGCCGCACTCCTCTCCCACCCTTGCCCCGTCGGCGAGTTGAGAACCGGCGACCGCAAAGGATCAAGCACCTCATACGGCGTCGATCAAGGTCAAAAGACGCATTGCATGAATCCGGTACTTGTTCCCGACATCTGCTCTCGCATACGTTCCGGGCCGTCGGGCGGACGCCTAATCCTGCCGCCGCCCGCGAAACCCATTCACGAACTCATTCGTACGGCAGGAGCGGGGGACCCAGGTAAGCCGCCGCGCCGGACGGCATCGCGCCGCGCCGGCACGGCTAGGGGTGAAGCCGTGCCTCCTCCCGGGCACGGCCGGGCGCCTCCCCGCCCGAACCCGACAGCTCACCTCGCAGGCGCCGGAGAGGAACTTTCGATGTCTGCCGCCGCTCAGCACCGCCGTACCCGGAACGCCCGCCTCGTCCGCGCCCTCGCCGCCGCCTGCACCGGCGCCGCCGTCCTCGCCCTGCCGCTCGTCGGCGCGAGCGGCGCCTTCGCCGCCACCACCGCGGCCCCGGCGGTGTCCACCACTCCGGCCGGGTACCCGAACACGCTCGACGGCTGGATCCGCGAGTCGCTCGCGATCATGGCCGAGAAGAACATCCCGGGCACCTACAACGGCATCTACCGCAATGTCATGCGCGAGTCCTCCGGCAACCCGGCGGCCATCAACCTCTGGGACTCCAACGCGGCCAAGGGCATCCCGTCCAAGGGCCTGCTCCAGGTCATCGACCCGACCTTCAACACGTACCACGTCGCCGGGACGTCCTTCGACATCTACGACCCGGTCGCGAACATCACCGCCGCCTGCAACTACGCGGCGAACCGCTACGGCTCCATCGACAACGTCTTCGGCGCCTACTGACCGGCCCGGCCGCCCCGCCCTCCCGCGGTCAGGCGGCCGGGAACAGTCTTTCGAGGACGACGGCGACGCCGTCGTCCTCGTTCGACACGGTGACCTCGTCGGCCACCGCCTTCAGCTCGGGATGCGCGTCGGCCATGGCGACGCCGCGCGCCGCCCAGCGGAACATCGGGATGTCGTTGGGCATGTCGCCGAAGGCCAGAGCCCGTTCCGCGCCGATCCCCAGCCGCTCGGCGGCCAGCGCCAGACCGGTCGCCTTCGTCACGCCGCTCGGCTGGAGCTCCACCGTGCCCGGCCCCGACATGGTGACGCTCGCCAGCGAGCCCACCACCGAGCGCGCCACGGCCGCCAACTCGTCGTCGGACAGCTCGGCGTGCCGCAGCAGCACCTTGCTGATGGGTTCGGCCCACAGGTCGGCGCGCCGGCCGACCCGGACCGCGGGCAGCGTCGGGTGCGGCATCCGGTAGCCCGGCTCGATGAGCGTGAGCCCGTCCACGCCGTCCTGGTCGACCGCCGCGTACACCTGGCCCACCTCCGCCTCGATCTTGCCGAGCGCGGTCTCCGCCAGCTCCCGGTCCAGCCGGACCGACCACAGCAGCCGGCCGGACCGTGCGTCGTACACCTGCGCACCCTGCCCGCACACCGCCAGTCCGGTGCGGCCGAGGCGCGCGAGCAGGGGCCGTACCCGGGGCGCCGGACGGCCGGTGACCACCAGGTGCCGGGCCCCGGCCCGCGCCACCCGGGCGAGCGCGGCGAGCGACCGGTCGGAGACGGTGTCGTCGCCGCGCAGCAGCGTCCCGTCCAGGTCAGTGGCGATGAGGGCATATGCCGGGGAGGATGCCATGCCCAGAGAATACGGACACCCAGGCCCGCCGACTCACCCCTCGTTCCCCGCGATCGCCCACCGCACGGCCCCAAGTCGCCGTCGCGGGCGACCCGGTGGCACTCGCCCGGTGCCGCCCGGTGCCGGCGAACGGCCGCACGGCGGTCATGCTCCCCCGGTCGGCCGTGGCGGTGGGAGCGGCCCCTCCCACCTCTGCGTACGCTCCCCGAGGCACTGCCCAGGACACGCGTGTCGGCCGTAACGTGTGGCCCGACCACATGGAACGCTTCGCCATGCATGGCACGGATGAGAGTGAGGCAGCACCCATGCCCCCCTTCGACGTCCCCGAGGGCGACCCCTTCGGCCCGCACAACCTCCCCTACGGCGTGTTCTCGCCCATCGGCAGCACGGAGCGGAGGATCGGCGTCCGGCTCGGGAACCACGTCCTCGACGCGGGCGCCGCGGCGGCGGCGGCCGGCTCGCCCCACCAGGCGCTGCTCGCCGCCCCCACCCTCAACCCGCTGCTGGCCGCCGGCCGCGCCACCTGGTCCCAGGTACGGCGTGCCGTCACGTCCTGGGTCACCGACCCGGCCCACCGCCCGACGGTCGAGCCCCTCTTCCACCCCTTGCCCGAGGTGACCCTGCACCTGCCCTTCGAGGTGGCGGACTACGTCGACTTCTACGCCTCGGAGCACCACGCCCGCAACGTCGGCCGGATCTTCCGCCCGGACGCCGAGGACAGCCTCACCCCCAACTGGAAGCACCTGCCGATCGGTTACCACGGCCGTGCCGGCACGGTCGTCGTCTCGGGCACGGACGTCGTACGGCCCTCCGGGCAGCGCAAGGCTCCCGCCGACCCCGCGCCCGTCTTCGGCCCGTCGATCCGGCTGGACATCGAGGCCGAGGTCGGCTTCGTCGTGGGCGTGCCCACGCGGCAGGGCCGTCCGGTCGCGCTCGGCGACTTCCGCGAGCACGTCTTCGGCCTGTGCCTGCTCAACGACTGGTCCGCGCGGGACGTCCAGGCCTGGGAGTACGTCCCCCTCGGCCCGTTCCTCGGCAAGTCCTTCGCGACCTCGGTGTCGGCGTGGATCACTCCGCTGGAGGCACTGGAGCACGCGCACGTGGCGCCTCCGGAGCGCACGCACCCGCTGCTGCCCTACCTGGACGACACCGCGCCCGGGGCGGAACCCGGCGGCTACGACCTGCGGATCTCCGTCGCGATCAACGGCCATGTGGTCTCCGAGCCGCCGTTCTCCACCATGTACTGGACCGCCGCCCAGCAGCTCGCCCACATGACGGTGAACGGCGCCTCGCTGCGCACCGGCGATCTGTACGGCTCCGGCACGGTGAGCGGCCCGGCCGGAAACCAGCGCGGCTCGCTGCTGGAGCTGACCTGGAACGGCCGCGACCCGCTGGAACTCCCGGACGGCAAGCGGACGTTCCTGATGGACGGCGACGTGGTGACCCTGTCGGCCTGGGCCCCCGGCCCGGACGGCCGCCGGGTGGGCCTGGGCGAGGTCACGGGCCGGATCGTGGCGGACTGAGCCACGGCGCGGCGGGCGGCGCGCGGACGGTGCGGACCGAGTCCGGCCGGATCGCCGCCGGCACCTGACTCGCACCGCCCTTCTTCGCCATACTGACGGGGACACGCGCACGCACCCGTGCGGCCGTGCGTCGCGTGCCCCGCACCACCCCACACCCGCACCCCTTTTCCGACCAGGAACCGGAGCCCCGGCATGACCGTCTGCCTGCTCCTGCTGAGCGTCGTCGCCCTGACCGCCGCCGTGCCGGCGCCGCGCGCGCTGACCCGGGCGGCCTGGCCCGAGCGGGAACCCGTGGTGGCGCTGTGGGCGTGGCAGTGCCTGGTCGCCACCGTCCTGCTGTGCTGCCTGACCGCGCTGGTCCTGGGCGCGGCCACCGTCTTCCACACCGTCCGCGACCGGGTGTTCGCCCCCGCGCCGCCCGCCGTCACCGCCGCCTACGACCTGTCCACCGCCCCGGTGTGGGCCGCCGCGCTCACCCTGCTGCTGGCCTGCGGGGCCGCCTGGACGACCGCGATGCTGGCCCGCGAACTGTTCGAGGCCCGCCGCAGCCGGGGCCAGGCCCGCGCGCAGCTGCGCGAACGCGCCCCCGAGCTGCCGCCGGGACTGCGGGCACCGCGCGGGCCGATGCTGGTGCTGGAGGACGAGTACCCGGACGCCTGGTGGATGCCGGGACACCCGCCGCAGCTGGTCGTCACCACGGGAGCGCTGCACCGCCTCACCGACCTCCAGCTCGACGCCGTCCTCACCCATGAGCGCGGTCACGCCCGCGCCCACCACGACTGGCTGCTGCACCTGTCCACCGCGCTCGCCACTGGCTTCCCGCGCGTGCCGCTGTTCGCCCACTTCTGCGACCAGACGCACCGCCTGGTCGAACTGGCCGCCGACGACGCGGCCTCCCGGCGCTGCGGGCACCTCACCACGGCCCTCGCCCTGATCGAGCTGAACCAGCACCGGGGCGTGCTCTCCTGCGACTCCAGCCGCCACCTGCTGGGCGAGCGTGTCGACCGGCTGCTGGAGCCGCCGCCCCGGCTGCTGCGCCGGCACCGGGCGCTGACCACGACGGTGGCCGCGCTGGTGCCGCTGCTGCCGCTGCTGATCACCTTCGCTCCCGGACTGTCGGCGCTGTCCTGACCGCGCCGTCCCGGTGGGCCGGGGCCGGCTACATCCAGTCGGGCTCCGGCTCCGGCTCGTCGGACGGCTCGGGCCAGTCCTCGTCCGGTACGTCGCCGGCGGCGGGCGGCGCGGCTCCGTCCAGGGAGGCCAGCACCTTCAGGACGCCCTCGCCGTAAGTCACCAGCTTCTTCTCGCCGACGCCGTTCACCGTGCCCAGCTCCCGCACCGAGCCGGGCCGGCGGAGCACGATCTCCCGGAGGGTGGCGTCGTGGAAGATCACGTACGCCGGTACGCCCTGTTCCCGGGCCTGCTCGGCGCGCCAGGCCCGCAGCGCCTCGAAGGCGGGCAGCAGCGCGTCGGGCAGCTCGGCCGCGACGGCCTTGGCCTTCGCGCCGCCGGAGCCGCCGGCGGACCGGGCCCGGGAGGCGGCCGGCTTCTTCGGCTCCTTGCGCAGCGGCACCTCCCGCTCCCGGCGCAGCACCTCGCCGCTCGCCTCGGTGAGCACCAGCGTGCCGTACTCCCCCTCGACCGCCAGGAGCCCCTGGGCCAGCAGCTGCCGGATGACGCCCCGCCACTCGCCCTCGGTGAGGTCCTGGCCGATACCGAAGACGGACAGCTGGTCGTGGTCGAACTGGATCACCTTGCCGGTGCGCTTGCCGAGCAGGATGTCCACGATCTGCACCGCGCCGAACTTCTGCCCGCGCTCGCGCTGCAACCGCACCACCGTGGACAGCACCTTCTGCGCGGCGACCGTGCCGTCCCAGGTCTCCGGCGGGGTCAGGCAGGTGTCGCAGTTGCCGCAGGCCTCGGCGTCGGCGTCCTGGCCGAAGTAGGCGAGCAGCTGTCCGCGCCGGCAGCGGACGGTCTCGCACAGCGCGAGCATGGCGTCGAGGTGGGCGGCGGCCCGGCGGCGGAAGGCCTCGTCGCCCTCGCCGGACTGGATCAGCTTGCGCTGCTGTATGACGTCGTTCAGGCCGTACGCCATCCAGGCCGTGGACGGCAGGCCGTCGCGGCCGGCCCGGCCGGTCTCCTGGTAGTACCCCTCGATCGACTTGGGCAGGTCCAGGTGGGCGACGAAGCGTACGTCCGGCTTGTCGATGCCCATGCCGAAGGCGATGGTCGCGACCACGACCAGGCCGTCCTCGCGCAGGAACCGGGACTGGTGCGCCGCGCGCGTGGCCGCGTCCAGGCCCGCGTGGTACGGCACCGCCCGGATGTCGTTGGCGTTCAGGAATTCCGCCGTGCGCTCCACGGAGTTGCGCGAGAGGCAGTAGACGATGCCGGCGTCGCCCGCGTGCTCCTCCCGCAGGAACGCGAGGAGCTGCTTCTTGGGGTCGGCCTTGGGCACGATCCGGTACTGGATGTTGGGCCGGTCGAAGCTGGCGACGAAGTGCCGGGCCGTCGGCAGGTTCAGCCGCTGGGTGATCTCCTCGTGGGTGGCGTGGGTGGCCGTGGCGGTGAGGGCGATCCGCGGGACGTCCGGCCAGCGCTCGCCGAGCAGGGACAGGGCGAGATAGTCGGGACGGAAGTCGTGGCCCCACTGGGACACGCAGTGCGCCTCGTCGATCGCGAAGACGGAGATCTTGCCGCGCGAGAGGAGGTCCAGCGTGGAGTCCAGGCGCAGCCGTTCCGGCGCGAGATACAGCAGGTCCAGTTCGCCCGCCAGGAACTCGGCCTCGACCGTGCGCCGCTCGTCGAAGTCCTGCGTGGAGTTCATGAAGCCGGCCCGGACACCGAGGGCGCGCAGGGCGTCCACCTGGTCCTGCATCAGCGCGATCAGTGGCGAGATCACCACACCCGTACCGGGTCTGACCAGGGCGGGGATCTGGTAGCACAGCGACTTTCCGCCGCCGGTCGGCATGAGCACGACGGCGTCGCCGCCCGTCACCACGTGCTCGATGATCGCCTGCTGCTCGCCCCGGAAGGCGTCGTATCCGAAGACCCGGTGCAGCGTGGCCAGCGCCTCGCTGTCGGCCGCGCCCGGCCCCTCGGTCACCTGTGGCATCTCGCTGACTCCGCCCATCGCGCCCATCGTCCTGTCCCCCGTCGGTCCCCCGTGTGCCGTCTCCCGACCGCTCCCTCAACGATAGGGGCCCGCACCGACAGCCTCGGAGTTGTCCACAGGCCGGCCGATGTATCTCACGTCAAGCACGCGAGTGTCGTTCACACGTTCGCGGGAGACCTGCCCGTTTTCCGCCGATAGTCTGAACGCACCGGCGAGACTCCGTCCCATGGGGGGACTGATGGGCGTCGCACCGAAGGCGTCCGCGTCCTGGCCAGAACGGCCGGGCCGCCGTGCACGTCTTCGAGCTGGAGCCGACGACCGGCACCTATACCGGCACCGGCATCTTCCGCGAGCGGATGAAGCTGGACGTGCCGTTCGCGCTGGACCTCGACCTCACGCAGATCAAGACGCGCCGCGACAGGAAGCGGTGACCACGCCACATGCCGCTGCCCGGCCCCCTGAGCGGGGTGCCGGGCAGCGGCATGTCGGGAGAGCGCGTCAGCGCACGAAGACTCCCGCCTGGCCGGCCAGGTCCAGGAAGTACTGCGGGGCGATGCCGAGGACCAGGGTCGTCGCCACGCCCATGCCGATGGCCAGCATGGTCAGCGGGGACGGGACGGCCACGGTCGGGCCCTCCGGCTTCGGCTCGCTGAAGAACATCAGCACGATCACCCGGATGTAGAAGAACGCGGCGATCGCCGAGGAGATCACACCGACCACGACCAGCGGGATCGCGCCGCCGTCCGCCGCCGCCTTGAACACGGCGAACTTCCCCGAGAAGCCGGAGGTCAGCGGGATGCCGGCGAAGGCCAGCAGGAACACCGCGAACACCGCCGCGACCAGCGGCGAGCGCCGGCCGAGGCCCGCCCACTTGGACAGGTGGGTCGCCTCGCCGCCCGCGTCCCGCACCAGCGTGACCACGGCGAACGCGCCGATCGTCACGAAGGAGTAGCCCGCCAGGTAGAAGAGGACCGACGACACGCCGTCCTTCGACGTGGCGATGACACCCGCGAGGATGAATCCGGCGTGCGCGATGGACGAGTACGCCAGCAGGCGCTTGATGTCGGTCTGGGTGATGGCGACGATCGCACCGCCCAGCATGGTGATGATCGCCACCGCCCACATCACCGGCCGCCAGTCCCAGCGCAGGCCGGGCAGGACGACGTAGAGCAGACGCAGCAGCGCGCCGAACGCGGCCACCTTCGTCGCCGCCGCCATGAACCCGGTCACCGGTGTGGGCGCGCCCTGGTAGACGTCGGGCGTCCACATGTGGAACGGCACCGCGCCCACCTTGAACAGCAGGCCCATGACCAGCAGCGCGCCGCCGATCAGCAGCAGCGCGTCGTTGCCCATCGTGTCGGCGAGGGCGGGGTCGACATCGGTGACGGTGCCGTCGACGACCTGGGCGATCCGGGCGTACGACACCGAGCCCGCGTAGCCGTACAGCAGCGCGATGCCGAACAGGGTGAACGCCGAGGCGAACGCGCCCAGCAGGAAGTACTTGACCGCGGCCTCCTGCGACATCAGCCGCTTGCGGCGGGCCAGCGCGCACAGCAGGTACAGCGGCAGGGAGAGGACTTCCAGGGCCACGAACAGGGTCAGCAGGTCGTTGGCCGCGGGGAAGATCAGCATGCCGCCGACCGCGAAGAGCAGGAGCGGGAAGACCTCCGTGGTGGTGAAACCGGCCTTCACCGCGGCCTGCTCGCCGGCGCCGCCGGGCACGGACGCGGCCTGCGCGGCGAAGGAGTCGACCCGGTTGCCGTGGGCTGCCGGGTCCAGGCGCCGTTCGGCGAAGGTGAACAGGCCGACCAGTCCGGCCAGCAGGATGGTGCCCTGGAGGAAGAGGGCCGGGCCGTCGACGGCGATCGCGCCCATGGCCGCGATGTGCGCCTTCGTGGTGCCGAACCCGTCGGCCGCCAGCGCGATGACGGCCGCGAACGCGGCGCACAGGGCGACGACGGACACGAACACCTGCGCGTAGTAGCGGGACCTGCGCGGCACGAACGCCTCGATCAGCACCCCTGCCAGCGCCGCGCCGATGACGATCAGCGTCGGCGACAATTGTCCGTACTCGATCTTCGGCGCGTCGATCTTCGAGATCGGTTCGGCCGCGGTTGTCCACAGGCTGTGGACGGCTGTTGCGCTCACTTGGCCGCCTCCACCTCGGGCTGGGGGTCCTTCTTGTGTACGTCGGACAAGGTCTGCTTGACCGCCGGGTCGACGATGTCCGTGACCGGCTTCGGATAGACGCCCAGGAAGATCAGCAGCACGATCAGCGGGGCCACGACCAGCACCTCGCGCGCGCGCAGGTCGGGCATCGACGAGATCCCGGGTTTCACCGGGCCCGTCATCGTCCGCTGGTACAGCACCAGGGTGTACAGGGCGGCGAGGACGATGCCGAAGGTGGCGATGACGCCGATCACCGGATAGCGCGTGAACGTGCCGACCAGCACCAGGAACTCGCTGACGAACGGGGCGAGACCGGGCAGCGACAGCGTGGCCAGGCCGCCGATCAGGAAGGTGCCGGCGAGCACCGGGGCGACCTTCTGCACTCCTCCGTAGTCGGCGATCAGCCGCGAGCCGCGCCGGGAGATGAGGAAGCCGGCGACGAGCATCAGCGCGGCGGTGGAGATGCCGTGGTTGACCATGTAGAGCGTGGCGCCGGACTGGCCCTGGCTGGTCATCGCGAAGACGCCCATGATGATGAAGCCGAAGTGCGAGATCGACGCGTAGGCCACCAGGCGTTTGATGTCCCGCTGGCCGACGGCGAGCAGCGCGCCGTAGATGATGCTGATGAGCGCGAGGACGAGGATCACGGGCGTCGCCCACTTGCTGGCCTCCGGGAACAGCTGGAGGCAGAAGCGGAGCATCGCGAACGTGCCCACCTTGTCGACCACCGCGGTGATCAGGACGGCGACGGGTGCGGTGGCCTCCTGCATGGCGTTGGGCAGCCAGGTGTGCAGCGGCCACAGCGGCGCCTTCACCGCGAAGGCGAAGAAGAAGCCGAGGAACAGCCAGCGTTCGGTGCCGGTCGCCATGTGCAGCGAGCCGTTCGCGCGGGCGTCGGCGATCTCGGTGAGCGAGAAGTTCCCGGCGACCACGTAGAGACCGATCACCGCGGCCAGCATGATCAGGCCGCCGGCCAGGTTGTAGAGGAGGAACTTCACCGCCGCGTACGACCGCTGGGTGGCGGCCGTCTCCTCCCCGTGCGCGTGGGCACGGTCCCCGAAGCCGCCGATGAGGAAGTACATCGGGATGAGCATGGCTTCGAAGAAGATGTAGAAGAGGAAGACGTCGGTGGCCTCGAAGGAGACGACCACCATCGCCTCCACCGCCAGGATCAGCGCGAAGAAGCCCTGGGTGGGCCGCCAGCGGCGGCTGCCGGTCTCCAGCGGATCGGCGTCGTGCCACCCGGCCAGGATGATGAACGGGATCAGCAGGGCGGTCAGCGCGATCAGCGCCACCGCGATGCCGTCGACGCCCAGTTCGTACCTGACCCCGAAGTCCCTGATCCAGGAGTGGTTCTCGGTGAGCTGGTAGCGGGCGCCGTCCGGGTCGAAGCGGACCAGGACGGTGACCGCCAGGGCGAGTGTGGCGAGCGAGACGAGCAGCGCCAGCCACTTGGCGGCGGTGCGCTGCGCGGCCGGTACGGCGGCCGTGGCGACGGCCCCGAGGGCCGGGAGCGCCGCCGTCGCTGTCAGCAGGGGAAAGGACATCGGTATCAGACCGCCCTCATCAGCAGGGTCGCGGCGACCAGGAGTGCCGCGCCGCCGAACATCGAGACCGCGTAGGAGCGGGCGAAGCCGTTCTGGAGCCGGCGCAGCCGTCCGGACAGGCCGCCGAAGCCGGCCGCCGTGCCGTTGACGACGCCGTCGACCAGGCTGTGGTCGAGGTACACCAGAGAGCGCGTCAGGTGCTCGCCGCCGCGCACCAGGACCACGTGGTTGAAGTCGTCCTGGAGCAGGTCGCGGCGGGCCGCGCGGGTGAGCAGCGAGCCGCGCGGGGCGACGGCCGGGACGGGCTTGCGTCCGTACTGCGCCCAGGCGAGGGCGACGCCGACGACCAGGCACACCATGGTGGCGCCGGTGATCACCCCGGCGCTGAGCGGCGCGTCGCCGTGATCGTGCCCGGTGACCGGCTCCAGCCAGTGCAGGAAGCGGTCGCCGACGCTGAAGAAGGCGCCGCCGAAGACCGAGCCGACGGCGAGGACGATCATCGGGATCGTCATGGTCTTCGGAGACTCGTGCGGATGCGGTACGGCATGCTCGCCCCCGGTCTCGGCGGCCGGCTCCACGCTGGGCTCGGCCGGGGACGGGGCCGGTGCCTCGCGCCACCGCTCCTCTCCGAAGAAGGTCATCAGCATCACGCGCGTCATGTAGAAGGCGGTGATGGCCGCGCCCAGCAGGGCCGCGCCGCCGAGGATCCAGCCCTCGGTGCCGCCCTTGGCGAACGCCGCCTCGATGATCTTGTCCTTGGAGAAGAAGCCGGACAGGCCCGGGAAGCCGATGATGGCGAGGTAGCCGAGGCCGAAGGTGACGAAGGTGACCGGCATGTACTTGCGCAGGCCGCCGTAGCGGCGCATGTCGACCTCGTCGTTCATGCCGTGCATCACGGAACCGGCGCCGAGGAACAGCCCGGCCTTGAAGAAGCCGTGCGTCACCAGGTGCATGATCGCGAAGACGTAGCCGACGGGACCGAGTCCGGCGGCGAGGATCATGTAGCCGATCTGCGACATGGTCGAGCCGGCCAGCGCCTTCTTGATGTCGTCCTTGGCGCAACCGACGATCGCACCGAACAGCAGCGTGACCGCGCCGACCACGGTGACGGCCAGCTGGGCGTCGGGCGCGGCGTTGAAGATCGCGCCGGAGCGGACGATCAGATAGACGCCCGCGGTCACCATGGTCGCCGCGTGGATGAGGGCGGAGACCGGCGTCGGACCCTCCATGGCGTCCCCGAGCCAGGACTGCAGCGGCACCTGGGCGGACTTGCCGCAGGCGGCGAGCAGCAGCATCAGGGCGATCGCGGTGAGCCTGCCCTCGGAGGCGTCCCCGGTGTGCGTGAGGACCGGGCCGAAGGCGAAGCCGCCGAAGGTGGTGAACATCAGCATGATCGCGATCGACAGGCCCATGTCGCCGACGCGGTTGACCAGGAACGCCTTCTTCGCGGCCGTGGCGGCGCTGGGTTTGTGCTGCCAGAAGCCGATCAGCAGGTACGAGGCGAGGCCGACACCCTCCCAGCCGACGTACAGCACCAGGTAGTTGTCGGCGAGGACGAGCAGCAGCATCGCCGCGAGGAACAGGTTCAGATAGCCGAAGAAGCGGCGGCGCCGCTCGTCGTGCGCCATGTACCCGACCGAGTACAGGTGGATCAGCGAGCCGACGCCCGTGATGAGCAGGACGAACGTCATCGACAGCTGGTCCAGGCGGAAGGTGACGTCCGCCTGGAAGCCGGCCACCGGGACCCAGCTGAACAGGTGCTGGGTCAGGGTGCGGTGTTCGGCGCCCTTGCCGAGCAGGCCGGCGAAGAGGACGAGCCCGAGGGCGAAGGAGACGAACGACAGCAGGACGCCGATCCAGTGGCCGCCGCGGTCCAGGCGCCGGCCGCCGACCAGGAGGACGGCCGCTCCGAGCAGGGGTGCCGCGATGAGCGGCGCGATCAGGTTCTCCACGATTCTTCCGACCCCTTACAGCTTCATCAGGCTGGCGTCGTCGACCGAGGCCGAGTGGCGGGTGCGGAACAGCGACACGATGATCGCGAGGCCCACCACGACCTCCGCGGCGGCGACGACCATCGTGAAGAAGGCGATGATCTGGCCGTCGAGATTGCCGTGCATCCGGGAGAAGGTGACGAACGCGAGGTTGCAGGCGTTCAGCATCAGCTCGACGCACATGAAGACCACGATGGCGTTGCGCCGGATGAGGACGCCGGTCGCGCCGATCGTGAACAGCAGGGCGGCGAGGTAGAGGTAGTTGACCGGGTTCACTTCGACGCCTCCTCGGGCCGCTTGAACGTCTCCGGTTTGATCGCCCTGCGTTCCAGGCGTTCCTCCGCGCGCTGTTCCAGCGCCCGCAGGTCGTTGAGCGCCTCGCTGGACACGTCCCGGATCTGGCCGCGGGCGCGCAGCGTCTTGCTGACGGTCAGCTCGGACGGGGTGCCGTCGGGCAGCAGGCCCGCGACGTCGACCGCGTTGTGCCGGGCGTAGACGCCGGGGGCGGGCAGCGGCGGGATGTACGTGCCCTCGCGGATGCGCTGTTCGGACAGCTCGCGCTGGGTCCTGGCGCGCTCCGTGCGCTCGCGGTGGGTGAGCACCATGGCACCGACGGCGGCCGTGATGAGCAGCGCGCCGGTGATCTCGAAGGCGAAGACGTACTTGGTGAAGATGAGGGACGCGAGGCCCTCGACGTTGCCGTTGGCGTTGGCCCGGCCGGTGCCGGCGAACTCCTTCAGGGAGGCGTTGCCGATGCCGGCGAGCAGCAGGACGCCGAAGCCGGTACCGCACAGCAGGGCCAGCCAGCGCTGGCCCTTGATGGTCTCCTTCAGGGAGTCCGCGGCCGTGACGCCGACGAGCATCACCACGAACAGGAACAGCATCATGATCGCGCCGGTGTAGACGACGATCTGCACGACGCCGAGGAAGTAGGCGCCGTTGGCGAGGTAGAACACCGCCAGGACGATCATGGTGCCGGCGAGGCAGAGCGCGCTGTGCACGGCCCTCTTCATGAAGACGGTGCACAGGGCGCCGATCACCGCGACGGTGCCGAGGACCCAGAACTGGAAGGCCTCACCGGTGGAGGTGGTGTAGGCGGCGAGGTGCTGCGCGCTCATCGGCCGATCACCTCCTGCGAGGCCGGCTCGTCCTCGCCGAAGGTGGCGGCGGCCTCCTCGGGAGCCTCTCCCTTGGAGACGGCGGTCTGCCGGACGGTACCGGGCGCGGCATGGGTGACCAGGCCGCGGTAGTAGTCCTGTTCGTCGGTCCCCGGGAAGATGGCATGCGGGGTGTCGACCATGCCCTCTTCGAGGCCGGCGAGCAGCTGTTCCTTGGTGTAGATGAGGTTGGCGCGGCTGGAGTCGGCCAGTTCGAACTCGTTGGTCATCGTCAGCGCGCGCGTGGGGCACGCCTCGATGCACAGTCCGCACAGGATGCAGCGGGCGTAGTTGATCTGGTAGACGCGGCCGTAGCGCTCGCCCGGCGAGTAGCGCTCCTCGTCGGTGTTGTCGGCACCCTCCACATAGATGGCGTCGGCGGGGCAGGCCCAGGCGCACAGCTCGCAGCCGACGCACTTCTCCAGGCCGTCCGGATGGCGGTTGAGCTGGTGCCGTCCGTGGAACCGCGGAGCCGTGGTCTTCTTCTGCTCCGGGTACTGCTCGGTCAGCCGCTTCTTGAACATGGCCTTGAAGGTCACGCCGAAGCCGGCGACGGGGTTCTGGAAGCCGGGCTTGTTCTGCCCGGACTCCTGAGGCTCCTCAGCCATCGGACGCCTCCTTTCCATCCGAAGATCCGTCACTGACAGTGTCCGGCCCGCCACTGGCAATCAACTCCCGCTCGCGCCGCGGGCGGCGCCTGGGCACGGGTGGCACCTGCTGGCCGGGCAGCGGCGGGACGGGGAATCCGCCCGCCATGGGGTCGAAGACCGGCTCCTGGGCGGCGGGCTGCCCGGCGGTCCTGTTCTTCTCGCGGAACATGTCGGCGACGAAGGAGACGAGCAGCAGGGCGAGGACACCGCCGCCGACGTAGAGGGCGATGTCGGCGAAGTCGTAGTTCTCGTTGCGCAGCGCGCGGACGGTCGCGACGAGCATCAGCCAGGTCACCGAGACCGGGATGAGGACCTTCCAGCCGAGCTTCATCAGCTGGTCGTAGCGCACGCGCGGGAGCGTGCCGCGCAGCCAGATGAAGAAGAACAGCAGCAGCTGCACCTTGACGACGAACCAGAGCAGCGGCCACCAGCCGTGGTTGGCGCCCTCCCAGAAGGTGCTGATCGGCCAGGGCGCGCGCCAGCCGCCGAGGAAGAGGGTGGCGGAGACGGCCGAGACCGTCACCATGTTGACGTACTCGGCGAGCATGAACATCGCGAACTTGATCGAGGAGTACTCGGTGTTGAAGCCGCCGACCAGGTCGCCCTCGGACTCCGGCATGTCGAAGGGGGCGCGGTTGGTCTCGCCGACCATCGTGACGATGTACAGGATGAAGGAGACCGGCAGCAGCAGGATGTACCAGCGGTCGGCCTGCGCCTCCACGATCCTGGACGTCGACATCGACCCCGAGTAGAGGAACACGGAGGCGAACGCGGCGCCCATGGCGATCTCGTAGGAGATCATCTGCGCGCAGGAGCGCAGGCCGCCGAGGAGCGGGTAGGTGGAGCCGGAACTCCAGCCCGCGAGCACGATGCCGTAGATGCCGACCGAGGCGACCGCGAGGATGTATAGCATGGCGATCGGCAGGTCGGTGAGCTGCATCGTGGTGCGGTGGCCGAAGATCGAGATCTCGTTGCCGGCCGGTCCGAAGGGGATCACCGCGATCGCCATGAAGGCGGGGACGGCGGCGACGATCGGCGCGAGGACGTAGATCACCTTGTCCGCGCGTTTGACGACGAGGTCCTCCTTGAGCATCAGCTTGATGCCGTCGGCGAGCGACTGGAGCATGCCCCAGGGGCCGTGCCGGTTGGGGCCGATGCGCAGCTGCATCCAGGCGACGACCTTGCGCTCCCACACGATGGAGAACAGCACGGTCACCATCAGGAAGGCGAAGCAGAAGACGGCCTTGACGACGACCAGCCACCACGGGTCGCGGCCGAACATCGAGAGGTCTTCCGCGGCGAGGTAGGCGTTCACGCCTCCACCTCCTTGTGGGCCGTGCCGGCGAGGGCCGGGCCGATGCGGACGAGGGAGCCGGGCCGGGCCCCGCTGTCGGAGGCGACGCCGCCGCCGGTGGAGTTCAGCGGGAGCCAGACCACCCGGTCGGGCATCTCGGTGATCTCCAGCGGCAGTTCGACCGTGCCGGCGGGGCCGGTGACGGCCAGGGTGGCGCCGTTCTCGACGCCCGCCTCGGCGGCCGTGGCCGCGGACAGGCGCGCGCGGGCGGCGTGCCGGGTTCCGGCGAGCGCCTCGTCGCCCTCCTGCAGCACGCCCTGGTCGAGCAGGAGCCGGTGCCCGGCCAGTACGGCCTCGCCGGCCGCCGGCCGGGGCAGGGCGCCCGCGGATTCCATGGGGGCCAGGGCGCGCGGGCCGTCCCAGAGGCCGAGCCGGTCGATCTCCGCGCGGGTGGTGCGCAGGTCCGGCAGGCCCAGGTGGGTGTCCATGGCGTCGGCGAGCATGTGCAGCACGCGGGTGTCGGCCGGGGCGGGCCGGCGGGTCATCTGGTCGGGCTTGAGCGCGGCCTCGAAGAAGCGGACGCGGCCTTCCCAGTTGAGGAAGGAGCCGGCCTTCTCGGCGACCGCGGCGACCGGCAGGACGACGTCGGCGTGCGCGGTGACCTCGCTGGGCCGCAGCTCCAGCGACACCAGGAAGCCGACGTTCTCCAGCGCCTCCCGCGCGCGGGCCGGGTCGGGCAGGTCGGCGACCTCCACCCCGGCGACCAGCAGCGCGGACAGTTCGCCGGCCACGGCGGCCTCGACGATCTGGTGCGTGTCGCGGCCGTGGCCCGCGGGCAGTTCGGCGAGCCCCCAGACGGCGGCGACCTCCTGCCGTGCGCGCGGGTCGGTCGCGGGCCGTCCGCCCGGCAGCAGCGAGGGCAGCGCGCCGGCCTCGACGGCGCCGCGCTCACCGGCCCGGCGGGGAATCCACACCAGCTCGGCGCCGGTCGCGGCGGCGGCGCGCACGGCGGCGGTCAGGCCGCCCGGGACCGCGGCCAGCCGCTCGCCCACGACGATGACGGCGCCGTCGGCGCGCAGCGCCTCGGCGGCACGGGTGCCCGGCTCCTCCAGGCCGACGCCGCCGGCGAGGGCGTCCAGCCACTCGGTCTCGGTGCCGGGAGCGGCCGGCAGCAGCGTGCCGCCGGCCTTCTCCAGGCCCCGGGTGGCGTGCGTGGCCAGCGCGAACACCCGCTGCTTGTGCTTGCGCCGGGCCTTGCGCAGCCGCAGGAAGACGCCGGGTGCCTCCTCCTCCGACTCGAAGCCGGCCAGCAGCACGGCGGGCGCCTTCTCCAATGAGGTGTACGTGACGCCCGTGCCGTCCAGGTCGCGGCCGTGGCCGGCGACCCGGGCCGCGAGGAAGTCGGCCTCCTCGCCGCTGTGCACGCGGGCGCGGAAGTCGATGTCGTTGGTGTCGAGCGCCACCCGCGCGAACTTGCTGTAGGCGTAGGCGTCCTCGACGGTCAGCCGGCCGCCGAGGAGGACACCGGCCCGGGAGCGCGCGGCGGACAGGCCCTCGGCCGCCGCCTGGAGCGCCTCGGGCCAGGAGGCGGGCTCCAGCACGCCGTCTGCGTTGCGGACCAGCGGCGTGTCGAGGCGGTCGCGCTGCTGCGCGTAGCGGAACGCGAAGCGTCCCTTGTCGCAGATCCACTCCTCGTTGACCTCGGGGTCGTTGGCGGCGAGCCGCCGCATGACCTTGCCGCGCCGGTGGTCGGTGCGGGTGGCGCAGCCTCCGGCGCAGTGCTCGCACACCGACGGGGAGGAGACGAGGTCGAAGGGGCGGGAGCGGAAGCGGTAGGCGGCCGAGGTGAGCGCGCCGACCGGGCAGATCTGGATGGTGTTGCCGGAGAAGTACGACTCGAACGGGTCACCCTCGCCGGTGCCGACCTGCTGGAGCGCGCCCCGCTCGATCAGCTCGATCATGGGGTCGCCCGCGATCTGGTTGGAGAAGCGGGTGCAGCGGGCGCACAGCACGCACCGCTCGCGGTCGAGCAGCACCTGCGTGGAGATCGCGACGGGCTTCTCGTAGGTCCGCTTGCGTCCCTCGAAGCGGGACTCGGCCCGGCCGTGCGAGACGGCCTGGTTCTGCAGCGGGCACTCGCCGCCCTTGTCGCAGACCGGGCAGTCCAGCGGGTGGTTGATGAGCAGCAGCTCCATCACGCCGTGCTGGGCCTTCTCGGCGACCGGGGAGGTGAGGTGGGTCTTGACGACCATGCCGTCCGTGCAGGTGATCGTGCAGGACGCCATCGGCTTGCGCTGGCCCTCGACCTCGACGATGCACTGCCGGCAGGCGCCGGCCGGGTCCAGCAGGGGGTGGTCGCAGAAGCGGGGGATCTCGATGCCGAGCTGTTCGGCGGCGCGGATCACCAGGGTGCCCTTGGGCACGCTGGTCTCGATGCCGTCGATGGTCAGCGTGACGAGGTCTTCCGGCGGGACCGCCGCCTCGCCCCCGCCGGCGGGGGCGCTCGTGGTCACGGTCATGCGTTCACCTCCGGGCGGTCCGCCCAGGCCGTGGACTTGGCCGGGTCGAAGGGGCAGCCCCGGCCCGTGATGTGCTGTTCGTACTCCTCGCGGAAGTACTTCAGCGAGGAGAAGATCGGGGACGCGGCGCCGTCGCCGAGGGCGCAGAAGGACTTGCCGTTGATGTTGTCGGCGATGTCGGCGAGCTTGTCGAGGTCGGACATGACGCCCTTGCCGGCCTCGATGTCCCGCAGCAGCTGCACCAGCCAGTACGTCCCCTCGCGGCAGGGCGTGCACTTGCCGCAGGACTCGTGGGCGTAGAACTCGGTCCAGCGGGTCACGGCCCGCACCACGCAGGTCGTCTCGTCGAAGCACTGCAGCGCCTTGGTGCCGAGCATGGAGCCGGCGGCGCCGACGCCCTCGTAGTCGAGCGGGACGTCGAGGTGTTCGTCGGTGAACATCGGCGTGGAGGAGCCGCCCGGTGTCCAGAACTTCAGCCGGTGGCCTGGCCGCATGCCGCCGCTCATGTCGAGGAGCTGGCGCAGGGTGATGCCGAGCGGGGCCTCGTACTGTCCGGGGCTCGCGACATGGCCGCTGAGCGAGTAGAGCGTGAAGCCCGGGGACTTCTCGCTGCCCATCGACCTGAACCAGTCCTTGCCGTTTTTCAGGATCGCGGGAACCGAAGCGATCGACTCGACGTTGTTCACCACAGTGGGACAGGCGTAGAGGCCTTCCACGGCGGGGAAGGGGGGACGCAGTCGCGGCTGGCCACGGCGGCCTTCGAGCGAGTCGAGCAGCGCGGTCTCCTCACCGCAGATGTACGCGCCGGCGCCGGCGTGCACGGTGAGCTTCACGTCGAGTCCGCTGCCCAGGATGTCCTCGCCGAGGTAGCCCGCCGCGTAGGCCTCGCGCACGGCCTCGTGCAACCGCCGCAGTACGGGGACGACCTCGCCACGCAGATAGACGAAGGCATGCGACGACCTGATGGCGTAGCACGCGATCACGATGCCCTCGATGAGGCTGTGCGGGTTCGCGAAGAGGAGCGGGATGTCCTTGCACGTCCCGGGCTCCGACTCGTCGGCGTTGACCACGAGGTAGTGCGGCTTCCCGTCGCCCTGCGGGATGAACTGCCACTTCATCCCGGTCGGGAAGCCCGCCCCGCCGCGGCCTCGCAGCCCGGACTCCTTGACGTAGGCGATCAGGTCGTCCGGCGACATGGCGAGGGCCTTGCGGAGCCCCTCGTACCCTTCGTGCCTGCGGTAGACGTCCAGACTCCAGGACCGGTCCTCGTCCCAGAAGGCCGACAGCACGGGCGCGAGCAGCTTCTCCGGGCTCGGGTCCTTGACCTCCGACACCACGGTCATCACTCCCCCTCCTCTTCGGCCTGGTCCGCCGGCGGGACGTCGGACTGCCGGACCCGGGGATGGACGACGCGCGCGGGCGCGGCCTCTCCCTTGGCCAGGCGCAGGCCCACCAGCGACGCGGGGCCCGCGCTGCCGCCCTCCTCGACGGCCCCGGGCCGTTCGTCGGGGAAGCCGGCCAGGATCCGCGCGGTCTCCTTGAAGGTGCACAGGCGCGCGCCGCGCGTGGGCTGTACGGCACGCCCGGCCCGCAGGTCGTCGACCAGGTGCCTGGCGCTCGCCGGGGTCTGGTTGTCGAAGAACTCCCAGTTGACCATCACGACCGGCGCGTAGTCGCAGGCCGCGTTGCACTCGATGTGCTCCAGGGTGACCAGGCCGTCGTCGGTGGTCTCGCCGTTGCCGACGCCCAGGTACTCCTGGAGGGCCTCGAAGATCGCGTCGCCGCCCATCACCGCGCACAGCGTGTTGGTGCACACGCCGATCTGGTAGTCGCCGGAGGGCCTGCGCCGGTACATGGAGTAGAAGGTGGCGACCGCGGTGACCTCGGCCGTGGTCAGGCCCAGCATGTCCGCGCAGAACCGCATGCCGGTGCGGGTGACGTGGCCCTCCTCGGACTGCACGAGGTGGAGCAGCGGCAGCAGGGCGGAGCGGGAGTCGGGGTAGCGCGCGATCACGTCGCGCGCGTCCGCCTCCAGCCGGGCCCGGACGTCGTCCGGGTAGGCCGGTGCGGGCAGTTCGGGCATGCCCAGGCTGATGCCCCGCTCCGAAGAAGAGGTGGTCACCGGTCGACGCCTCCCATCACGGGGTCGATGGACGCGACGGCGACGATGACGTCGGCGACCTGGCCGCCCTCGCACATCGCCGCCATGGCCTGAAGGTTGGTGAAGGACGGGTCGCGGAAGTGGACCCGGTAGGGGCGGGTGCCGCCGTCGGAGACGACGTGCACCCCGAGTTCGCCCTTGGGCGACTCGACGGCCGCGTACGCCTGGCCCGGCGGGACCCGGAAGCCCTCGGTGACCAGCTTGAAGTGGTGGATCAGCGCCTCCATGGAGGTGCCCATGATCTTCTTGATGTGGTCGAGGGAGTTGCCGAGTCCGTCCGGTCCCAGGGCGAGCTGGGCGGGCCAGGCGATCTTCTTGTCGGCGACCATGACCGGGCCGGGCTGGAGCCGGTCCAGGCACTGCTCGATGATCCTCAGCGACTGGCGCATCTCCTCCAGGCGGACGAGGAAGCGGCCGTAGGCGTCGCAGGAGTCGGCGGTCGGGACGTCGAAGTCGTAGTTCTCGTAGCCGCAGTACGGCTGGGTCTTGCGCAGGTCGTGCGGCAGGCCGGTGGAGCGCAGGATCGGTCCGGTGGCGCCGAGGGCCATGCAGCCGGCCAGGTCGAGGTAGCCGATGTCCTGCATGCGGGCCTTGAAGATGGGGTTCCCGGTGGCGAGCTTGTCGTACTCCGGGAGGTTCTTCTTCATCTTCTTCACGAACTCGCGGATCTGGTCCACCGCGCCGGGCGGCAGGTCCTGGGCGAGTCCGCCGGGCCGGATGTACGCGTGGTTCATGCGCAGGCCCGTGATCAGTTCGTAGATGTCGAGAATCAGTTCACGATCACGGAAGCCGTAGATCATGATCGTGGTGGCGCCCAGCTCCATGCCGCCGGTGGCGATGCACACCAGGTGGGAGGACATCCGGTTCAGCTCCATCAGGAGGACTCGGATGATCTTGGCGCGCTCGGTGATCCGGTCCTCGATGCCGAGGAGCTTCTCGACGGCGAGGCAGTAGGCGGTCTCGTTGAAGAAGGACGTCAGGTAGTCCATGCGCGTGACGAAGGTGGTGCCCTGCGTCCACGTGCGGTATTCGAGGTTCTTCTCGATGCCGGTGTGGAGGTAGCCGATGCCGCAGCGGGCCTCGGTGACCGTCTCGCCCTCGATCTCCAGGATGAGGCGGAGCACTCCGTGGGTGGACGGGTGCTGGGGACCCATGTTGACGACGATGCGTTCGTCGTCGGCGCGGGCCGCGGACTGGACGACCTCGTCCCAGTCGCCACCGGTGACCGTGTAGACGGTGCCCTCGGTGGTTTCCCGGGCGGCTGCTGACTGGGTGCTGCTCACGAGTACGACCTCCGCTGGTCCGGAGCCGGGATCTGGGCGCCCTTGTACTCGACGGGGATGCCGCCGAGGGGGTAGTCCTTGCGTTGCGGGTGGCCCTGCCAGTCGTCCGGCATCATGATCCGCGTCAGGGCCGGGTGGCCGTCGAAGACGATCCCGAAGAAGTCGTAGGTCTCGCGCTCGTGCCAGTCGTTGGTCGGGTAGACGGAGACCAGGGACGGGATGCGCGGGTCGCTGTCGGGGGCGCTGACTTCCAGGCGGATCAGCCGGTTGTGGGTGATCGAGCGCAGGTGGTAGACGGCGTGCAGCTCGCGGCCCTTGTCGTTCGGGTAGTGGACGCCGCTGACGCCGGTGCACAGCTCGAAGCGCAGGGCCGGGTCGTCGCGCAGGACGCGCGCGACGCGGACCAGGTGCTCGCGTTCGATGTGGAAGGTCAGCTCGTCGCGGTCGACGACCGTCTTCTCGATGGCGTTCCGGGGCAGCAGTCCCTGTTCCTCCAGGGCGCCTTCGAGTTCGTCGGCGACCTCGTCGAACCAGCCGCCGTAGGGGCGGGTCGCCGGCCCCGGGAGCCGGACCGAGCGGACGAGGCCGCCGTAGCCGGAGGTGTCGCCGCCGTTGTTCGCGCCGAACATGCCGCGCTGGACGCGGATCTCCTCGCCGCCCTGGCCGCGCGTCCCGGGGAGGTTGGCCGCCGCGAGGTCCTTCTCGGGGTTCACCCCGTTCGCGGAACCGTTCGCCGACCCGTTCCCGCCGTGGGTGCCGTTCGCGTCGCTCACCGCAGCAGCCCCTTCATCTCGATCGTGGGCAGGGCCTTCAGCGCCGCTTCCTCCGCCTCCCGGGCCGCTTCCTCGGCGTTCACGCCGAGCTTGGCGGACCGGATCTTCTGGTGGAGCTTGAGGATCGCGTCCATGAGCATCTCGGGCCGGGGCGGACAGCCGGGGAGATAGATGTCGACCGGGACGATGTGGTCGACGCCCTGGACGATCGCGTAGTTGTTGAACATGCCGCCCGAGGAGGCGCAGACACCCATGGAGATCACCCATTTGGGGTTGGGCATCTGGTCGTAGACCTGCCGCAGGACGGGCGCCATCTTCTGGCTGACCCGGCCGGCGACGATCATCAGGTCCGCCTGGCGCGGCGAACCGCGGAAGACCTCCATGCCGAAGCGGGCCAGGTCGTAACGGCCGGCGCCGGTGGTCATCATCTCGATGGCACAGCAGGCGAGGCCGAAGGTGGCGGGGAAGACGGACGCCTTGCGCACCCAGCCCGCGGCCTGCTCGACGGTGGTGAGCAGGAAGCCGCTCGGCAGCTTTTCTTCGAGTCCCATGTCGTTAAAGGCCCCTCAGTCCCATTCCAGGCCGCCGCGCCGCCATACGTACGCGTACGCGACGAAGACGGTGAGCACGAAGAGCAGCATCTCCACGAGCCCGAAGATCCCCAGGGAGTCGAAGGTGACGGCCCAGGGGTAGAGGAAGACGATCTCGATGTCGAAGACGATGAAGAGCATCGCCGTCAGGTAGTACTTGATGGGGAAGCGCCCGCCGCCGGCCGGCGTGGGGGTCGGCTCGATGCCGCACTCGTAGGCTTCGAGCTTGGCGCGGTTGTACCGCTTCGGACCGATCAGCGTGGCCATGACCACGGAGAAGATCGCAAAGCCTGCCCCGAGGGCTCCCAGTACGAGGATGGGCGCATACGCGTTCACCGCTCCTCGCTCCTCTCAGTCGGCACTGACTGCTGGCGGATCACTGGGCTCACATCCGCCTCACCGGTCCCACGAACCCCGCTCGTCCCGGGCGAAGATCGAGAACATGTGAAGCAGGTCACAAGCCCGACTGCCTCGCATCTTATGCCTGCCGCTCTGTGATCTGCGACACGGGGTATTGCACAAGCTTTGTGATCTCCACCACCTGACGAAGGATCATGAAGTCGGATGATGGGTGATCTTCACACCGGAAGCGTTCAGTTGATCACTAGAAGTGACATTCCTACTCGTCAATGCAGGCGAGAGGGGTCGTCTCCATATCAAGAAGGTTCGCCTGCATGCAAATTGGTGTTGGACGCATCTATTTGATAGAGGGGCGCGTTCACATCCCGGGGCGGGTTCGGGGCGGGTGTGAACGGAGGTCCGGGCGCGTGCGCGCGTTCACGAAGTCCGCTCACGCGGGACGCCGGAGTTCCGGCGGCCGTTCCGTGACCTCCGTCACGTCCATGAGAGGCCGATGAGAACCGGGCTTGGCCAACGACCCCAACCAGTGGTAAGTGCGGGGCAATTCGGACGTAATGATCAAAGACCGTGATCAAGGGCTTGATCACGAGCGTCCGCAATGTCCGTTACGGCGTCAATAAAGAGCGACACGCCCGGGATTCCAGGTATCGATTGAGCAACTGTGGCGCAGCACACGTTTCTTGAAGATATGAAGGAGCCCCTGGTACCGGTTGTTCCCATGTCCCACACCGCTCACATACGCAGCCACCGGAAGCCCCGCCGCAGCGCGTCGACCCTCGCCGTGCGGGCCGGAGTTGCCGGTGGCGTCCTCAGCACCCTGGCAGTCGCCGGGGCGTCCGGTTCGGCGAACGCTGCCGAGCCGGTGACGCAGACCCTCGAACTGCCCACCCTGACGGCCGACCTGGCCGCCCAGGCGGCCCAGTCCGCGGACGCGACCGAGCAGGCCGCCGCGAACTACCAGCTGCAGGCAGAGCGTGACGAGGCCGCCGCGAAGGCCGCGAAGCAGGCGAAGGCGGACCTCGCCGAGGCCAAGAAGAAGGCGGCGGAGGCCAAGAAGAAGGCCGAGGAGGACGCCCGCAAGGAGGCCGCCGCGCGCGCCTCGCGCACCGCGGCGCGGACCACGCTCTCCACGACCTCGTCCGACGCCGGCACCACCACCCTCGGCGGCGGCGACAGCGGCACGGAGGCCGGCGGCAGCACCGACACCGGCACGTCCACGGTCGGCGGCTCGGCCGCGACGATCGTCAGCTTCGTCAAGGCCCAGGTCGGCAAGGCGTACGTCCCCGGCGCCACCGGCCCGTCCGCCTACGACTGCTCCGGCCTGGTGCAGACGGCCTTCAAGCAGATCAACATCAGCCTGCCGCGCGTGTCGCAGGACCAGTCGACCGCCGGCACCCAGGTCTCGCTGAGCAACCTCCAGCCGGGCGACATCCTGTACTGGGGCAGCGCGGGCAGCGCCTACCACGTGGGCGTGTACGTCGGCGGCGGCATGTTCGTGGGCGCGCAGAACTCCTCCACCGGTGTCGTGGAACGCCCGCTGTCCTACGACCCGCCCACCGGCGCCGTGCGGGTGCTCTGAGCCGGCTCCGCACCCTTCTACGCACACAGGGCCGCCGCCACCCGGGCAGCGGCCCTCACGCGTGCCCTGGCATGCTCTGCGCGGGCCGCCGTCCGGCGGTCCGCGCACGAGTGAAGGAGTCCACGCGATGCCACGCGTGTTCGTACAGGGAAGTCCCGTCGGCTACTACCCGCGTTACACCCCCGAAGCCGGCCGCGGCGCGGTCCGGCGCATCACCGAGGCCGGCGAGGAGGTGCTGCGCAGGCCGTGCCGGGACGTCACGGAGTTCGGGCCCGACCTCGCCGCGCTGATCGACGACATGTTCCGCACGATGTACGTCGCCGAGGGCGCGGGGCTGGCGGCGAATCAGGTCGGGGTGGGCCTGCGGCTGTTCGTGTACGACTGCCTCGACGACGTCGGTGTCCGGCATGTCGGGCACATCGTCAATCCGGTGCTCGACACGCCCACCGGTGAGCGGCGGCTGCTGGAGGAGGGCGAGGGCTGCTTGTCGGTGCCCGGCGCCGTGCTGGACGTACCGCGGCCGGACCGGGCCGTCGTGCGCGGGCAGGACCGGGACGGCCGGCCGCTCGTCATCGAGGGTACCGGCTACTTCGCGCGCTGCCTGGCCCACGAGACCGACCACACCGACGGCCGGCTGTATCTGGACCGGCTGTCCAAGCGGGAACGGAAGGACGCGCTGCGGCAGATGAGGGACCGCCGGGACGAGGTGCACGCCCGCCGGTCCGCCAGGGAGGCCGCCTTCGGCGCGTGACCTCGGTCCGCCGGGCCGGCGCCGGAGGCCCCTCGACGGGCCCCGGCGCCGCCGGGTGCCGGCGCGTTCTCAGGCCTTCGGGGTCACCTTGGTCAGGCCGTTGATGATGCGGTCCATCGCGTCGCCGCCCGTGGGGTCGGTGAGGTTGGCGAGGAGCTTGAGGGTGAACTTCATCAGCAGCGGGTGGGTCAGGCCGCGCTGGGCGGCGATCTGCATGACCTTCGGGTTGCCGATGAGCTTCACGAAGCCGCGGCCGAGGGTGTAGTAGCCGCCGTAGGTGTCCTTGAGGACGCGCGGGTAGCGCTGGAGGGCGGTCTCGCGCTGGCCGGGCGTGGCGCGCGCGTGGGCCTGCACGATGACGTCGGCAGCGATCTGGCCGGACTCCATGGCGTAGGCGATGCCCTCGCCGTTGAACGGGTTCACCAGGCCGCCGGCGTCGCCGACGAGCAGCAGCCCGCGTGTGTAGTGCGGCTGGCGGTTGAAGGCCATGGGGAGGGCGGCGCCGCGGATCGGGCCGGTCATGTTCTCGGGGGTGTAGCCCCAGTCCTCCGGCATGGAGGCGCACCACGCCTTGAGGATCTCGCGCCAGTCCAGCTCCTTGAAGGAGGCGGAGGTGTTGAGCACGCCGAGGCCCACGTTCGAGGTGCCGTCGCCCATGCCGAAGATCCAGCCGTAGCCCGGCAGCAGCCGGTCCTGGGCGCCGCGCCGGTCCCACAGTTCCAGCCAGGACTCCAGGTAGTCGTCCTCGTGGCGGGGGCTCTCGAAGTACGTCCGGACCGCGACGCCCATCGGGCGGTCCTCGCGGCGGTGCAAACCCATCGCGAGGGACAGCCGGGTGGAGTTGCCGTCGGCGGCGACGACGAGCGGCGCTCGGAAGGAGACCTCGCGCTTGTCCTCGCCGAGCTTGGCGGTGACGCCGGTGATGCGGCCGGTGCGGTCGTCCACGATCGGGCCGCTCACGTTGCAGCGCTCGAAGAGGCGGGCGCCGGCCTTCTGGGCGTTGCGGGCGAGCTGCTCGTCGAAGTCGTCGCGCTTGCGGACCAGGCCGTAGTCCGGGAAGGAGGCGAGGTCGGGCCAGTCGAGCTGGAGGCGGACGCCGCCGCCGATGATGCGCAGCCCCTTGTTGCGCAGCCAGCCGGCCTCCTCGGAGATGTCGATCCCCATGGCCACGAGCTGCTTGACGGCGCGCGGGGTGAGTCCGTCGCCGCACACCTTCTCGCGCGGGAACTCGGTCTTCTCCAGGAGCAGGACGTCGAGACCGGCCTTGGCGAGGTGGTACGCGGTCGTGGAGCCGGCCGGCCCCGCGCCCACGACGATCACGTCGGCGGTGTTCTCGGAGAGCGGCTCGGTCACGACGGTCACGGCGGGATCTCCCCAAGGTCGAAAAGGTGTGTGCCGACCGGCACGGGACATGCGCAGTCTATTCAGGGAGGTTCACCGCCCGGCCGAAGGGCCGCCCCGACGGAAGTCACTCTCCGTGGCTGTCTGCTACGGAAAGACACCGGCACCTTCCGGACGCGACGGGCCGGAGTTACCCTGCCAGTACCGCTGGGGGTGACATCTGTGCCTGTACCACCCAAGACGCCCGAAGTGCGCGTTCCGCGTCTGGTCGGCCTGATGGCCGTGGACGCGCGCGAGACGGCCCGGGCGCGAGGGCTGTCCCTGGACGCGCCGGACCGGCCGGACTTCCGCCTCGCCGTCGTGGACTACGTCGTACGCCAGCATCCGCAGCCCGGGACCGAGGTGCCGCGCGACTCGACGGTGTACGTGTGGTTCGGCTTCGGGGAGGGCGAGGGCGGCGGGGGCGTGCGGGAGCCGCGTGTTCCGGGGCCGCCGCGCGGAGGGCTGCGGCGGGAGCTGGATACGCCCCGCGATCCGCGCGAGGCGGCCGGGATCAGCTCTCCGTGAGGCCGGGGTCCTCCTTGAAACCCCGGTGCAGCGCGACCACACCGCCGGTGAGGTTGCGCCAGGCGACCTTCGACCAGCCCGCCTTGCGCAGGCGTTCGGCGAGTCCGGGCTGATCGGGCCAGGCCCGGATGGACTCGGCGAGGTAGACGTACGCGTCCGGGTTCGAGGAGACCGCGCGGGCGACCGGCGGCAGCGCGCGCATCAGGTACTCGGTGTAGACGGTGCGGAACGGCGCCCAGGTCGGGTGGGAGAACTCGCAGATCACCACGCGTCCGCCGGGACGGGTGACGCGGTACATCTCGCGCAGGGCCGCGTCCGTGTCCTGGACGTTGCGCAGCCCGAAGGAGATCGTCACCGCGTCGAAGGTGTCGTCCTTGAAGGGCAGTCTCGTCGCGTCGCCCGCGGTGAACGGCAGCCAGGTGTGCTTCTTCTTGCCGACCTGGAGCATGCCGAGGGAGAAGTCGCAGGGGACGACGTACGCGCCCGTCCGCGTGAAGGGGAGGGAGGAGGTGGCCGTGCCGGCGGCGAGGTCCAGGACCTTCTGCGCGGGGCGGGCGTCGACGGCCGCCGCCACCTCCTTGCGCCAGCGGCGGTCCTGGCCGAGTGACAGCACGTCGTTCGTCAGGTCGTACCGTTCCGCCACGTCGTCGAACATCGAGGCGACTTCGTGCGGCTGCTTGTTCAGGGAAGCGCGGGTCACCCGCCCATTGTTGCAGCCGGGCCGCACGGAGCGGGCGGCGGCTTGCTGCGTGTGGGTGGCTAGCGGCGGCGGAAGAGCAGACGGCCCGACAGGACCGTCGCCACGCAGGTCCCGGCTCCCCGTTCGGCCAGTTCCGTCTCGTCCTCGACGTCGAAGACGGCGAAGTCGGCGGCGGAGCCCGGGAGGCGGGGCGCGGCCGGCCGGGCGCGGTGGGCGAAGGGGTCGAGGCAAGGAGGGCCGTCGGCGGGGGCCTGGCGGGCCACCACGGCCATGCCGGTACGGCGTACGGCGTCCCGGACCGCGCGGACGCGCAGCGGCTCACAGGCCACGGCGACCGTGCCGTACGCCAGCATGCGCTGGATCCCGCGCCGGGCGCTCGCGGCCCGGCGGGCGTCGTCCATGGGGAGCGCGGCGAGCGCGGGGCCGGTCAGCGGCTCGGTGCCGAGGGTGCCGGCCTCGCGCGGATCGGGGTGGTACGTCTCCTCCAGCAGCTCGTTGCCGTGGGGGTTGACGAAGCCGGGCGTGAGGATGCCCGGCCAGCGGCGCACGCGCGCGTGCGGGTGCGCGGCGGCCAGTTCCTCCAGGGGCCCGACGGCCTCGATCCACTCACCCCGGACGAGGTGGGCGAGGCCCCTGGAGTCCGCGTGGAGCGTCAGCACGGCGGTTCCGGTTCTCCTGGCTCGGCTGCTCGGCTAGTTCGACGCGAGCAGCTTCAGCTCGGGGTGAGCGGTGCCGCCCTCGATGGCCGTGGAGGAGATGTGGGAGACCACGCGGTCGTCCACGGGGTCGTTCGCCGGGTCGTCGTGCACGACGAGGTGCTCGTACGTCGTCGCGCGCTGCGCCGGGACGCGGCCCGCCTTGCGGATCAGGTCGATGATCTCCAGGCGGTTGGAGCGGTGCCTGGCGCCGGCCGAGGAGACCACGTTCTCCTCCAGCATGATCGAGCCGAGGTCGTCCGCGCCGTAGTGCAGGGACAGCTGGCCGATCTCCTTGCCGGTGGTGAGCCAGGAGCCCTGGATGTGCCGGACGTTGTCCAGGAAGAGCCGGGCGATCGCGATCATCCGCAGGTACTCGAACAGGGTCGCCTGGGTGCGGCCCTTCAGGTGGTTGTTCTCGGGCTGGTAGGTGTACGGGATGAACGCGCGGAAGCCGCCCGTGCGGTCCTGTACGTCCCGGATCATCCGCAGGTGCTCGATGCGCTCGGCGTTGGTCTCGCCGGTGCCCATGAGCATGGTGGAGGTGGACTCCACGCCCAGCCGGTGCGCGGTCTCCATGATCTCCAGCCAGCGTTCGCCGCTCTCCTTCAGCGGCGCGATGGCCTTGCGCGGCCGCTCCGGCAGCAGCTCGGCACCGGCGCCGGCGAAGGAGTCCAGGCCCGCCTCGTGGATCCGGGTGATGGCCTCCTCGACGGAGACGCCGCTGATCCGCGCCATGTGCTCGACCTCGGACGCGCCGAGGGAGTGGATCACCAGCTGCGGGAAGGCCTCCTTGATGGCCCGGAAGTGCTTCTCGTAGTACTCGACGCCGTAGTCCGGGTGGTGGCCGCCCTGGAACATGATCTGGGTGCCGCCCAGTTCGACGGTCTCCGCGCAGCGGCGCAGGATGTCGTCCAGGTCGCGGGTCCAGCCCTTCTCGGTGTCCTTGGGGGCCGCGTAGAAGGCGCAGAACTTGCACGCCGTGACACACACGTTCGTGTAGTTGATGTTCCGCTCGATGATGTACGTGGCGATGTGCTCGGTGCCCGCGTACATGCGGCGGCGCACGGCGTCGGCGGCGGAGCCCAGGGCGTGCAGGGGGGCGTCACGGTAGAGGGCGAGCGCTTCCTCGGGGGTGATGCGTCCGCCCGCCGCGGCGCGGTCGAGGACGGACTGGAGGTCGGCCTTCTCGGTCACCGGCGTCCCTTTCGCAAGGTTTCGTAAGGGGTTGTGGACGGACGACGTCAGCCTACGCCAGGCGGTTCCGGCGGCCGACGTCAGGCCGCGAACGCCCCGGTCAGCAGCCCGGCGAGGGTGCCGGCCAGCAGGAACGGGCCGAACGGCACGCCCGTCTTGCGGCCCGCGCGTCCGGCGAGGACGAGGGCGCCGCCGTAGAGGGCGCCGAGCAGGAACGCGGCGAACGTGCCGAGCAGCACGGTGGGCCAGCCGTACCAGCCGAGCACGGCGCCCGCGCCGACGGCCAGTTTGACGTCGCCGAAGCCCATGCCGTCCGGGTTGAGGAGGTGCAGCACGAGGTAGCCGGCGGCGAGGACGAGGGCGGCGCAGAGGGCGGTGGGCCAGTGGCCGGTGTGCTCGGGCAGCAGGGCGGCGAGGCCGAGCAGGGCGAGGGCGGCGGGGGCGAGCGGGAGGGTGAGCGGGTCGGGCAGCCGGCGCACCCGCAGATCCACGGCGGCGAGCAGCACCCCGACGGGCGCGAGCAGCAGCCAGACCGCCACTTCGGGCCGGGTACCGGTCGCCACGGCGAGAGCGGCACAGACGAGAGCGGTGACGAGGGCGAGGAGCGAGGCGGAAGGCACGCCCCGCCCGGCGTGCCCGGAGGGCGTCCCGCTGTCGGCCGACGCCGTGTGTCCCTTGCCGCCGGCCGGCATGGAAGGCGCCCCGTCGTCGGCGGGCCCGGAAGGCATCCCGCTGCCGGCAGGCTCAGGGCGCGACCCACGGCCCCCGGCCCCGGAGGACGCCCTGGCGCCGGCCGGCCCGGAGGGGGCTCCCCCGTCGGCCGGCCGGGAAGGGGCTCCCTCGTGGGCGGGCCCGGAGCGGGCTCCCCCATGGGCGGACGCCTGTTGTGCCCCGCCGTCAGCCGACGCGGAAGGCATTCCACTGCCGGCCGGCCCGGAGGGCGCCTCGTCGTCGGGCGGGCCGGGGGGTGCCCCATCGCCGGACGGCCCGGAGGACCTCCCGTGGTGCGCGTCCCCTTCGGACTCCGCGCGTCCCTTGGCGCTCGCGCACTCCGCGCAGTTCGCGCTCCCCAGCCATCCCCGGACGGGGTGGACGCCGGCCGGGCAGCGGTCGCGCCACGGCTCGCCGTGGGGAACGGAGAAGCGGTACGCGGCGCGGGGCAGCAGCGCGCCCGCGAGGGCGCCCCACGCTCCGGCCGCGAGGACCAGCGACCCCGTGGTCGGCCCGGCCATGTGCCCCACCCCTCCTTCTCCCGGACCGCCGGCGCTCACCGCCGGAGCAGGTCCACCCGTACGTCGGCCGGAAACCCGGTCGTCGGTCCCACCCGGCGGGCGAACTCGGCGACCGCCTCCAGCTGGGGGGCGCCGAAGCTGAAGTCGAGGGTGGTGAAGTACCGCTCCAGCGTGGCCTCGTCGAACGCCTCCCAGCGGGCGGCCTGTTCGGCGACCTTGGCGACCTCCACCAGGGAGAGGTTGCGGGACTCGAGGAAGGCCTCGTGGACCCGGCGGGTGATGACCGGCTCGCGCTCGGCGTAGTCCCGGCGCGCCGCCCAGACCGCGAAGACGAACGGCAGCCCGGTCCACTCCTTCCAGAGCGCGCCGAGGTCGTGCACCTGGAGGCCGTAGCGGGGCCCGTCGACCAGGTTGGCGCGCAGGGCCGCGTCGCCGATGAGGACGGCGGCCTCGGCCTCCTGCATCATCAGGCTGAGGTCGGGCGGGCAGGTGTAGTAGTCGGGCCGGACGCCGTACCGCTCGGCGAGCAGGAGCTGGGCGAGCCGGACGGAGGTGCGGGAGGTCGAGCCGAGGGCGACGCGTGCGCCGTCCAGCCGGTCCAGCGGCAGCTGGGAGACGATCACGCAGGACATCACCGGCCCGTCGCAGCCCACGGCGATGTCCGGGAAGGCGACGAGGTCGTCGGCGTTGCGGAGGAACTCGACGAGGGTGACGGGCCCGATGTCGAGGTCGCCGCGCACCAGCCGCTCGCTGAGCTTCTCGGGGGTGTCCTTGGTCAGCTCGAAGTCGAGCAGCGTGCCGGTTCTCGCGAGCCCCCAGTACAGGGGCAGGCAGTTCAGGAACTGGATGTGGCCGACACGCGGCCGGGTGCGAGAATTGTCCACATCGCGAGACTAGCTCCCGTCCCGTACGGCACCTGGACCACCCCGACCCCGAACGGCCCAGCGGACGTTCAAACATTCGGGTGAAGTGATCTTGACCTCTATTGCTTTCCGGCGCCCGCGTGCTAGGCTCGCCGCAAGTTGCAGTTTGGTTTCCCTTGCAGTACAGAGCCTGCGGAGCATGTGACCGCGGGCTCTCGTCGTTTTCAGAAGTATGCAGTGATGCGGCACCGTTTCACACTTGCAGGTTCTGGAGCAGGGCAACCCTTTTGGGCCCAAGGAGGGCTTATGGCTACCGGAACCGTTAAGTGGTTCAACGCCGAAAAGGGCTTTGGCTTCATCGCCCAGGAAGGCGGCGGCCCCGACGTCTTCGTTCACTACTCCGCGATCAACGCCAGCGGCTTCCGCTCCCTGGAGGAGAACCAGGCGGTGACCTTCGACGTCACGCAGGGCCCGAAGGGCCCGCAGGCGGAGAACGTCACCCCCGCCTGATTCCTGCCTGATCGCAGAACCTGAGCGCAGTACCCAAGGAGCCCCGCGCCACCCGGCGACGGGGCTCCTGCCTTTTCCCGTTCATTTCCCGTTCACGGACCGCACCGGCCTCACCGGACCCGTGCGTCCCGGAACTCTCACACGTGCTGCATGACGAGCACGAACTTCGTCCCGGCCGCGAGCGCCTCGTACGCGTGCGGCACGTCGCCCCGGTACGACATGTAGTCCCCCGGCCCCAGTTCCACGGCCTCCCCGCGCGGCCCCGCTTTCACCCGGCCCTCGCTCACCACGATGTGTTCCACGGTCCCCGGAATATGCGGTTCTGAATCCCGTACGGTGCCCGGCTCCAGCCAGACGAAATACAGGTCCCGGCGGGCCCCTGGCGGACAGGCGGAGAGCAGCGAGGCCAGGTAGTCGGCCTGCTCGGAGTGGACCGCGGGCCCCTGACCGGCCCGGATCACCCGTACGGGTTGCACCGGCGGCTCGACCAGCGCGCTGAACGGCACGCCGAGCGCCACCGCGAGCGCCCAGAGGGTCTCCATGCTCGGGTTCCCGCTCGCCGCCTCCAGCTGGGACAGCGTGGACTTGGCGACGCCGGCACGCCTGGCCAGCTCGGACAGGGACAGCCCGGCACGGCCGCGCTCCCGCTTCAGGGAGGCGGCGATCCATTCCAGGGGGAGTCGGGCGGGGGTGGCCTCGGACATGTCGTTCGCTCCATCACACGATCGTGTGCCTTGACGGACAATGTGCTCAGCGTTCATCGTAGAAAACGTGCGTTCGACACAGCGAACGGGCCCCGCCGGGCCCGCAGACAGCGCCGACGACCGCGCCCTCGTCAGGGACAGCGCGCTCGTCTGGCTGGCCGGTGGCATCGTCGGCGTGTCCTTCGGTGCCGTGTCGGTCGCGGGCGGCCTGCCCCTGTGGGTGCCGGTGCTGATGTCCGTGGTGGTGTACGCGGGAGCGGCCCAGTTCAGCGCGGTGGGCGTGCTGTTCGCCGGCGGCGGCCCGGCCGCGGCCGTGACCGCCGGGCTGCTGCTCAACACCCGGACGGCCGCCTTCAGTCTGGCCGTGGCCGAGGTCCTCGGCTCTGGCCGCGCGAGCCGGTTCCTCGGCGCCCACCTGGTCACGGACGAGACGGTCGCCTTCGCCCTCGCCCAGCCGGACCCGGTCCGGCGGCGCCGGGCGTTCTGGACCGTCGGACTCGGCCTGTTCGCGGTGTGGAACCTCGGCGTGCTGGCCGGCGCCCTCGCGGGCAGCGTGCTCGGCGACACCTCTCGCTACGGCCTGGACGCCGCCTTCCCGGCCGTCCTGGCAGCCCTGGTCCTGCCCGCCCTGCGCGCGGACGCGACGGTACGGCGGTGCGCGCTGCCCGGCGCCGCGCTCGCCCTCGCGGTCACGCCCGCCGTCCCCGCCGGGGTCCCGGTGCTGCTCGCGCTGGCCGGCCTGTTCCTGCACAGACGCCCCGCCGTACCGGGCGGCGCCGTATGAACGCCACCGTGACCGTGATCCTCGCCCTGGCCGTCGGCACGTACGCCTTCCGGCTGGTGGGCCCGGTCCTGCACGGCCGGGTCACGGTCCCGGCCCGGGTGCAGGAGCTGGCGTCGGCGGGCGCGGTGGTGCTGCTGGCCGCTCTGCTGGCCACCGGCGCGCTGACCGAATCCGGGGGCCTCGCGGGCTGGGCCCGTCCGGCCGGGGTGCTGGTGGGCGCGGCGCTGGCCTGGCGGCGGGCCCCGTTCGGCGCGGTGGTCGTGGCCGCCGCCGCGACGACGGCGCTGCTGCGGCTGGCCGGAGTGGGTTAGGCCGCGTCCCGCCAGACGGTCAGATCCCCTTCGAGGAAGGCGGCTTCCGGCATCGCGGTCGACTTGATCTGGATGACGAACAGCGCGATGTCACCCGAGGGGTGCTTGACACAGAACTCGGTGCCGGCCGCCGCCCCGGTCAGCGTCCAGCTGTGCTTCGTGGCGTCTTCGAGGATCCGACGGCACTCGCCGAGAGTGGTGCCGTGGGCGCCGTACATCTGGATGATGATGCTGTCACCGCTGTCCAGCGCACACCCGGCCGACCGGCAGGCGAGGCGGAGAGCGCCCTTGTCGTCCTTCGCCTTGCCGCCCGGGTGCTCGATGCCGAGCGGGGTCGTCGCGTTCAGGAACGCCGGGGCGAAGGAGTCGACGCGCGGCGGCGACGGCGAGGCCGAGGAGGGCTGCGCCGCGCCGGGTACGGCTCCCGGGCCGGAGGAGTCCGACGCGTCGGAAGCGGATGCCGAAGACCGCGCGTCCCTTCCTCCGCCGGATGCCGCGGACGCCGTGGATGCCGTGGTCGCCGTGGCGTCGGCCGCCGTCTTCCGCGTACCGGACCGGCCCTCGGCGTCCAGGCCCGTCCAGGCCAGGACGGCGACCAGCAGCGCGCCGGCCGCCACCGCGGCGACCGACAGCAGCGCGGCACGCCGCCTGCGGGCCCCGCGCTCCTCCACCGTCGGCCGGAGCCACCCGGGCGGCGGATAACCGGTCAGCGGCCGCGGGACGACCTCGGTGGGCTCGGGTACCGGCGCCGGGACCGTGACCTCCGGCCCGGTGATCTCCCGCCACACGGCCGGTCCCCCGCCCGTGCCGGCCTCCGCGCCCAGCCGCTGCCGGCACCACCGCACGATCTCCGCCGGAGTGGCCCGCTCCGTGGGGTCGGCGGCCAGGCACCGGGCGAACAGCGGGCGCAGCGGCTCGGGCAGCGCCGACAGTTCCGGTTCGGAGTGGACGATCCGGTACAGCACGTTCACGCCCGGCCCCTCGCCGTACAGCGGCCGGCCCAGCGCCGCGAACGCGGCCGTCTGCCCGAGCGCGAACACGTCCGTCGCCGCCGTCACCTCGCCGCCGATCGCCTGCTCGGGCGCCATGAACGCGGGCGTGCCGATCGTGCTGCCCGTCGCGGTGTACGACGTGCCGTCCGCCGCCAGCGCGATACCGAAGTCGATCACCCGGGGCCCGTCGGCGGCCAGCAGCACGTTCGACGGCTTCAGGTCCCGGTGCACGATCCCCTCGGCGTGGATGGCCTGCAACGCCTCCGCGACCCCGGCCATCAGCCACAGCACCGCCGCCACCGGCAGCGGCCCGCGCCGGGCCACCGCGTCGCCCAGCGACGGCCCCGGCACGTACAGGGTGGCCAGCCACGGCGGGGTGCCGTCCGGGTCCGCGTCGATCAACTCGGCGGTGTACGCGCCGCGCACCCGGCGGGCCGCCGTGACCTCCCGCCGGAACCGCCGCCGGAAGTCGGGATCGTCCGCCAGCTCGGGCCGTACGACCTTCAGCGCGACGGGGCGTCCGCCCTGGGTGTGCGACAGATACACCCGGCCCATACCGCCCGCGCCCAGCCGGGCGGCCGGCCGGTAACCGGCCACCGTCACCGGATCCTCGGCCTGGAGCGCCCGGAAGACATCCGTCGCCTGGTCCATCGGCCCCTGCCCCCCACGTCATGTTCCCGCCAACGGCAGCCAGACTACGGGGCTTGCGGGCACGGCCCGCTAGGGTCCCTCCTCATGACCGGCACCCGCGCCTTCTACGACACCATCGCCGAGGACTACGCCGTCCGCTTCCGCGACCAGCTCGCGCACCGGCCCCTGGAGCGGGCCCTGCTCGCCGCGTACGCCGAACAGGTCGGGCCCATGGGCCCGGTCGCCGACCTCGGCTGCGGTCCCGGCGAGATCACCGCGCACCTCGACGGGCTCGGTCTGTCCGTGTCCGGCCTCGATCTGTCCGAGTCGATGATCGCCGTCGCCCGCCGCAGGTATCCGGAGCTGCGGTTCGAGCAGGGCTCGATGAGGTCGCTGTCCTCGGCGGACGGTTCGCTGGCCGGAGTGGTCTCCTGGTACTCCAGCATCCACACGCCCGCGGACGAACTTCCCTCGCTCTTCTCCGAGTTCCACCGGGTCCTCGCTCCCGGCGGCCGGCTGCTGCTCGCCTTCCAGGCCGGCGACGAACCGTTGCACCTCGACCGGCCGTGGGGCCACCCCGTCTCCCTGGACTTCCACCGCCGCCGTCCCGAGCGGATGGCGGAGCTGCTGAGGGGCGCCGGTTTCGCCGTGCATTCCAGCACGGTGCGGGAGCGGGTGGCCGAACACGGGGAGTCGGCCCCGCAGGCGTTCCTCCTGGCCCGGAAGGACGGCTGAGGGGGCTCAGCTCGTGGAGACCGCGCCGGCCGGGGCGAGCTGCTCCCAGTCCGTGCCGTAGACACCGCTGCCCGCGCTGGTCTCGGGCGCGCTCGCCACGCCCCCGTTGGTCTGCACCACCAGGGCGTCGACGCGGCCGTCCCCGAGCCGGACGGTGTTGACGGAGACGGCGGCTCCGGCGGGGGCGAGGGTCCGCCAGCCGTCGCTCCACGGGCCGTTCGCCGAGGTCTCGACGCGGCTCGTGACACCGCCGTTGGACTGCACGACGACCACGCTGAGCACCCCGCTGCGGTGCCGGGCCAGCGCGACGCTCCGGGCCGCGCCGGCCGGGGCGAGACTGCCCCAGCTCTCGTTCCAGGGGCCGTTCGGGGAGGTCTGGTAGCGGGTGCCGACCCCGCCGTTGGACTGGACTACGGCGACCGTGAGGGCGCCGTTCGCGAGGTTGCCGACCGCGAGGGAACCGCCCTGCGCGGCGGGCAGGTCGGTGGCGAGCGCCCCGGCCTGGGCGAAACCGCCGCTCCAGCCGCGCCAGGTGGCCGTGCCCGGGGAGGTCTCGGTGGTTTCGGCGATGCCGCCGTTGGTCTGGAGGGCGAAGAGGTGGATCCGGCCGTCCGCCTCCACACCGGCGGTCACGCTCTTGACGCCCGAGCCGGTCAGGAAGGTCCAGCCGCCCCAGCCGCCGCTGCCCGGCGCGGTCTCCGCGCGGACGGCGACACCGCCGCTGGACTGCACCACGACCAGGCCCAGCCGCCCGTCGGCGAACCGCACGGGCCTGGCCTCCACCGCCGACGACGCCTCGGCGAGGAAGGACCAGCCGCCGAAGGCGTGGCTGCCGGCGCTCGTCTCGGTCCGGGTGGCCACGCCGCCGTTGGACTGGAGGACGAACACGACGGTCCGGCCCTTGGCGTCCAGCGCCGTGGACACCGCCTTGGCGGTACCGGCCTCGGCGAATCCCGAGAGGGCGCCCCAGCCGCCGCCGGACTCGGTGGCCGTCATGATGCCGCCGTTGCCCTGGACCAGGTAGGCCTCGGCCCGGTCGTCCCAGTGGACGGCGGCCGACGGGTTGCCCGAATCGCCGGCGACGGGCCCGGTGAACTCCGGGTACGGGTCGGCCGTGTCGGTGCCGAGCCCGGTGCCAGGGGCGCAGGCCCAGGCGCCGGCGCCCTGGTCGGCGAGGATCTTCTCCGCGATCAGGATCTGTTCCTTCTTGGTGGCGAGGTCGGGGCGCGGGGCGTAGCCGGTGCCGCCGTAGTGCTGCCAGTTGGCGAGGCTGATCTGGAGACCGCCGTAGTAGCCGTTTCCGGTGTTGATGGCCCAGTTGCCGCCGCTTTCGCACGCGGCCACCTTGTCCCAGGTCGTCACGGAGGCGGCGGCCGCCGGGTGGACGCCGGCCAGGGTCAGCGGGAGGGCGGCGGCGAGGGGGAGCAGGAGGGCGCGGGCATGACGGGGCAGCGCGGGCATGGTGGGCGTCCTTCGGTACGGGAGCGGGGGCGGGGCGTGGGAAGGCCGGGGCCCGGAGCGGATGGCGCTCCGGGCCCCGTGGGCCGGTGGGCGGTCAGTAGGTCTTCGCCGCGCCCGCCGGGGCGAAGCCCTTCCAGCCGGACAGCGAACCGCCGGGGCTGGTCTCGTAGTTGCGCGAGAGGGCGCCGTTGGTCTGGGTGACGAAGACGTCGAACCGGCCGTCGGAGTGGGCCGTGGCCTCCACCGAGGCGGCGCTGCCCGCGTCCGCCAGCACCTCCCAGTTGCTCCAGGTGCCGCCGGGGCTGGTCTCGTAGTTGCGGGCGACCCCGCCGTTGGACTGGAGCATGACGACGTCCAGGCGTCCGTCGTCGTGCGTGCCCACCGAGATGTTGGTGCCGCTGACCGGGGTGATTCCGGCACGCGGGCCGCCGGTCAGGGCGGCCCCGGCGGAGGCGAAGCCCTTCCAGCCGCTCCACGCGCCGTTCACGCTGGTCTCGTAGTTGCGGGAGACGGCGCCGTTGGACTGCACGATGAAGACGTTCAGCCGGCCGTCCTTCTGGTTGGCCACGGCGATGTTGCTGCCGGCGCCCGCCGACAGCGCGGTGTTGGCGGCCCCGGCGTCCGCGAGGCCGGTCCAGTCGCCCCAGCCGTGCGAGGCCTCCGTCTCGGCGATGTGGGCGACACCGCCGTTGGTCTGCACGGCGAAGACGTCCATCCGGCCGTCGGCGTGCGTGCCGACCGTGAAGGAGGAGGCCGCGCCGGCCGGTGCGAAGGAAGCCCAGTCACTCCAGGAACCGCCCACGCCGGTCTCGTACTTGCGGGCGATGCCGCCGTTGGACTGGAGCATGAACACGCTGAGCCGGCCGTCCGCGTGCCGGGCCACCTTCAGCTGCGCGGCCGAGTTCGCCGGGGCGAAGTTCTCCCAGTCGCTCCAGGCGCCGTAGGGGCTCGTCTGGTACCTGCGGGCGACGGCGCCGTTGGTCTGGAGCGCGAACACCTCCACCCGGCCGTCGGGGTGGACGCCGGTGACGACGCTCTTGGCGGCGTTCTCCGGCGCGAAGCCCGGGGCCCAGCCGCTCCAGCCGCCGGACGGGGTCGTCTCCATGTTGCGCGCGATCGCGCCGTTGGACTGGGCGAGGAAGGTGTCCAGCTGTCCGTCGCGGGTGTGCGCGATGGACAGGGTGCCCTGCCCGTCGGCGAAACCGCTGGCGGCCGGCCGTGCCGGGTCGTCCACCACGTTGTCGTAGCGGATGGCCTGGTAGTAGCTGGTGGGCCAGCCGGCCAGGGTGCTGCCGTTGATGTTCGCGCTGTACTTGTTGGTCAGTACGGAGGGGTTGTTCTCGGCGAAGTACGTGAACGTGCCTGCCGCCTTGTCCTCCCAGCCGCCGAAGAGGACGACGTGCTCGGCCGAGTAGTTCAGCGCGTCGCCGGGCAGCAGCTGGGAGTTGGTGATGTCGGTGGAGATGTCCGGCAGGGTCCAGGTGGTGTACGAGCTGTCGGCGTGCCAGGCCATGGACACGTAACCGGAGCAGTCCTCGCGGTACTTGGTGCCCTGCGGGTCGGGGTAGTAGCCGGCCTGGTTGTAGGGGACGCCCTCGTCCACCCAGTACTGGGCCCGGGAGAGGATCTCGCTCCGGGTGATCTTGCCGCCGATGGACGAGGCGGCCTGGGCGGGGGCCGCGGTGACGGCGGACAGCACGGTGGCGGTGAGGCCGGCGGCCACCAGGGCGGTGGTGCAGCGCAGCACGGCGGTACGACGAGCGGGCACAGGTGTCTCCTGACAAGGTGGACGGGGGGAAGGGGGCTCAGCGGGCGAGGCCGGCGAGGACCTCCGCGTCGCCCTTCGGGTCGTAGGAACGGGGCGCGGCGGAGTCCCACTCGTCGAAGTGGAGCAGGACGAGCACGGAGCCGCGCCGGACGGCGTAGACGTGGTTGGCCTGGGCGCCGGGGGCCGACAGGCCCTGTACGGCCGTCCAGGCGCGGGACCAGGCGGCGGTCTCCCCGGCGGTGGCGGTCTGCCGGACCCGGGCGTCGGCGGCGAGCCCGTACCGCTTCTGGAGCGTTCGGCTGGTGGCCTCGCAGTCCTTCATGCCGGCGAGGACCTCGCGGTAGGCGGCCCGGGCCGAGGCGGCGTCCCGGAAGCCGAGGGAGTCCTGGACCGCCGGCGTCCTGTGCGCGCTGATGAACCCCTGCTGCTGCCAGCCGGTGGCTCCGCGCACGGTCACGCACTCGTTGAGCTGGAACTCCGGGCCCGGCCGCCGGGTGCTGGGCGGGGCCAGCTCCTTCCACTTCTGCGCGGTGTGGTCCGGAAGCCGGCGGGCGGTGACCCGGGTCGCGGCGAGCGCCTTCTCCCCGGCGGATCCGGGCGCGCGTGCCGCCGGTGTCGTGGCGGGCGCCGCCTTCTCGGCCGCGGCGGCAGGCGGTGCCTGGGTGGCGGCCGGCGTGGTGGCCGGGGCGCTCGGGACGGCCGGGGCGGTCGTGTGGTGTTCAGCGGTGGCCGCCGCGACCGGCGGTGCCGGGTCCTCGGACGCGTCGGCGTGGTCGGTCACCGCGTAGACGGCGGTGGCGGCGAGTACGCCCGCTCCGGCCAGGACGGCGAGCCGGACGGAGCGGGACGAGATGGTCAGGGCCATGACAGACAGGCCCGAGTGTCGAAGGTGCGCATGAGTACCCCACGAAGCATGGATGTGAGCGATCAAGTGGCCCGGCCGGTGCCTGATCGACTATGCCCGCAGGATCGTCGGCCGTCGTTCGCGGTGAGTTCACACCTTGTTCGCAACGCGTGCACGACGCGGCTCCGGCAGCGCCTGGCAGCGGAACTCCTTCGGCGAGATCCCGTAGGCGGCGCGGAAGGCCCGGGTGAAGTCCGAGGCCCGGGGCAGCCCCCAGCGCGCCGCGATGGTGTGGATCGGCGTGCCCCGCAGCAAGGGGTCGGCCAGGTCCCGGCGCGCGCCTTCGAGCCGCCGCCGGCGGATCCACGCCGCGACCGGCTCCCCCTGCGACCACTGCCGGAAGATCCGGTGCAGATAGCTGAGCGAGATGTGGTGCGCGGCGGCGATCACCGGCGGCGACAGCTCCGGATCGTGCAGGTTCTGCTTGATGAACGCCAGGATGCGTTCCGCCATGACCCGGTGCCGGGCCTCCGGCGCCAGCGCGGCCTCCGCCTCCGCGAGCTGGGCCAGCCACGCCGACAGCAGATCCAGTACGACCGCCCCCAGGCGCGGCGCGTCGGCCGGCCGCAGTGTGTCCGCCTGGCGCTCCAGACCGGCCAGCATCTGCGTCAGCAGCGCCCCCGTGCCGTCCTGCCCCGGCAGCCCCCGCCCGAGCAGCTCCCCTATCCGGTGCGGGGGCAAGGGCAGCAGCGCCTTCGGGAAGTCCACGCCGATCCCCCTGGCGAGGCGGAGTTCCCCGTCGCCCCCTGTCCGCAGGTCGTACGGCCGCGAGCTGTCGACCACGTGCAGGTCTCCCGGGCGCAGCGCGCCGCTCCGCCCGGCGTGGTCCAGGACCATGTCCCCGTCGAGCAGCAGCGTCAGGTGGTAGCGCTCGCGGTCCGTCCCGCGCACCATCCGCGCGCTGCGCCAGTAGCGCGCCGGGGCACACGCCATCGGCAGCACCGTCACCGGTCCCAGCTCCATCAGCCGGCCCTCGGCCCGGTAGTCCCGGGCATACGCGCTCGCGACCTCGCTGGCACGGCTGCGGTCGAGCATCGCGCGCCAGCGGTCGAATCTGTCCTCCGCGGGCATGTCCTCGCTGCGGAACGTCAATCCGATCATTCGCCTCGCCTTAAACAGGGTGACTGACCTGCGAAGACGAGACCGCTCAGACCGACGTCAGGTTGTAGCGCCCCGAAGGGTGTGCGGCCGGGATGTTTCCCAGCGCACGGGAGCGACCGTGTCCGCGAAGGCGCGGGCCGGCGGGCTGAGGGCGTCCCAGCGGCGGACGGCCCAGCCGACGGGGAGGGGACGGAGGCCGGGCAGCGGGATCAGCCGCAGCGGGCCGTCGCCGGGGACGGGCAGGCCGGGCACGGCGGGGACGACCGCCCTGCCGACGCCCAGTTCGGCGAGGAGGAGGGCGGTGTCCCAGTCCGCGACGCTCGGCTCGTGGGCGAACCGCACGCCCCGTTCCGCGCAGGCCGCTTCGAGGTGGGCGGCGGAGGCGGAGTTGGGCGGAAGCCGGATGAGCCGGGTGCCGGCCAGTTCGGCGGGGTCGAGGTGGGCGCGGGCGGAGAGGGGGTCGTCGGCGGGTACGGCGAGGAGCCAGGGCAGTTCCACGACGGTCCGCTGTTCGATGCCGCGGACCGGCGGGCCGATGGTGATCCAGGCGAGGTCCAGGGTGCCGTCGGCGAGGGCGTCGAAGCTGCCCCGGCCCGAACTGACCGTGCGGAACTCCAGGTTGACCTTGGGATGACGGCGGCGGAAGGCCACGACGGCGTCGGACATGAAGTGCCGGACGGTCGTGGCGCCCGTGGCCACGCGGACGTGTCCGCTGTGGCCGTCGAGGAGGTCGCGGAGCTGCCGTACGGCCAGGTCGAGGCCGTTGATGCCCTCGGCCGCCGCCATCTCCAGTATCCGGCCGGCCTGGGTCGGCACGACCCCGCGCGGCCTGCGCTCCAGCAGGGCGACGCCGGTCTCCCGCTCCAGCCGCTTCACGTGCTGGCTGACGGCGGACTGGGTGCGGCCGAGGTCCCGGGCGACCGAACTGAGGCTGCCCGCGCGGCACACGGCCACGAACACACGGAGATCGTCCAGAGTCATAAGACCCAAGTTAATGCTTGGGCCTGGGAAGAAAACCCCAGGATTGACTGGGTGTTGGCGTCGTACGAGGATCGTGTCAGGGCCGCGACCGACCCAGGCGGCAACCCGCTCCCCGCCCCGCCGAGTCCGGACGACGCGGGATGTGCGGGGAGCGGGTGCCGACCGAACGGTCAGCCCTGGCCGAGCAGCGCGAGCAGGCGCCCCACCGCGTCCGCGACCGGCCGGCCGACCTCGCCGACGGTGGCGGCGATCTGGGCGAGGGAGGCCAGGAGCAGGCCCCGCTCGCGCAGGGCGCTCCGGTCGGGAGTCAGCGCGGGCAACGTCTCCGCGACGGTCCGGTCCTGCTCCGGGGTGAGGTGGCGGCGCAGGTCCGCGAGGCCGCGGGCCAGGTCGTCGACGGCGGCGCGGAGTTCGGGGTCCTGGGCGGGGCCGCCGACGGTGCCGTAGTTGAAGCCGACGTTGCCCTGGCCGCCGTTGACGTTGGCGACCGGCCCGTAGTAGTTCGTCGTGTCGCTCACAGCTTGAACCCCGTGTTCCCGTGGCCGCCGTTGAGGTTGGCGACCGGCCCGTAGTTGTTGGTGTTGTACTGGTGCACGATCGCGGTGAACTCCGCCTCCGGGTGGTCGATCGCGTACGCGATCCGGTCCGCGATCTGCCGCAGCTCCTCCAGGCTCGGGAGGGTCACCACCAGCGCCGAGCCGCTGGCCACCTGGACGGACAGCACCGGTTTCGGCGGCGCGAGCAGGTCCTTGACGGGGACGATCAGCGCCGCGACGCAGAGGAAGACCAGGAACGCGGGATTGTCGGCGCCCCCACCGCCCGGGTTGTCCATGGCGTTGAGCGCGGCGTAGGCCAGGTAGACCAGGAAGGCGCCGACCAGCCACTTCAGGCAGCGGATCAGCGCCGCGACCCGGCTGGGCCGGAACATGTAGGCGTCGACCATCGTGATGTTGTGCAAAGGGAAGGCCGCCGACCCCGCCCACAGCATGCGGCGGCTGACCCGGAGGACGAGGGTGGCCCCCGGCACCGGGGGCGGCGATGGTGGCTGGGGTGGCGGCTCGGGCAAGGAGTGGCCCGTGAGGTTCGGATCGTTCATGTACTTCCCCGTGGTGTCGGCGCTCCGGCAGGTTACGGCCTACTCCCGGCGTTCGTACAGATTTTCCACCTGCGCCGCGAAGTCCCGCAGGATGCGGTCCCGGCGGAGCTTCATCGACGGGGTCAGATGTCCCGCCGCCTCCGTGAAGTCCGTCGGCAGGACGGCGAAGCGGCGGATGGATTCGGGACGGGAGACCAGCTTGTTCGCCTCGTCCACCGCGCGCTGGAGGACGGCCCTCAGCTCCTCGTCGCCGGTCAGGAGTTCCGGCGGGACCGGATGCTTGCCGAGCATCTGGCGCCAGTGGGTGATGCCGTCGGGGTCGAGGGTGATGAGCGCGGTGACGTAGGGACGGCCGTCGCCCACCAGGAGCACCTGGGAGATCAGCGGGTGCTGGCGCAGCCAGTTCTCCAGCGGGGCCGGGGCCACCGACTTGCCGCCCGCCGTGATCAGCAGCTCCTTCTTGCGGCCGGTGATGGTCAGATAGCCCTCGTCGTCCAGCTCGCCGAGGTCTCCGGTGGGCAGCCAGCCGTCGCGGGTCGCGGGGACCACTCCGCCGGCCTGCGGGTCCCAGTAGCCGCGCAGGACATGGTCCCCGGCGACGAGGATCTCGCCGTCCGCCGCGATCCGCACCCGGGTCCCGGGCAGCGGCCAGCCCACCGTGCCGAGCCTCGGCTTCAGCGGCGGGGTGACCGTGGTCGCGGCGGTGGTCTCCGTCAGGCCGTAGCCCTCGAAGATCTCGATGCCCGCGCCCGCGTAGAACGCGGCGAGGCGCCGGCCGAGCGGGGAGCCGCCGCAGATCGCGTATCTGACCCGGCCGCCCATGGCGGCGCGGATACGGCGGTAGACCAGGGGGTCGTAGAAGGCGCGCTGGGTCTTCAGGGCGCGGCTCGGGCCGGCTCCGGTGCCGGTCTGGCGGCCCTCCAGCGCCTCGCCGTAGCGCCGGGCCACCGCCGCCGCCCGGTCGAACACCGCCGTCCGGCCGCCCGCCTCCGCCGCCGCGCGCGCGGAGTTGTACACCTTCTCCAGCATGTACGGGATCGTCAGCAGCGCGGTCGGCCGGAACGCGGCCAGGTCCGGCAGCAGGTCGTCCGGGGCCAGACTGGGCGCGTGGCCGAGGCGGACCCGGGCGCGGACGCAGGCGATGGCCACCATCCGGCCGAAGACGTGGGACATGGGCAGGAAGAGCAGCACCGACGGCTCGTGGTCCCGCGCCTTGAACACCGGGTGGAGGATTTCGACGGCGTTGTCCACCTCGGCGAAGAAGTTGCCGTGCGAGAGCGCGCAGCCCTTGGGGCGGCCGGTGGTCCCCGAGGTGTAGATCAGCGTGGCGAGCGTGTCGGGACCGAGCATGCCCCGGCGCACGCCCACCTCCGCGTCCGGCACGTGCGCGCCCGCGTCGGCGAGCCGGGCCACGTGGTCCTTCTCCATCACCCACACATGGCGTACGTCGGGCAGGCGCGGGAGTTCGGGGCCGATCGCGGCGGCCTGGGCGGCGGTCTCCGTGATCAGGGCGACCGCGCCGGAGTCGTGCAGGATCCAGCGGGTCTGGAAGACGGAGGAGGTCGGATACACCGGCACGGTGACCAGTCCGGCCGCCCACGCGGCGAAGTCCAGCAGCGTCCACTCGTAGGTCGTACGCGCCATGATCGCGATCCGGTCGCCCGGCATCAGGCCCTCGGCGATCAGTCCCCTGGCCACCGCCTGCACCTCGGCGGCGAACCGCGCGGCGGTCACGTCCGTCCAGCGGCCGCCGGGCAGCCTGCGGCCGAGGACGACCGCGCCCGGTGCCGACTCCGCGTTCTCGTACGGCAGGTCGGCGAGGGAGCCGTGGGTGACCGGAGGCGCGAACGGCGGCACCGACGCCTCCCGTACCGCGCCGTCCAGGCGCCGGATGTCGGGCTGGACGAGGACCGGGCGGCCGTCGTAGTCGGTGGCGGAGACCGGTGCGCCGGAGGAGAAGGCGACGGGGGCGTTCGGGTACGGCGTGGACACGGGCGGCTCCTCTGGCGTGCGCGCACCGCCGGCGGGCCCCTGTGCGGGCTGGGGTTACCGCTGGTCAGGCCTGGTGATCGTACGACTCCACTGTGAGGGGGTTGTGCGGGTTCCGGGAGGGTCCGGGGCCGGGGATGTGCAACCTCGGGGAGCGCCCGACCGCTCGACTTACCTCCGGTAACGTTACTTCAGAGTAGGCAATCCGGAGAGACCGCTGGGGGCGTGACCCGATGCACACCGTGACCCTCGCCGCGCCGCCCGCGCTCGGCCCCCTGCTGGCCCGGGGCGCCCTGCGCTCCCCCTTCAAACGCCCCGCCCCGGACGCGGCCGTCCCCCGCACCCGGCTGGTACTGCCCGGCGTACGCGTCGACCTCGCGCGCCTGGCCGTGTACGAGCGGGTCTGCGGCTTCGCCACCGGCGAGTCCGCCCTGCCCCTCACCTACCCGCACGTTCTCGGCTTCCCGCTGGCCATGCGGCTGATGAGCGGCCGGGACTTTCCGCTGCCGCTGCTGGGGCTGGTCCACACGTCCATCGAGATCGAGCGGAGGACCGCGCTGCCGGCCGACGGGGCGTACGAGGTCTCCGCGTGGATCGAGGGGCTGGCGGAGCGCAGGCGTGGAACCGAGGCGGTGGTGGTGACCGCGGTGCGGCCGAGCGGGGGCGGGGGCCGGCCGGTGTGGGTGTCCCGCAGCAGGTACCTGGCCCGGACCGGGAAGCCGGGGGCACGCGGTCCGGCACAGGCCGGCGCGGCGCTTCCCGTCGTCGCCGAGTGGCGGCTCGGCGGGGACGTGGGGCGGCGGTACGGCGCCGTGTCCGGGGACCGCAACCCCATCCACCTCCATCCGCTCACCGCCCGGCTCTTCGGCTTCCCCCAGCCCATCGCCCACGGCATGTGGACCCTCGCCCGCTGCCTCGCCGCCCACGGCAGCCCGGCCACGACCGTCGTACGGGCCCGCTTCCGCGCGCCGGTACCGCTGCCGGGGACCGTCCGGTACGGGGCGGACGGCGGGGGCCGGTTCGAACTACGGGGCTCGGGCGGGCGGTTGTGCGTGGAGGGATCGGTCCGGGACGGACACTGAGGGACGCGGGCCCGCTGTGACCGGGCGCGGGGCCGTCACATCTGGGTGCGGGTGCGTGGTGTTCGGATGGGGCCCGTGGCGTTCGGGCGCGGGTTCGCCGTCGCCGGACGCGGAGCCGCCATGGCCGGGCACGGAACCGTGGCGTTCGGACGCGGGTCCGCCGCGGCCGGACGCGGGTCCGCCGCGTTCGGACGCGGGTCCGCCGCGGCCGGACGCGGGTCCGCCGCGTTCGGACGCGGGTCCATCGTCGCCGGACGCGGGTCCATCGTCACCGGGGGCGGGTCCATGGTGTTCGGGTGCGAGTCCGCCGACTCCGGGCACGGAGCCGCCATGGCCGGGCACGGAACCGTGGCGTTCGGACGCGGGTCCGCCGCGGCCGGACGCGGGTCCATCGTCGCCGGGAGCGGGTCCATGGTGTTCGGGTGCGAGTCCGCCGACGCCGGGCGTGGAACCGCCGTGGCCGGGCACGGAACCGTGGCGTTCGGACGCGGGTCCGCCGCGGCCGGACGCGGGTCCATCGCCGCCGGGAGCGGGTCCATGGTGTTCGGGTGCGAGTCCGCCGACGCCGGGCACGGAACCGCCGTGGCCGGGCACGGAACCGTGGCGTTCGGACGCGGGTCCGCCGTAGCCGCCTGCGGGTCCGCCGTATGCGGGCGCGGGCCCGCTGCCGCCTGACACAGGTCCGTCATCGCCGGGCCCGGAGCCGCCGACGCCGGGCCCAGGTCCGTGGCGTTCGGGTGCGGGTCCGCCGACGCCGGGCGTGGAGCCGTCGGCGGGTTCCAGGCCGTCGCCGGGCACTGAGGCGTCGGCGGGTGTGCCGGGGGGCGGTCGGCTAGTTCGCGTCCCGGGGTGGGGTCCAGATGGTGCCCCGCATGAGGTTGCCCAGGCCCGACCAGGCGAAGTTCATGAGTGTGGAGGCGGCCTGATGGGCCGTCACCCCCGGTGTGGCGTTGGCCCACGCGGCGAGCGACTCCGCCGCGCCGACCAGCGCCTCGGCGAGTCCGGCCACCTCGCGCTCCGGCAGGTCGGGATCGCGGTGCGCCTCCCGCGCCGCGACCGCCACCAGCCGCGTCACGAAGGCGACGATCTCCGCGCGCATCGCGGCGGCCTCGGACACGAACGGCTCGCCGTGCCTGCGGGCCTGGAGGGACAGCACCGACCAGCCGTCCGGATGCTCGGCGGTGTGCGCGAAGAACGCCCGCAGGCCGTCCCAGAGCTGCCGGTCGGCGGGCAGGTCCTGTCGTACGCCCGCGCGCACGGCCGCCGTGAGCGCGGCGGCCTCCCGGCGGATGCAGGCGGTGAAGAGGTCTTCCTTGGAGTTCAGGTACAGATAGACCAACGGCTTGGACACGCCCGCGAGTTCGGCGATCTCGTCCATCGACGCGGCCATGTACCCGCGCTGCCCGAAGATCCGTACGGCGGCGTCGAGCATCTGCTGCTCGCGCACCGCCCTCGGCATCCGCTTGGTCTTCACGGCACCCATGGGGCAAGACTAGTTCGGCCGGGAGCCGTGCCCGGCCGAGCGCGTACCGGCAGGCAGCGACCCGCCGACCCGGGCATGTGCTAGTGGCCCGTCTCGCATCGTTGGCCGGGTAATCGATGTGAGACGGACCGCTGGAGTCGGATGTCGAGTTCCAGGAGTGGACGCACCAGAGCACACAGAATGGGGAGCGGCGGGCAGGGCCGAGCCCATGGTGAGGAAGCTCAGATCCAGCGCTGAGTGGTCCGGAATGTTCTGGTGCCTCGAGCGGTTGCAGCCGGTTGCTACCAGGCGGTTGCTCGAGACGGGAGAGTACGCGTGAAGATCGGTGACATACAGGTTCTGCCGGTGTGGGACGGGGTGGGGGTCGAGGTGGCGGCGGACATCCTGTCCCGTCCCGGCGTGGAGGATCCGTGGACCTGCCACACCGAGCATCTTGAAGCGGACGGCACCTTGCGTCTCCCGCTCGGCGGCTTTTGCGTCCGCACCGGCGAGCGGACCGTACTCGTTGACACCGGTGTGGGCGCGTTCGACGATGGCCGGTACACGGGAGGGGACCTGCTCTCCTCTCTGGCCAACTACGGAATCACCCCAGCGGACGTGACGGACGTCGTTCTCACCCACCTGCATTTTGACCACATTGGCTGGGTGACGCACAACGGCGCGGCCGTGTTCCCCCGGGCGACCTACCGTGCACACCGGGCCGACTGGGAGTACTTCGTCACCGGCGACAACGCGCAGCCAAGCGCTGTCGACAAGCTCACTCCGCTCGGTACGCGGCTGGAGCTGTTCGACGCGGACTTCACAGTGGCGCCCGGTGTCGATGCGCGCCACGTGCCGGGCCACACCCCCGGCTCCACGGTGTACGTGGTCTCATCCGGTGGCCGTAGGGCCGTCCTGTTGGGGGACGTGGTGCATTCCGTCGTCCAGTTCAGCGAAAGGGATTGGGAGGTAGTCTGGGACGTCGACCCTGCCGCCGCCTCGGCGGTGCGCAACCGGATCGCGGACCAAGCAGCGGACAGAGACGACCTGCTGGTAGCCGCGCACTTCCCTGGCATGCGCTTCGGGCGCGTCGTCGTGGGGGATGGTGACCGCCGCTTCGTGGCTGTCTAGTGGCTTGTCACGCAGCCTTCGCCGGGTATCCGGTCCAGGATCTGATCGGTGAGTCGGGTGCGAAGGCCGTCTTCGGCTCGGCGTTGGCGTTGTGCCAGCGGACGTAGGAGGCGATGGCGGCGTTCTGCTCGTCGTGGCTGCGGTGGTCGGTGCCGTTGAGTGCGAAGTAGCGTAGGGCCGCAAACTCGGACTCGATCCAGTTCAGCCAGGACCCGTAGGTCGGCAGGAAGACCAGCTCGACGTCGTTGTCAGCGGCCCAGGTCTGCACCTCGGTGTGCTTGTGCGGGGAGAAGTTGTCCAGCACCACGTACAGCTTCTCCCCGGGCCAGCGGGCTCGCAGGGCCTTGAGAAGGCCGAGGAACTCGCGCCACCGCTTGCGCTTTCGGATGCGGTAGTACAGCTTGCCGGTGGCCAGATCGAGGGCGGCGAGCATGTGCATCACGCCGCCGTAGCGGTTGTAGGTGGCTCGCAGCCTGCGCGGACGCCTCACCGGGCCCCACGCCTTGCCCTTGCGAGGCATCAGGTTCAGCGGTCCGAACTCGTCGACGCATATCACCCGTCCGCCGGCAGGCGGGGTGTCGTACAGCTCCAGGATGCGGTGCATCTTGGCGATGAACTCCGGGTCGGTGGACGCCTTCCACGTGGTGGTGGTCTTCCAGGAAATCTTGCCGGCGCGAAGGATCCGGCGCAGGGTCTCCCTGCTGATGGCCGCTGTCACCTTCTGTTTGATGAGGTGGTCGGCGAGCTTGCTCAGGCTCCAGGTGGAGAACGCGGTGATCTTCCAGTCGGCGGGGGACGTCCGGGCGATCAGGCAGATATGCTCGCGCACCTTGTCACTGATCGTCCTTGGGCGTCCCCCGCTCCATTTTGGGTCCAGCGCATCCAGCCCCTGCTCGTTGAAGGCGTGGATGACGTCACGTACGTAGTCCTCGCTGACCTGCATCAGCACGGTGATGTCCTTGACCGTCTGGCCCTGGGCGGACATGAGCACCACGATCGCCCGGCGGAGTTTCACCGGGTCCTTCGCGGTCCGGCTGATCCGCTGCAGCTTCCGGCCCTCCTTCATTCTCACCGGCCGGACGAACACACTCGGTCGACGTCCCACAACCACCTCCAAGATCAATCTTGGAGACAGTCTGCTGGGTCACGAGCAACAGGTCGATTACCCGCCGAAGGCTGCGTGACAAGGCACTAGCTGGACGCGGTGGCCCCGTCCTGCGCTCGCGCGGTGTCGTCGGCGAGGTCCTCCTGGGCGCGGTTGGCCTCCAGGTTGGCCTTCATCCGGTCGACCTTGTGCACGATCTGCACCGAGGCCCGGTCCCGCTCCCCGCGCAGCACCACCCAGCTGATCGGTGCCGACAGGACCAGGGAGAGCAGCAGCACCCACAGGAGGTTGGAGTCACCGAAGCCGCGCGGGAAGATGCCCGAGTAGACGGCTCCCCAGACGATCACGAGGCAGCCCGCGAAGATACCGAGGCGCATCAGCGTGTAGCGGAGCATCTCAATCCACTCGTCCGATTCCAAATAGGGTCATCGACCAGTGAAGCACGACCCGGTGCCGATCGTGCAGGGGGGTCTCGCAAGGGGTCAGGCGAGCGGCAGCAGCATGACGATCTCGTCGCGGTCGTCGCCGGGCGCGACGCGGATGGCGTCCGGGACCCGGCCGACCTCCTTGTAGCCGCAGGAGGCGTAGAACCGCTCCAGGCCGTGCCCGCCCCGGCAGGTCAGCCGGATCGCCTCGATGCCTTCGAGGCCGCGGGCCGCGTCCTCGGCGGCGGCGAGCAGGTCACGGCCGTGGCCGCGGCCCTGGTGACGGGGATGGACCATCACCGTGTACAGCCACACCCAGTGGGTCATCAGCCGGTGGGTGTTGCGGGTGAGGAAAGCCGTCGCGGCCACCCGGCCGGCCTCGTCGCGGCCGACGAGCAGCCGGGTGCGGCCCTCGGCCATCTGCGCGAGGTGGCGCACCAGCTCGGGCCGTATCTCGTCGCGGGTCACCGGAGCGACGAAGCCGACGGAACCGCCCGCGTTCGAGACGTCCGTCCACAGGTCGAGGATGCCGTCGCGGAGTGCCGGGGTGATGGCCGGATCGAGAGTGAAGGTAAGAGGCACACAGGCAGTGTATCTATTACCTGCCGCCGGGTTCCGGTCACCCGAGGGCCCGGGCCGCCGCCTCCAGACCGGACCGGCATCCTCCTGGGCGTGGTCGAGAAGCTTCCCGGCCGGCCGGCGAAGGGCGTGCCCTGGCGGTCCTGCTGATCGCCGGGCCGCTCTCCCACGGGCGTCAGCCGGGCGCCGGCGCGTCCGGTGCCGAAGACGGTCCGGGTGGCCGGGAGGCGGAGGGGGCGGCCTCGGCAGGCCGCGGCGGCTCGGCGGAGGGCGGGGAACCCTTCGTCCCGGGGGGACGAAGGGTTCCGCCGGGTACCCCTCGTCGGCCGCGGCCGGCGAGGGGCGGGCGGGCCGGTGCGTCAGACCCGCATCGGCTGCGGCTCGTCGCGGCGGGACGGGTCGGGGCCGTCGTACTCCCGGATGATCTCGTAGCGCGTGTTGCGTTCCACGGGGCGGAAGCCGGCGTCGCGGATCAGTTCCAGGAGGTCTTCGCGGGTCAGCTTGTTCGGCGTGCCGTAGTTGTCCGCGTCGTGCGTGATCTTGTACTCGACGACCGAGCCGTCCATGTCGTCCGCGCCGTGCTGAAGGGCCAGCTGGGCGGTCTGCACGCCGTGCATCACCCAGAAGACCTTCACGTGCGGGACGTTGTCGAAGAGCAGACGGGACACGGCGAAGGTCTTCAGCGCCTCCGCGCCCGTCGCCATCGAGGTGCGCGCCTGGAGGGTGTTGCGTACCTTGCCGTCCTTCATGTCCACGAAGTCGTGCTGGTAGCGCAGCGGGATGAAGACCTGGAAGCCGTTCGTCTCGTCCTGGAGCTCACGGAGACGCAGCACGTGATCGACGCGGTGCCTCGGCTCCTCGATGTGGCCGTACAGCATGGTGCACGGGGTCTTCAGACCCTTCTCGTGCGCCAGCCGGTGGATGCGGGACCAGTCCTCCCAGTGGGTGCGGTGGTCCACGATGTGCTGGCGGACCTCCCAGTCGAAGATCTCCGCGCCGCCGCCGGTCAGCGACTCCAGGCCCGCGTCGATCAGCTCGTCCAGGATCTCCGAGGCGGACAGCCCGCTGATCGTCTCGAAGTGGTGGATCTCGGTCGCCGTGAACGCCTTCAGCGAGACGTTCGGCAGGGCCTTCTTCAGCTCCCGCAGCGACCGCGGGTAGTACCGCCACGGCAGGTTCGGGTGCAGGCCGTTGACGATGTGCAGCTCGGTGAGGTTCTCCGACTCCATCGCCTTGGCGAGCTTGACGGCCTCCTCGATGCGCATCGTGTACGCGTCCTTCTCGCCCGGCTTGCGCTGGAACGAGCAGTACGCGCAGGACGCGGTGCACACGTTCGTCATGTTGAGATGACGGTTGACGTTGAAGTGGACCACGTCACCGTTCTTGCGGGTCCGCACCTCGTGCGCGAGGCCGCCGAGCCAGGCCAGGTCGTCCGACGCGTACAGCGCGATGCCGTCCTCGCGGGTCAGCCGCTCACCGGAACGGACCTTCTCCTCCAGCTCGCGCTTGAGCCCGACGTCCATGGCAACACCTTTCTACGACAGCCCGACCAACGGTATCCCTACACCTCTTCGGGCAGCTCCCCGACCCGGTTCTCCCACTTCGTGGACAGCACGATCGTGGTACGGGTCCGGGAGACACCCTTGGTGCCGCTGAGCCGGCGGATGGTCCGCTCCAGGCCGTCCACGTCCGACGCCCGGACCTTGAGCATGTACGAGTCGTCGCCCGCGATGAACCAGCAGTCCTCGATCTCCGGCAGGTCCCGCAGCCGCTGCGCCACGTCCTCGTGGTCGGCCGCGTCGGAGAGGGAGATGCCGATCAGGGCGGTGACACCGAGGCCGAGGGAGGCCGCGTTCACCGTGGCGCGGTAACCGGTGATGACGCCGGCCGCCTCCAGCCGGTTGATGCGGTCGGTGACGCTGGGGCCCGACAGGCCGACCAGGCGCCCCAGCTCCGCGTACGAGGCCCGGCCGTTCTCCCTCAGTGCCTGGATGAGCTGCCTGTCCACCGCGTCCATGCGATCGAAGCCTTCCGGTGAAAGTTCCTGAAGTGATGAGAGGTACGTACTGCTACTCGCCCCGCGAACCGTCCGCCTGGCCGCCGCCCAGCTCTCCTTGCCAGCGCCGGTACAGTCCGTGGGCGACGCCGGCCGCGTCCAGCACCCGGCCGGCGACGAAGTCCACCAGGTCCTGGATGTGGGTGGCACCCGCGTAGAAGGCGGGCGAGGCCGGGACGACCGCGGCACCGGCGTCGTCCAGGGTGACCAGGTGACGCAGCGTCTGGCCGTTCAAGGGGGTCTCCCGCACGGCCACGACCAGCGGGCGGCGCTCCTTCAGCGTGACGCTCGCCGCGCGCTGGAGGAGGTCCTTGGACAGGCCGAGCGCCACACCGGCCACGCAGGCGGTGGAGGCGGGCACGACGAGCATGCCGCGGGCCGGGTACGAGCCGGAGGACGGGCCGGCCGCGAGGTCGCCCGCGCTCCAGTAGCGGACGCCGCTGACGTCCACGTCGAAGGTGCCGGGCTTGCCGTCGGCGCCGCGGGCCAGCCATTCCCGCAGGTCGTCCTGCCAGTGGGCGTCACGGAAGGGCAGGCCCGTCTCGTCCAGCAGCGTCAGCCGCGACGCCCGGCTGACCACCAGGTCCACCGCTTCGCCAGCCGCCAGCAGCGCCCGCAGCACGGCCGCCGCGTACGGCGTCCCGGAAGCTCCGGACACCCCCACGATCCAAGGCACGCGCTGCGTTTCTCCTGCGTTCACACCTTGAGCGTACCGGCGGACGCCAAGGGGTTCAGGACCGGTGGGGGTCTGGGGCGGCCGGGCGGACGCGGTGTGGCCGCCCGGCCGCGAAGCCGGCGGAGGACGGCGACGGCTAGACGGTGAGCCCTCGTACCAGGAGGTCCAGCAGGGCGCAGACGAACAAGGCGATACCGATGAATCCGTTGACGCTGAAGAACGCCCTGTTCAGACGGGTCAGGTCGTGCGGCCGGACGATCCTGTGCTCGTAGCAGAAGGCCGCCGCGACGATCACCAGGCCCAGCCAGAAGAACGCGCCGGCGCCGGTGGCGAGGGCGTACCAGACGAACAGGGCCGTGGTGACCGTGTGGCACGCGCGGGCGCCCCAGATCGCGGCCGGGATGCCGAAGCGCGCCGGGACCGACAGCACGCCGATCTCACGGTCGGTCTCCACGTCCTGGCAGGCGTAGATCAGGTCGAATCCGCCGATCCATATGCCCACGGCCAGGCCGAGGATCACCGCGTTCCACGACCACTCCCCGCTGATCGCCAGCCAGCCGCCGACCGGGCCCATGGCCTGGGCCAGGCCGAGGATGGCCTGCGGGAAGTTGGTGAACCGCTTGCCGTAGGGGTAGACCACCATCGGCACCACGGCCACCGGCGCGAGGGCCAGGCACAGCGGGTTGAGCAGGGCCGCCGCGCCGAGGAACACCGCCAGGGCGATCAGCGCGCCGGTCCACGCGTGCCGTACCGACATCGCGCCCGTCACCAGTTCCCGGTGCGCCGTGCGCGGGTTGCGGGCGTCGATCTCGCGGTCGATGATCCGGTTGACCGCCATCGCGAACGTGCGCAGGCCGACCATGCACACGGTGACCAGGAGCAGGCGGCCCCAGTGGATGTTCCTGTCCCATTCGTACATCGCCGTCAGCGAGGCGATGTAGGCGAAGGGGAGCGCGAAGACCGAGTGCTCGATCATCACCAGGCGGAGGAACGCCTTGGTCCGGCCCGGCTGGGCGATGGCAGCGGAAGCGCTGCTCATAGTCCGTACTCCTTCCAGCGGCGGTCCACCAAGGCCGCCGTATCCGGGTCCGACAGGACCATGTCCGGCCACCCGCCGTCGCGGGTGTAGCCCTCCTCCGGCCACTTCCGCGTGGCGTCGATGCCCGCCTTGCCGCCCCAGAACTGCTGGTAGGAGGCGTGGTCGAGGTGATCGACGGGACCTTCGGCCACCGTGAGGTCGCGGGCGTAGTCGGTGTTGCCGAGGGCCCGCCAGGCGACCTCGTGCAGGTCGTGGACGTCGCAGTCGGCGTCCACGACCACGATCAGCTTGGTGAGGGACATCATGTGCGCCCCCCAGACGGCGTGCATCACCTTCTGCGCGTGCTTGGGGTACTTCTTGTCGATCGAGACGATCGCGCAGTTGTGGAAGCCGCCGGCCTCGGGCAGGTGGTAGTCCACGATGTCCGGGATGATGATCTTGAGCAGGGGCAGGAAGAAACGTTCCGTGGCCCGGCCGAGAGGGCCGTCCTCCGTCGGAGGGCGGCCGACGACGATCGACTGGAGCAGCGGGCGCCTGCGCATCGTCACGCAGTCGATCTTCAGCGCCGGGAACGGCTCCTGCGGGGTGTAGAAGCCGGTGTGGTCGCCGAAGGGACCCTCGGGCAGCATCTCGCCGGGCTCCAGCCAGCCCTCCAGGACCACCTCGGCGTGGGCGGGCACCTGGAGCGGGACCGTCTTGCAGTCGGTCATCTCGATGCGCTTGCCCGCGATGAAGCCGGCGAAGAGGTACTCGTCGATGTCGCCGGGCAGAGGCGCGGTGGAGGCGTACGTCACGGCGGGCGGGCAGCCGAAGGCGATGGCCACCGGGAGGCGCTCGCCCCGGCGCGCGGCCACCTGGTAGTGGTTGCGGCTGTCCTTGTGGATCTGCCAGTGCATGCCGATCGTGCGCCGGTCGTGGCGCTGGAGGCGGTACAGGCCGAGGTTGCGGACGCCGGTCTCGGGGTCCTTGGTGTGGGTCAGGCCGAGGTTGAAGAAGGAGCCGCCGTCCTTCGGCCAGGTGAACAGCGCCGGGAGCCGGTCCAGGTCGACGTCGTCACCGCGCAGGACGACCTCCTGCACGGGCGCCTCCTTGACCTTGCGCGGCGGGACGTGGGTCATCGCGCCCAGCTTCCCGAAGGCCTCGCGCACGCCGACGAAGCCGTGCGGCAGCTCGGGCCGCAGCAGGCCGCCGATCTTGTCGGAGATCTCGTCGTACGACTTCAGGCCCAGCGCCTTCAGCAGGCGGCGGTCGGTGCCGTACACGTTCATCGCGAGCGGCAGGTCGCAGCCGCGCACGTTCTCGAAGAGCAGCGCCGGACCGCCGGACTTCTGCACCCGGTCGACGATCTCCCCGACCTCCAGATACGGGTCGACCTCGGCCTTGATGCGCTTGAGGTCGCCCTCGCGCTCCAGCGCCCGGAGCAGGGAGCGAAGATCGTCGTAAGCCATGTGCCCCAGTATCGCCGACGTACCGCTTTGTCCCGGTGCCCACCCCCCGGTTCCGGCGGGGCCGGGCCGGCGCCGGCTCGGGCGGGCGCGGGCACGGTGGGCTTCGCCGCGGCGCGGCACGGACAGCGGCAGGCCGGTCACCGGGCTAGGGCCGCTCCCGCCCCTGCTGTGCGATCAGTCGCTCGAGCCGGTCCCGCCAGCGCTGTTCCGACTCCTCCTCGCCCTGGAACTCGTGCGTCAGGCGCAGCGCGCTGCCGTCCTCGTCCCGTTCCAGGTGGAACCGGACCCGGCCGCCGCCCTCCACCGTGTACTCCGCGACCCGGTCCACGTCCCACGCGGTGACCTGCCCGCTGCCCAGCCCGCGCAGGGTGACCGCGCCGCCGAGCCGGGGTTCGAGCACCTCGGCCGGGGTCCACCAGGCGGCCAGCCCCTCGGGCGTGGACACCGCGGGCCAGACCTCCTCCATGCCCCGCGAGAGCCGCACGACGAAGTGCAGGATGTGCGTGTTCCCGTGGGTCTGGCTGGTGCCCTGTGCGATGGAACCGCTCATGTCTCCAGCCTGCCCCCGGCCCCGGGCCCGCGCACGCCTGTCCGTACGACGAAGGCCGGCCCCCGTGACGCGTGTCGCGGGAGCCGGCCTCGTGCCGGACGGCGGGGGCTTACACGCCCGCGTAGGAGTGCTTGCCGGAGACGAAGATGTTGACGCCGTAGTAGTTGAACAGCCAGCAGCCGAACGCGATCAGCGCCAGGTAGGCGGCCTTGCGGCCCTTCCAGCCGGCCGTGGCCCGCGCGTGCAGGTAGCAGGCGTAGGCGACCCAGGTGATGAAGGACCAGGTCTCCTTCGGGTCCCAGTTCCAGTACCGGCCCCAGGCGTCGCCCGCCCAGATCGCGCCCGCGATGATCGTGAACGTCCACAGCGGGAAGACGGCCGCGTTGATCCGGTAGGCGAACTTGTCCAGGGACGCGGAGGCGGGCAGGCGCTCCAGGACCGAGGAGGCGAACCTGCCCGGCTTGCCGCCGGCCTGGAGCTTGTTCTCGTAGGAGTCCTTGAACAGGTACAGGATCGTGGCGACCGCGCCGACGTAGAACACCGCGCCGCAGAAGATCGCGGTGGAGACGTGGATGTACAGCCAGTACGAGTGCAGGGCCGGCACCAGCTGGTCGCTGGCCGTGTACAGGACGGTGACCGCGAGGCCCAGGTCGAGCAGGACCGTGGTGATCAGGAACAGTCCGAGCCAGCGCACGTTCTTCTTCAGCGCCAGCAGCGCGAGGTATACGCCGACGGCGACCGTGGAGAAGGTGATGTTGAACTCGTACATGTTGCCCCACGGCGCCCGCTCCACGGAGGCCGCGCGGGCGACGACACCGGCCAGCTCCACCAGGAAGGCGAGCACGGTGAGCGAGATGGCGATCCGGCCGTACAGGTCGCCCTGCTCGTCGCCGCCGTGCGCGCCGGGCCCGTCCGGCACGTCCCGCGCGCCGGAGGCCGAGCGGACGACGACCTTGGGCCGCTCCAGCACGGCGGTGCCCCCGCCCTTGCGGACGGTGACGGCCGGGCCGCCGGCCGTCCGCGCGCCGCCTTCGGCGGTGAGCGCGGCGGCCGTCCGGGCGACCTTGCTGCGGCTGCCGAACAGCCACTCGGCGATGTAGGCGAAGAAGGCCAGGGTGTAGACGGCCATCGACGAGTAGATCAGCGTGTTGCTGACGCTCGCGAGATGTTCGTTGGTCGCGGCGGCGAGAGTCACTTCTCAGCCCCTTCGGCAGGTACGACGTGGCGGTCGGGTGTGGGTGCGGAATGGTCGTCGGGTCCGGGCGCGGCCGGCGCCCGGTCGTAGAGGTGTCCGGCCAGCTCGCCCAGTTCCTCGGGCACCTTCGCCGACTCGCTGCGGCCGAGCCCGGCCATCTCGACCACCGTGACGCCGTCGGCGCCGCGCACCGCCCGCACCCACACGCGGCGGCGCTGGATGAACAGGGAACCGGCCAGGCCGAGGATCGCGACGAGGGCGCCGCCGAGCGCCCAGCCGCCGCCCGGCTCCTGCACGATCTCGAAGCCGGCCCACTCCTTGACGTCCTTCTCGAAGGTGACGGTGCCGGCGCCGCCGGGCAGCTTCATGGTCTCGCCGGGCTTGAGGTTGTCCCTCAGCTGCGCGCCCTTGGCGTCCTTGTAGTCCTTCATGTGGGTCTTGTCGAGCTGGTACACGCTCTGCGGCAGGCCCGAGTCGACGCCCAGGTCGCCGTGGTACGGCTCCAGGTTCAGCACCGGGTTGAGCAGCGCCGGGAAGGTCGAGGCGATCTCCATGCCGGCGCCGCCGTAGGTCGGCAGGAAGAAGGCCTTGATGCCGAGCTGCTCCTTCTTGCCCTTGGCGTCGCGGTAGCCGTCCATGACCTTGACGACGCCCTGGGAGGTGACGTTGCCGTCGAGCGGCAGCAGCGGCACGGCGTCGCGGTAGACCACCTTGCCCCGGCCGTCCCGGACGGTGATCACGGGTGCGTAGCCGTGGCTGACCAGGTAGACCTTGGAGTCGCCGATCTTCAGCGGCTCGTTGACCTTGACGGTGGTCGTGGTCTCCTTGCCGTACGCGCCCTCGCTGTAGCGGATCTTCGCCTGGAAGGTGCGCGGAGTGCCCCGGTTGGGGCCGGTCAGTTCGTACGTCCCCTTGAAGTCCTTCAGGCCGAAGCTGAACGGGACCAGGTCGTCGGGCTCGAAGAGGCTGCCGGACTTGAAGTCGTCGTACATCGGCAGCGCGTTGGAGAAGCCGTCGCCCTCCACCATCAGCTTGGTGCCGTCCGACTTGAACAGCTGGCCGGAGGCGAAGGCGATCAGCAGCACGATCAGGGCGATGTGGAAGGCCAGGTTGCCCAGCTCGCGCAGATAGCCCTTCTCGGCGGCGACGGCGTCACCGGCGGCGTGGGCCCGGAAGCGGCGCTTCTTCAGCAGGGCGAGCGCGGCCTCGCGGACCTGCTCGGGGTCCTCGGTGGTGGTCCAGGTGGTGTAGGCGGGCAGCCGGGACAGGCGCTTGGGGGCGCCCGGCGGCCGGCCGCGCAGCTGGCCGACGAACTGCCAGGTGCGCGGGATGATGCAGCCGATGAGGGAGACGAACAGCAGGATGTAGATCGCGGAGAACCACACCGAGCTGTAGACGTGGAACAGGCCCAGCTTGTCGTAGACCGGCGCCAGCGTCCGGTGCGCGGCGCGGAATTCCTCGACCTTGGCGGCGTCCGCGCCGGTCTGCGGGATCAGCGAGCCGGGGATCGCGCCCAGCGAGAGCAGCAGGAGCAGCAGCAGCGCGACCCGCATGGAGGTCAGCTGCCGCCAGAACCAGCGGGCCCAGCCGATGACACCGAGGCCGGGCAGGCTCACCGCCTCCTCCTGCGGGGCGGTGGACAGCCGGGAGCCGGCGGCGCCCAGCTCCTCCTGGTCCCGGCCGGTGTCGGTGTCGGTGTCGCTCATCGGTCAGATCCCCACATTGAAGCCGTTGGTCCAGGTCTGCATCTGCTGCACCAGACCGCCCCAGGCACCGGTCAGCAGCAGCACACCGGTCACGATCATCATCGAGCCGCCGATGCGCGTCACCCAGACATAGTGGCGCTTGACCCAGGCGAAGGCGCCGAGCGCCTTGCGGAAGGCGATCGCGGTGACGACGAACGGGACGCCGAGGCCGAGGCAGTACACGAGCATCAGCAGCGAGCCCCGGGCCGCGCTCGACTCGTTCAGCGACAGGAAGTTCACCGAGGACAGCGTCGGGCCCATGCAGGGCGTCCAGCCGACGCCGAAGAGGGCACCGAGGACCGGCGCCCCCGCCAGGCCGCCCGTGGGCCGCTTGTGGAAGCGGAACTCGCGCATGGCGAACCAGGGCGTCAGGCCCATGAAGAACACGCCCATGATGATCATGAGCACGCCGAGGACCTTGGACAGGGTGCTCTGGTAGTCGATCAGGTTGGCGCCGAAGTAGCCGAACAGCGCCCCGCTGGAGACGAAGACGGCGCTGAAGCCGAGCACGAACAGGGAGGCGCCGGCCACCATCCGGCCCCGTCTGGCCTCGGCCAGGTCGGCGCCCGCGACGCCGGTCACATAGGAGAGGTAGCCGGGGACCAGCGGCAGCACACAGGGCGAGAAGAACGACACGAGTCCGGCGAACAGGGCGATCGGCAGGGCGACCAGCAGGGCGCCGTGCAGGACCGTCTGGTTGCGGCCGGTCTCCGCGGCCAGTGTCAGCAGTGCGCTCACGTCACTTCTCCGTGAGGACCGGCTTGATCATCTCCACCAGGCCGGTGTCGTCGAGCGCCTCCAGGGCCCGCGCGGCGACCTTGCCGTGCCGGTCGATGACGAGCGTGGAGGGGACGATCTGCGGGTTGAGCGTGCCCTTCTTGAAGCGCAGCATGAGCTTGCCCGTGGGGTCGTACAGGCTCGGGTACTCGACGCCGTGCTCCTTCTCGAAGTTCACGGCCGGGGTGGTACTGGTGTCGCGGGTGTTGATGCCGACGAACTGTACGCCCTTGTCCGCGTAGTCCTTGGAGACCTTGGCGAAGTACTTGGCCTCGTTGCGGCACGGTCCGCACCACGAGCCCCAGACGTTGATGACGACGACCTTGCCCTTGTAGTCGGCGACGTCGAGGGTCTTGCCGTCGATGGTCTTGCCGGACAGGTCCGGAGCCGTGGCGCGCTTGCCGGCCGCGACGGTGTCGATGCCGTTGCTGCCGGTGACGAAGTGGGTGTCGCCACCGCCACCGGAGATGCCGCCCTTGCCACACGCGGACAGGGTCAGGGCCGCCGCGGCGGCCGCGGCGGTGAGCAGGACGGCGCGGCTACGGGTACTCATGTGAAAAGTTTCGCATGCCTGTCCCGAGGATTTCGCGCACCCCCCTGCCGGGCCGAAAACCGCATTTCAGGGCGTATTTACACGGGACATTCAGGACATCAGGCCGCGTTGGACGCGGCGCCTCCGGTCTTCCGCAGGAACTCCTTCCAGCCCCCGGCGGGCCGCTGCCCGACCCCGAGCGTGCGCAGCTTGGCGAGGACCTCGGGCTTCTGCACGTCCATCCAGTCCACGTACTGCCGGAAGGAGACCAGGCGCACGTCGGCGCCCTTCTCCTTCTCGCGCGCGATGTGCTTGAAGGCCTCCTCGACGGCGTCCATGTAGATGCCGCCGTTCCACTGCTCGAAGTGGTTGCCGATGAAGAACGGCGCCCGGTTCGTCTCGTAGGCCCGCTGGAATCCCTGGATGTACGCCTGCGCGGACTGCTTGCGCCAGCCCGGGTAGTTGTACGCGGGTGCCTTGGTCGAGTTGACCGACTGGTTGGCGAGCATGTTGTAGTCCATGGACAGGACCTCGAACCTGCGTCCGGGGAAAGGTATCTGCTGCAAGGGCAGGTCCCATATGCCGTGGCGCTTGACCGGCCACACCTGACGGCCGCCCGGCGAGGAGGCGTCGTAGCGCCAGCCCAGCTCCTTGGCGGTGGGCAGCAGGTTGTCCTGGCCGAGCAGACAGGGCGTACGGCCGCCGACCAGTTCCTTGTCGTAGTCGAACGGCAGCGAGGGCAGATCGGTCCAGCCGGTGTTGGTCCGCCACTCCTTCACGAACGCCTTGGCCTGGCGGATCTCGCTGCCCCACTGCTGCGGGGTCCAGTTCGCGACCGTGCCGCCGCCCGCGCAGAAGTGCCCGTTGAAGTGGGTGCCGATCTCGTGCCCCTCCAGCCAGGCCCGGCGCACGTTGGTGAGCGTGGCCTTGATGTGCTCGTCCGTGAGGTAGCCGATGTCGGAGGCGCCGCGCGGGTTGTTCGGCGGCTCGTACATCCGCTTCTTCGACTCGGGCAGCAGATACAGCCCCGAGAGGAAGAAGGTCATGGCCGCGCCGTGCTCCTTGGCGAGGTCCAGGAAGCGCGGGAAGAGGCCGTTGCCGACCTCGCCGGCGCCGTCCCAGGAGAAGATCACGAACTGCGGCGGGGTCTGTCCCGGCTCCAGCGGCTCGGGCCGGGCCGGCTGGTGCGGCTGCTTGCCGGTGAAGGAGGTGGAACCGTCGCCGATGGGCCGCGCCGGGCGGGCCTCGCCCCTGCTCCCCTGCGTCCGGGAACCGGCCGGGCGCCCGGCGCCGTCCGAGGACGTGGAACCGCCGCACCCGGCGAGCGAGACGGCGGCGGCCGCACCCGCGCCGAGGCCGAGTGCTCCCCGCCGGGAGAGGGTCCGGGAGAAGGTGCGCATGGAAAACCCCGATCGTCACTGCCTGCTGGTTCACCCAGTCAGAGGGCAGCAAGATCGGGGAGGTTCCGATGATTCTTACGCTTTTCGTAAAAAAGGTCGCGACAGTGCGCTAAGCCACGCCAAACGGACGCTCAGTGACCACCGCCGGCGGTTCTCAGGCGCCGAAGGCCTTGCCCTGGGCCGTGCCCTTGCCCTTCTGGGGCCTGGCACCGGCGCGCAGATGGACCGGGACCAGGTCGATGGCGGGCTCGCTGTAGCCCACGGACACGATCCTGTCGCCCTGGTAGGTGAACGACGTCAGGGAGGCCAGGGTGCACTGCCGCTTGCGCGGGTCGTGCCACAGCCGCCGCCGCTCGACGTACGACCGCACGATCCAGATCGGCAGCTGGTGGCTGACCAGCACCGCCTCGTGCCCGCGCGCCTGGTCCCTGGCCGCGTTCAGCGCGCCCATCATCCGTACGACCTGGTCGATGTACGGCTCGCCCCAGGACGGCCGGAACGGGTTGACGAGGTGCTTCCAGTTCTCCGGCCGCTGGAGCGCGCCGTCGCCGACGCCGAAGGTCTTGCCCTGGAAGACGTTGTCGGCCTCGATCAGCCGCCCGTCGGTGGCCAGGTCCAGCCCGTGCGCCTTGGCGATCGGGGTGGCGGTCTCCTGCGCCCGCTCCAGCGGCGAGGCGCAGACGTAGGCCACGTCCCGGGAGGACAGGTGCTCGGCGACCCGCTCGGCCATCTGCCGGCCCAGCTCGGACAGGTGGTAGCCGGGCAGCCGCCCGTACAGGATCCCGTCCGGGTTCTCGACCTCGCCGTGCCGCATGAGGTGGACGACGGTGATGTCCTTGCTGTCGCTCATTCGGCCGTGGCCTCCGCAGCCGCCCGGGCCGCCGCCGGAAGGGCGTCGGCGATCTTCTGCACGGCCCGCTCGTCGTGGGCCGTGGACACGAACCAGGACTCGAAGGACGACGGCGGCAGATAGACGCCGTTCGCCAGCATCGAGTGGAAGAACGCGGTGAAGCGGAAGGATTCCTGCCGCTTGGCGTCCTCGTAGTCCCGTACCCGCCGGTCCGTGAAGAACACCGAGAACATGTTGGAGGCGGTCTGCACCCGGTGCGCGACGCCCTCCTTGGTCAGGGCCTCGCTCACCAGCGTGCGGATCTGCTCGGACACGGCGTCGACCTTGCCGTACGCGGCGTCGTCGAGCAGCCGCAGCTGGGCGAGACCGGCGGCGGTGGCGACGGGATTGCCGGAGAGGGTGCCGGCCTGGTAGACGGGCCCGGCCGGAGCGAGGTGCGCCATGACATCGGCGCGCCCGCCGAACGCGGCGGCCGGGAACCCGCCGCCCATCACCTTGCCGAACGTCATCAGGTCGGGCTTGACGCCCTCCACGCCGTACCACCCTGCGCGGCTGGTGCGGAAACCGGTCATCACCTCGTCGGAGATGAACAGCGCGCCGTTCTTGCCGCAGGCGTCCTTCAGGCCCTGGTTGAACCCGGGGTCCGGCGGCACCACGCCCATGTTGCCCGGCGAGGCCTCCGTGATCACACAGGCGATCTCGCCGGGGTGCCGGTGGAAGGCCTCCAGGACGGCCTCCAGGTCGTTGTACGGCAGCACGATCGTGTCACCGGCCTGGGCCCCGGTGACACCGGGCGTGTCCGGCAGCGCGAACGTGGCCACGCCACTGCCGGCGGCGGCGAGCAGCGAGTCGACGTGCCCGTGGTAGCACCCGGCGAACTTGATCACCTTCGAGCGCCGGGTGAACCCGCGGGCGAGCCGGATGGCCGACATGGTGGCCTCGGTGCCGCTGCTGACCAGCCGCACCTGCTCCACGGGCTCGACCCGGGCGACGATCTCCTCGGCCAGCTCCACCTCGCCCTGGCCGGGCGTGCCGAAGGACGTGCCCCGGGCGACGGCCTCCTGTACGGCGGCGATGACCTCGGGGTGCGCGTGCCCGAGGATCATCGGTCCCCAGGAGCACACCAGGTCGACGTACTCGCGGCCGTCGGCGTCGGTGAGGTAGGGGCCCTTGCCCGACACCATGAAGCGGGGCGTGCCGCCGACGGCGCGGAAGGCGCGCACCGGGGAGTTCACTCCACCCGGCGTGACCGCGGAGGCACGGTCGAAGAGCGCCTGCGAGACGGGCGCGTCGTAGGGATAGGGCGTTTCGCTCGTGGCACTCATGACGTGCGGCTTCTCCGGCTTCTCGACTCCGGTTGCGGGGTGACCTCCTCAGGGTAGGCCGCGGCCCGGCCGGACCGCCCTCGCCCTCCGGATCGAAGCGGCGCCATCCCTCGTCTGCGAGACTGAGAGCTGATACACACGGCCCTCACGCACGTAATGATCAGGGGCCGGGAATCTTCACCGCGGATCGCCGTTCCACCGTACGTTTCGGCGGGCGACCGCGGGGGAGGTCACTGACACGATGATCGGGTTGCGCGGCGGGGGCCACGCGTCCTAGAAAAGCAGTCGGGTGGAGATATGCATCGCGGTGGCGGACTGGGCGAGGGGACTGATGACCTGGGTCCTCGACGTGCCCGGCGGGGAAGGCACCGGCGCGACGCGGAGGAAACGACCGAGACACGTCGGACACAGGGTGGACCGGGTGAGCCCGAGCGGTACGACCGGCAGCCTCTGCGGGCAGGGAGCAGGAATGGTGGCCGGGTGGGGGTGACGTACAAGTACTTCGGCGCGCCCGACGGAGCGACCGCGGCCCGTGTCCCGATCTCGATGCGCCCCGAGGAGCTGGGCGGCGACGAGCTGGGCATGAACGGCATGTTCACGAAGATCAAGCCGGAGACGATGGCCGCGATGGTCCTGACCGGCATCCAGGGCGTCCCCCTGCACAAGGTGCCGCCCCTCGAACTGGTCGTCCTCCACCCCGACTACGCCGTCGTCAAACTCCCCACGACGGTCGTCGACCCGCTCCGCGGCATCGGCGAGGAGGCGGTCGGCGCGGCGGCCTTCATCTGGTCCACGGTCCCGGACCGCGGCGGCCCCCGGGACGCGTTCAACGTGTACCAACTGCTGCACGAGTGGCAGGACTTCTCACATCGGCTGCATGAGGCGGGGCATCAGCCCTATTGCCTGGTGTGGCCCTGACCGACCTGGGGTTCCGTGGGGCTTGGGCGGGACTTTCGGGTCCCGCTCTTGCCAGTGCCTGAAGGGCCCGTCAGGCGGCCGGGCACATGGGCGCGGTGAGGGAACTGATGTGCTCTGGGCGGGCGGCTCGCCGACGTCCTCCGTGAAGGTGTCGTCGACCGCCTTACGGGTGCGGGTCTCACTGGACGCAGCAACGCCGTCGATTAACGTCGACGCGCTTGCACACGACGCCCAGGCGATAGCGGCGCTGAACGAGTAGGCGACCCTACCTCTTCTCGACCATCGCATGAAATCGGGCCGCAAGGATTCCAACTCTATGGATCCGCAAGGCATCAGTCATGCAGCTTGATGCCCCATTCTATCGCCTCGTTCTCCGTCTGAATAATCACCTGGGTTAATTCGTCCTTCCGAGCCGCTTCGATGTTCGGGTCGGCCAGTGCAGCCTTTGCTACCTCCAAGCGCGCCTTCGCCCTCTTTCGCTTCGTCATGCGATCAAGAGTAATCAGCACCCATTCAAAGATCGCCGACAAGATCACAGCGAAAAGGGGACAGAGGTAGAGGAAAGCTTTTCCGGCGAGCGTCTCGCCGTCATTTGCGTCGATCAGGGCAGCCAGGCCGACGCCGCCTCCAGCGCCTGCCAGCGACGCCTTGAGCGAGTCCGAATTGAACGCTGTGGGGGCGGAGGAAGAGAAGGTGCCACTGGATCTCTGCTGCGGGATGGCCACGCTTCAGGACCCCCCGTCCTTCTTGGGGTCGTCCAGAAGACTCAGGACGCGATCGACGTCCTTCTCGTTCGCGGGGTCCAGCAGAATAGGCTCCTCGCGGCGCTTGTAAACGTGATCGCCAGTAATTGCCGCGCCGATCTGACCTCCCGCCGCAATGGACGTCCGTCCACCGGCGCGTAGAACAGTCACGTGATCGGCTTGCTTTCCCGCGCGCAGCTTGCGGAACGCTTCCACTGCGATAGGGATGAATGCCGACACCGATCCCAGTGAACCTAAGAGTGTGAAGATCGCTTCCGGTTCCACCTTCGACCCCTTCCCCATAAGCCAAGGGCTCCCCGGTCGGATACTAGCGGTCACGACGAGCACAGGGGAGAGACTGACGACCCTGGGTGGCTAGTGGGTGAGCGGTTCGATCACCGGCCGGGCAGCCGCTGACACCCATCTCTTTGCGGCCGTCCTGGGAAACACCACGTGGCCGAACCGGCGCTTCTACGATCAGACGCCATGGACTGGCTGGAGCGGATCGGCAAGTTGAGGCAGTGGACCAAGGGCGGAGCGCGCGCTCCGCACAAGCCGTTGCTGCTCCTGTACGCCCTCGGACGGTTCCAGGAGGACGCCGACGGTGGGCTGCGGTACAGCTCCGTGGAGCGGGACCTTCAGCGGCTGCTGACCGAGTACGGGCCGCCTCGCAGGACGACGCCCGCCTATCCCTTCCATCACCTGGTCGGTGACGGTGTGTGGGAGGTGCGTACCGATCGGGGGACCGGCAGTCCCGGGACCGGGCTGCGGGAGTTGCGGGAGACCGGCGCCACCGGGCGACTGGCGCCGGAGTTGAGGGCGGCGCTGCGGCGCGAACCGGACCTGCTCGGCCGGATCGCGCGGCTGCTGCTCGACCTGCACTTCCCGCCCTCCCTCCACGGTGAACTGTGCGAGGCCGTCGGACTGGAACTGGAGCCTGCCGAGGTCGAGCGGCTCGTGCCGGCGCGCAGGCAGCGGGACCCTCGCATGCGCGAACTGGTGCTGACCGCCTACGAGTACCGGTGCGCCTTCTGCGGCTACGACGGCAGGATCGGCTCGGTTCCGGTCGGGCTGGAGGCCGCCCATGTGCGCTGGTGGGCGTTCGGCGGTCCCGACGAGATCGAGAACGGGATCTGCCTCTGCTCGCTGCACCACAAGCTCTTCGACAAGGGCGTCCTCGGCCTGGGAGGTGACCAACGCATCCTGGTCTCACAACGCTTCGTCGGCCACAGCACCGCCGCCCACGAACACGTCATAGCGCTCGCGGGCCGCCCCCTCATCGGCCCCCGGCCCGGCTCGCGCCCTCTTGCCGCAGCTCACCGCGACTGGCACACCCGGCAGGTCTTCCACGGCGAACCGCGCCCCGCCGCTGCGGCCTGACCATCCCGCCCGGGGGCTGAGAGGATCCGGCGCCCGGTCACTCCTGCCCGGCGTGCACCACCGTGAAGTGCCGCTCCCCGCCCGGCCTCTCCAGTTCGTCCACCGCCGCCACCGCCAGGTCCTCCGCGCTGATCCAGGAGCGGCCGTCGGGGGCGGTGAGCAGGGTGTCGGTGCCTCGGTGGTAGCGCGCGGTGCGGGGGCCGGGTTCGAGGAGGGGCGGCGGGCTGAGGTAGGACCAGTCGGAGTGGGCGTGGGTGCGGCAGGCGTGCAGTTGGGCCACTCCGGCCGCGGCGACCGGGCGTAGCTCCGCGGGGACGTAGGCGGGGTTGTCGGCCAGGAGGAGGCCCGGCGTGCCGGGGGTACGCAGGGCGCCGGCGCCGCCGATGACCAGGACGCGGATGCCGAGGCCGGCGGCGGTGTCCAGGACGGTCCGGGTCGCGGCGAGCAGGAAGTCCTCGTCCGTCGGGTACGTCCTGAGGGTCACGACCACCGCGTCCGCGCCGTGGTCCGTCAGTGTCCGGCGTACGGCGTCCGGGTCGGCCGCGTCCAGCGGGACCGGGGTCACGGCCGGGTGCTCGCTCGCCGGCTTGCGGGCGAGGGCCAGCACCCGGTGGCCGCGTGCGGCGGCCTCGGCGGTGATCCGGCTGCCGGCCATTCCGGTGGCGCCGAGGACCGCGATCGTCATGGCGGAAGTCATCGGGGGCGTACTCCTTCTCGGGTGGGCGGGTTCAGCTGGGCGGCGAGCATCGCCGTCAGGGACAGGGCGAAGCCGCCCGTCTGGAGCGGGCTCAGGGATTCGCCCCTCGCCGTGCCGATGGCCGTGGCGACCAAGGGGGACAGCAGGACCAGGGGCGCGGTGACTCCTACCGGGAGGGTGGCTATGCCGCGGAACCACAGCGTGTACGCGATCAGGCCGCCCATGCTGCCGAGCCACAGGTAGCCCCCGGCCGCACCGGCGTCGATCCGCGGCGGCAGGCCCTCCACTGCCAGGGTCAGGGGCAGCAGGAGCAGCCCGCCGACCGTGAGCTGCCAGCCGGCCAGCGTCAGCGGACCGGCTCCCGGCGGACGGCCCCAGCGCTTGGTCAGGACGACCCCGCCCGCCATGGTCGCCGTGTGGCCGAGCCCGGCGAGCAGGCCCACGGCGTCCAGCCGGGCGTCCGGGCCGAGGACCACGAGGCCGACACCGGCCGTGCCGAGCACGCCCCAGACCAGCCGCCAGGGCGTCGGCCGGTCACGCAGGAGCAGGGCGGCCAGCGCGGCGACCAGCAGCGGCTGGGCCGCGCCGAGGGTGGCGGCGACCCCGCCGGGCAGCCGTTCGGCCGCCACGAACAGCAGCGGCATCCCGCCGATGTTGAGCACGCCGAGGACGGCGGCCTTCCCCCACCAGTCCCCGCGTGGCAGCACCCGGGTGAGCGCCAGGCCGGCCAGTCCGGCGGGCAGGGCGCGCATGAGGCCGGCGAACAACGGGTGGCCGGGCGGCAGGAGTTCGGTGGTGACGACGTAGGTGGTGCCCCAGGCGGCGGGGGCGAGGGCGGTCAGCAGGACGGTGGCCGGCCGGTGGGCGGACGAGGACATGTGAGGAGTCTCGGCCGGTGTGCGGTCATGCGTCCAAGACATGGTTGCCATCGCAGCCATGCACGGAAACCATGGTCGGGTGGACCTCCAGCAGATGCGGTACGCCGTCGCCGTCGCCGAGACCCGTAACTTCACCCGTGCCGCCGAGCGGTGCTTCGTGACGCAGTCCTCGCTCAGCCACCGGATCGCGGGCCTGGAGCGGGAGTTGGGGGTACGGCTGTTCGCCCGCTCCAGCCGCCGGGTCGAACCGACCGAGGCGGGCGAGGCGTTCGTGGCACGGGCACGGGAGGCGCTGGCCGCCGCCGACCGCGCGGTGGCCGACGCCGCCGCCGCGACCGGCGTGGTGCGCGGCCGGCTCGCCGTCGGCGTGATCGTGACCACCGCCGCCGTGGACGTACCGGAGTTGTTGCGGCGTTATCGCGACCGGCACCCGGAGGTGCGGGTGCTGCTGCGGTCCGGGCGCAGCGACGAGATGGCGGCGGCGGTCCGCCGCGGCGACCTGGACATCGCCTTCCTCGGGCTGCCGGAGGGCGAGCGGCCGGTGGGAGTGGAGAGCCTGGCGCTCGACCACGACGAGCATGTGCTGGTCGTGGCGGCCGGGCACCGGCTGGCCGGGGCGGAGCGGGTGACGCTGCGGGACATCGCCGGGGAGACGTTCGTGGACTTCGTGGCCGGGACGCCCGCCCGGGCCCAGTCGGACCAGGCGTTCGCCGCGGCGGGCCTGGCCCGTGAGGTCGCCTACGAGGCCGGTGTGGTCGAGCTGATCACCGGGCTGCTCGCGCGCGGGCTCGGTGTCGCGCTGCTGCCGTCGGCGTTCGTCCGGCCCCTGGCCGCCGCCGATCCCCGGCTGGCGCTGGTCCCGGTGACCGACGGGCCGCGCCGCGTGGAGTACCTGGCCTGGAGCCGCTTCCCGCCCAGCCCGGCGACCCGGGCCATGCTGGACGTCCTCGGGGCCGGACCGCGGACCTGACGCACCGCGCAGGGCGGCGGCGAACGGTTCAGCGCGCGTCCAGCGCGGGCAGCCCCTCCCGCGCGGCGGACGTCGTCGCGCCGCCGAGCAGGCGCAGGGCCGCGTCCGACGGGGTGCCGGGCTCGGCGGTGTAGGTGATCAGGCGCCGGCCCTCGGTGCCCGGCAGGCACAGGTTCTCGAAGGCCAGCTCCAGGGTGCCGACCGCCGGATGGCGCAGGGACTTGGTGCCGGAGGCGCAGGTACGCACCGGGTGCCGGGCCCACAGGGCGGTGAACTCCTCGCTCTGGATGGACAGGTGCCCGATCAGCTCGGCCAGCGCGCGGTCGTCGGGGTGCCGGCCGGCGACCAGGCGCAGCGAGGCGACCGCGAGGTGGGCCTCCTCCTTCCAGTCGGTGTACCTCGCCCGGTACTCCTCGTCCAGGAACAGCATCCGGATCAGGTTGGGCCGCTCGCCGGGGCTGTCCGGGCCCTCCCACGGCAGGTGCGCGGCGAGCAGGGCGTGGCCGAGCCGGTTCCAGGCCAGGACGTCACCGCGCCGGTCCAGCAGGAGCGCCGGTACGTCCGTCATCGCGGCGAGCAGCCGGCGGGACGAGGGGCTCGCGTGCTCGGCGCGGGGCGCGGCCGGGCGGCGCCGGGCGGCGGGGCGGGCCAGGTCCTTGAGGTGGGCGGTCTCGTCCTCGGTGAGCCGCAGGGTACGGGCGATCGCGTCCAGGACGGAGTCGGAGACACCGGCCGCGCGGCCCTGTTCGAGGCGGGTGTAGTGGGTGATGCTGACGCCCGCGAGCAGGGCCAGTTCCTCGCGGCGCAGTCCCGCGACCCGGCGGCGGGCCGGCGCGGTCGCGAGCCCGACGTCCTCCGGCCGCAGCGCGGCACGGCGGGACTTCAGGAACTCTCCCAGCTCCAACGACGCGTCCATGGCTGCCTCCGGGGGTGTGCGGCGTACGCCTTCGGGGTGTGCGGCGGTCGTCGTCCATCCTGCCCGCCGGACGGCGCGAACGGGATGTCCGAGGGGGGTCACGCGATGACCACCCTCGCGGCGGCCGGTCGCAGGGAGGTGCTGGCTGGACCGGCCGGGGCGGACGAGGCTTCCGCATGGCAACACCGCCGGGTTCAAGGCACTCCGCCGAGTTCCGGGCACTGCGCCGGGTCTGCGGCAACGGCGCTCGCTCCGCGGCGGCTTCGCCGGGTTCGTGGCGGCCTCGCCGTAGAACCGTCGGCCTCGCCACCCGCCCGGCAACCCCGCCGTACGCCCTACGGCCCGACCCCGCCGTACGCCCTACGGCCCGACTGCGCCGTAGGCCCGGCCACTCCGCCGTACAGAAGGGACCCCTAGTCATGTCCGTCGTAGCGACACGGCCGGCCGATGCCGCGCCCGCCGTGCTGACCCCGCGGCTGCGCCTGGTGCTGGTGCTGCTGCTCGCGGCCCAGTTCATGCTGGCCGTGGACTTCTCCATCCTGAACGTGGCCCTGCCGGTGATCGGCGCGGGCCTCGGCTTCTCCCTCGACGATCTCCAGTGGATCGGCACGGCGTTCGCCCTGTGCGCGGCCGGGTTCACCCTGCTGTTCGGCCGGGTCGCCGATCTCTTCGGCCGGCGCCGGCTGTTCCTCGGCGGGCTCGTCGTCCTCGGCGCGGCCTCGCTGGCCGGCGGGCTCGCGCGGAGCCCGGAGGTGCTGCTCGCGGCCCGGGTGTTCCAGGGGCTGGCCACCGCGGCGGTCACTCCGGCCGGGCTGTCGCTGCTGACGACGTCCTTCCCGGAGGGCCCGCTGCGGGAGAAGGCGCTCGGCCTCAACGGAGCGCTGATGTCGGCCGGTTTCACCACCGGCGCCATCCTCGGCGGGCTGCTGACGGACCTGCTGTCCTGGCGCTGGGCGTTCTTCGTCAACGTGCCCGTGGTCCTCGCCGTGCTCCTCGTCGCGCCCGCGGTCGTCGCCGAGTCCCGGCCCGCCGAGCGCCCGAAGCTGGACGTACCGGGTGCCGTCACGGTCACCCTCGGCCTGCTGGCGGTCATCCTCGGTCTGACGCAGGCCGGCGAGCGCGGGTGGGGCGCGCCGGCCACGCTGCTGCCGCTCGCGGCCGGCGTGGTGCTGCTCGGGGCGTTCGCGGCCGTGGAGCGCCGGGTGTCCGCGCCGCTGGTGCCGCCCCGGGTGCTGGGCCGGCGGTCGGTGGCGTGGGGCAATGTCGCCGGGCTGGTCGCGTTCCTCACCGAGACGTCCCTGGTGTTCCTGCTGACCCTCTACCTCCAGGAGGTGCTGGGCTTCTCCCCGCTGGCGGCCGGGCTGTCGTTCGGCGTGCTGGGCGCCGGGACCGTCGTCGGCGGCACGCTCGCGCCGCGGCTGATCGGCCGGTTCGGCGCGGCCCGGGCCCTGCTGGCCGGCGGCCTGGTCCAGGCGGTGTCCACGGCGGCCCTGCTCGGGCTCGGCACCGGGCAGTCCTCGCTGGGGCTGCTGCTGCCCGCGACCTTCGCGGGCGGGGTCGGCAACATGCTGGTCATCGTCGGGTTCATGGTGAGCGCCACCTCCGGTCTCGCCGACGACGAACAGGGGCTGGCCACCGGGCTCGCGACGATGACCCAGCAGATCGGCATCACCATGGGCACGCCGGTGATGAGCGCCGTCGCCACCGCCGCCATGACCGGTACGGGCACCCTGGCCGTCCTCGGCGGGCTGAAGACCGCGATCGCGCTGAACGCGGCCCTCGCCCTCGCCGGCACCCTCGGCGGCGCGGTGTTCCTGCGGACGGCCCGCCGCCGGTGACCGGCCGGTCAGTCCCGTTGCAGGAGGTCCGCCAGCCCCGCCTCCTCGAACGCCCGCACCACGTGCTCCCGGCCCTCGGTGAAGTGGGTCCAGCTGTCGCAGTGGGCCGCGACCACCCGGCGGGCCTCCAGGAGGCGGGCGGCGGTCGCCGTGCCCTCGCCGTCGAGGACCAGCAGGGCGTTGTCCAGGACGGGCAGGCGGGGCGCGCCGGCGAAGAGGACGGCGGTGTCCACGGGGGCGAACCGGGCGGCGATCTCCTTGACCAGGTCCAGGGAGGCGTTGTCGCCGCTGACGTAGACGGTGGGCAGGTCGTCGGCGGTCAGCACGAAGCCGGTGACCTCGCCGACGACGGGCTCGCTGCCCTCGGGGCCGTGCAGGGCGGGCGCGGCGGTCACGGTGACGGTGCCGCCGCCGGGGCGGGGCAGGTCCACGGTCTGCCAGGGGGTGAGGGCCTCGGCGGAGCCGCCGAGCCGGCCGGCCGCCGCGGGAGTGGTGAGGACGCGCGGTACGTCGGCGAGCAGGGCGCGGCCGGAGGTGTCGAGGTTGTCGGCGTGCTGGTCGTGCGAGAGCAGGACGGCGTCCACGGGGCCGAGTCCGGCGAGCGGCACGCGGGGCCCGGCGGTCTTGGTGAGGACGCGGCCGCTGGGCGAGGGGTAGTCGCCGGGGTCGTCGAAGGTCGGGTCGGTGAGGAAGCGGAGGCCGCCGTACTCGATGAGGACGGTGGGACCGCCGAGGACCTGGACGGGGATCTGCATACCGGCTCACCTCATGGACAGATGGAGTGTCATCCGTGAGAGACGCTAGCCCTTCCTCACGGATGGAGGCAAGCCCTACCATGAGACTCGTGAAGCTGCCCCCCGCCCCCGGCGCCGAGCGGTATCCCGCCCTCGCTCTGGCCAACACCGCCGTCGCCCTGCCCGGCGGCCGCTCCGCGGACCTCCTCGCCACCCCCGCCGACGCCCGTGACTGGCTGGTGGACCGCGGTCTGGCCCCGGCCGGCGCCGATCTGCGCGAGCACTGCGCGGGCCGGCTGCGCGCGCTGCGCGAGCGGATCCGCGCGCTGCTCGCCGCCCGGACCGACGGCCGCCCGGCCCCGGCGGAGGCGCTCGCCGCGCTCAACGCCGCGCTGACCCTCGCCCCGGCCGCCTCGCTGCTGCACTGGTCCCCGGACCGCGGCCTGTACCGGGCCGCCGCCCACCCCACCACCCAGATCGTCGAGCACGCCCTGGCGGCCCTCGCCGCCGACGCCGCCGACCTGCTCACCGGGCCGGACGCCGAGCGCCTGACCGCCTGCGGCTCCCCGCCCTGCGACCGCTACCTGCTCCGGCACGGTCGCCGCCACTGGTGCTCCACCCGCTGCGGCGACCGCGCCCGCGCGGCCCGCGCCTACGCCCGCCGCACCGCCCGCGCCACGACCGGCTGAACGACCGCCACCCGCGCGGACGGCCGGTGTCGGTCCCACCCGTGCGCACGGCCGGTGCCGGTCCCGCCCGTGCGCACGGCCGGTGTCGTCCTCCGTCAGCAGTACGGCGACTGGCCGGTGAGCGAGGCGGCCACCCGCATCCACACCCCGAACTGCCGGTACAGCGCGGGCAGCGGTCCGGTCGCCCGGACCGTACGGGCGTCGTCGGCCGTCACACCGGGGATGCCGAGCAGCGTGGCGGCGACGGAGGCGGACTGCCAGCGGACGGCGAGGGTGGCCTCGGCGGCGCCCGGGACCGGGCGGCGCGGGGCCGGGGTCAGCGCGGCGGCCACCGTCTCCTCGATCGCCGCGCGCGCCTCCGCGCCCGGCCGCAGCTCGGCCGCGAACCGGTCGCGGGCGTACTTCACCGGGACGGTGGCGACCGAGGCGTCCCACTCGGTCATCTCCGCGCACGCCGCGTCGTCACCCGTAAGGGCCACGACGGGCACGCCGAGGGCCGCGGCCGTGGCCTGGGCGAAGCCGATCTCGCCGACCGGGCGGCCGTCCAGCCACATGTCCTCGGTCTCGTGTCCCATGAAGCTGTGGCTGAGCACGCCGGGCGCACCGGCCCGGGAGTGGTAGCCGACGCACAGCACGGCGTCGTGCTCGCCGGTCAGTCCCTCCAGCATGCCGAACCGCTTGGGCCTGCCGCGCACCAGGCGGACCGCCGGATGCAGGGCCTCGGGGAGGAGGTTGCGCATCGGGCCGTGCGCGTCGTTGACCAGGATGCCGGTGGCGCCGGCCGTCAGCGCGCCGCGAACGGCGGCGTTCACGTCCTCGGCCATCTCGGCCCGGCCCCGTTCGTAGTCCCGGCCGCCCGGCTGGACGTCGTCCGCGTCGACCAGCCCGGTCACGCCTTCCATGTCCACGCTGATGTAGATCCGCACGGCGTCGACCCTAGCGACCCTACGTATTGTAGGTTCCCAACCGCAGGCAGCCACCGGGCTGTTCCCACGCCTGTTCCACGGGGGACCCATGCAGGACACGACCGAGACGGAGCCCGGCACGGAGGTCTGTGCGCACAGTCTCGCGCCGACGGTGGCCGTGCTGGTCGTCAGCCTGGTCATCGCCGCCGTCGGCGTGTACGAGCTGTGCGGTTTCGGGCTGCACAGCCTGGACCGGCGCCCGCACCTGTTCAGCGACGGCCTGGCGACCGGCGGGGTGATCGCCGCCGCGGTGGCCGCCGGTGCGGCGGTGGGCAACCTGGGCTGGCTGCTGACGGCGGCACGGCGGCGGAGCGGGAGCACGGGCGAGGACGCGTGACGCTCACCGGCGCCCCGGCCCCAGCTCGCGCGACGACACGGCCCGGGCGGCGGTGTACGGGTCGTAGGACTCGATGTCGCTGTGCGTCCAGGCGGGATCGTAGGCGCAGGGCACGCCCGCGCCGCCCGTGAAGTACCGCCGCTCCGGGTCCCAGGTGAAGGTCATCCACTCGGCCCGGTGGTCCCGCTGGACGTACAGCGACCAGTCCTTGCCGTTGCCGCCCTCGGTGTACGACGTGACCCTCCAGCCCTCGTCCGAAAGCCGCCGGTGCAGCCGGCGCAGCCCGGCAACGGCCTGACCGGCGGGGACGTGGTCCAGTGCCCACTCGTGGTAGAGCCGGTAGGCGCCGTCGACGGTCTTGTCCTCCATGCCGAGCAGCCCGCCGTCGCGGCAGTGCTCGGCGCCGAACGTGTTCCGCGGGCCGGCGCCGGTGCCGGTCACGCCCGGCGGCAGCGTGCGCGTGAAGCCCATGACGTCGTACGCCTCCCGGGAGTACGCGAAGGCGCGGTCCGCCCTGTCGTCGGGCGCGACCCGGGGCAGGTCCGTCGCGTCCCCGGCGTTCCAGGCGAGCACGGCGGCCAGGAGGAGGACGAGGACGGCCACCAGCCCGCCACAGCCGAGACAGCCGACGCCGAGGCCGCGGCCGAGACCGCGCACGGTGCCGGTGCCGGTCGCGGTGCCGGTCGCGGTGCCGGTGCCGGTCGCGGTGCCGGTGGCCGGTGTGATCTTGTCGGGCATACGGCGACGCTACGGCGGCCGGGCCGGCCGGAGGATGGGCGTGGCTACCCGCTCCGGCTAGGTACCCGTACTCAGCCGCCGCCCCCGCCGCCCGCCAGACCGCCGCTCACCGTGAACCCGATGACCGACCCGCCGCCCTCGCGCCGGTAGGCGAACGGCGCTCCGCCGTGGGCCCGGGCGACCTCGCGCACGATGGACAGGCCGAGGCCGGAGCCGGGCAGGGAGCGGGCGTCGGCGGCGCGGTAGAAGCGGTCGAAGATGCGCACGAGGTCGCCGTCGGCGATCCCGGGCCCCCGGTCCAGCACCTCCACCCGTACCGTGCCCGGCCGGGCCGGCCCGGTGACGCCGACCTCGATCGGCGCCGTGCCGTCCCGGTCGAACTTGGCCGCGTTCTCGACCAGGTTGGAGATGGCCCGCTGGAGCATCCCGGGCCGCCCGTGGACCGACGTGTCCCCGCTCGCGTACAGCACGACGTCCCGGCCGGTGCGGCGCCGGGCCAGCCCGACGACGTCCTCGGCGAGGTCGGCGAGGTCCACCCGCTGGGACGGCTCGGCGTCGGACTGCCCGGCGGCGAGGTCGACGAGTTCGTTCACCAGGTCGGTCAGTTCCCGGGCCTCCTGGGAGAGGTCCGCGACCAGCTCCTCCCTTGTGTCGGGCGGCAGCTCGTCGATGCGCCGCAGCAGCGAGATGTTGGTGCGCAGCGAGGTGAGCGGCGTTCGCAGCTCGTGCCCGGCGTCCTGCACCAGCCGGCGCTGGTCCTCCTCCGACTGCGCGAGCCGCCCCAGCATCCGGTCGAAGGCGCGGCCCAGCCGGCCGACCTCGTCCGACCCGGCCACCGGCACCTGGATGCCCAGCCGCCGGGTGCGGGCCACGTCCTCGGCGGCGGAGGTGAGGATCACCAGCCGGCGGGTGATGCGCCGGGCCAGCCACCAGCCGAACAGCCCGGCCGCCACCACGACCGCCGCCATCAGGATCAGCGTCCGCCGCTGCAACGCCCGCAGCAGGTCCTCGGTGTCGCTGAACTCCTGCGCGACCTGCACCGCGCCCCGTCCGTCGCCGAACGAGACGGTGGCGATGCGGAACAGGTCCTCGTCCACCCGTACGTCCCGGTGCTCGACGACCTCTCCGGCCGGGCGCGCGACGGCCATCGCCCGGTCCCGGGCGGTGACGGGCAGCACCGGGCTGCCGTCGTCCACGATCTGTCCCCACGCGCCGAGCACCTGGACGTCGGTGCGGGCGGGACGCACCACGTCGTGCCCGGGACGGGAGGAGGAGAAGTCGTCCGGGCCCATCGCCTGCTGCCGGACCACGTCCCGCACGTCCTGCACGACCTGGGTGAACACCGACTGCTGGTCGACGCGGACGAGCCGCGCGGCGGAGTTGTACGACAGGATGCCCACGAGGATCGTGACGGCGGCGGTGACGGCGGCGAAGGAGACCGCGAAGGTGGTGCGCAGGGAGACCAGCCGGGGCCGGGGCCGGTCCGGCAGCCGCCAGCGGCGGCCCATCTAGTCCTCCCGCAGCACGTAACCCACGCCCCGCACGGTGTGGATCAGCTGCGGGGCGCCGGGCTCGTCCAGCTTGCGGCGCAGATAGCCGACGTAGACGGCGAGGTTCTTGGAACCGGGGCCGAAGTCGTAGCCCCAGATCCGGTCGTAGATCGTGGAGTGGTCCAGGACGATGCCCGCGTTGCGGACCAGCAGTTCCAGCAGCTCGAACTCGGTGCGGGTCAGTTCCAGCTCGCGCCGGCCGCGCCAGGCCCGGCGGGCCTGGAGGTCCATGCGCAGGCCGGCGGCCTCCAGCTGCCGGCCGGAGACCTGCGGCGTTTCCCGTACGGGGATCTCCGGAGCGGGGTTGGTGACGGGCGGGGGGCTGGTGCGGCGCAGCAGGGCGCGCAGCCGCGCGAAGACCTCCTCGACGTCGAACGGCTTGACCACGTAGTCGTCGGCGCCCGCGTCCAGGCCCGCGATGCGGTCGGCGGTCTCCACGAGGGCGGTGAGCATGAGGATCGGGGTGCGGTCGCCTCCGGCGCGCAGTACCCGGCACACCTGGAGGCCGTCGATGCCGGGCATCATCACGTCGAGGACGAGTACGTCCGGCGGGTTCCGGTGGGCCTGCGCCAGCGCTTCCACGCCGTCGGCGACCGCCGTGACCTCGTAGCCCTCCAGCGTCAGGGCACGCTCCAGGGCATGACGGATGGCACGGTCGTCTTCGGCGAGCAGCACAGTCTGGGGCACACCCCCAGTCTGCCAAGGCCCCCGACGGCCCGGCCGTGCCCGAACGCCCCCGGCCACCCTTTTTACCGCCCTCTCACCGAGCCACCACCCACCGAGGCACCTTCCTCTCACCCACCCACCGGCCGCCCACCGAGCCACCACACCCGCCGGGCCGCCGGCCGTCCCCCAAGGCCCATGCCCCCGCACCGAACCACCGCCCTCTCACCACGAGCGGCAGCCCCTCACGCGACCGGGCTCCCCGGCGCCCCGCCCGCCTCCGGCCGATCGGGACAAGCGACGGTCACCCGCCAAGGCCACCGCCCACCCGCCGAGCCACCGGCCGCTCATCCGGCCCGACGTCCCGTCAACGCGACCCGGCACCCCGAGCACCCCGCCCGGCCGAGCTGCCGATTGGCCGGACGGCGGACGGCGGCGGTCGACAGCGCGTCAGCGCGTCAGTGCCCCAGCGCCGCCAGCCGCTCGGTGAACGGCACCACGCCGGCCTCCTCCGGCCGGGCCGCCGTCACCGGCATCAGCGCGGCCAGCTCTCCCGCCGCCCGCTCGATCCGCTCGGCCAGTCCCGGCGCGCCCCAGTCCTCGGAGGCGGCGTAGACCGCGGTGGGTACGACCACGGTCCGCAGGTAGGCGAACAGGGGCCGCAGCGCGTGCTCCAGCACCAGCGAGTGCCGGGCCGATCCCCCGGTCGCCGCGATCAGCACCGGCTTGCCCGCGAGCGCGTCCTTGTCCAGCACGTCGAAGAAAGACTTGAACAGCCCGCTGTAGGACGCGCTGAACACCGGCGTGACCACGATCAGCCCGTCCGCCCCCGCCACCGCGTCCTGCGCGGCGGCGAGCCCCTTGCCCGGGAACCCGTTGGTGAGCTGGTGCGCGATCTCCACGGCGAGGTCGCGCACCTCGACCACCCGGACCTCCGCCGGCGCCTGCCGGCGGACGGCGGCGGCCAGCCGGTCGGCGAGCAGCCGGGTGGAGGACGGGACGCTCAGTCCCGCGGAGACGACGACGAGTTTCATGCGGTGGCCTCCTTCCGCGCGGCGGCGGTCAGCGACTGGTGGGTGGGGGCGTCCGGCACGTTTGCCGGGCGGTTCCTGGCGAACTCCTCGCGCAGGACGGGGACGACTTCCCCGCCGAGCAGGTCGAGCTGTTCCAGCACGGTCTTCAGCGGCAGTCCCGCGTGGTCCATCAGGAACAGCTGGCGCTGGTAGTCGCCCGCGTACTCGCGGAAGGAGAGCGTCTTGTCGATGACCTGCTGCGGGGAGCCCACGGTCAGCGGGGTCTGCTCGGTGAAGTCCTCCAGCGACGGTCCGTGTCCGTAGACCGGCGCGTTGTCGAAGTACGGCCGGAACTCCCGTACCGCGTCCTGGGAGTTCTTCCGCATGAACACCTGGCCGCCGAGGCCGACGACGGCCTGTTCCGCGGTGCCGTGCCCGTAGTGGGCGTAGCGCTCCCGGTACAGCTCCACCATCCGCCGGGTGTGGTCGGCGGGCCAGAAGATGTTGTTGTGGAAGAAGCCGTCGCCGTAGAACGCGGCCTGTTCGGCGATCTCCGGGGAGCGGATGGAGCCGTGCCAGACGAACGGCGGCACGCCGTCCAGCGGTCGCGGCGTGGACGTGAATCCCTGCAACGGCGTGCGGTGCTTTCCCTCCCAGTCGACGACGTCCTCGCGCCACAGCCGGCGCAGCAGCGCGTAGTTCTCGATGGTCAGGTCGATGCCGTCGCGGATGTCCTTGCCGAACCACGGGTACACCGGCCCGGTGTTGCCGCGGCCCGTCATCAGGTCCACCCGGCCGCCGGCCAGGTGCTGGAGCATCGCGAAGTCCTCCGCGATCTTCACCGGGTCGTTGGTGGTGATCAGCGTGGTGGAGGTGGACAGGATCAGCTTCTCGGTGCGGGCGGCTATGTAGCCGAGCATCGTGGTCGGCGAGGACGGCACGAACGGCGGGTTGTGGTGCTCACCGGTCGCGAACACGTCCAGCCCGACCTCCTCGGCCTTCAACGCGATGGCGACCATGGCCTTGATCCGCTCGGCCTCGGTCGGCGTCCGCCCGGTGGTCGGGTCGGTGGTCACGTCCCCGACACTGAAGATCCCGAACTGCATGACCGCCTCCATTTGGTTGACCGTTCAACTACACCCCCTCCAACGGCCACCCGAGCCCGCCTATTCCTCCCCTGCCGCCACCCCGGGGCGCCAAGGGCCGCACGGCCGCCGCGTGCGAAGCTGCCCCCATGCCGATCCTCCGCTCCGCCGCCCTGTTCGCCGTCGCCGCGCTGTTCGAGATCGGCGGCGCCTGGCTGGTCTGGCAGGGCGTACGGGAGCACCGGGGCCCGCTGTGGATCGCCGGCGGCGTCCTCGCCCTCGGCGCGTACGGCTTCGTCGCCACCTTCCAGCCCGACGCCCACTTCGGCCGCATCCTCGCCGCCTACGGCGGGATCTTCGTGGCCGGCTCGATCCTGTGGGGCGTCGTCGCGGACGGCTACCGGCCCGACCGCTGGGACATCGCCGGCGCGCTGGTCTGCCTGGCCGGGATGACGATCATCATGTGGGCACCCCGGAACGGCGGCTGAGACCTCACTTACGCTGGACCGAACCGCCCCGACGCAGCAACAGGAGCCGCCATGGCCACCGCCGCCCCGCCCGCCGCCTCCCGCATCGCCGTCGTCACCGGCGCGAGCAGTGGCATCGGCGCCGCCACGGCACGAAGGCTCGCCGCGGCCGGTTACCGCGTCGTCCTCACCGCCCGCCGCAAGGACCGCATCGAGGCCCTCGCCGAGGAGCTGACCGCGGCCGGGCACTCGGCGGTGGCCTACCAGCTCGACGTGACCGACCGCTCGGCCGTGGACGAGTTCGCCTCCGCCTTCAAGACGATCGGCGTCCTGGTCAACAACGCGGGCGGCGCCCTCGGCGCGGACCCGGTGGCCACCGGCGACCCGGCCCACTGGCGCTCGATGTACGAGACGAACGTGATCGGCACGCTGAACGTGACCCAGGCGCTGCTGCCGAAGCTGGAGGCGAGCGGTGACGGCGTGGTCGTGGTCGTCTCCTCCACCGCCGGCCACGGCACCTACGAGGGCGGCGCCGGTTACGTCGCCGCCAAGCACGGCGCCCATGTGCTCGCCGAGACCCTCCGCCTGGAGATCGTCGGCCGGCCGGTCCGGGTCGTGGAGATCGCGCCCGGCATGGTCCGCACGGAGGAGTTCGCGCTGACCCGCTTCGGCGGCGACGCGGACAAGGCAGCCAAGGTGTACGAGGGCGTCGCCGAGCCCCTCACCGCCGACGACGTGGCCGAGACGATCGCCTGGGCGGTGACCCGCCCCAGCCACGTCAACATCGACCTGCTGGTCGTGCGCCCGCGCGCCCAGGCCTCCAACACCAAGGTGCACCGCGAACCGTGACCGCCGACAGCGCGCCCGCGCCGCCCGCTCCCCCGGACTCCGCGGAGCAGCGCCGCCTGGCCCAGGAGACGAAGGACGAACGCCAGGTGTGGTACTTCCTGGCCTATTTCCTCTTCGGCATCCACTTCATCGCGTTCGTCATGATCTACGCGGTACGGCACGCGAAGTAGCGTCCGGGACGCCGCTGCCTATAGTCGGTCGGATGACGAACTCTGGTGACCGGCGGGCGCAGGCCGCGCAGAAGCGCCGGCGGCTCTCGGCGGCGGCGGCCCGTGTCCTGCACGAGCAGGGGGTCGAGCGGACGACCCTCGCCGACATCGCGCGCGAGGCCGGCGTCCCGGTGGGGAACGTCTACTACTACTTCAAGACCAAGGACGAGCTGGTCCGGGCCGCGCTGGCGGAGCACCGCGCCCGGCTGGACGAACTCACCGCCGGCCTGGACCGGCTGCCGGACCCGCGCGCCCGGCTGGCGGCCCTGGTCGAGTCGTGGACCGCCGAACGCGAGAGCACCGCCCGGCACGGCTGTCCCACCGGCACCCTGGCCGCCGAACTCGGCAAACGCGCCGACGGCACGCTGGACGCCGAGGCCGGCGCGGTGCTCCGCCGCCTCCTGGACTGGGCCGCCGCCCAGTTCCGCGCCTGGGGCGTGCCCGACCCCGACGGCCACGCCCTCACCCTGGTCTCCGCCTACCAGGGCATGTCCCTCCTGGCCCACGCCCTGCGCGACCCGGCCGTCATGACCGCGGAGGGAGCCCGCCTGCTCCGCTGGCTGGACTCCCTCGGGGCCGGTCCCGGCGTCAGCCCTTGACGCAGACGACCTGCTTCAGCTTGGCCACGACCTCCACCAGGTCCCGCTGCTGGGCGATGACCTGGTCGATCGGCTTGTAGGCGCCCGGGATCTCGTCCACGACACCGGAGTCCTTGCGGCACTCCACGCCCCGGGTCTGCTCCTGGAGGTCCTCGGTCGTGAAGCGCCGCTTGGCCGCGTTGCGGCTCATCCGCCGGCCCGCGCCGTGCGAGGCGGAGTTGAAGGACAGTTCGTTGCCGAGGCCCCGCACGATGTACGACCCCGTGCCCATGGAGCCCGGGATGATGCCGTGGTCGCCGGAGCCGGCCCGGATCGCGCCCTTGCGGGTGACCAGCAGGTCCATGCCGTCGTACCGCTCCTCCGCCACGTAGTTGTGGTGGCAGGAGATCTCCTGCTCGAAGACCGGCTTGGCCTTCTTGAACTCCTTGCGGACCACGTCCTTCAGGAGCGCCATCATGAGCATGCGGTTGTACTTGGCGTACTCCTGCGCCCAGAACAGGTCGTTGCGGTAGGCCGCCATCTGCGGGGTGTCCGCGACGAAGACGGCGAGGTCGCGGTCGACCAGGCCCTGGTTGTGCGGGAGCTTCTGGGCCACGCCGATGTGGTGCTCGGCGAGTTCCTTGCCGATGTTGCGGGAGCCGGAGTGGAGCATCAGCCACACCGAACCGGACTCGTCCACGCACACCTCGACGAAGTGATTGCCTCCGCCCAGCGTCCCCATCTGCGCGACGGCCCGTTCGCGCCGGAACCGCACGGCGTCGGTGACCCCGTCGAACCGCTCCCAGAAGTCCTCCCAGCCCGCCGTGGCCAGCCCGTGGAAGCCCCGCGGCTCGACCGGGTCCGTGTGCATGCCCCGGCCCACCGGAATCGCCTGCTCGATCCTCGACCGCAGCCGCGACAGGTCGCCGGGCAGGTCGTTCGCGGTCAGGGAGGTCTTCACCGCCGACATGCCGCAGCCGATGTCCACGCCCACCGCCGCCGGGCACACCGCGTCCCGCATCGCGATGACCGAGCCGACCGTCGCGCCCTTGCCGTAGTGGACGTCCGGCATCACGGCCAAGCCCTTGATCCACGGCAGGGTCGCCACGTTCTGGAGCTGGCGCAGCGCCACGTCCTCGACCGCCGCCGGGTCCGTCCACATCCGGATCGGTACCTTCGCGCCCGGTATCTCCACGTACGACATGTCTTCCTCTTTCCCCCGGGAAATGACAACGAAAGGCTTGAAAGCAGCAAAACGCAAAAGAGGCGCCAAGGTCGTCGAAAGGGACAAGGGACCGGCGTCCACGGCAGTGCGTGCGATACACATTGTCTGCAGCAGACGCCCCGCCGCGGCAAGCGAATAACCAGCGGGGACACTGGAGCACCGAGCGCGCACACACCGTCGAGAGGAGCCCGACGTGCAGCGGAAGGCGTACGTAACCGGCACCGCCGCCCTCCTCGCGGCGCTGCTGGCCGGCTGCACGAGCGGCTCCGGGGACGACGGCCCGGCGGACAACGCCAACCCGGGCGACGCCGGCACGGCCACCGTCGCCGCCCAGCCCGGCAAGTACCGCACACTCCCCGAGCCCTGCGGCGCGGTCGGCCACGACACCCTGGACACGCTGCTGCCCGGCATCCTGCGGATCACCGACCCCGTCCAGCGGGACCACGCCTACCAGGGCGAGGCCGCGCTCACCTACGACACCGACCGCAAGGTCGGCTGCCGCTGGAAGGTCGAGTCCGCGGACGTCACCGACCGCCTCTCCGTGGACTTCGAGCGCGTGGTGTCGTACGACAACACGGTCAGCGACGACGACCAGGCGCAGCGGCTGTTCCAGGAGCAGCAGGCCGCCGCCGACCTGCCCGCGCCGAGCAGCGCCACCGCGCCGCCGGCCGGCACCCCGACGCCCACCGCGTCCGCCACCGGCTCCCCGAGCGGCAAGGCCTCCCCGCCCGCGACGGACCCCTCCGCCAAGACCTCCGAGTCCTCCGGGTCCTTTGCCGCCTCCGGCTCGTCCTCGCCGTCCGCCTCCCCGGAGGACACCGCCGAACTCCAGCCCCGCACACTGTCCGACCTCGGTGACGAGGCGTATCTGGACGACCGGCTCAGCACCTCCGGCTCGACGGCCGAACAGCGCGCGGTGACTGTGGTGTTCCGCACGTCCAACGTCGTCGTCACCATTCAGTACGAGGAGCAGCCGACGGCCATCGGAACGGTCCCGGACAGCAAGGAAATGCAGGACAGGGCCCGTGACCTGGCCGCGCGCCTGGACGACGCGCTCGGCGGCTGACCGCCCGGCCGGCCCCGCCGTCCCGTACGCGAACGGAGACCGCGCGGCTTGCCCACCGCGTACCGTGGCCCCGCAGGAACCCGCACGAACACCGAGCGTCATGAGTGAAGGAACCATGCAGCGAGCAGACCAGCGAGACGACCGTGCCCAGCGACACCAGCGAGCCAAGCGCCTGCGCCACGCGCTTGTCTGCGCGGCAGCCGTTCCCGCGGTCCTGATCACCGCCGGCTGCTCCTCGGACTCCGGTGACGCCAAGGCCGGGTCCGGCGGCGAGAGCACCCGGCAGGCGGACCCCGGCACCACCAAGCCGTCGGCGAGCGCGTCGCCGACCGTGCGGCCCGCCGCATACGGCAAGCTGCCCGACGCGTGCGGCGCGCTGGCGAAGAAGACCCTGACCGACCTGGTGCCCGCGGGCGCGAAGTCGGCCAGGAAGGGCGGCTCGGACGAGCCGTCGTCGCGTGCCTCCTGCTCCTGGAACAGCCTGGACAACAACGGCGTCAAGGGCTCGCAGTTCCGCTGGCTGAACATCTCCCTGCTGCGCTTCGACTCGGACGTCACGCGGGGCGCCGCCGACGAGCAGGCGCACGCGTACTTCGGCCGGCAGGTGCAGGACGCCCAGTCGGTGGACGGCGCGAAGGGCACCAAGATGGTGCCGCTGTCCGGGATCGGCGCGGAGGCGGCCGCGGTGCGCTACGACCTGAAGAAGAAGGAAGGTCTCTTCAAGCAGCAGACGGTCGTCGCCCGGGTCGAGAACGTCGTGGTCACCCTGGACTACAACGGCGCCGGACTCGCGGGCGAGAAGACCCCGGACGCCGACGACCTGACGAAGGACGCCCAGAAGGCGCTGAAGGAGGTCGTGGCGTCGGTGTCGAAGGCCAACGGCGCGTCCGGCGAGCCGGATTCCCCGGCGTCGGACTCTCCCTCCGGGCCGGCCTCGACCTCCTCGAAGCCGGGCGCGAAGTCCGCCTCGCGGTCCCTCTCCAAGTCGCCCTCCGCCCGCGCGTCCGCGTCCGGGCCGGCCGTCAGGAAGAGCTGACCGTACGGTCGTAGCGGGTGACCGGTACCGCGTTCGCCGTACACGTGTGCCACCCTGTTGCGCGCAACAACACGCAAGGGGAGGGGAGTACGAGTGGCCGCGTCACCGCAGCTGACTCGGATGCACCGCGTTCTCATCGGCGTGGTCGTGACCGGTGCGCTGATCATCGCCGGTATCGGCTTCGCCGGTTCGTACGCGGCCGTCCGTGAGCTGGCCGTCAAGAAGGGCTTCGGGAACTTCTCCTATGTGTTCCCGGTGGGCATCGACGCGGGCATCTGTGTCCTCCTCGCCCTCGACCTGCTGCTGACCTGGATCCGCATCCCCTTCCCGCTGCTGCGCCAGACGGCGTGGCTGCTGACGGCGGCGACGATCGCCTTCAACGGCGCGGCCGCCTGGCCGGACCCGCTGGGCGTGGGCATGCACGCGGTGATCCCGGTGCTGTTCGTGGTGTCGGTCGAGGCGGCCCGGCACGCGGTCGGCCGCATCGCCGACATCACGGCGGACAAGCACATGGAGGGCGTCCGCCTCACCCGCTGGCTGCTCTCCCCGCTCCCGACGTTCCTGCTGTGGCGCCGCATGAAGCTGTGGGAACTGCGCTCCTACGAGCAGGTCATCAAGCTGGAGCAGGAACGTCTCGTCTACCAGGCCCGGCTGCGCTCCCGCTTCGGCCGCGCCTGGCGCCGCAAGGCCCCGGTGGAGTCCCTGATGCCGCTGCGCCTGGCACGCTACGGCGTCCCGCTCGCGGAGACGGCCCCGGCGGGCCTGGCCGCGGCGGGCATCGACCCGGTCCTCCTCCCCCCGGCCCCGCAGCCACAGGCCCTCGCCCCCGCCGTCGCCGACGACCGCACCCCCGCGGCGGCCCCCGCCCCGCGCCGACCGGCCTCCGCCGCCGGACAGCCGCCCGCCGAGGCACCCCCGGCGGACGAGCAGAGCCCCTGGTTCCAGGCCCCGCGCGAGGTCGAGTACCACGGCGGCTACGACCCCACCTACGACCCGATGCTCCAAGAACCCCAGTACGCCCCCGAGGAGCAGTACGAGAACTGGTACGAGGAGCAGGCCCCGGAGGACTTCCAGCAGCCCTCCCCGGAGGAGACGGGCAGCTTCCCGATCCCGGTCAGCCCGACCCGCACCCGCGAACTGGGCGAGGGCGGCCGCCCGGCCGAGCCGAACCCGACCGAGGAGGACTACTACCAGGTCTTCCGCAAGTCGATCGACGGCAGCTTCCCCACCCCGCACCAGTACGGCGAGGCGGTCGAGGCGACGTACGGCATCGCGCTCGCCCCGCGCGACGCCGACCGCATGGTCAACCGCTTCACCAACCGCTTCAACGCGGAACTGGAAGAGGACCACATCGCGTAGGACCGCATCGCCTGCGACCGCATGACGTGACGGAAAAGGGGCCCTCCCGGAAGAGGGCCCCTTTTCCGACTGCTTTTCCGTACGGGTTACTCCCCGAGCAGCGTCCGTACCCGCTCCTGGCCCACGGCCAGCAGCAGGGTGGGCAGGCGGGGGCCGGTGTCACGGCCGACGAGCAGGTGGTACAGCAGGGCGAAGAACGTCCGCTGGGCCGTCTTGATCTCCGGCGGCAGCTCCTTCGGCGTGGCGTCGGCGGAGAAGCCGGCCTGCACCTTCGGCACGCCGTACACGAGGTGGGTCAGCCCGTCGAGCGACCAGTGGTCGGCGAGCCCGTCCAGCAGCAGCCGCACGGACTGCCGGGACGCCTCGTCCAGGGACTTCAGCAGCTCGGCGTCGGGCTGCTCGCGCACGATGGTCCGCTGGTCGGCGGGCACGTACGTGTTGATCCACGCCTCCGCCTTGTCGTAGCGCGGGCGCGCCTCGTCCAGCGAGGCCAGCGGCTGCTCCGGGTCCAGCTCGGACAGGATCCGCAGCGCCTGGTCCCCGTGACCGGCGGTGATGTCGGCGACGGACGCCAGCGTGCGGTACGGCAGCGGGCGGGACGTCTTCGGCAGCTCACCGGCGGCGGTGCCGACGGCGCGGGTGTAGGCGGCGACGTCGGCCGGCAGCGCGGAGCCGTCGGCGACCTTCGCGGCCAGCTTGTCCCACTCGTCGTAGAGCCGCTGGATCTCCTGGTCGAAGGCGATCTTGAAGGACTGGTTGGGCCTGCGGCGGGCGTACAGCCAGCGCAGCAGCTGCGGCTCCATGATCTTCAGCGCGTCCGACGGAGTGGGCACGCCACCGCGCGAGGACGACATCTTCGCCATGCCGGAGATGCCCACGAAGGCGTACATGGGCCCGATGGGCTGCTCGCCGCCGAAGATCGGCACGATCTGCCCGCCGACCTGGAAGCTGGAGCCCGGCGAGGAGTGGTCCACACCGCTGGGCTCGAAGATCACGCCCTCGTACGCCCAGCGCATCGGCCAGTCGACCTTCCACACCAGCTTGCCGCGGTCGAACTCGCTGAGCCGGACGGTCTCGGCGAAACCGCAGGCGGCGCAGGTGTACGCCAGCTCGGTGGTGTCGTCGTCGTAGGAGGTGACCGTCGTCAGGTCCTTCTCGCAGCCGCCGCAGTACGGCTTGTACGGGAAGTATCCGGCGGAGCCGGAGCTGCCGTCGTCCTCGGCCGCCGCGCCGGAGCCCTCCTCGGCCTCCAGCTCGGCCTCGTCCACCGCCTTCTGCTGCTGCTTCTTCGGCGCCTTCTTCGTCCGGTACTGGGCGAGGATCGCGTCGATGTCGCCGCGGTGCCTCATCGCGTGCAGGATCTGCTCGCGGTAGACACCGGAGGTGTACTGCGCGGTCTGGCTGATCCCGTCGAACTCCACGCCGAGCTGGGCCAGCGCCTCGACCATGGCGGCCTTGAAGTGCTCGGCCCAGTTCGGGTACGGCGAGCCCTTCGGCGCCGGGACCGAGGTCAGCGGCTTGCCGATGTGCTCGGCCCAGGCTTCCTCGTCGACCCCGGCGATGCCCTTCGGCACCTTGCGGTAGCGGTCGTAGTCGTCCCAGGAGATCAGGTGGCGGACCTCGCGGCCGCGGCGGCGGATCTCGTCGGCGACCAGGTGCGGGGTCATGACCTCGCGGAGGTTGCCGAGGTGGATCGGACCCGAGGGGGAGAGTCCGGACGCGACGACGACCGGTTTGCCCGGGGCCCGGCGCTCCGACTCCTCGATGACCTCATCCGCGAAACGGGAGACCCAGTCGGTGGTCTCGGTGCTCTGAGCCACGATCGGCACGTCCTTCTTTCTGAACAGGGTGAGACTCCATTCTCACAGACCGCCCGTCGACCGGGGAAACGGCTTTACCCCCCATGGGATACTGGGCGGGTCTATCCATCCACGAGGAGAACGGCACCCACACCCATGGCCTCGGTCACGTCCCTCAGCGACAACGTCCAGCAGCACCTCGCGTCCGCCCTGACGGCCACCCTGCCCGAGGCCGCCGGCGCGGACCCGCTGCTGCGACGAAGCGACCGGGCCGACTTCCAGGCCAACGGCATCCTGGCCCTGGCCAAGAAGGCGAAGGCGAACCCCCGCGAACTGGCGGCCCAGGTCGTCGGCCGGGTGGTGACGGGTGACGTGATCCAGGACGTCGAGGTCTCCGGCCCCGGCTTCCTCAACATCACGGTCTCGGACAAGGCGATCACCGAGAACCTGGCCGCGCGGTACGCGGACGACACCGGCCGCCTCGGCGTGCCGACCGCCGCGCACCCGGGCACCACGGTGATCGACTACGCCCAGCCGAACGTGGCCAAGGAGATGCACGTCGGCCACCTCCGCTCGGCGGTGATCGGCGACTCGGTCGTGCAGCTGCTGGAGTTCACCGGCGAGAACGTGGTCCGGCGTCACCACATCGGCGACTGGGGCACCCAGTTCGGCATGCTCATCCAGTACCTGGACGAGCACCCGCACGAGCTGGACCACAAGGCCGGCGAGGTGACGGGCGAGGAGGCGATGTCGAACCTCGACCGCCTCTACAAGGCCGCGCGGAAGCTGTTCGACTCCGACGAGGAGTTCAAGACCCGGGCCCGCCGCCGGGTGGTGGACCTCCAGGCCGGCGACCCGCACACGCTCGCCATGTGGCAGAAGTTCGTGGACGAGTCGAAGATCTACTTCTTCTCCGTCTTCGAGAAGCTGGACATGGAGATCCGGGACGCGGACATCGTCGGCGAGTCCGGTTACAACGACATGCTCGCGGAGACCTGCCGCCTGCTGGAGGAGTCGGGCGTCGCGGTCCGCTCCGAGGGCGCGCTCTGCGTGTTCTTCGACGACATCAAGGGCCCGGACGGCAACCCGGTCCCGCTGATCGTGCAGAAGTCGGACGGCGGCTACGGCTACGCGGCGACCGACCTGTCCGCGATCCGCGACCGCGTCTTCAACCTCAAGGCGAACACCCTGCTGTACGTGGTGGACGCCCGGCAGGCCCTGCACTTCCGGATGGTCTTCGAGACCGCGCGCCGGGCCGGCTGGCTGGGCGACGACGTCACGGCGGTCCAGCTCGCCTTCGGCACGGTCCTCGGCAAGGACGGCAAGCCGTTCAAGACCCGTGCGGGCGAGACGATCCGCCTGGTCGACCTCCTGGACGAGGCGATCGAGCGGGCCTCGGCCGTGGTCCGGGAGAAGGCGCAGGACCTGTCCGAGGAGGAGATCGCCGAGCGGGGCACCCAGGTCGGCATCGGCGCGGTGAAGTACGCGGACCTGTCGACGTCGGCGAACCGGGACTACAAGTTCGACCTGGACCAGATGGTCTCGCTGAACGGCGACACGTCCGTCTACCTCCAGTACGCCTACGCCCGTATCCAGTCCATCCTCCGCAAGGCCGGCGAGGTCCGCCCGGCGGCCCACCCGGAGCTGTCCCTGGCGGACGCCGAGCGCGCCCTCGGCCTCCACCTGGACTCCTTCGCGGAGACGGTCCGCGAGGCGGCCGCCGAGTACGCGCCGCACAAGCTGGCGGCGTACCTGTACCAGCTGGCGTCGCTGTTCACGACGTTCTACGACAAGTGCCCGGTGATCAAGCCGGCGCCGCCGAAGGACATCGCCGAGAACCGCCTCTTCCTCTCCGACCTCACGGCCCGCACCCTCCACCAGGGCATGACCCTGCTGGGCATCCGCACCCCCGAGAAGCTCTGACACCCACCCCTTAAGGTCTGTGGAGACCATCCGGTCCACCGGGTTCCGTCGCCACAGACCTTGAGGAAGCCAGATGCCCGAACGCGTCCCCGATCCGTCCGCGGCCCACTTCGGCGAGAACGGCATGCGCCGGTTCACGGTGCCCGGCACCTACGGGATACGGCTGCCCGAACCGGCCCGCGAGGCGCTGACCGGCACCGGGGTCCCCGTGCACGTGGCGCCGTACTTCACCGCGGCGGCGGAGACCGACGCACCCACCCTGGGCATGCTGGCCGGGCACCAGGGCGTGCCCGCGCCCGCCGGCCGGGAGAACTGGCTCCGGATCGGCACCGACCCGCTGGCCCACCTGTGCGTACGCCCGGACGGCGCGGTGCAGGCCGTGTTCCTGGGGCTCGACGAGGACGACATGTTCGTCAGCTCCGACGTCACGGCGTTCAACGCCTCGCTGACCGCGCTGGACCGGCGGTTGCCGGTGATCGCCGCCTCGGCGAGCCTGCCGGTGGCCGCCGCCGCGTTCCGCGAGCTGAACGCCGAACTCCGCACCATCGACGCCGCCGCCTTCGAGGAACGCGAGAGCTGGTGGCCGAGGGTGCTGGACGACGTACGGCACACCCTGAACTTCCCGTTCTCCTCCGCCTTCGAGTACGTCGACGCGACGGGTGCCAAGCAGATCGTCACCGACGCCACGGGCCCTGGACGAGCACACCCGGAGGAACTGGTCTGGCAGCGGCTGCGGGCCGAGGGAGTGGCCCCGGAGCAGGTGCGCCAGGTGTACTGCGAACTGGAGCCGTGCATGATGCCCGGCCACTACTGCGCCGTATGGCTGCAATCCACCTTCCCGCACGCGGAGTTCACGCACGGCTTCGACTACGGCGCCACCGCCGGGTCGCGGGAGGAGGGTCTGAAGGAGCTGATCACGTACGCCGCGCGGCAGGAGGGCGGACGATGACCGGACCGGCGTGGTCCCGTCCGGCGGCGGGCCGGGAGCCGGCCGCCGCCGCGCTGCTGGCCTGGCTGGCCGATGCCGGCGCACCGCGTCTGTGTGTCGTCACCGGAAGCGCGGGCTGCGGTAAGTCGAGCCTGCTGGCGTGGCTGATCGGCCACGGGACGCGGGACGGGGAACGGCCGGAGCGCCGGGTGCACGGCTTCGTACCGCTCGCCGGCCAGACGGCCCTCACCGCCGCCTGGACGCTGGCCCGGCAGTTGTCGGTGGCCGCCCGCACCCCGGGCGAACTGCTGACCGCCCTGTCCGCCGACGACCGCCGAACGGTGCTCGTCCTGCCGGAGTTGCACGCGGCGGAGGACCCCGCCGCGCTCGCCGGACTCGTCGCGCGGCTGGCCGAGTCGCCGCACGTCCGGGTGCTGGTGGAGGTGCGGAGCGGCAGCGCGGAGGCCGGGGCCCTCACGAAGCCTCCCTCGGCGGTGATGGATCTCGACGAGACTCGGTGGACGGACCCGGAACGGTATGCGGCGTGGGCCGCCGGACGGCCGGCCACCGGGCCGGTGCCGCCACCGGAGCCCGAGACCGTCGACACCGTCGACCTGGACGACCCGGCCGCGGTCTGTGCAGTGGATCCCTGGCAGGTCTCCGTCCGCTACGAGCGCTCCGGGGACGGCCACGGAGGTCTGCGCGCGGCCTGGCTGCGGGCCGGGGCGTCCCTGACCCATGAGCCGAACCCGGCCGACCGGGCCGTGGTCCTGCTCGCGGCGCTGGGCGACGAAGCGGACCCGCGGCTGCCGGACAGGCTGGCCGGCCTGGCCGGCGGTGCCGCCTGGCGGGTCGTCTGGCGCAGGGTGCGCGGGGATGTCCGGCCGCCGTGGCCGGGACCGGCCCGCGCGCTGTCGTCCGGTCACGGCCGGCTCGCCGGTACGGCCGTCGTGGCGGACCACCAGGGCACCGTCCGGCTGGTCGGCGAGGCGGACGGTGCTCCGGTCGGCCGGCTGCCGGAGCCGGTGGGCCGGGTGGCCGCGCTCACCGTGACGGCCGGGGGCGACGTACTGGTCCTGGACACCCTGGGCGGGCTGCACCTCCGGCACGCTCCGGCCGCACCGCGGGCCACGGGCCTGGCGGCACTGCTGGAGGACGGTCCCACACCGCTGGAACGGCTGGTGGAAACGGTACGGGGCCGACTCCGGAACCGGCCTCGGACCCTGGCGGCCTGCGGTGACCTGCTGATCGTGGCGGACGATACGGGCCACCTGCACGCCTTCGCCTCCCGGAACGGGGAGACCGTCCCGGCCACGGTCCGTCTACACGAGGGCGCGGTGACCGCGCTGGCGGCGCTGGACCTCGCGCCGCCCGGAGAGGACGGGCCGGGCATCCCCCTGGTCTACAGCGGCGGTGCGGACGGCAAGGTACGCGCCTGGGGCCCCGGCACCGAGCCGCTCGCCGTGCCGGTCCGCTCGCGTACGTGCCCGGTGACAGCGCTGGCGGCAGCGGCTACCGGCACCGGGCCGGTGCTCGCCGTCGGCTGGGCGGACGGGCTGGTCGAGCACCATCGCCTGGACGACGACACGGTCCGCACCTACCGTCCCGGCCTCGCCGTCCACGCCCTCACCCTCACGGACTCGGGTGATCTGCTGATCGGCACGGACGAGACGCTGGTGTGCCTGCGTCCTGTCACAGTCGCGCCATAGAGGCCGAAGGCGTCCTTGCGCCACCGCAACCGCCCCTGGTTACGCTCGTCTTACTCATACGATCATCAGGCGAATGAGAGGGCATTACGGGGGATGGGCTACACGCTGCCCGGCTGGCTCGACGAGGTCTTGGACGTCATCGGCATCAACTTCCCGAACGTCGACGAGGACGACTACCGCGACATGGCCGACGCCATGCGGGACTTCGCCGACAAGTTCGAGGGCCACGGAGCGGACGCGCACAAGTCGGTGGAGCGCGTCCTGGCCTCCTCGCAGGGGTGGGCCGTCGACGCGATGGAGAAGCACTGGTCGCAGGTCAAGGCCGGCCACCTGGACAAACTTCCCGAGCTGGCCCGTCTGTTCGCGGACGCCTGTGACGTGGTCGCGGACATCATCTTCGGCATGAAGCGGAAGGCGGAGATCGAACTCGCCGCGATGGCGGGCTCGGTGGGCCTCTCGATCGGGCTGGCCTTCTTCACCGGCGGCCTTTCGGCCGTCCTGGGCGCGGCGGAGATCACGGCGATGCGGCAACTGGTGAAACGCATCATCGACGAGGCGGCCGACCAGATCGTGGACGAGCTGATCGCCCGCGTGACCGGGCCGGTCAACGCCAAGCTGGAGGCGATGGTCGAGGACGCGGTCCTGGACCTGGCCGAGACCGCCTTCTCCCTCCCGCCGGCCCCCGGCACCGGCGGCATGCACCTGGCCTCGGCGGGCGGCGGCAGCGGCCTCGAACTCGCCTCGGCGGGCGGCGGCAGCGGCGCGGACCTCTTCATCGACCACGACGAGTTCGAGTTCGGTGCCGGTCAGCTGTCGGCGCACGGCAAGTCACTGCACCTGGTCAGCGCCGACCCGCTCGGCCGGGCCAAGAACTCCTACAACCGCACGAAGGGCCGCGATCCCTTCACGAAGGTCTTCGAGTCCATCCTCCACGGCGCTCTGGACGGCTGCGAAAAGGCCCTCGGCAAACTGGGCAAACACCTCACCGAATCCCTCCCGAACCGCACGAAGGCGGTATCCCGCCTCCACAAGAACACCGACGTGGAGGTGGGGGACCGGGCCCGGCGGATCAGCACGGGCCGACAGGGGGACGGGGATACTCCGATGTTCCTCCTCAACGCGGACGGAACCGTCGAACGGCTGCACACCGACGGTGGAAAGCCGACCAGGATCAACGGCCACGAGAAGGACCTTCCGGATGTGGTGGCCGACGATGGCAGAGTCTGGCGGTACCGCAGGACGGACCCGGAGAAGAATCCTTTCCCGTTGTCTCCTTCGGACGCCAATCCGAAAGTCGCCTCGCGTCGGCTGGGCCGGGGCGAGATCAGCGAGCTGGCGTACGCCACGCAATTGGCGCGCTACTCAAAAAAGGACTACGGCGGCGGCAACTACGCCGCCGCACACTACGTCGACTCTCACGGCAATTCATTCATCCTCGTCGGCCACAGCAAGAATGTTCACTCCGAACGAACCATCGGGTACCCAGTCCTCAGAGACGGCAACCCGCACGGAATTCGCGATCTGTACACCGAACGAGAACCTTGCCAGGACTCCAGCTCCTGGTGTGACCAGTGGCTCGCTAGGTACTTTGGCGCCGACCAGGAGGTCACCCACTCACACAGTTATGATCAGTCGCCGGTCGACGGAAAACGTCCCAGCTCGTACAGCATCGACGGCGAGCACCGGACTTACCGGAAGAACCTGGAAGACTGGCATAATAAGCATGGATTGAGTGCCGGGATGATGACCGAATCAGACGGTGCGGCCATGGAAGCCGCCAGGAAAAGCAGGCGGAGATGAGCATGCTCTTCGACATCGATCACGAGACGCTGGCCGACGCGGTCGGTGAGGACGAGGTACATCACCTGCCCGAATCGACGGCGGCACGGTACGGGTTCGCCGGCGAGACTCTCGACTTCCTCGTCCGTACCGGTATCCCCAGCGCCGAAGATTTCGAGTTCTCGTTCGGTCTGCCCGCCGAGTTCGACGCGAGGTTCGTCTGGGACTGCGCGGAGGAGAGGGAAAACGGCTGGACCTTCCCCGACGGGGTCGAAAAGGTCGTGAAAATCGGGAATCTGCCGATCAACGCGGTCGTGGTGGACCCGGACACCGGGATCGTCTACCAGTACACCGACGCCGCCCAAGAGGCGATCCCCATCCATGGTGATGTTTCCTCCTTGGCGAAGACGATGGTGTCCTTCCTCGGATACATCTCCTCCTACAACCGGGGCGAGCACGAGGACGAGGACGAGGAGTACGCCCGCCGGAAGCGTGAAGTCGACGCGCTGCTGGGCGAGATCCGCCGAATCGATCCTCTTCCCTTCACCCACGAACACAGCGAATGGGTGGAACTCTTCGACAACCTCGAAGGCGGCATTTTCACGTAGGCGACATTCAAGACCGCGCGTTCCGGCCGACACATCTCAGGATTTCCCGGGTGCGGTCAATCAGGGCCTCACGGACCGCGTCCGGGGACAGGACCTGTAGCGGGGTGGCCAGGCCCAGGAGGTAGTGGGCCAGGCCCTCCGGGGTGGGGCCGCCTATCTCGACCACCGTTGCTTCAGGGCCGTCCGGGTGGTGGGTGCCGATGGTCGGCGGGATCAGGCGCTGGGCCTCCCTCAGGGGGAGGGGGAGGCGGATCCTCGCCGACAGCGGGTAGGGGCCGTTCGCCGTGTTGCGGGACACCAGCTCCGCCGGGTCCGGCGGGTCCGTGATCTCCACCTGCTCACCGGTCGAGTGCAGGCGCTCCACCCGGTCCGCCCGGAACGTCCGCCATCCCCGGGCCACGTCCCGCGCCACGAAGTACCAGCGCCGTCCCGTGTGCACCAACCGGTACGGGTCCACGTCCCGGACCGTGCTCCGGCCCTTCCCGTCGCAGTACGACAACCGCACCCGCTCGCCCCGCCGGCACGCCGCCGCCAGCTCCAGCAGCATCCCCGGCCGCACCCGCGCCTCCTGGGGCCACGGCAGCCGTACGAACGCCTCGTCCCACTCCCCCAGCCGCTCGGCCACCGCCGCCGGCAGCACCTGCCGCAGTTTCAGCAGCGCCGACAGCGCGGCCTGGTCCCCTCCGGACACACCCCCGAACGCCGCCTCCCGCAGCCCGACCGCCACGGCCAGCGCCTCCTCGTCGTCCAGGATCAGCGGCGGCACCCGCGAGCCGGCCCGCAGCCGGTACCCGCCCCACGGCCCCGCCTCCGAATCGACGCTGTACCCCAGCTCGCGCAGCTTCGCGACATCCCGCCGCACCGTGCGGTCCGTGACCTCCATCCGCTCGGCCAGCTCACCGCAGGTCCACGAAGGGCGGGCGGCGAGCAACGACAGCAGACGCAGCAGACGGGCGGACGCGCTCAGCACGACCGGAAGTTTTTCATACCGTCCGGCCCAACCAGGACCGAAGCTGTCCGGGTCGCGTCCTACCGTCCTCCTCATGAGCACGGACACCACTTCCGCACCCGCCTTCCGCTACGTCGCCGTCACCCTCGACTGCCCCGACCCCGCCGAACTCGCCCGCTTCTACGGCGACATGTTCGGCCTGCCCGTCACCTACTCCACCGACGACTTCGTCTTCCTCGGCGGCGACAACGGCACGGCCGGCCTCGGCTTCAACCGCCTGTCCGGCTACCGCCGCCCCACCTGGCCCGACCCCGCGCGGGAGAAGCAGGCCCACATCGAAGTGGGCGTCGACGACCTGGACACCGCCGAGGCCCACCTGCTCGCCCGGGGCGCGGTCAAGCCGGACGCGCAGCCTCAGCCGGAACGGTGGCGGGTCCTTCTCGACCCCGCCGGGCACCCGTTCTGCATCACGACCCTGACCTGACGCCGGGCCCGCTCACGGCACGGCGAACTCGCACCACACGATCTTCCCCGGCGTACGCTCCCCGACGCCCCACTTGTCACTGAGCGCCGCCACCAGCAGCAGGCCCCTGCCTCCCTCGCTCTCCGGCCCGCGCGGTTCCTCCGCGACGCGAGGGGTGCCGGGGCCGCTGTCGTGCACCTCGGCGCGGACCAGCTCGCCGTCGTACCGCAGGCGGAGCAGGAAGCCCCGGCCCCTTGGCACGCCGTGCACCAGAGCGTTCGTGGCCAACTCGCTCACGCACAGCGACAAGTCGTGCGACCGGTTCCAGGACTCCAGCCCCCAGCACTTCAGCGACCACTCGGTGAGCTGCCTGGCCGCGGGGACCGACCTGCGGCTGCGGACGTAGAACCGGTCGCGGTGGCAGGGAAGTTCAATGTGCTCGTTCACGGGGCGAATGTCGCGCAGGGTAACTATCGTGGTTCAGTGAGTGATCTCGTACAGGGTTTTTGTACGGGTTGCTGCGGGGTGTGCACCGGCCGGCGTGGGGAGTTCAGCAGGCATGACGCCTACACGGAGGAAGAACCAGTCGGCCATGAAGATGCTGGGCCGTCAACTGGCCGCGGCCCGGCGCGCCAAGGGGTTGAGTCAGCCCGCTTTGGCCGCCGCGCTGAACATCCACGAGGAGACGGTGGCCAGCATCGAGCAGGGGCGGCGGGTGCTGAAGCTGGACATGGCCGAGCTGTTCGACGAGTTCCTGGAGACCAAGGGAATGCTGGCGGCGGGCGTGGCCAACCTGCCGGAGGTGGACCAGTTCCCGTTGTGGGCGGAGGAGTACATCGAGCAGGAGAGGGAGGCCATCGCGCTGTCCTGGTACGACGCGCTGGTCGTTCCAGGTCTGCTTCAGACCGAGGGGTACGCCCGTGCCCTCCTCGGCGGACGCGTTCCCGCTTACGACGCCGACGAGCTTACGACGAAGGTCCAGGCGCGAGTCGAGCGCCGGGAGATCCTGCACCGCAAGGAGCCGCCGACACTGAGCTTCGTCATCTGGGAACCCGTCTTGCTCTGGCCCACCGGGGGCTCCGACATCCACCGTGAACAGCTGCGCTTTCTACGCGAGTGCTCCCAACTCCCCTGCGTCTCATTGCAGGTATTACCGCTGAGCCGCACCCATCACGCTGGAGATGCGGGCCCCTTCACCCTCCTGGAGACGCCCGACCACCAGCACTTGGCCTACGCCGAGTCGCAACAAGGCAGTCAGTGGGTCTCCAACCCAGATGAGGTGTCCGTCCTTGCGCGCAGGTATGCGATGCTGCGGACGCAGGCACACACCATCGAGTACTCGCGAGGCCTGCTCGACCGTCTGCTAGGAGAGCAATGAGCGCCGAAGCCCTTCAGTGGTTCAAGTCGACCTACAGCGGCAGCGAGGGCGGCCAGTGCCTCGAAGTCGCCCTCACGTGGCACAAGTCGAGCTACAGCAGCAGCGAGGGAGGCCAATGCCTCGAAGTGGCGGTGTCTCCCGACTCCGTGCACGTCCGGGACTCCAAGGAAGCCCCTTCCCAGGACCGCACCCTCCGCATCAGCCCTGTCACGTGGGACGCCTTCACCTCTTCCCTCAAGTGACCGTTGGGCAACCGCCGCAACCCCGGCCCAGCCCAACGCCGTTGTCAGTGGCTGCCCCTACAGTCGGCGGCATGGCGACTCTTCCCAACCCGCTGCCCCGACTGGCCACCGATCCCAGCGGTCGTTCCCTGGGGCTTCAACTGCCGCCCGGCAGGCTGGTAGACGAGACGGACGACGGACGCTGGCACCAGCCCCTGCTGTGGCACGCGGAGAAGCACTCCTCGCCCGGCACCTGGCAGGCCCTCGGCGCACCGGCGGCCCGTGCGGGACTGCTGCCCGTCCTCGTGGACCTGGCCGGCTGCCGGGCCGGGGTCGAGGACTGGGGGCTGCTGCCGGGCGACGCCTCGTACCCGGGGGATCACCTCGTCGAGGACGTGCTCTCGGAGTACTGGGAGGAGGAGACCGACGGGCAGGACAGCGGCGAGGTCGAGCCGTTCGGCACCGAGTGGCCGGGCCTCGCCTCCGCCGGCGTGCCGAACGCCGATCCCGACACCCGCGCCGCAACGGTCGCCGACGCCCTCCACCGGGACCCGGCGCGTTGGACGGAGTGGATCGAGGAACCGCACCTGGCCCTCGTCCCGGCCCGCCGCTCCGCCGACATACCGGCGGCGATCGGCTGGACCGGCGCCCTGAACTACGACCACGACGTGGCCCGTGTCTGCTCCGTCCTGCGGTCCTGGGAGGACCGGTTCGGCATCCGGGTCGTGGCGCTCGGGCTGGACGCCCTCGTGGTGTCCGTCGCGGCCCCGCCCGCGACGCTCGCCGACGCCGAGGTCCTCGCCGCCGAGCACTACGCCCTGTGCCCGCACGCCGTCGTACAGAGCGGTCCGGGAAGTGTGCGGGCGTACGCCGAGACGCTGCCCGGCGCCACCAGCTGGGCCTTCTGGTGGGACTGAGGTCACTCGAACTCTGACGCCGGCTTCCACTTCTGCCCGCCCAGCGGGAACGCGTACGCCGGCCGGCCATTGTTGCCGCTGGTGCGGAACGGGTGGCCGGCGTCGTCGATCACCAGCGTGCCGTGGCGGCCGCCGCTCGACCACGTCAGCTCCAGGGACCAACTGACGTCGTACGCCGACGCGTCCGCCGTGACGTAGAAGACCTCCGGGTCCGACTGGCTCACCTTGAACGGGAAGTTGTCGCCCCCGGCCTCCGGTACGGGCGACGGGCGCATCGCGTCCAGGGCGACCGAGAAGGAATGCGTCGGCACGCCACCGCCACAGCCGACACCCGGATAGCCCATGGCGTAGTCGTTCCAGGGGAGCGGCGAGCGCTTGCCCGCCATGTGGACCGACAGCCGCTCCAGGACGACCGTCTGGTTCCCGGTGCCCTGCACGGTGAACGTGATGAACTGCTCCCCCGCCGACACCGCCTTGTTGACGGCCACCCACGCGGGGGCCTGCGGCTCCGACGGCGGCGGGCCCACGGCGGTCGGCGGCCGGTCGATCAGGTAGTGCTGCGAGCAGGGAGTCAGCCAGCTGTAGGGGTTGGTGTTGACCGTCAACGGCACTGCTTCGGACGCTTCGTGGCGTGCGGTCGCCGACGGCTTCCCCGTGGGCTTCCCGTCGGTGGTGTCGGGCGCCAGGTCCGGAGCCTCGGCGGAGGCGGAGGCGGAGGCGGAGGGAGAGACCGAACGCGTGGCCGAAGGGCTCGGGCTCCCGGACTTCGGCGACCGGGGGGCGGCGCCGCCCTGGACGAGGGCGGAGTCCGCGGTGGCTGTCGTGGCCTTCGCGTCGTCCCGCCGCCCGCCCTCGTCCGACGGCAGGTTCAGGGCGAACACCGTGCCGCCGACGATCAGCGCGGTGACCGTGACGGCCGCCAGGAGGGCGGTGCGGCGGCCCGCGATCAGGGACCGGCTCCGCCGCCATCGCGTCGCCGGTGCGGGTTCGGCTTCGGGTTCGGGCACGGGTACGGCTGCCGCCACCGGCTCCGGTTCGGGTACGGCTGCCGCCACCGGCTCCGGCCCGGCCGCCGCCTCTGCCTCCGGGGCCGCCTGAGCCGCCGCCTCCGGCTTCGGGGCCGCCTCCGGTACGACGACTGGCTCCGCGCCCTTCCGGCCCCGGCCCGCGTCCGCCAGGACCCACCGGCGGTGCAGTTCCACCAGTTCCCCGGGCGTGGCCTTGCAGAGCCGGGCGAGCCGCTCCACCGGGGCGTAGTCCGTCGGTACGGCGTCCCCGTTGCAGTAGCGGTGGAGCGTCGACGTACTCATGTGGAGCCGCTTGGCGAGCGTGCCGTAGCTGTGCCCGGAGCGGTTCTTCAACTCCCGCAGCAGCTCGGCGAAACCGCTCTCGGGGATGCCCTCCGACACCGTTCCTCCACTCCCCCTCGTCCCACCCCGGCGTTCCAGGGAGGTGTTGTTTCCGCAGGTCAAAGCCGGTTCCGGCGTTCCAGCATCCCGGATTGGCGGCCAACGCTGGCCGTCGGGACGAGTCCGCCCACAGGCTGTTGTCATCCAAGCACGACAACCGGCCCAGCCCGAAAGAGGACTTGCCATGCGTATGCGCCACATCCGTCTGATCGCCGCTACCGGAACCGCCGTGGCGGCCCTCGCCCTCACAGCGTGCGACAACGGGACGGGCGCCCAGGACGAAGGCGCCTCCCGCCCCGCGGCGGCAGAGGTGAGCGCGTCCAAGACGCCCGCGGACACCGCCGGCACGGCGGACACCACCCGTACGGGGGGCACCGACGACGCGAAGGGCACCACCGGCGCCACCGAGGCCGGCCCCGCGGCCCGTACCCACGCGCCCGCCGCCAAGCCCGCCGCCTCCGCCACCCGCGAGAGCAAGAGCACCGGCAGCTCCGTGGTGCTGTGCAACGGCACGAACACCTCCGTCACCGCGCAGCCGCTCGCCCGGCCGCTGAACCACATGCTGCTGACGGTGAAGAACACCAGCGGCAAGCGGTGCGAGCTGCCGTACTACCCCGTCCTGCGCTTCGACCAGATGCAGTGGGTGCCGCAGGCCGACGAGTCCACCCAGCCGCAGTCCGTGGTCTCGCTGGAGCCGGGCGAGTCGGGGTACGCGGGGGTGCTGTTGTCGGCCGCCGACGGCAGCGGCAGCGGCGGGATGACCGCGCACAAGCTGACGGTGGCCTTCCAGGGGATGACCCCGAACAGCGACGGCGGCCCGTCGGCGACGCCGTCCCTGCCCGCCAAGGGCGTCTTCTACGACAGCACGCTGAAGGTGACGTACTGGCAGCAGGACCTGGACGCCATCTCCAGCTGGTGAAAGGCAACGCCTTCATCCGTATTTCACCTGTACAGGCGGTTTGCCGCATTCGGGGGCGGGGCCCGGGAAAGGCTCCCGGCGCACCGCAACCCCGTCGGATGAAAGGCGTTCCCTTCATGGCTCTCGCGTTCCGCAAGTCCCTCGGCGTCCTCGCTCTCGCGCTGACGGCGGCCGTCTTCCCGTCGGCCGCCACCACGGCCGCCGCCACGGCCGCCGCGCCCGGCACCTCCGAGGCCGGCAACTACTGTCTGTCCAACACCTGGGGCGCCCCGGAGGTCCGCACCCGGGTGTGCGCCAACGAAGCCGGACAGCGCTGGAAGGCCGTCGGCGACCACGTGGTGCTGGCCTCGGACGCCCACTACTGCCTGTCCAACACCTGGGGGTCGCCGGAGGTCCGCACCCGGGTGTGCGCCGACGAGCCCGGACAGCGCTGGAAGGCCGTCGGCGACCACTTCGTCCTGGCCGCCGACCCTCACTACTGCCTGTCCAACACCTGGGGGTCGCCGGAGGTCCGCACCCGGGTGTGCGCCAACGAACCCGGACAGCGCTGGGCCGTGCTGGGTGACCACATCACCCTGACCGAGGCCTGAGGACTCCTGAGGACTAGCGGAGCTTTTGGGCCACCTCGGTGGCCCAGTAGGTGAGGATGTTCCGGGCACCGGCCCGCTTGATGCCCGTGAGGGTCTCGAGGACGGCCCGGTCCCGGTCCACCCAGCCCTTCTCGGCGGCGGCCTCGATCATCGCGTACTCGCCGGAGATCTGGTAGGCGGCCACGGGCACGTCCACGGCGTCCGCGATCCGGGCGAGGATGTCGAGGTAGGGACCGGCCGGCTTGACCATCACCATGTCGGCGCCCTCGGCGAGGTCCAGCTCCAGCTCGCGCAGGGACTCGCGCCAGTTGGCCGGGTCCTGCTGGTAGGTCTTGCGGTCGCCCTGGAGGGACGACGCGACGGCCTCCCGGAAGGGGCCGTAGAAGGCCGAGGAGTACTTGGCGGTGTAGGCGAGGATCGCCACGTCCTCGCGGCCGATCTGGTCGAGCGCGTCGCGGACGACGCCGATCTGGCCGTCCATCATCCCGCTGGGGCCCACGACATGGGCACCGGCGTCGGCCTGGACCTGCGCCATCTCGGCGTACCGCTCCAGGGTGGCGTCGTTGTCGACCCGGCCGTCGGCGTCCAGCACACCGCAGTGGCCGTGGTCGGTGAACTCGTCCAGGCACAGGTCGGACATGACGAGCAGGTCGTCGCCGACCTCTGCGCGGACGTCCCGGAGGGCGACCTGGAGGATCCCGTCCGGATCGGTGCCGACCGTGCCCAGGGCGTCCTTCTTCGACTCCTCCGGCACGCCGAACAGCATGATCCCGGAGACCCCGGCCTCCACCGCCTCCAGCGCCGCCTTCTTCAGGCTGTCCCGGGTGTGCTGCACGACCCCGGGCATGCTGCCGATCGGCACCGGCTCGCTCACGCCCTCCCGGACGAACGCCGGGAGGATGAGGTCGGCGGGGTGCAGCCGCGTCTCGGCGACCATCCGCCGCATGACGGGCGAGGTCCGCAGCCGCCGGGGACGCGTACCGGGAAAAGATCCGTACTTCGTCATACCTCCTACGCTACGCCCGCCCGAACCATGCCTTTGCCGACGCGGAGTCGGACCGGCGGGGCCGTCCGCGACCGGCTCGGCAGGCGACCGGACCGGCTCCGTCCGCTCAGCGCTCACCGGTCTCGGCCAGGATCCGGTCGGCCACCTTGCCCCGGTCGTTGTCGGCCGGTGTCGAGGCACGGAACTCCCGCAGACGGCGCACCGCTCCGAGCGGTACGTGCGCCGCTCCCCTGTCCGCCACACAGCTCTCCACCGCCCGCAGTCCCCAGTACTGGTTGAAGGCGAGCGGATCGGCGATCGCGGCGTCCACCAAAGGGCCCAGCGCCTCCTGCTCGGGCAGCGCGTACAGGCGCGCGTAGGCCGCCAGCCGCAGCCCGGCGTCCTGCGAGGCGAGCAGCCCCTCGACGTCGAAGTCGGGCACGCGCTGGGCCGCGCGCACCAGACGGGCGAAGATCCGGTCCATCCGCTGGGTCCGGGCCGCGCTGCCCACCTCTTGGAGGCGTACGTTCACGTACTCGGCGGCCAGCTTCCTGACCGTGTCCCAGGCCGCGCCGTCGTCGTCGGGGCCATCGCCGTCGCCGGCGAGCGCGGCGTTCGCGGTCCGCTGGACGTCGTCGATCCGGCGCTCGATGTCCTGGAACTCGATGCGGGCGAAGCCCGGCACCTCGATGCTGCGGAACAGCTCCCCGAGCCACGGCACCGCGGCGATCGCGAGCAGCATCACCACGATGCCGTCGATCCGCAGGTCCGGCGCCAGTACGTGCAGTACGGCCGCTCCCACTCCGGCGCAGGTCACCAACAGCGCCACGATCCGGCGGCGTGGCCAGGGGCCGGCGTCCCCGGAGCGCGGCCGGCGCTCTCCCTCACCCATGCCGGCCAGCATCGCAGAACCGCGCGGACCGAGGGAGCGTTACGGCGAACGGGGCGGAGCGCACCGAAAGAGGTGCGCACCGCCCCGTCTCAGGTCGTCCCCGTCTCAGGTCGTCGAGCGGCGCCTGCGCGCGCCCGGCCGGCGCTCGCTCGGCCGCGTAACCGGGTCCCCGGCCTCCAGCGCGGCGGCGCGCCGCTTCATGCCGAAGTCGGCCAGGGCCTCCGCGAGCTTGTGGACGGACGGCTCGGGGGCCATGACGTCGACGCGCAGGCCGTGTTCCTCGGCGGTCTTGGCCGTGGCCGGGCCGATGCAGGCGATCACCGTCACGTTGTGCGGCTTGCCCGCGATGCCGACCAGGTTGCGGACCGTGGAGGAGGAGGTGAACAGGACCGCGTCGAAGCCGCCGCCCTTGATCGCCTCACGGGTCTCCGCCGGCGGCGGCGAGGCCCGCACGGTGCGGTACGCCGTGACGTCGTCGACCTCCCAGCCCAGCTCGATCAGCCCGGCCACCAGGGTCTCGGTGGCGATGTCGGCGCGGGGCAGGAAGACACGGTCGATCGGGTCGAACACCGGGTCGTAGGGGGGCCAGTCCTCCAGGAGGCCGGCCGCCGACTGCTCGCCGCTCGGCACCAGGTCCGGCTTCACGCCGAAGGCGACCAGCGCCTTGGCGGTCTGCTCGCCCACCGCGGCCACCTTGATGCCCGCGAAGGCACGGGCGTCGAGGCCGTACTCCTCGAACTTCTCCCGGACCGCCCGCACCGCGTTGACCGACGTGAACGCGATCCACTCGTACCGGCCGGTGACCAGGCCCTTGACCGCCCGCTCCATCTGCTGCGGGGTGCGCGGCGGCTCCACCGCGATCGTCGGCACCTCGTGCGGCACCGCGCCGTAGGAGCGCAGCTGGTCGGAGAGCGAGGCCGCCTGCTCCTTGGTCCGCGGCACGAGCACCTTCCAGCCGAACAGCGGCTTGGACTCGAACCACGACAGCTGCTCGCGCCGGGCCGCGGCGGAACGCTCGCCGACCACGGCTATCACCGGCCGGCCGCCGTCCGGCGACGGCAGCACCTTGGCCTGCTTCAGCATCTGCGCGATCGTGCCGAGCGTCGCCGTCCAGGTGCGCTGGCGGGTCGTCGTGCCGGCGATCGTCACCGACAGCGGAGTGTCCGGCTTGCGGCCCGCCGAGACCAGCTCGGCCGCTGCGGCGGCCACCGAGTCCAGCGTGGTGGAGACGACCACCGTGCCGTCGGAGACGCCGACCTCGGACCAGCACCGCTCGGAGGCGGTCCGGGCGTCCACGAAGCGGACGTCCGCGCCGTCGGCGTCGCGTAGCGGCACACCGGCGTACGCGGGCACGCCGACCGCCGCCGCGACCCCGGGGACGACCTCGAAGGGCACCCCGGCCGCGGCGCACGCGAGCATCTCCTCCGCCGCGTACGTGTCCAGTCCCGGATCACCGCTCACCGCACGGACGACCCGCCTGCCGCCCCGCGCGGCCTCCATGACAAGATGAGCGGCATCCCGGGCAGCACCCGGGACAGCGGCGGGTGTTGACGTGCCGTCAACCACCGTCAGCTGGGGCGTGCCCGTGCCCGGCGGCGAAACCGAAGAGGGGCCGGCGTCGGTCTGCACGACGGAGACACCCTGTCGGGCGTGCGTCCGGATGACGTCGAGCACCTCGTGCTCGGCCACCAGGACGTCCGCGCTCGACAGCGCCTCCACGGCGCGCAGAGTCAGCAGTCCCGGATCCCCGGGTCCGGCACCGAGGAAGGTGACGTGCCCGTGTTCCGGACCGGCGGCAGGAAGGGCGGTGGGGCTCATCGTGCTCGCTCCCCCATCAGACCGGCCGCGCCCTGGGCGAGCATCTCGGTGGCGAGTTCGCGACCGAGTGCCCACGCCTGGTCGTGCGTCTGGGGCACGGGACCGGTGGTGGACAACTGCACCATGCGGGTGCCGTCGGTCGTGCCGACGACGCCGCGCAGGCGCATTTCCTTGACAATCTGCCCGTCGGCATGGGGGTCCCCCCGCTCGAGCGGAGCCGAGAGTGGGGGAAGGTCGGCCAGCGCCCCTACGGGTGCGCTGCAACCGGCCTCCAAGGCGGCGAGCAGTGATCGTTCGGCGGTGACGGCGGCCCGGGTGAACGGGTCGTCCAGCGCGCCGAGCGCGGCGATCAGGTCCGCGTTGTCCGCGGTGCACTCGATCGCCAGGGCCCCCTGGCCGGGGGCGGGCAGAACCGTGTCGACCGACAGGAAGTCGGTCACCTCGTCGATGCGGCCGATCCGGTTGAGGCCGGCGGCGGCCAGCACGACCGCGTCCAGCTCGCCGTCGCGGACGTACCGGACGCGGGTGTCGACGTTGCCGCGGATCGGGACCGTCTCGATGTCCAGTCCGTGCGCGCGGGCGTACGCGTTCAGCTGCGCCATGCGGCGCGGCGCGCCGGTGCCGATGCGGGCGCCGCGCGGCAGGTCGGTGAACTTCAGCGCGTCGCGCGCGACGATGACGTCCCGCGGGTCCTCGCGCACCGGTACGGCGGCCAGGACCAGCTCCTCGGGCTGCGTGGTCGGCAGGTCCTTGAGCGAATGAACCGCGAAGTCGACCTCGCCCTTGAGCAGCGCGTCCCGCAGCGCGGTGACGAACACACCGGTGCCGCCGATCTGCGCGAGCGCCTCCCGGGACACATCGCCGTACGTGGTGATCTCGACCAGCTCGACGGGCCGGCCGGTCACCTCGCGGACGGTCTCGGCCACCTGCCCGGACTGGGCCATGGCGAGCTTGCTCCGCCTGGTCCCCAGCCGCAGTGCCTTCTCACTCATGCTGGCCCTCGGTTCTTGTTCCGCGTGCTGTCCCCGGCCCCGGAGACGGCCGTCTCGGGCTCGAGGTCGAACAGGGTGCGCAGCGCGTCCGCGTACCCGGCACCGCCGGGCTCGGCCGCGAGCTGCTTGACCCGTACGGTCGGCGCGTGCAGCAGCTTGTCGACGACCCGGTGCACGGTCTGCCGGATCTCCCCGCGCTGGCGTTCGTCCAGGTCGGACAGGCGGCCATGGAGGCGGGCCAGCTCACTGGCGACGACGTCGGCGGCCATGGCGCGCAGCGCGACCACGGTCGGCGTGATGTGCGCCGCCCGCAGCGCGGCGCCGAAGGCCGCGACCTCGTCGGCGACGATCCGCCGGACCTGGTCCACGTCGGCGGCCATCGGCGCGTCGGCGGAGGCGTCCGCCAGCGACTCGATGTCCACCAGGCGCACCCCGGCCAGCCGGTGCACGGCCGCGTCGATGTCGCGGGGCATGGCCAGGTCGAGCAGGAAGAAGAAGGGCGCGGGGCGCTCGGCCACCGGCTCCGGCCTGCGCCGCTCGGGGATACGGCCGACGGTGGCGGCGGTCGCGGCGAGCGCGGTGATCAGCCCGGCGTCCGCCTCGGGGCTGCGGCGGTCCCGGCGGTCGGCCGTGCTGCCGCCCGCGACCCAGGCCGCGTGCTGCTCCAGCGTGGCCGCGTCCATGCCGGCCACGGCGGCCTCGCCCATGACGGAGAAGCCGGGCTGCACGGCGGCCAGGTCCAGCGGGCAGTTGTCGTCGGCGCCGAGGCCGGTGTGGCGGTGCGGGACCGCGGGCTTCGCGGCCGGGGCGCCGGTGTCGGCGGCGGGGTGGCCGGTGCGGCCCTCGACCGCGTGCGCGACCGCCTCCGCCGTGAGCACCAGCCCCGTCGCCCCGGTACAGGAGACGACGACGTCGGCACGTGTCAGTTCGCCGGCCACCGCGTCCATGCGCACCGCGCGGGCGGTCACCGCGTTGTCGTCGGCCTCCATGAGGATGCCGGCGAGCCGCTCGGCGCGCTCGAAGGTGCGGTTGGCGACGACGATCTCGGCGACCCCGGCGCGCGCCAGCGTGGCGGCGGCCAGGGACGACATCGATCCGGCGCCGATGACCAGCGCCTTCTTGCCGCGGGCCCAGTCGGGCACGGCCCGGCCGACGGCCAGCTGTTCCAGGCCGAAGGTGACCAGGGACTGGCCGGCGCGGTCGATTCCGGTCTCGGAGTGGGCGCGCTTGCCGACCCGCAGGGCCTGCTGGAACAGGTCGTTCAGCAGCTTTCCGGCGGTGTGCAGCTCCTGGGCGCGGGCCAGGGAGTCCTTGATCTGGCCGAGGATCTGGCCCTCGCCCACCACCATCGAGTCCAGCCCGCAGGCCACCGAGAACAGGTGGTGGACGGCCCGGTCCTCGTAGTGCACGTAGAGGTACGGCGTCAGTTCCTCCAGGCCGACCCCGCTGTGCTGGGCGAGCAGCGTGGACAGCTCGGCGACGCCGGCGTGGAACTTGTCCACGTCGGCGTACAGCTCGATGCGGTTGCAGGTGGCGAGCACCGCGGCCTCGGTGGCGGGCTCGGCGGCGACCGTGTCCTGGACCAGCTTGATCTGGGCGTCCGCACTCAGCGCGGCCCGCTCCAGCACGCTGACCGGCGCGCTGCGGTGGCTGAGGCCTACGACGAGGAGGCTCATGCCGGCATCACGGCGGGCACGTCCCCGTCGGGTCCCTGGTCGGCGGAGGTGTCGCGGGATGCGGCGGCGGGCCGGGCGCCGTCGCCCGCGGGGGTCTCCTCGCCGGCCTTGCGCTGCTCGTGGAAGGCGAGGATCTGCAGCTCGATGGAGAGGTCGACCTTGCGCACGTCGACGCCGTCCGGGACGGACAGCACGGTCGGCGCGAAGTTCAGGATGGAGGTCACGCCGGCGGCCACGAGCCGGTCGCAGACCTGCTGGGCGGCGCCCGCCGGAGTGGCGATCACACCGATGGAGACCCCGTTGTCCTTGATGATCTTCTCGAGGTCGTCGGTGTGCCGCACCGGGATGCCGGCGACGGGCTTGCCGGCCATCGCCGGGTCGGCGTCGATCAGCGCGGCGACCCGGAAGCCGCGGGAGGCGAAGCCGCCGTAGTTGGCCAGGGCGGCGCCGAGGTTGCCGATACCGACGATCACAACCGGCCAGTCCTGGGTCAGGCCCAGCTCGCGCGAGATCTGGTAGACGAGATACTCCACGTCGTAACCGACACCGCGCGTTCCGTAGGAACCCAGGTAGGAGAAGTCCTTGCGCAGCTTGGCGGAGTTGACTCCCGCCGCCGCGGCCAGCTCCTCGGAGGAGACCGTGGGGACCGAGCGCTCCGACAGTGCGGTCAGCGCGCGGAGGTACAGCGGAAGGCGGGCGACGGTGGCCTCGGGAATCCCTCGGCTACGGGTCGCCGGTCGGTGTGTTCGGCCAGTTGCCACGGTGCTCCTGCGGGTAGAGCGGGGCTGTAGGCGGTCATACGTCCCCAGACCGCCCCGTCGACAGCAGGCTATGTCTTTGTGAACGCGTGCACAAAGATGGTGTCCGATTTGCCCGGCAGAAGTGACCGGGGTCACGCCGGTTTCACACCCGGAGCGGGAACCGGCGCGCACGCACCGACGTTCCTTCGTTACTGGGGGCAAAACCGCACACTCTCCTCACGAATCCCGCCCCCGAGAACCAAACCGCCGTCGATCCTAAGCGACTTTCCGACCGGTTTGGACTAGTCGGTCAGTGCCCGGCGCAGTCGCTCCTCGTTCACACGCCAGAAGGTGTGCTGTTCACCGTCGATCAGTACGACGGGGATCTGCTCCCAGTAGCGGTCGTGCAGGTCCCGGTCCGCCGTGATGTCCTTCGACTCCCACGGCACTGCGAGATCGCCGCACACCTTCTCGACCACCGCCTGCGCGTCGTCGCACAGATGACAGCCGGGCTTGCGGATCAGGGTCACCAGCCGCGCTCGCGGCTCTGCCTTGCGTCGGAAGAGCGGACTCATACCGGCCATTCTCGCGCGCTTTGGCGACCCCTTCGCCCGGTGTTCACACCGCGCCAACCTCTCGACTCCGGAACCTTCGGACACAGTGGCTATGCTCGCGTCATGGCCGCTCTCGGATGGCTCACTCCCCGTAGGCGTTCCGCCACGGCGCGGAGCGTGTTGGCAGGCGAGGCCTCGGCGGAGGCCGCCCGCAAGTCCTCGCTGGAGACCGCCACGCCCGAGGAACCGCAGTTCCCGGTGATGGGCGACGTCGAGGCCGCCGCCTTCTTCGACCTGGACAACACGGTGATGCAGGGCGCCGCGCTCTTCCACTTCGGCCGGGGGCTGTACAAGCGGAAGTTCTTCGAGACCCGCGACCTCGCCCGGTTCGCCTGGCAGCAGACCTGGTTCCGGCTGGCCGGCGTCGAGGACCCCGAGCACATGCAGGACGTCCGCGACTCGGCGCTGTCGATCGTCAAGGGCCACCGGGTCGCCGAGCTGGAGTCCATCGGCGAGGAGATCTACGACGAGTACATGGCCGACCGCATCTGGCCCGGCACCCGCGCCCTGGCCCAGGCCCACCTGGACGCGGGCCAGAAGGTGTGGCTGGTCACCGCGGCCCCGGTGGAGATCGCCCAGGTGATCGCCCGCCGCCTCGGCCTCACCGGCGCCCTCGGCACGGTGGCCGAGTCGGTCGACGGCGTCTACACCGGCCGGCTGGTCGGCGAGCCGCTGCACGGGCCCGCCAAGGCGGAGGCGGTGCGCGCGCTGGCCGCCGCGGAGGGTCTGGACCTCTCCCGCTGCGCGGCCTACAGCGACAGCCACAACGACATCCCGATGCTGTCCCTGGTCGGCCACCCCTACGCCATCAACCCGGACGCCAAGCTGCGCCGGCACGCCCGCGAGCAGGACTGGCGGCTGCGGGACTACCGCACGGGCCGCAAGGCCGCGAAGGTCGGCATCCCGGCGGCGGCCGGAGTCGGCGCGGTGGCCGGCGGCACGGCGGCCGCGATCGCCCTGAGCCGACGGCGCCGGTAACCGGCCGCCCGCACCGTCCCCACACCCCTCACGGGCCCCCTCGTCCGCGCGCACGATTATGCCGCGGCCATTTCAACACGCCTCGTACTTCACCGAAACATGCCTCTTTTCGTTCAACAACCGATCAACTTCATGAACTTGACCTGGCATCAAACAGTCACGGATACGACGCAATCGATGATTTGAGCAACTCGGTGTAGCAGGGCCTGTACGAAGCGTTATTCTCCTCAGACGCATACCGGTACCCCTCCGTCGCTACGACGGGTGAACGGTCCCGCACTGCACGTGATGGAAGCTCTGCCTCTGGGAGTCCCGTGTACCCACACGTCGGGGTTGACGCCTCGGGCCTGGCTACGCTGCGCGCAACGGTCGCGACGGTCAAGGAAACACTGCGCGGCTTCGTCCCCCCCGCGTACGCCGTCCCCGCTTTCGCAGCCGCCGCGCCCACAGGCCCGTGCTACGCACTGGCCGACGGCAGCGCCGCCGTCGGCAGACGGGGCCGCGCCACCGGCGCGGCCACCGCCCGCCGGCCGGCCGCCGACAGCGACAGCGCCCGCATGATGGACCTCGTCGAACGCGCCCAGTCCGGCGAGGCCGAGGCCTTCGGGCGCCTCTACGACCAGTACAGCGACACCGTCTACCGCTACATCTACTACCGCGTCGGCGGCCGGGCCACCGCCGAGGACCTCACCAGCGAGACCTTTCTGCGGGCGCTGCGCAGGATCGGCACGTTCACCTGGCAGGGCCGCGACTTCGGCGCCTGGCTGGTCACCATCGCCCGGAACCTGGTCGCCGACCACTTCAAGTCCAGCCGCTTCCGGCTGGAGGTCACCACCGGCGAGATGCTCGACGCCAACGAGGTCGAGCGCTCACCGGAGGACTCCGTCCTGGAGTCCCTGTCCAACGCCGCCCTGCTCGACGCGGTACGGCGGCTCAACCCACAACAGCAGGAGTGTGTGACGCTCCGCTTCCTCCAGGGCCTCTCGGTCGCCGAGACCGCCCGCGTCATGGGCAAGAACGAGGGTGCCATCAAGACCCTCCAGTACCGCGCCGTACGCACCCTCGCCCGGCTGCTGCCGGACGACGCCCGCTGAACGGGCACCGGTGGGCGGCGCACGACGAGCGGGGCGGCGGTGAGCGACGCCCAACTCACGCTCCGTGAAGGCGTGTTGTCTTTCCGAACCGCCCGCCCGTCGTGCGTAACCCAAGTGCCGCGCCAGTCGTTGTGCGGGATACAGGCTCCCTGTGGTCACGTCCCGGCCGTCCCCGATCACCCGATCCGGGGACGCGATCGTGGACGTGCAACCCTCAGGACCCCCTGGGGAGTCGACCGTCATGACGAGAGGAGGTGCCGCCAGTGATCGCGAACGTATCGGCGCACCGGCGGGCGAACGCCTTCGCCCAGGCCCTGGAGGAGCAGTCCGACCGGGACACGGCGGCCGAGCAGTCCGAAGGCCCGGCGGGTTCCCCGCCGACCGCCGAGGAACGGACCGAACGGGGCGAGCTGCTGGCCCTGGCGGCGGGACTCGGCGCACTGCCCCGGCCGACGCTCGACCCGGAGGTCAAGGTCGTCCAGCGGGCCCAGCTGGTGGCCGCGATGGAGGCCATGCTCCAGGAGGGGACCGGGGCGGCGGACGCGACCGTGCCGGAACAGCGCTCCCCCCGGGCGAAAGGCGCGCACCGGGCGGGCTCGCTCGGCAAGTTCCGTCCGCGCACCAGGCTGACCAAGGGCCTCGCGGCCGGCGGTCTCAGCGTCGGCGTGGCCGCCGGGGCCTTCGGCGGGGTCGCCGCCGCCAGCTCCGACGCCCTGCCCGGCGACTCGCTGTACGGCCTGAAGCGCGGCATCGAGGACTTCAAGCTCAACTACCTGACCGACGGCGACGACCAGCGCGGCCAGACCTACCTCGACCAGGCCTCCACCCGGCTCGGCGAGGCCCGCCGGCTGCTGGAGCGCGGCCGGGGCGGCCATCTGGACCACGAGTCCATCGGCGAGATCCGCCGCACCCTGTCCGGGATGCGGCACGACGTCACCGAGGGCCACCGGCTGCTCCACGCGGCCTACGCGGCCGACCCGGACTCCCTCGGCCCCATCCAGGCGCTGTCCGCCTTCTCCCGGTCCCACCGCGAGGCGTGGAGCGCGCTCAGCGACAAGCTGCCCGTCCAGCTCGGCGACGTCAAACAGCAGGTGTCCTCGGTCTTCGACGCCATAGACGAAGAGGTCGCGCCGCTGCAGTCGCTGCTCCCGCAACAGCCGGTCCGGCCCGGCGGGGACCGGCACCAGGGCGGCGGCTCGGGCCCGGCGGCCACCGACTCCTCCGGCACCCACCGGTCGGCCCCGCCCGGCACCCCCGGTCACAGCCCGTCCCCCGGCCGGCGCTCCGGCACGGACACGCCGAGCGACCCGGCCACCGGCAGCAGCGGCGAGGGGCTCCTCGGCGGCGGCACCGGAGGCCTGCTCGACCCGCCGAAGACCGGCACCACCGGCGGCTCCCCGTCCGCCGGCAAGTCCCCGTCGACCCAGCCGGACGTCACCATCCCGCCGCTCATCCCCGACCTGCTCCCCGGTCTCGGCATCGAAGGCGAGGACCAGGACTAGCCCGCCGCGGGGGCGCCCCTTCCCGAGCAGGGACGCCCCCGCGGCCGTACACCCCGCCACAAACCCCTCAGAAGAACACCGACCGCCGCTGCACCAGCAGCTTGTACAGCGTGTGCTGGATCTGCTCGCGCACCTGGTCGGTCAGGTTGAACATCAGCATCGGGTCCTCGGCGGCCTCCGGCGGATAGCCGTCCGTCGGGATCGGCTCGCCGAACTGGATCGTCCACTTCGTCGGCAGCGGGATCGCGCCCAGCGGGCCCAGCCACGGAAACGTCGGCGTCAGCGGGAAGTACGGGATGCCCAGCACCCGGGCCAGCGTCTTGGAGTTGCCGATCATCGGATAGATCTCCTCCGCCCCGACGATCGAGCAGGGAACGATCGGCACGCCCTGGCGCAGCGCCGTGGAGACGAAGCCGCCGCGGCCGAACCGCTGGAGCTTGTAGCGCTCGCCGAAGGGTTTCCCGATGCCCTTGAAGCCCTCCGGCATCACCCCGACCAGCTCGCCCTGGCCCAGCAGCCGTTCGGCGTCCTCCGCGCAGGCGAGGGTGTGCCCCAGCTTGCGGGCCAGCTCGTTGACCACCGGCAGCACGAAGACCAGGTCCGCCGCGAGCAGCCGCAAGTGCCGGCCGGCGGGGTGCTGGTCGTGCACGGCCACCTGCATCATCAGGCCGTCCAGCGGCAGCGTCCCGGAGTGGTTGGCGACGATCAGCGCCCCGCCCTCGGCCGGGATGTTCTCGACGCCCTTCACCTCGACCCGGAAGTACTTCTCGTACACCGGCCGCAGCAGCGACATCAGGACCTGGTCGGTCAGCTCCTCGTCGTAGCCGAAGTCGTCGACCTCGTAGTCCCCGGTGAGCCGGCGCCGCAGGAAGGCCAGCCCGGCCGCCACCCGCTGTTCCAGGCCACCGTCCCGCCCGCCGTCCTCCAGGGGCTCCACGGGCTCCACCGGCTCCTCCGCGCGGTCCACCGGCTCCTCCTCCCCTGCCCACGCCCGGCCCGGCAGCGGCTGGACGGCGCCCCTCTCGCCCGGCTCGCCGAGCGCCCCGCGCCGGCCGCTCCCGCCGCGCCGCCGCGCCTGGCGCTGCGCGGCGCTCCCCCGGGACCGGTCGTCATCGAACGGAATGACCTTGGCGTCCGCCATCGTTGCCGCTCTCCTCAGTTGGCGCTGTGCGTCTGGAGGTGGCCGGCCGCCCTCGCGGACAGCGCGGCGACCCGGTCGACGGCCCCGGCGAGGGTCTCCGGGGGCAGCAGCCCCGGGCCCAGGGCCCGCGCGAAGTCCGCGAACGTCCCGGCCGTCGTGTAGCGGGGAGCGAAGCCCAGCGTCTCGCGCATCTGACCGGTGTCCACCACCCGCCCGTGGGTGAGCAGCCGGATCTGCTCCGGCGAGAAGTCCGTCATACCGAGCGTACGCACCAGGGAACCGGCCCAGGTGACCGCGGGCAGCAGCAGCGGCACGGTGGGCCGCCCGAGCCGCCGGGAGCACTGCGAGAGCAGCAGCACGCCGTCCCCGGCGATGTTGAAGGTGCCGCTGTTGAGGCTGCCCCGGCGCGGCTCGTGCGAGGCGATCCGCAGCACCTCGATCACATCGTCCTCGTGCACGAACTGCAGCCGCGGGTCGTAGCCGAACACGGTCGGCAGGACGGGCAGCGAGAAGTACGAGGCGAGCGGGGTGTCCGCGGCCGGGCCGAGGATGTTGGCGAACCGCAGCACGCACACCGCGACGTCCGGCCGCCGCCGCGCGAACCCGCGCACATACCCCTCCACCTCGACGGCGTCCTTCGCGAAGCCGCCGCTGGGCAGCGACTTGGGCGGGGTGGTCTCGGTGAACACGGCCGGATCGCGCGGCGCGGAGCCGTAGACGTTCGTGCTGGACTTCACCACCAGCCGGCGCACGGCCGGCGACTTCTGGCAGGCACCGAGCAGCTGCATGGTGCCGATGACGTTGGTCTCCTTGACCGTGGCCCGGCTGCCGCCGCCCAGCGCGGTGCCGGTCACGTCCAGGTGGACGACCGTGTCGGCGCCCGTCTCGGCGAGGACCCGGGCGATGGTCGGCTGCCGGATGTCGGTCTGGACGAAGTCGGCGCCGCCGAGGTGGTGCGCCGGCGGCACCGCGTCCACGGCGATCACCCGGTCCACCTCCGGGTCCCGCTGGATCCGCCGCACGAACCGGCCGCCGAGCTGCCGGGCGGCTCCGGTGACGAGCACGACCCTTCCCAAGATCAGCGCCCTCCTTCCCGCGTAACCGGTATCCCGCGTTCCCCGTGTGCGGCCCAACCTAGCCGGTCGGTGGTGCGGTGTGAGGACCCCCGGTGCGCGGGAGGACGGATTTTCCCCCGTCGGCACATGCCCGGAACATGCCTGTGGCCCCCCACCACTGCTGGTGGGAGGCCACGGGTGCCACGCTCTCGCGGCGTCGCTCGCGAACGCCCCGCTTGCGCGGGGGACCGCTTACTTCTTGTTGCGACGCTGAACGCGCGTGCGCTTGAGCAGCTTGCGGTGCTTCTTCTTGGCCATCCGCTTGCGCCGCTTCTTGATAACAGAGCCCACGACTACCCTCGCTCACTTCTCATCACTCGGTTGTTTGGGCGCCATGGGCCCACACGACCTACGAGGGGCTAGCCTACCCAACCGAGCGCCGAGGTCGTAATCGAGGGTGTCTCCCCCGGTCGCCCGGGGGTCGCCGTCAGGCCGTCTCCACCCCCACATAGCTGTCGCGGAGGTATTCGTGTACCGCTTGTTCCGGGACGCGGAAGGACCGCCCCACCCGGATCGCGGGCAGATGACCGCTGTGCACCAGGCGGTACACGGTCATCTTGGACACTCGCATCACCGAGGCGACTTCCGCCACGGTAAGGAACTGAACCTCGTTCAGAGGCCTCTCGCCAGCTGCAGCCATGACACACCTGAACCTTCCGCACTCGACGGCCACCGGCTTCCCCTTCCGGTGACTCTTCGTCGTTGCGTGCTCACTCCCCAGACTAGGGGCGGGTGATGCGAGTGGGGAAGAGGTGCACCCATCGGCGGCCTACTGTGACAAGCGGGCCCGATTGAGCACGTAGCGGGTCAGCGGGCGGTAGTGAGCAGACCGCACTGCGTCGTCAACCGGAACGACGACGGACACCCGTCCCTCGGCCTCGCCGACGAACGGCGCGGGGTCGTCGGTGTCGGCCGGACCGATGGCCTCGAACCCCAGCTGACCTGCGCCGCAGACCCATCCGTGATCGCCGACGACCAGCTCCGGCAGCGGCCCGCCGGCCTCGGCGGCGGCCTCCAGCGCGACCCGAACCGGGAGGGGGGAGTGGGTGTGGGTACCCGGCTCACAACCGGGGCGCCCGCTCGCCGGTTCCCGCACCAGGGCAACCCCTCGTACGTAGTCGAGGCGATGCGGACGTAGACCGAACCGGGTCAATATGTCGACACAGCGACCCTGCGCGGGGGTGAGGACCTCACATCCCGCCGCCGACAGCGCGTCCGCCAGAGCGGCGTAGAACCCCAGCAGCCGCCCCGGGTGCCCGGTGCCGAACAGTACGGGAGCGCCGCGCCGGGCCGCCTCCCGGATCCGCCCGGCGAACGCGTCGAGCGCGGCGAGCGTCCGCTCCGGGTCGATCACGTCCGGTCCGCTCGTGTGCCGGGGGTCGGCCGAGACTCCGCACTTCCGCGCCATCAGGGCGAGCACGTCCCCGAACTCCCAGGCGCCTTCCGGATCGATCCCGATCAGCGCGCGCGGATCCCGGGCCGCGAACAGCCGGTAACTGCGCAGACTGTCCTCCCGCGAGGTCGCCACCACCCCGGCCAGCCGGGCGGCCACCAGATGGGCACGGAGGCGGGCGGAGGACGGCACGGATGCGATGGTGGCCCATCCGGCACGAAGCCGACCCGAAAACAGCGGCATTCCGCGCGGATGGCCTAACGAACGCTTCCGCGGGAGTGGGGGCTGGGTGGGGGTCAGGGCAGTAGGCCCCGTAGGGGGAAGGCCGCTCGTCGGGTTGCCAGGATGGCCTGGTCGATGCGGTCGGCCGGGTCGTAGCCCGTGTCCCACCCGCCGTACTCCACCGGCCACCGCCCGTCCGTCATCCGCCGCGGCCCCGGTTGCCGGGTCCGGGCGAACACCTCCTGCCGCCAGCTCTCGGGGATCACCGACTCCGGCTCCACCGGCCTGCCCGCCGCGATGCCGACGAGATGCGTCCAGGACCGGGGTACGACGTCCACGACGGCGTATCCGCCGCCGCCGAGGGCGACCCACCTGCCGTCCGCGTACGCGTGCGCCAGCTCGTGGCACGCCAGCTGCACCGCCCGCTGCGCGTCCAGCGAGACGGCCAGGTGCGCGAGCGGGTCCTCGAAGTGGGTGTCGGCGCCGTGCTGGGTGACCAGGACCTGCGGCCGGAAGCCGGCGAGCAGCTCCGGCACCACCGCGTGGAACGCCCGCAGCCACCCGGCGTCCCCCGTGCCCGCGGGCAGCGCCACGTTCACCGCCGCGCCCTCCCCCGCGCCCGCGCCCGTCTCCTGCGGCCACCCGGTCCCCGGGAACAGCGTGCCGGGATGCTCGTGCAGCGAGACCGTCAGCACCCGGGGGTCCTCCCAGAACGCGGCCTGCACCCCGTCCCCGTGGTGCACGTCGACGTCCACATAGGCGACCCGCTCGGCGCCCAGCTCCAGCAGCCGCGCGATCGCGAGGGCCGCGTCGTTGTACACGCAGAACCCGGACGCGCCGCCCGGCATCGCGTGGTGCAGCCCGCCCGCGAAGTTCACCGCGTGCTCGGCGTCCCCGTGCCACACCGCCTCCGCCGCTCCCACCGACTGGCCCGCGATCAGCGCGGACACCTCGTGCATGCCGGCGAACGCCGGATCGTCGAGCGTGCCGAGCCCGTACGAGCCGTCGGCGCCCGCCGGGTCCGCCGACGCGGCCTTGACCGCGTCGATGTAGTCCTCCCGGTGGACCAGCCGGAGCGTCGACTCGCCGGCCGGTTTGGCCGCGACGACCGCCAGCTCCCGGTCCAGCCCGAAGGCACCGACCAGCCGGCGGGTCAGCTCCAGCCGGACCGGATCCATCGGATGGCTCGGACCGAAGTCATAGCCCGTTACTGCCTCGTCCCACATCAGCTGTGCGCGGCCGCTCATGCCCGCCACCGTATCGGTCCGGTTGAGCCGCGAACGACCTGGCGTACCCCAGTGTCACCAGCACCAGCACCATCGGCACGAGCATGGCGCCCCGGTAGCTCCACGCCTCTCCCAGGGCCCCCACCAGCGGCGAACCGATCAGAAAACCCACGTAGTTGAAGACGTTCAGCCGCGCGATCGCCGCGTCCGAGGCCCCGGGACCGTGCTGTTCGAAAGCGTGCCGGCCGGCCGCCGCGAACGTCTGCGGCACCAGCACGCACAGCCCGAGCCCCAGCAGCGTGAACCCGAGCATCCCCACCCACGCGCCGGGCGCCAGCGCCACCACCGCGAACCCGCCCGCCGCGACCACCGCTCCGAGCCGGACCACCGCCGCCGCCCCGAACCGCCGTACCCCGAGGTCCCCGACGGCCCGGCCCGCCAGCGTGGTCACCATGTACACGTTGTACGGCACGGTCGCCAGCTGCTCCGAGCCGCCCAGCACGTCCTTCAGGTACTTCGCGCTCCAGTTGGAGACGGTGGAGTCCCCGATGTAGGCGAAGGTCATCACCAGGCACAGCGGCAGCAGCAGCTTGAAGGCGACACCGCCGCCGTCCGCCCGGTCGTCCCGCACCGCCGCCGCCCCGTCGACGTACCACCGGCTGGCCAGCAGCGCCGCCGGCAGCAGCACGGCCACCACCGGCAGGTACGACACCCACAGCGCGAGCCGCCAGTGCGCGCCGGCCCAGGCCAGCGAGGCCCCTACGATCCCGCCCAGGCTGTAGACGGCGTGGAAGCCGAGCATGATGCTGCGCCCGTACGACCGCTGGAGGCTGACGCCGAGCATGTTCATGGACGCGTCCAGCGCGCCCACCGCCAGGCCGAAGACGCCGAGCGCCACCGCCAGCGCGGCCACCTGCCCGGACCCGCCCGCCCCGGCCCCGAGCAGCGCCAGCAGCACCACCGGCTGGGACCAGCGCAGCACCCGGCTCGGCCGGACCCGCTGCACCAGCCGCTCGGTGGCCACGCTGCCGGCCCCGGCGAGGACGGGTACGGCGGCCAGGAAGACCGGGAGCAGCGCGTCGGAGACGCCGTAGCGGGCTTGGACGGCCGGGATGCGCGTCACCAGCAGGGCGAAGGCGACGCCCTGGGCGAAGAAGCCGAACGCCAGCGAGGCCCTGCCGCGCCGCAGCACATCAGTCATGGCGGCGAGGGTAGGGCCCCGGACTACCTGTGGGTAGATCCAGCCAAAGATGAGTTCTGCTCAGCTTCCCTCGGCCGGGTGACGGCCACGGCGGACTCGGCCTCGGCGGTGATCAGCCGTTCCATCGGTTCCGCGGCCAGTCCGCCGCTCACCAGGAAGGCGGCCGTCAGCACCACCACCACGACGACCGTGCCCAGCCAGACCATGGTCTCCACGGGCAGCGTGTAGGCGCCGGCGACCCGGGCCGCGCACTCCAGCAGCAGCCCGCCGCCCCACAGCAGGGAGAACAGCCGCTCCTTGCGCCGGAACCGCTCGGAGCCGGCCGCCGCGCCCGAGGCGAGCCGTGCCCAGGCGGCCTCGCGGGCCGGGTCGTTCTTGACCAGGAAGGGCTTCACGACCGTGCTCATCATGGGCCTGCCGAGTGCCACGGACAGCAGGATGCCGACCGCCACCGTGCTGCTGACCGCGCCGTCCTTGGCGAGCATCAGCCGCGGGTCGCCGGAGACGAGGCTCAGCACCAGGGAGACGACGTTGACGGCGAGGATGAGGACGGCCAGCGCGTTGATCCGCCGTTCCCGGACCACGCCGGACACGGTCCGCACGGCGGGCACCACGCTGCTCAGGGCGAGCGCGGCCAGGGTGCTCGTGCCGAGGCCGTCCTTGCAGAGGTAGTAGGCGCCGAGCGGCGCGGCGATGTCGATGAGCAGCGGCTTGACGTGGTCCGCCGCGCCGGGCTGCCGGTCCTGGTTCCCCGTGGTCTTCGTCATGCCCTCAGCTTCGCCGCGGTGCGGGGTCCGGCAGTAGAAACGATCGTCCGGAGGTCCGGGTGACAAATGTCAGCCCGGTGCGCCGCCGGGGCTCACTTCAGCAGGCCGGTCAGCTCCTCCATGCGGGAGAAGAGCCGCGCGGCGCCGGCGAGCCGCTCCGCCGGTGTCATGGCGGTGAACCCGTACACGTCCATTCCGGCGGCCACGGCGGCCCGGACGCCCAGCGGGGAGTCCTCCACGACGACGCACCGCCCGGGGGCCACGCCCATCCGCCGGGCCGCGTGCAGGAACAGGTCCGGCGCCGGCTTGCCCCGCCCGACGTCCTCCGAGCTGAAGATCCGCTCGTCCGTGAACCACCGGTCGAGCCCGGTCGTGCGGTGTCCCACCCGTATCCGCTCGTGGCTCCCGGAGGAGGCCACGCAGTACGGCACTCCGTCCGCGGCCAGCTCCTCCAGTACGCCGGTCACTCCGGGCACCGGCCGCAGCTCCCGCTCGAACGCGGCGAACACCCGCGCGTGGAAGACCTCGTCGAAATCCGCCGGCAGCCGCCGGCCCGTGCGCTCCAGCACCAGGTCGTGGACGCGGTGCATCGCCGAGCCCATGTAGTCGCGGATGGAGTCCTCGTACGACGTCGGGTGTCCCAGCTCGGTGAGATAAGCGGCCAGAAGCCGGTTGGATATCGGCTCGCTGTCCACGAGGACGCCGTCGTTGTCGAAGATGACGAGGTCATAGCGCATGCCGTAGACCCTAATGGACCCGGAACGCAGAAAACCCCCGCACCATACGGTGCGGGGGTTTTCCCAAAAATTGTTCGGCGGTGTCCTACTCTCCCACAGGGTCCCCCCTGCAGTACCATCGGCGCTGTGAGGCTTAGCTTCCGGGTTCGGTATGTAAACCGGGCGTTTCCCTCACGCTATGACCACCGAAACACTATGAAACAATCAACCGGAACGCCCCCCAAGGGGGCGACATGGTCGTGGTTTCAGAACCAACACAGTGAACGCGAGCATCAATGGACAAGCCCTCGGCCTATTAGTACCAGTCAACTCCACCCGTTACCAGGCTTCCATATCTGGCCTATCAACCCAGTCGTCTACTGGGAGCCTTACCCCATCAAGTGGGTGGGAGTCCTCATCTCGAAGCAGGCTTCCCGCTTAGATGCTTTCAGCGGTTATCCCTCCCGAACGTAGCCAACCAGCCATGCCCTTGGCAGAACAACTGGCACACCAGAGGTTCGTCCGTCCCGGTCCTCTCGTACTAGGGACAGCCCTTCTCAAGACTCCTACGCGCACAGCGGATAGGGACCGAACTGTCTCACGACGTTCTAAACCCAGCTCGCGTACCGCTTTAATGGGCGAACAGCCCAACCCTTGGGACCGACTCCAGCCCCAGGATGCGACGAGCCGACATCGAGGTGCCAAACCATCCCGTCGATATGGACTCTTGGGGAAGATCAGCCTGTTATCCCCGGGGTACCTTTTATCCGTTGAGCGACGGCGCTTCCACAAGCCACCGCCGGATCACTAGTCCCGACTTTCGTCCCTGCTCGACCCGTCGGTCTCACAGTCAAGCTCCCTTGTGCACTTACACTCAACACCTGATTGCCAACCAGGCTGAGGGAACCTTTGGGCGCCTCCGTTACCCTTTAGGAGGCAACCGCCCCAGTTAAACTACCCATCAGACACTGTCCCTGATCCGGATCACGGACCCAGGTTAGACATCCAGCACGACCAGACTGGTATTTCAACGACGACTCCACCCACACTGGCGTGCGAGCTTCACAGTCTCCCAGCTATCCTACACAAGCCGAACCGAACACCAATATCAAACTGTAGTAAAGGTCCCGGGGTCTTTCCGTCCTGCTGCGCGAAACGAGCATCTTTACTCGTAGTGCAATTTCACCGGGCCTATGGTTGAGACAGTCGAGAAGTCGTTACGCCATTCGTGCAGGTCGGAACTTACCCGACAAGGAATTTCGCTACCTTAGGATGGTTATAGTTACCACCGCCGTTTACTGGCGCTTAAGTTCTCAGCTTCGCCACACCGAAATGTGACTAACCGGTCCCCTTAACGTTCCAGCACCGGGCAGGCGTCAGTCCGTATACATCGCCTTACGGCTTCGCACGGACCTGTGTTTTTAGTAAACAGTCGCTTCTCGCTGGTCTCTGCGGCCACCCCCAGCTCAGAGCGCAAAGCTCATCACCAGGTGTGGCCCCCCTTCTCCCGAAGTTACGGGGGCATTTTGCCGAGTTCCTTAACCATAGTTCACCCGAACGCCTCGGTATTCTCTACCTGACCACCTGAGTCGGTTTAGGGTACGGGCCGCCATGAAACTCGCTAGAGGCTTTTCTCGACAGCATAGGATCATCCACTTCACCACAATCGGCTCGGCATCAGGTCTCACCCTGCAAGAGTGGCGGATTTGCCTACCACTCGGGCTACACCCTTACCCCGGGACAACCACCGCCCGGGATGGACTACCTTCCTGCGTCACCCCATCACTCACCTACTAACCGCTTGGTCCGGCGGCTCCACCACTTTCCATTCCCCGAAGGGTCCGGAACGGCTTCACGGCCTTAGCATCACGATGCTCGATGTTTGACGCTTCACAGCGGGTACCGGAATATCAACCGGTTATCCATCGACTACGCCTGTCGGCCTCGCCTTAGGTCCCGACTTACCCTGGGCAGATCAGCTTGACCCAGGAACCCTTAGTCAATCGGCGCAAACGTTTCTCACGTTTGTATCGCTACTCATGCCTGCATTCTCACTCGTCAACCGTCCACGACTACCTTCCAGTGCCGCTTCACCCGGCAGACGACGCTCCCCTACCCATCACAGCACCCGTTGGGGCTTATTGCTGCAATGACACGACTTCGGCGGTACGCTTGAGCCCCGCTACATTGTCGGCGCGGAATCACTAGACCAGTGAGCTATTACGCACTCTTTCAAGGGTGGCTGCTTCTAAGCCAACCTCCTGGTTGTCTGTGCGACTCCACATCCTTTCCCACTTAGCGTACGCTTAGGGGCCTTAGTCGATGCTCTGGGCTGTTTCCCTCTCGACCATGGAGCTTATCCCCCACAGTCTCACTGCCGCGCTCTCACTTACCGGCATTCGGAGTTTGGCTAAGGTCAGTAACCCGGTAGGGCCCATCGCCTATCCAGTGCTCTACCTCCGGCAAGAAACACACGACGCTGCACCTAAATGCATTTCGGGGAGAACCAGCTATCACGGAGTTTGATTGGCCTTTCACCCCTAACCACAGGTCATCCCCCAGGTTTTCAACCCTGGTGGGTTCGGTCCTCCACGAAGTCTTACCTCCGCTTCAACCTGCCCATGGCTAGATCACTCCGCTTCGGGTCTTGAGCGTGCTACTAAAACGCCCTATTCGGACTCGCTTTCGCTACGGCTTCCCCACCCGGGTTAACCTCGCAACACACCGCAAACTCGCAGGCTCATTCTTCAAAAGGCACGCAGTCACGAGACACCAGCAAGCTGATGTCCGACGCTCCCACGGCTTGTAGGCACACGGTTTCAGGTACTATTTCACTCCGCTCCCGCGGTACTTTTCACCATTCCCTCACGGTACTATCCGCTATCGGTCACCAGGGAATATTTAGGCTTAGCGGGTGGTCCCGCCAGATTCACACGGGATTTCTCGGGCCCCGTGCTACTTGGGTGTTTCTCAAACGAGCCGCTGATGTTTCGACTACGGGGGTCTTACCCTCTACGCCGGACCTTTCGCATGTCCTTCGCCTACATCAACGGTTTCTGACTCGTCGACCAGCCGGCAGACTGATCAAGAGAAATCCCACAACCCCGTATACGCAACCCCTGCCGGGTCTCACACGCATACGGTTTGGCCTCATCCGGTTTCGCTCGCCACTACTCCCGGAATCACGGTTGTTTTCTCTTCCTGAGGGTACTGAGATGTTTCACTTCCCCTCGTTCCCTCCACACTGCCTATGTGTTCAGCAGCGGGTGACAGCCCATGACGACTGCCGGGTTTCCCCATTCGGAAACCCCCGGATCAAAGCCTGGTTGACGACTCCCCGGGGACTATCGCGGCCTCCCACGTCCTTCATCGGTTCCTGGTGCCAAGGCATCCACCGTGCGCCCTTAAAAACTTGGCCACAGATGCTCGCGTTCACTGTGTAGTTCTCAAACAACGACCAGCCACCCATCACCCCAGACCAAAGGTCCGAGTGCACTGGGGCCGGCAACTGAGGAAGTTCGCTCCCTCAGACACCCAACAGCGTGCCCGACCAGACCTCGTCCGGTGATCATGCGTTCCACGCCCCGAAGAGCAGTACTAGCAGCCACCGGCCCGAAACATCCGACCGAGTAGTCAACGTTCCACCCATGAGCAACCAGCATCAGACATTCGCTGATGTACTGGCCTCTGACCAGGCAAGCCCGGTAAGAAGTGCTCCTTAGAAAGGAGGTGATCCAGCCGCACCTTCCGGTACGGCTACCTTGTTACGACTTCGTCCCAATCGCCAGTCCCACCTTCGACAGCTCCCTCCCACAAGGGGTTGGGCCACCGGCTTCGGGTGTTACCGACTTTCGTGACGTGACGGGCGGTGTGTACAAGGCCCGGGAACGTATTCACCGCAGCAATGCTGATCTGCGATTACTAGCGACTCCGACTTCATGGGGTCGAGTTGCAGACCCCAATCCGAACTGAGACCGGCTTTTTGAGATTCGCTCCACCTCACGGTATCGCAGCTCATTGTACCGGCCATTGTAGCACGTGTGCAGCCCAAGACATAAGGGGCATGATGACTTGACGTCGTCCCCACCTTCCTCCGAGTTGACCCCGGCGGTCTCCCGTGAGTCCCCAGCACCACAAGGGCCTGCTGGCAACACGGGACAAGGGTTGCGCTCGTTGCGGGACTTAACCCAACATCTCACGACACGAGCTGACGACAGCCATGCACCACCTGTACACCGACCACAAGGGGGGCACTATCTCTAATGCTTTCCGGTGTATGTCAAGCCTTGGTAAGGTTCTTCGCGTTGCGTCGAATTAAGCCACATGCTCCGCCGCTTGTGCGGGCCCCCGTCAATTCCTTTGAGTTTTAGCCTTGCGGCCGTACTCCCCAGGCGGGGCACTTAATGCGTTAGCTGCGGCACGGACAACGTGGAATGTTGCCCACACCTAGTGCCCACCGTTTACGGCGTGGACTACCAGGGTATCTAATCCTGTTCGCTCCCCACGCTTTCGCTCCTCAGCGTCAGTATCGGCCCAGAGATCCGCCTTCGCCACCGGTGTTCCTCCTGATATCTGCGCATTTCACCGCTACACCAGGAATTCCGATCTCCCCTACCGAACTCTAGCCTGCCCGTATCGACTGCAGACCCGGGGTTAAGCCCCGGGCTTTCACAACCGACGTGACAAGCCGCCTACGAGCTCTTTACGCCCAATAATTCCGGACAACGCTTGCGCCCTACGTATTACCGCGGCTGCTGGCACGTAGTTAGCCGGCGCTTCTTCTGCAGGTACCGTCACTTTCGCTTCTTCCCTGCTGAAAGAGGTTTACAACCCGAAGGCCGTCATCCCTCACGCGGCGTCGCTGCATCAGGCTTTCGCCCATTGTGCAATATTCCCCACTGCTGCCTCCCGTAGGAGTCTGGGCCGTGTCTCAGTCCCAGTGTGGCCGGTCGCCCTCTCAGGCCGGCTACCCGTCGTCGCCTTGGTGAGCCGTTACCTCACCAACAAGCTGATAGGCCGCGGGCTCATCCTGCACCGCCGGAGCTTTACAGCCTCCACCATGCGATGGAAGCTCATATCCGGTATTAGACCCCGTTTCCAGGGCTTGTCCCAGAGTGCAGGGCAGATTGCCCACGTGTTACTCACCCGTTCGCCACTAATCCCCTCCCGAAGGAGGTTCATCGTTCGACTTGCATGTGTTAAGCACGCCGCCAGCGTTCGTCCTGAGCCAGGATCAAACTCTCCGTGAATGTTTTCCCGTAATCGGGATGACACATCACGAGAGCGGTGCGAGAGGAGGAATAGTCCTCTCGCACACAGCGTCCTCGCTGTGTTTTTTCAAAGGAACCTCGTCCCGGCCGTGATGACCGGAGACGGGGTATCAACATATCTGGCGTTGACTTTTGGCACGCTGTTGAGTTCTCAAGGAACGGTCGCTTCCTTTGTACTCACCCTCTCGGGCTTTCCTCCGGGCGCTTCCCTTCGGTCTTGCGTTTCCGACTCTATCAGATCTTTTCTCGATCCGATTTCCTCGGTGCTTTCCAGGTTCCCGCTCTCGCGTTTCCCTTTCCGGCGGTTCCGACTCTATCAGATCCTTTCGGCGTCTGATCCCCGGTCAGCGGGGTTTGTCTTCCCGGCCGTTGGGCCGTTCCGACGAGTGAGACTTTAGCGGATTCCTGGCTCCCGAGCTAATCGGGGGCCGGCGTCCTTTCGAACGCGGATTCCTCATTTCGCAAATACGCACGCCAATACGGTCGGCGCCGGAGCGTCGATGAGTGGGTGGTGCTTGCGGAATGGCTGTCCGGGGACCGACCGGAGTCGGCGCTCACGTCGGACAACTCGGAGAACAGTACGGATCGGCCGGAGGCGTGTCAACTCACTGCCGGGGAGCACTCCCGAGGCGTACTGTGGGCGGCGTGATGACGCGTACGTGCACCCAGCTCTGGTGGGCCGCCTGACGGCGGCCGTAGTCACGTATGCACTCAACGGCCGCCGCTTCGGCGGCCGTTCTCGTCTCTCCCTCCGGGTCCGAGGGGGCCGGCCGCAGGGGCGGCGGTCCCGACCTGAAGGTGGAGTGGACATGACCCGGGTTTTCAGCGGGATCCAGCCGACCGGACATCTGACCCTGGGGAACTACCTGGGGGCCATGCGGCGCTGGGCCGAGGTGGACCAGCACCGGGCGGACTCGCTGTTCTGCGTGGTGGACCTGCACGCGCTGACCGTCGACCACGATCCGGCGCGGCTGCGCAGGCTCAGCCGGCAGACGGCGACGCTGCTGCTGGCGGCCGGGCTCGACCCCGAGGTGTGCACCCTGTTCCTGCAGAGCCATGTCGACGAGCACACCCGGCTGTCGTACCTGCTGGAGTGTGTGGCGACCGACGGCGAGATGCGGCGGATGATCCAGTACAAGGAGAAGTCCGCGAAGCAGCGGGAGCGCGGTGGCGGTCTGCGGCTGTCGCTGCTGACGTACCCGGTGCTGATGGCCGCGGACATCCTGGCGTACGGCGCGGACGAGGTGCCGGTCGGTGAGGACCAGGCGCAGCACGTGGAGCTGACCCGGGACCTGGCGGTGCGGTTCAACCAGCGTTACGGGCACACGTTCGTGGTGCCGCGGACGACACTGCCGCCGGTGGCGGCGCGGGTGATGAACCTCCAGGACCCGACGCGGAAGATGGGTAAGTCGGACGAGTCGGGGACCGGGGTCGTCTATCTGCTGGACGAGCCGGACGTGGTGCGCAAGAAGGTGCTGCGGGCCGTGACGGACAGCGGGCGGGAGGTCGTCTACGACCGCGCGGAGCGGCCTGGCCTCGCGAACCTGCTGGACATCCTGGCCGCGTGCACGGGCGAGAGCCCCGAGTCGCTGGCGGGCGCCTACGACTCGTACGGCTCTTTGAAGAAGGACACCGCGGAGGCCGTGGTGGAGGTGCTGCGGCCGGTGCGGGACCGGCACCGGGAGCTGTGCGCCGATCCGGCGTATGTGGAGAGGGTGCTGCGGGACGGCGCGGAGAAGGCGCGGGCGCTGGCCCGGCCGACGGTCGATACGGCGTACCGGGCGATCGGGCTGCTGCCTTCCGTGACGGAGCCCTCACCGGGCGCCGCGCGGTAGCCGGGGCCGGCCCGCGGGCGGGCTGTGGGCCGCCGCCCGCGGGGTCCGGGGCCGGTCAGTCCTTCTTGCCGGAGGCGAGTTCGCGGCTGCGGTCGCGGGCGGCTTCGAGGGCGGCGATGAGGGCGGCGCGTACGCCGTGGTTCTCCAGCTCGCGGATGGCGTTGATGGTGGTGCCGGCCGGGGAGGTGACGTTCTCCCGGAGCCTGACGGGATGCTCCCCGCTGTCGCGGAGCATCACGGCGGCGCCGATCGCGGACTGGACGATCAGTTCGTGGGCCTTGTCGCGGGGCAGTCCGAGCAGGATGCCGGCGTCGGTCATGGCTTCGACCAGGTAGAAGAAGTAGGCCGGGCCGGAGCCGGACAGCGCGGTGCAGGCGTCCTGCTGGCTCTCGGGGACGCGCAAGGTCTTGCCGACGCCGCCGAAGATCTCCTCGGCGTGCGCGAGGTGCTGCTCGGTGGCGTGGCTGCCGGCGGAGATGACCGACATGGCCTCGTCGACGAGGGCGGGGGTGTTGGTCATGACCCGGACGACCGGGGTGCCCGGGGTCAGGCGCTCCTCGAAGAAGGAGGTGGGGATGCCGGCGGCTCCGCTGACGACCAGCCGGTCGGCGGGCAGGTGCGGGGCGAGTTCGTCCAGGAGGGTGCCCATGTCCTGCGGCTTGACCGTGAGGATCAGGGTGTCGGCGGTCTTGGCGGCCTCGGTGTTGGTGACCGGGTTGACGCCGTAGCGGGCGCGGAGTTCTTCGGCGCGTTCGGGACGGCGGGCGGTGACCAGGAGGTCGGCGGGGGCCCAGCCGGCCCGGAGCATTCCGCTGAGCAGGGCTTCGCCGATCTTGCCGGTGCCGAGGACTGCGACTTTCTGGCTCATGCGGATCAGTCTGGCACCGGGGCGCGGTGCGCGGGCCGGTTGTCCGGTGGACGGAACGGGGGCGGGTCAGGGGATGCGGGCGACGATGAGGAGGACGTCGTAGGTCTCCTCGACGACGCCGTCCGGGAAGACCTCCAGGAGGCGGGCGCGCTCCTGTGCCAGGAAGGCGGCCGTGTGTTCCTCGGGGGCGACGAGGAGGGCGGAGTGGGTGGCGACGTTGGCGAGGTGGGTGTCGACCGGGACGCGGCGGCTCCAGCGGACCGTGCGCCGGGTGAAGTCCAGGCGTCCGCTGGGGTCGGCCCGCTCGACCCGCTCGCCGGCCTTGCGCTGCTCGGCGGCCACGTCGATGCCGAGGAAACGGCCGGCCCGGCCGGCGGCGTCGGCCATCCAGCCGACGTCGAGGGCGTTGGTGTTCCACCACAGGGCGAGCGCGCCGCCCGGGCGCAGCACGCGCAACGCCTCCGGCACCGAGCGCGCCGGGTCGGTCCAGTGCCAGGACTGGGCGTAGGTGAGGAGGTCGGCGGCGGCGTCCGCGACGGGCAGGGCGTTGCCGTCGCCCCGGACGAGCGGGAGGTGCGGCAGCGCCCGGCGGAACTCGGCGGCCATGCCCGCGCCGGGCTCGACGGCGAGGACGTCGGCGCCGCGGGCGTGCAGCAGGGCGCTGGCGATTCCGGTGCCGGCGCCGACGTCCACGGTCCGGGAGCCGGACAGGGGGCGGCCGGACAGTTCCTCGACGGCGTCGAGGAGGGCGGGCGGATAGGAGGGACGGTTCGCCGCGTACTGGGCGGCGACGGCGTTGAAGGACCCGGCCCGGGCGGCGTGCCGGGCTCGCGGGTCGCCGGAGGAGGAAGGGACGGCTGTCATGCGCTCAGGTCTACGGCATGACGGTGATCGCGGGAACCTCTGGCGGGCCGGGGCGGACGGTCCGGTGCGGGTGCGGTCGGCCGCGGTGTCAGGGGGAGCGGGCGCGGGCGCTTTGCCCTCCGTGGTGCCGGGAGGAGAAGCGGTGACCGGACGCGACGGCGCCGGGTGCGGCTCCGGGAGCCGGCCGGGCTCAGCGGCGGCGCTTCTTGCGGGACGGGTTGCCGGTGCGGCGGGTGGTGCGGCGGGCGTGGGCCTCGCGGGCCTGCTCGTACTCCTCGCGGCGCAGTTTCTCGCCCGGTGCCTCGGTGAGGGAGCGGACGAAGTAGGCGAGGAGCGAGCCGACGAAGCCGATGGCGAGCATGCCGCGCAGGGACGCCTGGCGCTGCGGGTCGTGCCGCCTGCCGAAGCCCTCCCAGGTGTTGCGGAAGGCGAACGCACTGCAGATCGCGAACATCACCACGATCAGCACGCTCACGAAGGGGCCGGTGTCGGCGATCCGGATGCCCTGGTAGGCGAGGCGGAGCACCAGGCAGGAGAGGGCCGCCGCGGCGAGGGAGCCGACGGCGACGCCGGCGCGGCGGACCGCGTAGCCGTTGTCGTGGTCGACCCAGGACGTGCCGAAGAAGCGCAGGGGCTCGGGACGGGGGCCGTCGCCCCGCGCCGCGTCGCCGGTGGAGCCCGCCGGGCTGTCCGGGGTGCCGGTTTCGTCGCTCACGGCTCGATTATGGCCCCGGCCGCGGACGGGCTCCCGGCCGGGGCCGACCGGGGCGCGTGGCGGTCAGCCGCAGCGGGGGGCGATGTAGCCGTCGCTGCCGGTGTGGACGTAGGCGTCGGAGACGTACTCGCCGTTGTCGATGAGGTCCCAGATGTTGGTCGTGCCGTAGGTGCCGGCGACCGTGGTGCCGGGCGCCTGGCAGTAGATCGGCACGCTGACGCCCTCCGGCAGCTGGCGGATCAGGTTGTACTGGGTGCCCGGGCCGCTGCGGACGTTCAGCCGGACGCCGGGTGCCACGGCGTAGGTGCGTACGGCCGCCGCCGCCCGGGTCGCCAGGCCGTCCCGGCCCTCGTCCACGCTTCCGGCCTCTTGTGTGTCGACAGACATGAAAGTGGTCCTCCCCCGTCGCTTTTACGAATGCGGTGAAAGCCGTCGCGAAACGTGTGCGCGCGACTCGGGCACAGACGCTAGCAAGCCGCCTCTGTCCCGTACGAGTCATCGACTAGGCTCCGTGCGTCGCGCGCGCGGACGAACAGCTCGGGGGTGGTCCATGGCGCCACAGCGCAACGCCGGAACGGACGCGGAAACGGAATTTCCGGAATACGCCGGCCACTACCACCTGGAATCCTGTCTGGGCTCGGGTGGCATGGGGGTCGTCCACCTCGCCCGGAGCACCTCGGGAATGAAGCTCGCGGTGAAGGTCGTGCACGCCGAATTCGCCCGGGACCCGGAGTTCAGGGGCCGTTTCCGGCAGGAGGTGGCCGCCGCGCGGCGGGTCAGCGGTGCCTTCACCGCGCCCGTCGTCGATGCCGATCCGGAGGCCGACCGGCCCTGGATGGCCACCCTGTACATTCCCGGGCCGACCCTCTCCGAGCACGTCAAGCGGAGCGGGCCCATGGCTCCGGAGCAGCTGCGGCGGCTGATGGCGGGGCTCGCCGAGGCGCTGCGCGACATCCACCGGGTCGGCGTGGTGCACCGGGATCTGAAGCCCGGCAACGTGCTGCTCGCCGAGGACGGGCCGAAGGTCATCGACTTCGGTATCTCCCGGCCGAAGGACAGCGAGCTGCGCACCGAGACGGGCAAGCTGATCGGCACCCCGCCGTTCATGGCGCCCGAGCAGTTCCGGCGGCCCCGGGAGGTCGGTCCGGCCGCCGACATCTTCGCGCTGGGCTCGGTGATGGTGCACGCGGCCACCGGGCGCGGCCCGTTCGACTCCGACAGTCCCTACGTCGTCGCCTACCAGGTCGTCCACGACGAGCCCGATCTGACCGGGGTGCCGGTGGGGCTCGCGTCGCTGGTGCGCAGGTGCCTGGCCAAGGAGCCCGCCGACCGGCCCACTCCGGACGAGCTGATGCGGGAGCTGCGGTCGGTGGCGGCCTCGTACGACACCCAGGCGTTCATACCGGCGCAGCGCACGGTTGCGGACGGGCGGACGGACGGTGGCGCGCCGGCGCCGGAGTCCGCGCCGGTGCCGGGCGGTGCCGCGCGGCGCCCGGTGGGGCGGCTCGGGCGGAGACGGTGGGTGACGCTGGTGGCGGCGGTGCTCGGGCTGGTGCTGGTGGGTGGTCTCGCCGCGGTGTGGGGAGCGGGCAGAAACGATCAGGCGCCTCGGCGTGGAGACGCGCCGGCCCTGACGGCGGCTTCCGGAGGCTGGACGGCCCGGCCGGCGGTCGGCGGCGCGGGGATGCCGCAGTGCTCCTACGGTGCCGGGAAGCTGCTCTGCGCGCGGCCCGGCGTCGTCTTCGCGCTCTCTTTGGCCGACGGCCGGCTGCTGTGGCGGCACGCCACCGGCACCCGGGCCACGAGCGGCCCGCCGGTCGTCTCCGGCGGGCTGGTGCAGCCGTACACGGACGGCGGCTCCCGGCTCGCCGGGCTCGACCCGGACACGGGCGAGGAGGTGTGGCGGCGCGGGCTGCCCGCCGGTACGACGGTGCGCTACGCCGGGGACACCGCCTTGCTCGTCGATGCCGGCGGCACGGTCACCGGCGTGGACGGAGCGACGGGCCGTACCCGCTGGCACGGCCCGGTGCCCGGGCAGGGCATGCCGTTCTTCGACGCGTTTCCCGGCGACTCGTCGGCCTACGCGACCCGTACGTCCGCCGACGGCACGCACACCCGGGTGACCGCCGTGGACCCGGTGACCGGCCGGGTGCGGTGGGACGTACGGCTGCGCGGCTGGCTGAAGCCGGTCGCGGCGGGGGCCGACGGGTCGGTGTTCTTCCTGGCCTTCGACAGCGCCTACGGCGCCCGGGAGGTCGTGCGCCACACGCCCGCGACGGGTGCGACCCGGCGGGTCGCGCTGCCCGCCGTGCTCGACGGCGCGCACGCCACCGTGCGCGGGAACGTCGTCTACGTCCTGGCCACCGGCGGCTCCCTGGACGCCGTGGACGTGGCGGCGGGCCGGCGGCTGTGGCATCTGGAGACGTCGGTGAGCCGGGGTTCGCTGCCGGTCGCGCGGGACGAGCGGGTGTACCTGACCGCGGGCGACGGCCGGCTGCTCGCGGTCGACGCCGGCAAGGGGCGGCTGGTCGGGCAGACGCCCGCGCGGCTGGGCGCCGACTCGGCACGGGTCATGAGCACCCCGCCCGCTCCGGTGCCGGTCGGCGCCCGGGTCTGCGCGACCGCGCCCGACGGCACCGTGTTCGCCGTGGACGGCCGCGCGCCGGGAGCCTGGTGAGCCGGGCGCCGGGCACGGCGAAGGGGCCGCCCCCGTCCGGAGGGCGGCCCCGGTCGGTGGCCGGTCAGCCCAGCCGGGACACGTCGCGCACCGCGCCCTTGTCGGCGCTCGTGGCCATCGCCGCGTAGGCGCGCAGGGCGGCGGAGACCTTGCGGTCGCGGTTCGCCGGGGCGTAGACGCCGTTCAGGGCCTGCTCGCGGCGGGCCAGCTCGGCGTCGTCGACCAGCAGCTCGATCGTGCGGTTCGGGATGTCGATGCGGATGCGGTCGCCGTCCCGGACCAGGGCGATGGTGCCGCCGGAGGCCGCCTCGGGGGAGGCGTGGCCGATGGACAGGCCCGAGGTGCCGCCGGAGAAGCGGCCGTCGGTGATCAGGGCGCAGGTCTTGCCGAGGCCGCGGCCCTTCAGGTACGAGGTCGGGTACAGCATCTCCTGCATGCCGGGACCGCCCTTGGGGCCCTCGTAGCGGATGACGACGACGTCGCCGTCCTTGACCTCCTGGGTGAGGATCCGCTGGACGGCCTCCTCCTGGGACTCGCAGACGACCGCCGGGCCCTCGAAGGTCCAGATCGACTCGTCCACGCCGGCCGTCTTCACCACGCAGCCGTCGACGGCGAGGTTGCCGCGCAGCACCGCCAGGCCGCCGTCCTTGGAGTACGCGTGCTCGGCGGAGCGGATGCAGCCGTTCTCGGCGTCCTCGTCCAGCGTCTCCCAGCGCTCGGACTGGGAGAAGGCCTCGGCGGAGCGGACGCAGCCGGGCGCCGCGTGCCACAGCTCGACCGCCTCGGGCGAGGGCGAGCCGCCGCGGACGTCCCAGGTCTTCAGCCAGTCGGCCAGGGACGGGCTGTGCACGGCGTGCACGTCCTCGTTGAGCAGGCCCGCGCGGTGCAGCTCGCCCAGCAGGGCCGGGATGCCGCCGGCGCGGTGCACGTCCTCCATGTAGTACGTGCGGTCCTTGGCGACGTTCGGAGCGACCTTCGCCAGGCAGGGCACGCGGCGCGAGACGGCGTCGATTTCGTCCAGGCCGAACGGGACGCCCGCCTCCTGGGCGGCGGCCAGCAGATGCAGGATCGTGTTGGTGGAGCCGCCCATCGCGATGTCCAGGGCCATGGCGTTCTCGAAGGCCTGGAAGGTGGCGATGTTGCGCGGCAGGACGGTGTCGTCGTCCTGTTCGTAGTGGCGGCGGGTGATGTCCATGACCGTGCGGGCCGCGTTCTCGTACAGGGCGCGGCGGGCGGTGTGGGTGGCGAGGACCGAGCCGTTGCCGGGCAGGGACAGGCCGATGGCCTCGGTCAGGCAGTTCATCGAGTTGGCGGTGAACATGCCGGAGCAACTGCCGCAGGTCGGGCAGGCGTTCTCCTCGATGCGGAGGATGTCCTCGTCGGAGATCTTGTCGTTGACGGCGTCGGAGATCGCGTCGACCAGGTCGAGCGTGCGGACCGTGCCGTCGACCAGGGTGGCGCGGCCGGACTCCATGGGGCCGCCGGAGACGAACACCGTCGGGATGTTCAGGCGCAGGGCCGCCATCAGCATGCCCGGGGTGATCTTGTCGCAGTTGGAGATGCAGATCAGGGCGTCGGCGCAGTGGGCCTCGACCATGTACTCGACCGAGTCCGCGATCAGGTCGCGGGAGGGCAGGGAGTACAGCATGCCGCCGTGGCCCATGGCGATGCCGTCGTCGACCGCGATGGTGTTGAACTCGCGCGGGATGCCGCCGGCCTCCCTGATCGCCTCGCTGACGATCCGGCCGACCGGCTGGAGGTGGGTGTGGCCGGGCACGAACTCGGTGAAGGAGTTCGCGACGGCGATGATCGGCTTCCGGCCGATGTCCGCACCGGGTACACCGGAGGCGCGCATAAGGGCGCGGGCGCCCGCCATGTTGCGACCGTGGGTGACTGTGCGGGACCTCAGCTGGGGCATCGTCGCTCGCTCCTTCAGACGGGTGTGCCTGCTGTCGAGCGTACGCCGGTCATCCAGCTGGCGGGACGAGGTGTCCGAATGCCGGGACGCCTGTTTCACGGGCGCCGCCGGGCGGCCCCTCAGGGAGCGGTCAGATGACCCTGTACGACGGGGGCGACGCGGGCGATGATCCGCTCCAGGTCCGCCGACGCCAGCGGTTCGATCCGGATCACGTACCGCAGCATGGCACAGCCCACCAGCTGGGCGGCCGCCAGTTCGGCGCGCAGCTCCGCGTCCGGCAGCTCCAGCTGATCGGCGATGCGGCGCATCAGCTGGGTGGCGACCAGGCGGCGGAAGACGGTGGCGGCCGTGTCGTTGTCGACGGCCGAGCGCACGATCGCCAGCAGCGGAGGGCGGGTGGCGGGGTCCTCCCAGACGCCGAACACGAACCGGGTCAGCCGTTCGCCGACCCCGTCCGCCGGGCCCTCGGCGATCGCGTCCGGCGCGCTCAGGGCGGGCGCGAAGGCGACCTCGACGGCCGCCTCGAAGACCTGCTCCTTGGTGCCGAAGTAGTGGTGGACCAGCGCCGAGTCCACGCCGGCGGCCTTGGCGATGCCGCGTACGGACGTCTTCTCGTAGCCGCGCGCGGAGAACTCCTCGCGGGCGACGGCGAGGATCCGGTCCCGGGTGCCGGCGGACTCGGTGGCCGGGGGGCGGCCACGGCGGCGGGCGGGCGGGCCGGGGGCGCGGCTGTCCGTCGCCGGGGGACGGGGCGGGGTCATCGCCGGGGCACCCGTACGGCCGCCGTGCTCAGGTGGGCACGGGTGAAGGCCAGGGCCTCGGCGAGGTCGGCCTCGCGCTCGGCGCCGGACATCGCGCGCCGGGTGTTGACCTCGATCACCACATGGCCGTCGAAGCCGGTGCGCACCAGGCGCTCCAGCAGCTCGGCGCAGGGCTGGGTGCCGCGGCCGGGCACCAGGTGCTCGTCCTTGGCCGAGCCCCGGCCGTCGGCGAGGTGGACGTGCCCGAGCCGGTCGCCCATGCGGTCGACCATGTCCAGCGCGTCGGTGCGGGCCGTCGCCGTGTGGCTGAGGTCGATCGTGAAGTGCCGGTAGTCGTCGTTGGTGACGTCCCAGTCGGGGGCGTAGGCGAGCATCTCGCGGTCGCGGTAGCGCCAGGGGTACATGTTCTCGACGGCGAACCGTACGTCCGTCTCGTCCGCCATCCGCCAGATGCCCTCGACGAAGCCCCGGGCGTACTGCCGCTGCCAGCGGAAGGGCGGATGGACGACGACGGTGGAGGCCCCGAGCTTCTCCGCCGCCGCCCGGGCCCGGCGCAGCTTCGTCCAGGGGTCGGTGGTCCACACCCGCTGGGTGATCAGCAGGCAGGGGGCGTGGACGGCCAGGACGGGGACGCCGTGATAGTCCGACAGCCGGCGCAGCGCCTCGATGTCCTGGCTCACCGGGTCGGTCCACACCATGACCTCGACGCCGTCGTAACCGAGGCGCGCGGCGATCTCGAAGGCCGTCGCCGTGGACTCCGGGTAGACGGATGCGGTCGAGAGCGCGATGCGCACGTCCGTTGGTTCAGCCACGTCCGTCACCATACGGCGTCGAGCGGGGCGGGTGCCGGGTGCCGATTCGCCGTTGTGAGGTTTGCCATTCGGGCACGGGGAGCGCGGTGCCCGCCGGGCCCGGGGCGCTATGCCGTGACCATGTGATCGAGGCGCCGCAGGATCACGCCTTCCCGCAGGGCCCAGGGGCAGATCTCCAGTCTCTCCACGCCGAAGAGGTCCATCGCGGCCTCGGCCACCAGCGCGCCCGCCAGGAGCTGGCCGGCCCGGCCCTCGGACACTCCGGGGAGTGCGGCGCGCTGGCCGGCGGTCATGCCGGCCAGCTTCGGGACCCATGCCTCCAGGGACTCGCGCTTGAGTTCGCGCTGGACATGGAGGCCGTCGGCGCTGCGGGCCGCGCCGGCTATGCGGGCGAGCTGCTTGAAGGTCTTGGAGGTGGCGACCACGTGGTCGGGGGCGCCGAAGCGGGCGAACTCGCCGACCGTGCGGGCGATCTCGGTGCGGACGTGGCGGCGCAGGGCGCGGACGTCCTCGGGGGCGGGCGGGTCGCCGGGCAGCCAGCCGGCGGTGAGGCGGCCGGCGCCGAGCGGCAGCGAGACCGCCGCGTCCGGCTCCTCGTCCATGCCGTAGGCGATCTCCAGGGAGCCGCCGCCGATGTCCAGGACCAGCAGCTTTCCGGCGGACCAGCCGAACCAGCGGCGTACGGCGAGGAAGGTGAGCCGGGCCTCCTCCTCGCCGCTGAGGACCTGGAGGCGTACGCCGGTCTTGTCGGCCACGCGCCCGAGGACGTCGTCGGCGTTGCCGGCTTCGCGGACGGCGGAGGTCGCGAACGGCAGCAGGTCCTCGACGCCCTTGTCCTCGGCCGCCTGGAGCGCGTCCCGCACGACCTCGGTCAGCTTGTCGATGCCGTCCTCGCCGATGGCACCGCTGCCGTCGAGGAGTTGGGCGAGCCGGAGTTCGACCTTGTGGGAGTGCGCGGGCAGCGGGCGCGCGCCGGGGTGGGCGTCCACCACCAGCAGATGCACCGTGTTCGAACCCACGTCCAGGACACCGAGTCTCATGTACGGAAACCTACTGCCAGAACCTCCGTCCTCGGTGTCCCCGGTGGGTCCCGGCCACTTACCCTGGACGGGTGCCAAAGACGAAAAAGGCGAAGGCCGACAAAGCAGGCAAGGTCGGCAAGGCGGGCGAAGAGCGTGCGGCCGCCGAAACCACCGAGGAGGCGAGGGTGAGCGACGAGAAGGGGCTCGACTTCGCCCGCGCCTGGGTGGAGTTCCCGGATCCGGCGGACGACGAGCAGGTCTTCCGCTGCGATCTGACCTGGCTGACCTCTCGCTGGAACTGCATCTTCGGCAGCGGCTGCCAGGGCATCCAGGCGGGGCGCGCGGACGACGGGTGCTGCTCACTGGGCGCGCACTTCTCCGACGAGGACGACGAGAAGCGGGTCGCCGGGCACGTGGCGCGGCTCACCCCGGAGATCTGGCAGCACCACGGCGAGGGCACGCGGAACGGCTGGATCTCCGAGGACGAGGAGGGGTCCCGGCAGACGCGGCCCTTCCAGGGTTCGTGCATCTTCCAGAACCGGCCGGGGTTCGCGGGCGGCGCGGGCTGCTCGCTGCACATCCTGGCCCTGAAGGAGGGACGGGAGCCGCTGGAGACCAAGCCGGACGTGTGCTGGCAGCTGCCGGTCCGGCGGACCTACGACTGGATCGAGCGCCCGGACGACACGCGCGTGCTCCAGGTGTCCATCGGCGAGTACGACCGCCGGGGCTGGGGCCCGGGCGGCCACGACCTGCACTGGTGGTGCACCTCGGCGACATCGGCCCACGGTGCGGGCGAGCCGGTGTACGTCTCCTACCGCGCCGAACTCACGGAGCTGATGGGCAAGGCCGGCTACGACCGCCTGGCCGAGCTGTGCGAACAGCGCCTGGCCTCCCGGCTGCCGCTGGTGGCCCCGCATCCCGCGGATCCGGTGGCGTAACCGGACCGGGTTCTCGGCACCGGCGCCGTGACGTCTCCTCTCTCCGGCCCCGGCCGCCCTCCCCCGGCCCCTAACTCACCGAAGGGCTCGGCACCGCGGTGTCCGAGGGGGTCGGAGCCGGGGTGTCCGGGGCGGACGGCGGCGGGGCCGACGGGGGCGGGGTCGGGGTCGGGGACGGGGAAGTGGTGGTGGGCGGGGTGACGGAGGAGGCGGACGGGGCCGGAGAGGCGGGCGGGGAGGAAGGGCGTGGGGTGGGGCGGGCCGGTGCCGTGCCGTAGCCGTCGATGGAGACCACCGCGCCCGCCGGGGCCACCGCCACGCGCGCGTGCCAGGGACCGGACGGCTCGCGGAGGTGATCGACGTACACCTTGACCGTCAGCGTCCGGCCGGGGGCCAGCGTTCCCGAGGAGCGGCTGAAGTAGAGCCACGCGGCCGGCGTGGACACCGACCAGCGGATCCCGGACGACCCCGGGGACGCGGTGAGGGTGATCAGCGTGGTGTCCCCGTCGTTCGCCGCGCCGACCGCCAGCCGCGCCGCCTCCCTCCCGTCCGTGCCGCCGACACTCACGACCTGCACGGAGACGTCCGCCTTGCCGTCGCTGCCGATACGCGGGCCCGCCTTCGTCCCGGCGTTCCCCGCGTTCCGGTAGCCGCCGGCGGGGCCGTCGCCGAGCGCGTCGGGCCCCTGTGCCTCGCGGGCGGTCGCGGACGGCCCGTCGTCCTGCCCGGCCGGTCCGCCGCGGTACGCGGCCCAGAGCGCGAGGACGGGCGCGGCGACGACCGTGGCGACCACCGTCGTCGTGACGGCACGCGCGCGCATCCGGTCGCGGCGGGCCGCCCGGTCCTTGGCGTCCATCGGGAAGCCACGCCGGTCGAAGCGGGGCACGGCCGCACCCCACGCGCGCGGCTGGTGCGCCAGCGCCCTGTGCAGGGCCGTGCGCGGCGCCTTGAGGACGGGCAGCTCGGCGGGGGTGACCGTGGCGCCGGGCCAGCGGCCGGGGACGGCGCGCTCGGCGGTGCGGCGGCAGCGCGGACAGTCGTCCACGTGCCGGACCAGCTCGCGGCGCAGGGCCGCGCTCAGGGCCGGCCGGCTGTCGCCGGTGAGATGGGCCACGCCCGGGCAGCCGCCCGCCTCGACGACGGCGAAGGCCGCGCGGGTCCGCTCCACCTCGCAGGCGGCGGAGGCGAGCAGCTCCCGGGCGGCGGCGGGCTGCAGGCCGAGGACGGCGGCGACCTCGTGGGCGGCGAGGTGGTGGCGGACGGCGAGTTCCAGGGCCTCGCGCTGCTCGGGAGTGGTACCGGCCGCCTCCGGCCAGGCCAACAGGGCGAGTTCGCGGCGCCGCCGCTCCTCGGCCTCCGGCACGCGAGCCGTCTCCGGGACGCCCTTCCCGGCACCTCCGCCGGCCTCTTCGCCGAGGCCCGCCCCGATCCCGGCCGCGACACCGCGCCCCGCCCCGGGCACCACCCCGGCACCCGCCCCCGCGTCGGGCCCTGCCCCGCTCCCGCCCCCGGCGGCCCCGCTCCGGCCCGCCGCGTGCGCTCCCTGGCGCTTCTGCTTCGTCTCGGCCAGCTTGCGCAGGCAGGCCCAGCGGGACAGGGCGTAGAGCCAGGCTCTGAGGTCGTCGGGGGACTCGGGGAGGCGGTGGCCGCGCCGGCCGGCCACGGCGAGGGCGTCGGCGAGGGCGGCGGTGGCCGCGTCGTGGTCGCACAGCACCGACAGGCAGTAGGTGAACAGGCCGTCCAGATACGGGTCGTAGGGCGCCGGCGTGCGCTGGGCGATGGTGCGCGCGGCGGCACGGTCGCGCGCCTCACGGGCCTCGCGTGCTTCTCGTGCCTCACGCGCCTCCCGCCGCGCGTCGCACGACTCGTTCCGCGCCTGGCGCGCCCCGGCGGTGCGGGTGGTGGTCTCCGGGCTGCTGCTCATCACCCGTGCGACCGTAGGCGGCACTGGAGTGCCCCTTCGGGAACCTTGAGCAGTTTTAATCCATACGGGTGAAACGATCCCTCATAAGGGGACAAGGAGGCCGTGTTCCGCGCCCGGAGCCCGGCAGCGACCGGCCGGGAAGTGATCGGCCCGGTCCCGTTGTCAGTGCCGGGGGCTACGGTTTCCGCATGGCTGCCCGTACCAAGACCACCAAGGACCGCCCGTCGTACCGCTGCACGGAGTGCGGCTGGCAGACGGCCAAGTGGCTCGGCCGCTGCCCCGAATGCCAGGCGTGGGGCACGGTCGAGGAGTACGGCGCGCCCGCGGTCCGCACGACGGCGCCGGGCCGGGTGAGCACCTCCGCGCTGCCCATCGGCCAGGTCGACGGCCGGCAGGCCACCGCCCGCGCCACCGGCGTGCCCGAGCTGGACCGGGTGCTCGGCGGCGGCCTCGTGCCGGGCGCGGTCGTCCTGCTCGCGGGCGAGCCGGGCGTCGGCAAGTCGACCCTGCTGCTGGACGTGGCCGCCAAGTCGGCGAGCGCCGAGCACCGCACCCTCTACGTCACCGGCGAGGAGTCGGCGAGCCAGGTGCGGCTGCGCGCCGACCGCATCGGCGCCCTGGACGACCATCTGTACCTGGCCGCGGAGACCGACCTGGCCGCCGTCCTCGGCCACCTGGACGAGGTCAAGCCGTCCCTGCTGATCCTCGACTCGGTGCAGACGGTCGCCTCGCCCGAGATCGACGGCGCGCCCGGCGGCATGGCGCAGGTCCGGGAGGTGGCCGGCGCCCTGATCCGCGCCTCCAAGGAGCGCGGCATGTCCACGCTGCTGGTGGGCCACGTCACCAAGGACGGTGCCATCGCCGGCCCCCGCCTGCTGGAACACCTGGTGGACGTCGTGCTGCACTTCGAGGGCGACCGGCACGCGCGCCTGCGCCTGGTGCGGGGCGTGAAGAACCGGTACGGGGCGACGGACGAGGTCGGCTGCTTCGAGCTGCACGACGAGGGCATCACGGGCCTCGCCGACCCCAGCGGCCTGTTCCTGACCCGCCGCGCCGAGCCGGTGCCGGGCACCTGCCTGACCGTCACCCTGGAGGGCCGCCGCCCGCTGGTGGCCGAGGTGCAGGCGCTGACCGTGGACTCGCAGATCCCCTCCCCGCGGCGCACCACGTCCGGTCTGGAGACCTCGCGGGTGTCGATGATGCTGGCCGTGCTGGAGCAGCGCGGCCGGATCAGCGCGCTCGGCAAGCGGGACATCTACTCCGCGACGGTCGGCGGGGTGAAGCTGTCCGAGCCCGCCGCCGACCTCGCCATCGCGCTCGCGCTCGCCTCCGCCGCCAGCGACACCCCGCTGCCGAAGAACCTGGTGGCGATCGGCGAGGTGGGGCTGGCCGGCGAGGTCAGACGGGTCACGGGCGTGCAGCGCAGGCTCGCCGAGGCGCACCGGCTGGGCTTCACGCACGCGCTCGTGCCGTCCGATCCGGGGAAGGTGCCGGCCGGCATGAAGGTGCTGGAGGTCGCCGACATGGGGGACGCGCTGCGGGTTCTGCCGCGCTCCCGTCGCCGGGAGGCCCCACGGGAGGCGGAGGAGCGCCGGTAGACTTTGCCCAGGTCCCGCCCGTCCGTACGAACCGAGTGCGGGTGCGGGGGCGCGTCAGAACCTGCGACCGGAGGAGTGCAGTGGCAGCCAACGACCGGGCAGCGGCTCCCGGCAAGTCCGGTGGGAGTGCCGGTTCCGATGGTCTGATGCGCGCCTCGCTGAGCGCCGTGGCACCGGGTACGCCCCTGCGGGACGGCCTGGAGCGGGTGCTGCGCGGCAACACCGGCGGTCTCATCGTCCTCGGCTCGGACAAGACGGTCGAGGCGATGTGCACGGGCGGGTTCGTGCTGGACGTCGAGTTCACGGCCACCCGGCTGCGGGAGCTGTGCAAGCTGGACGGCGGCATCGTGCTGTCGTCGGACCTGTCGAAGATCCTGCGGGCCGGCGTGCAGCTGGTGCCGGACCCGACGATCCCCACGGAGGAGACGGGCACGCGGCACCGCACCGCGGACCGGGTGAGCAAGCAGGTCGGTTTCCCGGTGGTCTCGGTCTCCCAGTCGATGCGGCTGATCGCCCTGTACGTGGACGGTCAGCGGCGCGTCCTGGAGGACTCCGCGGCGATCCTGTCCCGCGCGAACCAGGCGCTGGCGACCCTGGAGCGGTACAAGCTGCGGCTGGACGAGGTCGCGGGCACGCTGTCGGCGCTGGAGATCGAGGACCTGGTGACGGTCCGGGACGTCTCGGCGGTCGCGCAGCGGCTGGAGATGGTCCGCCGGATCGCCACCGAGATCGCCGAGTACGTGGTCGAGCTGGGCACCGACGGCCGGCTTCTCGCGCTCCAGCTGGAGGAGTTGATCGCCGGCGTGGAGCCGGACCGCGAGCTGGTCGTCCGCGACTATGTGCCCGAGCCGACGGCGAAGCGGTCCCGCACGGTCGAGGAGGCGCTGGCCGAGCTGGACGCCCTGACCCACGCGGAGCTGCTGGAACTGGGCACGGTGGCGCGTGCGCTGGGCTATACCGCGTCGCCCGAGTCGCTGGACTCGGCGGTCTCGCCGCGCGGTTTCCGGCTGCTGGCCAAGGTGCCGCGGCTGCCGGGCGCCATCATCGACCGGCTGGTGGAGCACTTCGGCGGCCTGCAGAAGCTGCTGGCCGCGAGCGTGGACGACCTGCAGACCGTGGACGGCGTGGGCGAGGCGCGGGCGCGCAGCGTACGGGAAGGGCTGTCGCGGCTGGCGGAGTCGTCGATCCTGGAGCGGTACGTCTGAGCCGGAGCGGTTCGCCAGGCGGCTGCGCCGCGTGGCGTCGCGGCCCCGCGCTCCTTCGGTGCCGTCAGTCCGCCGTCAGTACGAACGACGCCTGGAGCTTGCCGTACCCGGGCGCCTTGGCCTCCAGCAGGTACGTACCCGGCTTGGCCGAACCGCCGGACGGCGTTGCGCAGTGCGCCGCGCCGGGCTCGCGGTCCCACTTCACGGTGTAGGTGATGCTCTGCCCGGCCGGCACCCGGAAGGCCAGGCTGCCCGGCCCCTTGGGGCAGTCGTCGGAGGACCAGAAGGCGTCGTCGCCGTCCGCCGGCGTGATCGTCAACACGGCGCGCTTCGGGCCGAGATCGACCTTGCAGTCCGCCGACGAGCCGTTCTTCGCGGTGAGTTCGAAGGTCGGGGTCTGGTCGGGCGAGTAGGAGTTGCGGAGGCTGCGCAGGCTCAACGTCACCGCGCCGGAGGTGCAGTCGGGCAGCGCGGAGGACCCGGGGAGCGCGTCGCCCGCGGCGACGGCGGCACCGCCGGAACCCGTGCCCGCGCCGGCGGAACCGGCCGTTCCGGCGGAACCGCCGGCCCCGGACGAGCCGCCGGAGCCCGAAGCCGTCCCGGAGGCGCCGCCGTCACCGGAGCTTCCGGAGTCCGCGCCGCCGCCGGTGTCCCCGCCGCCCGACTCCTCGCGTCCGCCCGGGTGTTGGCTGATCGCGGAGCCGGACGGGCTCGGTCCGGGTGTGATGGTGTGCGTGGGGTTCTTGCCGTCGGGCCCGGCGGTGTTCTTCCCGCCGCCTCCGCCGCCGGTGGTGACGATCAGGATGATCACGAGCGCCAACAGGGCGACCACGGACAGCAGTACGACCCTCCGACGCCAGTAGATGGAGGAGGGAAGCGGCCCGACCGGATTGCGCAGAGATCCCACGGCCCAAACTGTACGAGAGATCGCCGCGCATGCTCGCGTCACCCGCCGCGCCGGAGTGAACTTTTCCGGATCATCATTTCGGTAACTGCGTTGGGCGGCGCGGTTCTTCGGGTTCCGCCACGCTCGGTGACCACGCCCTCACGCACGACTCCCGGCCGGCCGTGGCAGGATCGAAGGGCCATGACTGAGAAGCTCCACGCCCCCGTGATCGCCTGGTTCGACGCCCATGCCCGTGACCTCCCCTGGCGCCGCCCGGAGGCGGGCCCGTGGGGCGTGATGGTCAGCGAGTTCATGCTCCAGCAAACCCCGGTGAGCCGGGTGCTGCCCGTCTACGAGGAGTGGCTGACCCGCTGGCCGCGCCCGGCCGACCTGGCGAAGGAGGCACCGGGCGAGGCGGTGCGCGCCTGGGGCCGGCTCGGCTATCCGCGCCGCGCCCTGCGGCTGCACGGCGCCGCGGTCGCCATAACGGAGCGGCACGGCGGGGACGTGCCGACGGACCACGCGCAGCTGCTGGCGCTGCCCGGGATCGGCGAGTACACGGCGGCGGCCGTCGCCTCCTTCGCGTACGGGCAGCGGCACGCGGTGCTGGACACCAATGTGCGCCGGGTGATCGCGCGGGCGGTGACCGGGGTGCAGTACCCGCCGAACGCCACCACGGCCGCCGAGCGGCGCCTGGCCCGGGAACTGCTGCCCGCGGACGAGCGGACCGCCGCGCGGTGGGCCGCCGCCTCCATGGAGCTGGGCGCGCTGGTGTGCACGGCGAAGAACGAGGGGTGCGGGCGGTGCCCGATCGCCGGGCAGTGCGCCTGGCGGCTGGCGGGCAAGCCGGAGCACTCCGGGCCGCCGCGGCGCGGACAGACGTACGCCGGCACGGACCGGCAGGTGCGCGGCAAGCTGCTGGCCGTGCTGCGCGAGGCGCACGCGCCGGTGCCGCAGGCGGCGCTGGACCGGGTGTGGCACGAGCCGGTGCAGCGGGCCCGCGCGCTGGACGGGCTGGTCGCGGACGGTCTGGTGGAGCCGCTGCCCGGCGGTCTGTACCGGCTGCCGCTGGCCTGACGCACAGCCAGGTCACAGTCCCGGGGCGTACGTTACGAAGGAACCAATGCGGCATAACGCCCGACAAAGGGACGTAACTCTCCTGCGCTCTACCCTGTTCCGGCTTCCGTTACACAACCGACGGATAGCCGATTGCCAGCCGCAGGCTGGTCCGCACAGCCCCGTGACAACCGCTCCGTAGCTTCTTCTCCGTGCCCGGCGGACCACCGGGCACGGAGACAGCGGGACTTCCGGCAGGAGCCGGAGGCACAACGGGGAACGGAGGCGGTTGATCATGGCGCAGGGCGAGGTGCTCGAATTCGAGGAGTACGTCCGCACCCGGCAGGACGCGCTGCTGCGCAGTGCCCGCCGGCTGGTACCGGACCCGGTCGACGCCCAGGACCTGCTGCAGACCGCGCTGGTGCGGACGTACGGCCGCTGGGAGGGCATCGCCGACAAGCGGCTCGCCGACGCCTATCTGCGCCGGGTCATGATCAACACGCGGACCGAGTGGTGGCGGGCGCGCAAGCTGGAGGAGGTGCCGACCGAGCAGCTGCCGGACGCCTCCGTGTCGGACTCCACCGAGCAGCACGCGGACCGGGCCCTGCTGATGGACGTCCTGAAGGTGCTCGCACCGAAGCAGCGCAGTGTCGTGGTGCTGCGACACTGGGAGCAGATGTCCACAGAGGAGACGGCCGCGGCCCTCGGCATGTCGGCCGGTACGGTCAAGAGCACGCTGCACCGGGCGCTCGCCCGGCTCCGTGAGGAGCTGGAGGCCCGCGATCTGGACGCACGCGCGCTGGAGCGTGAGGAGCGGGAGCGTTGCGCGGCCTGACCGGGGCCGGACCCGACGGGGTCCGAGGGAGTTCGCAGGCGGTGATCGCGGTGGGGGCCGCGCTCGCCGCCCTCGCCCTTTTCCTCGCCGCCTGCGGCAGCGGGGGCACCGGCGCCCGGGACGAGGGCCCGGCGCACGCCTCGGCGGCGGCGGACGCCGCCGCCGCTCCCGTCCCCTCCCCCAGCACCTCCTTCGGCAAGTTCCGCCGGGTGGACGCCGTGGCGCTGCTCAAGCGCGACCCCGAGGTGTCGGCGGCGGTCAAACGGGAGCTGAAGCCGTGCGACGGCGACGACTACCAGGTCGACGTCTCGTACGCCGATCTCACCGACGCCCCGGTGGACGACGTCGTCATCAACGTGATGACCTGCGCGGACTGGGTCGGCATCGGCTCGTACGTGTACCGGGACGACGGCGGCGTGTTCCGCAACGTCTTCAAGAGCGAGGAGTCCCCGGTCTACGCGGAGATCGACCGCGGCACGCTGTCGGTGACCCGGCAGTATTACGAGCAGGACGACCCGATCTCCAGCCCGTCCGGTGACATCGTGACCCCCTACACCTGGAAGGCGGGCCGGTTCGTCCCGGGCAAGCCCACCCGCAACGAGTACGGCAAGTCCGCCGACGGCACCCCGCGGCCCGTGCCGGCCACCTGACCCCCCACACGCACACCATGAGGACTGAGAGCACCGGGATGGCAGACCAGACCCACGTCCTGTTCGTCGAGGACGACGACGTCATCCGCGAGGCCACCCAGCTCGCCCTGGAGCGGGACGGCTTCGCGGTCACCGCGATGCCCGACGGCCTGTCCGGCCTGGAGGCGTTCCGGGCGGACCGACCCGACATCGCCCTGCTGGACGTCATGGTGCCGGGCCTGGACGGGGTCAGCCTGTGCCGGCGGATCCGGGACGAGTCGACCGTGCCGGTGATCATGCTGTCGGCGCGCGCCGACTCCATCGACGTCGTCCTCGGCCTGGAGGCGGGCGCCGACGACTACGTGACCAAGCCGTTCGACGGTGCCGTGCTGGTCGCGCGGATCCGAGCGGTGCTGCGCCGCTTCGGGCACGCGGGCGGGGAGCGGGCGCAGGAGACCGGGGCCGCGGTCACCGGCACGCTGGCCTTCGGGGACCTGGAGATCGACACCGAGGGCATGGAGGTACGGCGGGCCGGGCAGCCGGTGGCGCTCACCCCGACCGAGATGCGGCTGCTGCTGGAGTTCTCCTCCGCGCCGGGCACCGTCCTCTCCCGCGACAAGCTGCTGGAACGCGTGTGGGACTACGGCTGGGGCGGTGACACCCGGGTCGTGGACGTGCATGTGCAGCGGCTGCGGCAGAAGATCGGCCAGGACCGGATCGAGACGGTCCGCGGCTTCGGCTACAAGCTGAAGGCGTGAGCGAGGCGGTATGCGGGGGATCCTGCGGCACCCGGTCCGGCGCATGGAGCGCGCGGGACTGCGCACGGGGCTCAGATGGAAGCTGAGCGCGGCGATCGCGCTGGTGGCCGGTCTGGTGGCGGTCGTACTGAGCCTGGTCGTGCACAACGCGGCCCGGGTCTCGATGCTGGACAACGCGCGCGAGCTGGCCAACGACCGCCTGGTGCTGGCCCAGCGCAACTACGAACTGAACCGGGGGCCGGTCTTCCCCTACGTCCAGATCGACGACCCCGAGCTGCCGGACGCGCTGCGCGAGAGCGTCGAGCGGGGCCGGCGGGCCAGTGACGTCTCCCGGCACGGCAAGGACCCGGACGTCTGGGCGGCCGTCCCGGTGAAGGGCGGACACGTGCTGTCCGTACACCTGCATCTGCCGGACCGCAGCGTCGACATGCTGAGGGACCTGGACCAGGCCCTCGTCATCGGCTCGGTCGCGGTCGTGCTCGGCGGCAGCGCGCTCGGCGTGCTGATCGGCGGGCAGCTGTCCCGCCGGCTGCGGAAGGCGGCGGCCGCCGCGAACCAGGTCGCCAAGGGCGAGACCGAGGTCCGGGTGCGGGAGGCCATCGGCGGGGTCGTACGGGACGAGACCGACGATCTCGCGCGCGCGGTGGACGCCATGGCGGACGCGCTGCGGCAGCGGCTGGAGGCCGAGCGGCGGGTCACCGCCGACATCGCGCACGAGCTGCGCACCCCGGTGACCGGACTGCTGACGGCGGCGGAACTGCTGCCGCCCGGCCGGCCCACGGAACTGGTCCTGGACCGGGCGAAGGCGATGCGCACGCTGGTCGAGGACGTGCTGGAGGTGGCCCGGCTGGACAGCGCCTCGGAGCGGGCGGAGCTGCAGGACATCGTGCTGGGCGAGTTCGTGGCGCGCCGGGTGGCCGCCAAGGACCCGGAGATCGCCGTGCGCGTGGTGCACGAGTCGGAGGTCACCACCGATCCGCGGCGGCTGGAGCGGGTGCTCTTCAACCTGCTCGCCAACGCCGCCCGGCACGGCCGGCCGCCGATCGAGGTCACCGTGGAGGGCCGGGTCATCCGGGTCCGCGACCACGGCCCCGGTTTCCCCGAGGAGCTGCTGGCGGAGGGGCCGAGCCGGTTCCGCACCGGCAGCAAGGACCGCGCCGGGCAGGGCCACGGGCTGGGCCTGACCATCGCGGCCGGCCAGGCCCGCGTCCTCGGCGCCCGGCTGACCTTCCGCAACGTCCGACCCGCCGGCACCCCCGCCCACCTGCCCGCCGAGGGCGCGGTCGCCGTCCTGTGGCTCCCGGAGCACGCCCCCACCAACACGGGCAGCTATCCGGTGCTGCCGGTGTCCGGGGGGAACTAGCGAAGGACGGCGACCGGGACGCGGAACGGCGCCGGGAGCGGGCGGGTCGGTCACGGGAGTCCCGGCCGGCCCACGGGGAGCACCGGCGACGGCCACAACCTGCGCTGACGCGCGCGGCCCCGCCGTCCCGCTCCCCCGGCCGGAGAAGCAGCGGCGGAGGGAGCGGGCAGGTCGGTCACAGGCGTCCCGGCCCGCGGGCCGGGACGGAGCACCAACGACGGCCGCGTCCTGCGCTGAGGCACACGGCCACACCCTGCGCCGAGGCACGCGGACCCGCGTCCCGCTCCCCCGGCCGGTGGGCGCCGGGCGTCGCGGCCGTTCCTCCGGCCCGCGCGACCCGTTCCGCCGCCCGGAGGGGAGGTCCGCGGCTCCCGCGCGGCGCCGGCGGCGCCGCGATGCCGGAGGCGGGTGCGAACGGCCAGGGCCCAAAAAACGCCGAAGGCCCCGGCGGCGGACACGCGCCGGGGCCTTCGGGGACGGGGTGGCTCAGACGGCCTCGATCACCGGCTGCGGTGCCGCTTCGGCGCCCTCGCCGGAGGCCTTCGGTCCGCCCTTGAGCGGCACCTCCTTGACGAACAGGGCCGCGATCAGCACCGGCACCGCGATCACGGCGCCGAGCAGGAACGCGGAGTGCGTGCCGGAGGACACCGCGTGCTGGTAGGCCTCGCGGACCGCCGCCGGCAGCTTGCTCAGGCTGTCCGCGTCCAGCTGCGCCGACTTGGCGGTGATCTTCGAGCCCGGGCCGCCGGCCCGCTCGGCCATGACGTCCTGGACGCGGTGGTTGAACAGCGCGCCCATGATGGCGACGCCGAAGGAGGAGCCGAGCGTACGGAACAGGGTGGCCGAGGAGGACGCCACGCCCATGTCCCTCATCCGCACGCTGTTCTGCGCGACCAGCATGGTGATCTGCATCAGGCAGCCCATGCCGGCGCCGACCACGGCCATGTAGACGCCGGAGGTGAACCGGCTCGTGCCGGTGTCCATCGTCGACAGCAGATACAGACCGACGATCATCAGTGCGCCGCCGACGATCGGGAAGATCTTGTAGCGGCCGCTGCTGGTGGTGATCCGTCCGGCGATCATCGAGGTCACGAGCATCGCGCCGAGCATCGGCAGGAGCAGCAGGCCGGAGTTGGTCGCGGAGGCGCCCTGCACGGCCTGCTGGTACAGCGGCAGGAACAGCGTGGCACCGAACATCACGAAGCCGGTGATGAAACCGATGACGGCCATCAAAGTGAAGTTGCGGCTCTTGAAGATGTGCAGCGGCAGCACCGGCTCGGCGGCCTTGGTCTGCCAGAACACGAACCCGATCAGCGCGGCCACGCCGATGCCGATCAGCTCCATGATCCGCGCGGAGGTCCAGGCGTACTCGGTACCGCCCCAGGTCGTGACCAGCACGATCGCGGTGATGCCGACGGTCAGCAGGACCACGCCCAGGTAGTCGATGCCCGCGTTGGACCGCTTCCTCGGCAGCTGGAGCACGACGGTGACCAGCGCGAGGGCGACCGCGCCCAGCGGCAGGTTGATGTAGAAGGCCCAGCGCCAGCCCCAGTTGTCGGTGATGGTGCCGCCGACCAGCGGGCCGCCGATCATCGCCAGCGCCATCACGCCGGCCATCATGCCCTGGTACTTGCCCCGCTCCCGAGGCGGCACGAGGTCGCCGATGATCGCCATGACGCCGACCATGAGACCGCCGGCGCCGAGTCCCTGCACCGCCCGGAACCCGATCAGCTGGCCCATGTCCTGGGCCATGCCGCTCAGCGCCGAGCCGATGAGGAAGATCACGATCGAGCTGAGGAAGGCCCCCTTGCGCCCGTACATGTCACCGAGCTTGCCCCAGACCGGGGTCGAGGCCGCGGTGGCCAGGGTGTAGGAGGTGACGACCCAGGAGAGGTGCTCCAGGCCGCCCAGGTCACCCACGATCGTGGGCATCGCCGTGCCCACGATCATGTTGTCGAGCATCGCGAGCATCATCGCGATCATGAGCGCAAGAAGCACTACTCGCACGCTTCTGGGCCGTTTGCCCGCTATGACGCCTTCTACCGTGTCCGCCATCATCTTCCCGTTTCCCCCAGGGCGATACTTACTTGCCGCCCGGCTAGTTCTCACTACACTGGGAAGGTAGACGGCTTACTAGCCGGGCGTCAAGTAAGTTTCGCGGAAGCGCGAGGAGTACGAGGATGGGCGGCACCATGGACGGCACCAAGCAGCAGCGCCGCGGCAACACCCGCCAGCGCATCCAGGACGTGGCCCTCGAACTCTTCGCGGAGCAGGGCTACGAGAAGACCTCCCTGCGGGAGATCGCCGAGCGCCTCGACGTGACCAAGGCGGCGCTGTACTACCACTTCAAGACGAAGGAAGAGATCATCGTCAGCCTCTTCGAGGACCTGACGCAGCCGATCGAGGACCTCATCGAGTGGGGCAGAGGACAGCCGGGCACCCTGGAGACCAAAGAGGAGATCATCCGCCGCTACAGCGAGGCGCTGGCGGGCGCGGAACCGCTGTTCCGCTTCATGCAGGAGAACCAGGCGACGGTACGCGAACTGCGCATCGGCGACACCTTCAAGGACCGGATGCGCGGCCTGCGGGACATCCTCATCACCCCGGAGGCGGAGCTGGTGGACCAGGTGCGCTCGGTCAGCGCGATGTTCACGCTGCACGCCGGGATGTTCGTGCTGCAGGACGTCGAAGGCGACTCCGAGAAGCGGCGCGAAGCCGTTCTCGAAGTCGCCTTGGACATGATCCGGCAGGCGCACGAACACGCCCGCCACAAGGACTAGGTCAGACCGTCACGCCGTGGGCGCGCAGGAACGCGACCGGGTTGACGGCGGAGCCGTAGTTCGGGGTGGTGCGGATCTCGAAGTGCAGGTGCGGGCCGGTGGAGTTGCCGGTGGAGCCGGACAGCGCGATGTGCTGGCCGGTCGCCACGACCTGGCCGATCCGCACGTCGATGCGGGACAGGTGCGCGTACTGCGAGTAGGTGCCGTTGCCGTGCTTGATGACGACGGCGTTGCCGTACGCCGGGCCGTCGCCGGCGCCGTTGGGACCGGCCTTGACGACGGTGCCGCCGTGCGCGGCGACGACCTCGGTGCCGGTCGGCACGGCGAAGTCCTGGCCGCTGTGCTTGGCGACCCAGTGACCGCCGGCCTGCATGAAGCTGGCGGAGAGCGTGTAGTGCCTCACCGGGTCGACCCAGGACGTGGCGGACGCGGTGGCGGCGCTCGCGACCCCGGTGCCCAGGACGGCCGTGGCGCCGAGACCGGCGGCCATGACGGCCACGCGGGTGCGGAGCGAGGACGTACGGGCGGAGCGGGACGTGAAGCGTCGGAACATCGTGACCTCGTGAACTCGGGGACTGGTCGGCCACCCGGCACACGGACGTCCGTCGAAGACATCCACCGCAGCGGCCATTACTTGGTAACCGAGCACCCCGAGCGCTGACAAAGGGCCCCTCTACGGCATCGAGTAGTAGATGCCCGGCGAAAACGGCCGATTCTTGACACCCGCCGCGCCTGGTGGCCACCGCGCCTGACGTCGGGCTTTCCCTCGCTTCCCGCGGCCGACTTCCGCGAAGAAAATCCCTTTTATCCGCCTATTTCCGTTCACCGGGTGGCTTAGTAGGTGACGTACCTCCTGTGCGGCATGTCACCGGCCCGATAAACCGACGAGCACGTAATTGTGACGCAGACCTCTATCCACCTACCGTCCGGTAACCCTACGGTTCCTCTCGCGCCATCCTCGGCTCGGATCATGCCCCTGACCTTCAGGACGCGTACGGACACGCGTACGGACGTGAGAGGACCCCCACCGATGACCAGACGCCCCTGGGCGCGCCGCAGCTCCGTGACCGCCGTCGCGCTGGCCGCGCTGGCCGCCGTGGCCGTACAGGCCGCCCCGGCGCAGGCCGCCCCGGCCCCGGCCGCGGCCGGCATCACGGCCGCGAAGGTCGACCACGCCACCTGGCAGAAGGACTGCCAGGCCGTCATGGACCAGGCCCTGCCCTACCTCAAGCAACGCATCGCCGCCGCCCGGCCCGGCGAGAAGCAGGCGATCGTCTTCGACATCGACAACACCACGCTGGAGACCGACTTCGGCTTCAGCTACCCCCAGCCCGCCAACCGGCCCGTCCTCGACGTCGCCCGCTACGCCCAGGAGCGCGGCGTCTCCCTCTTCTTCGTCACCGCCCGTCCCGGCGTCCTGTACTGGCCCACCGAGTACAACCTCGAACACGACGGCTATGAGGTCGCCGGCCTCCACGTCCGCGGCCTGACCGACCTCTTCAAGGACGTCGCCGCCTACAAGACCGCCCAGCGCGTCGGCATAGAGAACGACGGCTACACGATCATCGCGAACATAGGCAACAACACCACGGACCTCTCCGGCGGCCACGCCGAGAAGACCTTCAAGCTCCCGGACTACGACGGACAGTTGTCGTAACCCCGCACGTAGGCAACGCTGAAGGGGCCGGTGCCCAAAGGCACCGGCCCCTTCACGTCGGTCGAACCGCCGGAGGCTTACGCGTCCTTGCTCAGGTTGGGACCCGCCCCACCCGCGGCCTGCTCGATCGGCGGGGCGTCCGGCAGGGCCGACTTCTCCTCACCGCGGAAGGTGAAGGTGGCGGCGTCGCCCTCGCCCTCGGTGTCCACGACCACGATGTGACCGGGACGCAGCTCGCCGAAGAGGATCTTCTCCGAGAGCGTGTCCTCGATCTCGCGCTGGATCGTGCGGCGCAGCGGCCGGGCGCCCAGCACCGGGTCGTAACCCTTCTTGGACAGCAGCTCCTTGGCGGACTGGGACAGCTCGATGCCCATGTCCCGGTCCTTCAGGCGCTCGTCCACCTTGCCGACCATCAGGTCGACGATCCGCAGGATGTCCTCCTGCGTCAGCTGCGGGAAGACGACCACGTCGTCGACGCGGTTGAGGAACTCGGGGCGGAAGTGCTGCTTCAGCTCGTCCGACACCTTGTTCTTCATGCGCTCGTAGTTGGTCTTCGTGTCACCCGCGGCGGCGAAGCCGAGGTTGAAGCCCTTGGAGATGTCCCGGGTGCCGAGGTTGGTCGTCATGATGATGACCGTGTTCTTGAAGTCCACGACCCGGCCCTGGGAGTCGGTCAGGCGACCGTCCTCCAGGATCTGCAGCAGCGAGTTGAAGATGTCCGGGTGGGCCTTCTCGACCTCGTCGAACAGGACGACCGAGAACGGCTTGCGGCGCACCTTCTCCGTCAGCTGGCCGCCCTCCTCGTAGCCCACGTAGCCGGGGGGCGAACCGAAGAGGCGGGAGACCGTGTGCTTCTCGCTGAACTCCGACATGTCGAGGGAGATCAGGGCGTCCTCGTCACCGAAGAGGAACTCGGCGAGCGCCTTGGACAGCTCGGTCTTACCGACACCGGACGGGCCGGCGAAGATGAACGAGCCACCCGGACGCTTCGGGTCCTTCAGGCCGGCGCGGGTACGGCGGATCGCCTTCGACAGCGCCTTGACGGCGTCGTTCTGGCCGATGACCCGCTTGTGCAGCTCCTCCTCCATGCGGAGCAGGCGGCTGGACTCCTCCTCGGTCAGCTTGAAGACCGGGATGCCGGTGGCCGTGGCGAGGACCTCGGCGATCAGCTCGCCGTCGACCTCGGCGACGACGTCCATGTCGCCGGCCTTCCACTCCTTCTCCCGCTTCGCCTTGGCGGCGAGGAGCTGCTTCTCCTTGTCGCGCAGCGAGGCGGCCTTCTCGAAGTCCTGCGAGTCGATCGCGGACTCCTTGTCCCGGCGGACGCCGGCGATCTTCTCGTCGAACTCGCGCAGGTCCGGCGGAGCGGTCATCCGGCGGATGCGCATCCGGGAACCGGCCTCGTCGATCAGGTCGATCGCCTTGTCCGGCAGGAAGCGGTCCGAGATGTACCGGTCGGCCAGGGTGGCCGCCTGGACCAGGGCCTCGTCCGTGATCGAGACGCGGTGGTGCGCCTCGTACCGGTCGCGCAGGCCCTTGAGGATCTCGATCGTGTGCGGCAGGGACGGCTCGGCGACCTGGATGGGCTGGAAGCGGCGCTCGAGGGCCGCGTCCTTCTCCAGGTGCTTGCGGTACTCGTCCAGCGTGGTCGCACCGATGGTCTGGAGTTCGCCGCGGGCCAGCATCGGCTTCAGGATGCTCGCCGCGTCGATGGCGCCCTCGGCGGCACCCGCACCGACCAGCGTGTGCAGCTCGTCGATGAACAGGATGATGTCGCCGCGGGTGCGGATCTCCTTGAGCACCTTCTTCAGGCGCTCCTCGAAGTCACCGCGGTAGCGGGAGCCGGCGACCAGGGCGCCGAGGTCCAGCGTGTAGAGGTGCTTGTCCTTGAGGGTCTCGGGCACCTCGCCCTTGACGATGGCCTGGGCGAGGCCCTCGACGACGGCGGTCTTGCCGACGCCCGGCTCACCGATCAGGACCGGGTTGTTCTTCGTGCGGCGGGACAGCACCTGCATGACCCGCTCGATCTCCTTCTCGCGCCCGATGACCGGGTCGAGCTTGGACTCACGAGCGGCCTGGGTGAGGTTCCGGCCGAACTGGTCCAGGACCAGAGAGGTCGAGGGGGTGCCCTCGGCCGGGCCGCCCGCGGTGGCGGTCTCCTTGCCCTGGTAACCGGAGAGCAGCTGGATGACCTGCTGCCGCACCCGGTTGAGGTCTGCGCCCAGCTTGACCAGGACCTGGGCCGCGACGCCCTCGCCCTCACGGATCAGGCCGAGCAGGATGTGCTCCGTGCCGATGTAGTTGTGGCCCAGCTGAAGAGCCTCGCGGAGCGACAGCTCCAGGACCTTCTTGGCACGGGGGGTGAAGGGGATGTGCCCGGACGGAGCCTGCTGGCCCTGACCGATGATCTCCTCCACCTGCTGGCGGACCGCCTCAAGCGAAATGCCGAGGCTCTCCAGGGCCTTAGCGGCGACACCTTCGCCCTCGTGGATGAGACCCAGGAGGATGTGCTCGGTGCCGATGTAGTTGTGGTTGAGCATCCGGGCTTCTTCCTGAGCCAGGACGACAACCCGCCGCGCGCGGTCGGTGAACCTCTCGAACATCGTTAATCGCTCCTCAGAGCGGTCAGGCAGTGGGGGGAACTTCCCCTCCCTGTCCTTCCGCAGCTTAGTCCCGCAAGCGGGGACCGCTCATTCCAACTGCCGACACCGTCGATGGCCTCCTGACCGTGTGCGCCGACATCTGCTCCAACCCGATGGTGCGAGACGATGTTCCCGCAGGCCAGGCAGTTACCCCACTCGCCAGTACGCCGTTGGCGAACGTGAGACGGCCCGTTCTGCGTGTCGCCCCCTCCCACTAGGGATGTCTTACCCGCAGGGACTGACACTCCATGCCGCGCGCACCGGTTCCCTCCGCTACGGGCGAACAGCCTTGCGTCTCCCCGGACCCCCACGCGCCCCTTCCACCGGCACTCTTCGCAGCCGACGGCGCACCCAGCGTAACCCGGATGCCGCCGCGGCGGTTGCAGTGGGCATGGCTGGCTCCGTCCCCGTGACGACCTCGGTCCCCCCGCCCCGCCGGCCCGCCGCCACGGCCGCGCCGCCCGGAGGCCCGGGCGCCGGCCCGGACGCCCGGGCCCGGCACCGGTACGAGAACGAACTGGGCTGGCCGACCGCGCCCGGACGGCCGCTGCGGCTGGTCACGGGGGTGCGGTTCGACGTGCTGGACGTGCCGGCCGAGGCGGGCGCGCGGGCGCTGCGGCATCTCGCGCCGGGCTCCCCGGTGATCCTCCGGGGCGATCGCATGGAGCTGCTGGTGGCTCCGGGCGGCGCGGAGGAGCTGCCAGGGCTGCTGGAGTGGCTGGAATGGGGCCCGGTGGCCCTGGACCTGCGGGCCCTGGGACCGGGCGGCACGCTGCGGGCCCCGGCGCCGGCCGGGTGCGGGCGGGCCGTGTCAGCGCAGGGGGCCGCCGTGTGGCTGCGGCCCCCCGGACCGGGACGCGAGGAGGTCGACGCCTCGCTGCCGGCCATGCCGGGCATGCCCGGTGTGACGGCCGTGCCGGCCATGGGGCGCGAGGGGAGCGCCCCCGATCTCGTACGGCTGGTGGACACGGTGGCAGCGCACTGTCACCGGGTCCGGCTGCGGCGCGGGTGCGCCGGGCGTTCCGTCGGCCGGCGGGATCAGCCGTTGGCCTTCTCGTAGGCCTCGCGAATCGACGCGGGAACACGGCCCCGGTCGTTGACCTCGTAACCGTTCTCCTTCGCCCAGGCGCGGATGGCCGCGGTGTCCTGGTTGCCGCCGGAAGCGGCACGCGCCTTTCCGCGCCCGCCGGAAGCACGGCCACCGGTACGGCGCCCGCCCTTCACATAGGGCTCGAGAAGGCCGCGCAGCTTGTCCGCGTTGGCGGTCGTGAGATCGATCTCGTACGTCTTGCCGTCCAGCGCGAACGTCACGGTCTCGTCCGCCTCGCCGCCGTCGAGGTCGTCGACAAGAAGGACCTGAACCTTCTGTGCCACCGCATTTCCTTTCATCGATAACGTTGAGGACCAGGGGTGTGCGGCGTCCGCCGTTTCGCCGCCCCTGTTATATGCAGTACTGCAGTACGTCGGAAAGCAAACCGCTTTTGCCGGAAAAACACAAACCCTCGGGAGTGACCCGGCACCCCGGCCCCGCCCGGAAACATGCGCGTTTCGGACATAGGGCACCCCTGGCAATGACGATCACAGATGCAGAAGCATCCGACTGTTGCCCAAGGTGTTCGGCTTCACTCGTTCGAGACCGAGGAACTCCGCGACGCCCTCGTCATAGGAACGCAACAGCTCCGCGTACACATCGGTGTCGACCGGCGTCTCCCCGATCTCCACGAAGCCGTGCTTCCCGAAGAAGTCCACTTCGAAGGTCAGGCAGAAAACCCGGCGAACGCCGAGCCAGCGCGCGGTCTCCAGCAACTTCTCCAGCAACTGATGTCCCACGCCGGCGCCCTTGAGGCCGGGCTTCACCGCGAGAGTGCGTACTTCCGCCAGGTCCTCCCACATGACGTGCAGCGCTCCGCAGCCGACGACCTCGGCGTTGTCGTCGCGTTCGGCGACCCAGAACTCCTGGATGTCCTCGTAAAGCGTGACGGTGGCTTTGTCGAGCAGGATGCGGCCGCGGACGTAGGCGTCGAGGAGGCGGCGCACGGCCGGGACATCGCTGGTCCGGGCCCGCCGGACGGTGATGGCTTTTGCGGAGACTTCGGCACGCTCTGCTGACATGAGCGGACGCTATCGCCCGCCGGCGTCCTCTGCCGAGCCGGGGTTCTCCTCTTGCCGGGCTTCGGGCGCTTCCTGTTGCCGGGCTTCGGCGGCTTCCCGGGTTTCTTCCGGTCCCTGGACGATGCGTACGGCGTCCCTGAGGGCCTGGCGCTGTTCCTCGCTCATCATGCCGAAGAAGGCGACGAGAGCGGCCGCCGGGTTGTCGCTCTGGGACCAGGCGTCGTTCATCAGGGCCGCGGCGTAGGCGGCGCGTGTCGACACGGCTTCATATCGATAGGCCCGGCCTTCCGCCTCACGGCGCACCCAGCCCTTCTGATGGAGATTGTCCAAAACGGTCATCACGGTGGTGTACGCGATCGAGCGTTCCCGCTGGAGGTCTTCCAGGACTTCTCGAACGGTCACCGGGCGGTTCCACTTCCACACCCGCGTCATGACCGCGTCTTCGAGTTCTCCCAATGGGCGAGGCACAGCTCAGAACAATAGTGGGAGAACCGGCCAATGGCGTGCCGGACGTGCGCTAGGACGGCAAAACCGAACAAAAAGGTCGTGCGGGTGGGAAACGCGAGGGCTCCGGGACCGCCGGGACGGGCGGCGTCCGCGGGCAGCGCGCAGCGGCCGCGCGGGGATCCCGCGCGGCCGGGTCCTCCCCGGGGACGCGCGTCCGGCCGGGGTCGGTCAGACGTCGGCGGCGGGGCGCGTGGACGCGGCGTCCGCGCGGGCGAGGGCGGCGTCGACGGCCGCGTCCTCCTTGGCCTTGGCGGCCCCGCCCTGGGTCTTCACGATCACCCTGACCACACCGATGAAGAACACGGCCATGACGACCGGGGGCACGAGCGCGGAGACGTAGTCCATGCCTCCAGAGTAGCCACGGCGGCCCGGACGAAAGGGGCGGGGTGCGCGAACCACCCGCACGCGCCACGAGCCCGCACCCGGCCGCGAGACCCGCACGGCCGGACGGCGCCCTCGTCCGGCGGCCGCAAGCCGCGGACGGCGAGCGTCCGGCAGGGGTCCGCCGTCGTTCAGACCGCGGCCAGCCGCTGCGGGGCCGGCGGCTCCGCGGGCGGGGCCGGCTTGCGGCGCGGGAAGACCTCACCCGGTGTGGGGATGGGCCGCTTCGGCGCCTCCGGGTCCGGCCCGGGCCGCTCCGCCGGAGGCACCGGCGCCGGCTTCTCCGCCGGCTTCGGCGGCTCTGCGGCCGCCCCGTCCTCCCCTCGCGCCCCGCAGTCCCCCGCCCCGCCCGCGAGGGCCAGCAGCCGCGTCCGCGCGGCCGGCACGGCGGGCGCCGGCGCCCTGCGCCCACCCTGCGCGAACCGTGCCCGTACGTCCTGCTCGGCCAGAGCCTGGCAGCGGTCCAGCAGCGCCGCCGCCATCCGGTTCCCGCGCAGCGCCCGGAGCGCGGCGAGATCGTCCGGCGTGGGACGGTGCCCGGCCCCGAGGGCCTCCTCCAGCAGCGCGAGGTAGCCGGCGACCGTGCCCGGCAGAGCGGCCCGGTAGCGGCCCAGGTCGGCCACCAGGAAGGCGCGCAGCCTGGCCCCCTCGCACAGCGCCTCGTCCAGCGAGTCGGCGAGCCGGAGGCAGTCCTGGACGTCCTCGGCGGTGGCGTGGCCGGGGTGGAGGGCGAGGGCGAGGGCGCGGCGGAGCACACGCAGCTCCTCCGCGCCGAACGCCATGCCGCCGCGGGATCCGTATGGCGTGGGCATGCGGCGACGCTAGCGCTAATCGGACAAAAGTGACACAGCAGGACGTTTTTTCGCCGCGTGTCGCTCCCCGGTTCCCTCGTCCGGGCCCTCCGAGGTCCTTACAGCCGGGACACGTTCCGTTCGTAGACCAGGCGCAGCCCGATCAGCGTCAGCCACGGCTGGTGCTCGTCGATCACCGAGGACTCCCCCAGCACCATCGGCGCGAGCCCGCCCGTGGCGATCACCGTCACGTCGTCCGGGTCGTCGGCCAGCTCCCGGGCCATCCGGTCCACCACGCCGTCGACCTGGCCGGCGAACCCGTACACGATGCCGGCCTGCATGGCCTCGACGGTGTTCTTGCCGATCACGCTGCGCGGCCGGGCCACCTCGATCTTCCGCAGCTGCGCGCCCTTGACGCCGAGCGCCTCCACGGAGATCTCGATACCGGGCGCGATCACCCCGCCGACGTACTCCCCGCGCGCGGAGACCGCGTCGAACGTGGTCGCCGTACCGAAGTCGACGACGATCGCCGGGCCGCCGTACAGCTCGACGGCCGCGACCGCGTTGATGATCCGGTCGGCGCCGACCTCCTTGGGGTTGTCGGTGAGGATCGGCACGCCCGTCTTCACGCCCGGCTCGACCAGGACGGCGGGCACGTCGCCGTAGTACCGCCGGGTGACCTCGCGCAGCTCGTGCAGCACCGACGGCACGGTCGCGCAGATCGCGATGCCGTCGATGCCGTCGCCCAGTTCCTCGCCGAGCAGCGGGTGCATGCCCATCAGGCCCTGGAGAAGCACCGCCAGCTCGTCCGCGGTGCGGCGCGCGTCCGTGGAGATGCGCCAGTGCTCCACGATGTCCTCGCCGTCGAACAGGCCGAGGACGGTGTGCGTGTTGCCGACGTCGATGGTGAGCAGCATGGCCGTTACTCCGCTTCGCGCAGATCCAGGCCGATGTCCAGGATCGGCGAGGAGTGGGTGAGCGCGCCGACGGCCAGGAAGTCCACGCCCGTGTCGGCGTACGCGCGCGCGTTCGCGAGCGTCAGCCGGCCGGAGGCCTCCAGCAGCGCCCGGCCGCCGACGATACCGACGGCCTCCTCGCACTCGCCGGGCGTGAAGTTGTCCAGCAGGATCAGGTCGGCGCCCGCGTCCACCACCTCGCGCAGCTGGTGCAGGGTGTCGACCTCGACCTCGATCGGCACGTCCGGGAAGGCCTCCCGTACGGCCGTGAACGCCTGCGCGACGCCGCCGGCGGCGACCACGTGGTTGTCCTTCACCAGGGCCGCGTCGGACAGCGACATGCGGTGGTTGACGCCTCCGCCGCAGCGGACGGCGAACTTCTCCAGCGCGCGCAGGCCCGGGGTCGTCTTGCGGGTGTCCCGCACGCGCGCCTTCGTGCCCTCCAGCGCGTCCGCCCACGCGCGCGTGGCGGTCGCGATGCCGGACAGCCGGCACAGCAGGTTCAGCGCGCTGCGCTCGGCGGTGAGCAGGTCACGGGTGCGCGTGGTGACCGACAGCAGCTTCTGCCCGGCCTCCACCCGGTCGCCGTCGTCCACGTGCCGCTCGACCTCGAACTCGTCCGTGCAGACCACGGAGAGCACGGCCTCGGCGACCCGGAGGCCGGCCACGACGCCCGCCTCGCGCGCGGTGAAGTCGCCGGTGGCCACCGCGTCCTCGGAGATGGTCGAGACCGTGGTCACGTCCACGCCGCCGGCCAGGTCCTCCTGGATGGCGACGGTCGCGATGTCCTCGACCTCGACCGGGTCGAGCCCGGCGGCGGCCAGCAGCTCGGCGAGCGCGGGGTCCAGCCCGCACTCCAGGTACTCCTCGTCGCCCTCGGCGCCGCAGCCGCAGCCGTCGCCGCAGCCGCCGGTGGGGACGAGAGGAAGGTCGTCGGTGCTCACGTCTGTCACTGCTCCTGGGGGCGCTGGAATTGCCGGGTAGGGGGGAAGTCTGCGGTGTCGGTGGTGCGTACGGCCAGCGACCGGTCCGGATTGAGCCGTACGACGATGTGGCGCCGCCAGCGGGCGTCGTCGCGGTCGGCGCGGTCCTCGCGCCAGTGGCAGCCGCGGGTCTCCTCGCGCAGCCGGGCGGCGGCGACCAGCACCCGGGCCACGCACAGGAGGTTCGTCGCCTCCCAGGTGTCCACGCCGGGCTCGGCGGTCTTGCCGTTCTCCTCCAGCGCCTCCCTGGCCTCGGCGTGCAGCCGCTGGAGCCGGTCGGCGGCCCGGGCGAGGGACTCCTCGGAGCGCAGGACGCCCGCGCCCTCGGTCATGGTCCGCTGGATGGCGAACCGGGTCTCGGGAGCGAGCAGCGGGTGCGCGGGCTGGTCCGGCTGCGCGACCGGCGCGGGCACGCGCGCGTGGAGGGCGTCGTCCGCTCGCGCGGCGGCGATGTCGGCGGCGATCCGCTCGGCGTAGACGAGCCCTTCGAGCAGGGAGTTGGAGGCGAGCCGGTTGGCGCCGTGCACGCCGGTGCACGCGACCTCGCCGCACGCGTACAGGCCGGGCACGGTGGTGCGGCCGTGGGCGTCGGTGCGCACGCCTCCGGAGGCGTAGTGGGCGGCCGGGGCGACCGGGATGGGCTCGGTGACCGGGTCGATGCCGTGGGCGCGGCAGGCGGCCAGGATGGTCGGGAAGCGCTGCTCCCACATCTCGGCGCCGAAGTGCCGCGCGTCCAGGTACATGTGCTCGGCGCCCTGCTCCAGCATCCGCCGCAGGATGCCCTTGGCGACGATGTCCCGGGGCGCCAGCTCGGCCAGCTCGTGCTGGCCCACCATGAAGCGCGTGCCGTCGCCGTCGACCAGGTGGGCGCCCTCGCCGCGCACCGCCTCGGAGACCAGCGGCTGCTGGCCCTCGGCGTCCGGGCCGAGGAACAGCACGGTCGGGTGGAACTGGACGAACTCCAGGTCGGAGACCTCGGCGCCCGCGCGCAGCGCCAGCGCCACGCCGTCACCGGTCGACACCGACGGGTTGGTGGTCGCGGAGAACACCTGGCCCATACCGCCGGTCGCGAGGACCACCGCGGGGGCGTGCACGGCGCCCACGCCGTCGTGCTGGCCCTCGCCCATCACATGCAGGGTGACGCCGGCCGTACGGCCGTCGGCGTCCGTCAGCAGGTCCAGGACCAGCGCGTTCTCGATGGTGTGCAGCCCGCGCGCGCGGACCGCTTCCACCAGCGCCCGGGAGACCTCGGCGCCGGTCGCGTCGCCGCCGGCGTGCGCGATGCGGCGCCGGTGGTGACCGCCCTCCCGGGTGAGGTGGATGTCGCCCTCGTCGTCGGTGTCGAAGTGGGCGCCGGTGGAGATCAGCCGCCGGACCGCGTCGGGACCCTCGGTGACGAGGGTCCGTACGGCCTCCTCGTCGCACAGGCCCGCGCCGGCGACGAGGGTGTCCTGAAGGTGCTGTTCGGGGGTGTCGCCCTCGCCGAGGGCGGCCGCGATGCCGCCCTGCGCCCAGCGCGTGGAGCCGTCGTCCAGCCGGGCCTTGGTGACCACGACGGTGGTGAGGCCGGCGGCCTCGCAGCGCAGGGCCGCGGTCAGGCCGGCCACGCCGGAGCCGACGACGACCACGTCCGCGGAGATGGCCCAGCCGGGGGCGGGCGCGTGCAGTCGTATGCCTGTGCTGGTCACGAGGCGGCTCCGAAGGTGAGGGGGATGTTGTCGATCAGCCGGGTCGAGCCGACCCGGGCGGCGACGGCGAGGACGGCCTCGCCGGTGAAGTCGGCGCCGATCTCGGTGAAGTCGGCGGGGTCGACCAGCGCCAGGTAGTCCAGCCGCAGCGGCGGGTCGAGGCGGACGGCCTCGTCCAGGACCTGGTGGGCGGCGGCGCGCACGGCCGCCGGGCCGCCGGGCGCGGCGGTGGCCACGGCGTGCGCGTCGGCGGCGGCGCGGGACTCGCCTATGGCGCTCAGCGCCTCGGCACGCGCGCGCGTGGCGGGCACTTCCCGGGCCCGCGCGCGCAGCGCCTCCTGCGCCGCGTGCCGGTCCCGGCCGGCGAACAGCGCGCGGGACAGCGCGAGCGCGGTCCGGCGCTCCTCGGGCGAGAGGTAGCGGTTGCGGCTGGACAGGGCGAGCCCGTCCTCCTCGCGCACGGTGGGTACGGCGACGATCTCCACGCCGAAGTTCAGGTCCCGCACCATGCGCCGGATCAGGGCCAGCTGCTGGGCGTCCTTCTGCCCGAACAAGGCGACGTCCGGGCGGGTGAGGTGGAGCAGCTTGGCGACGACGGTGAGCATGCCGTCGAAGTGGCCGGGCCGCGCGGCACCCTCCAGGCGCTCGCCCATGGGCCCGGCGCTGACGCGTACCTGGGGTTCGCCGCCGGGGTACACCTCGTCCACGGAGGGCGCGAACACGGCGTCCGCGCCGGCCCGCCCGGCGAGTGCCAGGTCGGCGTCCAGGGTGCGCGGGTAGCGGTCCAGGTCCTCGCCCGCGCCGAACTGGAGCGGGTTGACGAAGACGGTGACGACGACCTCGCCGTCCGGGCCCGCGATCTCGCGCGCGGAGCGGATCAGGGTGGCGTGGCCCTCGTGCAGGGCGCCCATGGTCATCACGACGGCGCGGCGGCCGTGGCGCACGCGTGCGTGCAGCTCTTCGGCGGTGCTCAGCAGGGCGGTGGTCATCGGTCGTTCCCCTCGGTGCCGGTCGGGCCGTCGGTGCCGGTCGTTCCCTCGGTGCCGGTGGTGCCGGTGGTGCCGTCGGTACCGGTCGTGCCGTCGGTGCCGTTCGCTGCGTCGGTGCCGGTCGTGCCGCTGGCTCCGGTGGTGCCGCCGGTGCCGTGGCTCGTGCGGCCCCCGTCGGCGAGTACCCCGAGGAGGTCCTCGGCGAGTTCCGGCTTCAGCAGGCCGCCCGCGAGCGCGCGGTCGGCCGTCGCGCGCGCCATCGCCAGATAGCCGGCCACGGTCTGCGGGGCGTGCCTGCGCAGTTCGGTGATGTGCGCGGCGACCGTGCCGGCGTCCCCGCGCGCGACCGGGCCGGTCAGGGCGGCGTCGCCGGAGCGCAGCGCGTTGTCCAGGGCGGCGCCGAGCAGCGGGCCGAGCATCCGGTCGGGCGCGCCGACGCCGGCCGCGCGCAGCAGGTCCATGGACTGGGCGACCAGGGTCACCAGGTGGTTGGAGCCGAGGGCGAGGGCCGCGTGGTACAGCGGGCGGTTCTCCTCGCTGATCCACTCCGGCTCGCCGCCCATCTCGATCACCAGGGCCTCGGCGGCCAGCCGCAGTTCCTCGGGCGCGGTGACGCCGAAGGAGCAGCCCGCGAGGCGCTGGACGTCCACCGGGGTGCCGGTGAAGGTCATCGCCGGGTGCAGGGCCAGCGGCAGGGCGCCCGCGCGCAGGGCGGGGTCGAGGACCCTCGCGCCGTACCGGCCGGAGGTGTGCACCAGCAGCTGTCCCGGCCGTACCGCGCCGGTCTCGGCGAGGCCGGCGGCCAGGCCGGGCAGGGTGTCGTCGGGGACGGTGAGCAGGACCAGGTCGGCGCGCTGGAGCACCTCGGCGGGCGGCACCAGCGGGACGCCCGGGAGCATGGCCTCGGCGCGCCTGCGGGAGGCGTCGGAGACTCCGGAGACGGCCACCGGGCGGTGCCCGGCGAGCTGGAGGGACGCGGCCAGCGCGGGGCCCACGCGGCCGGCGCCGACGACACCGACGGTGAGCCGCGCGGGGCGGTCCTTGAGGTCTGGCTGGTGGACTGTACTCACGCGACGGCGGCCTTCCCGTTCCAGTCCGCTCTGGGTACCGGACGATTTCTCGTCATGTTAACGCTATCCGGTGCGGCGGCGGCCGGTCGTCCACAGGCTGTGGGTTTGTCCACACCCCCGGGCGGAAAATCGACTGCCCGCGCGCGCGTGGAGCGTCATGATCCGTCCATGACTGATGCGGCGATACCGGACGAACACGAGTACGACGACCAGCGGCCGGACACGCGCCCGGCCGCGGCGGAGCGGCTGCGGGAACGGCGCCGGGCCGCCTTCGCGACGGCGGAACGGGTGCTGTCGCGGCCGGGCTACCGGCGCACGATCCGGGAGCGGCTGGCGGTCCTGGAGGCGGCGTCCGAGGTGTACGACCTGGACCGGTACTCGGACGTCTACGGCGACGGGATCGTGGCCGATCTGGAGGAGCGGGTCGCGGCCCTGCTCGGCACGGAGGCCGCCGCCTTCTTCCCGACCGGCACGATGGCCCAGCAGGTGGCCTTGCGCTGCTGGGCGGGCCGCACCGGCGACCCGGCGGTGGCCCTGCACGCCCTGGCCCACCCCGAGGTGCACGAACGGCATGCGTTCAGCCAGGTCAGCGGGTTGCGCCCGGTGCGGGTGACCGGCGCGCCCCGGCTGCCCACGGCGGCCGAGATACGCGACTTCCCCGAGCCCTTCGGGACGCTGATGCTGGAGCTGCCCCTCCGGGACGCCGGTTTCGTGCTGCCGGCCTGGGAGGAGCTGACCGAGGTCGTCGAGGCGGCGCGGGAGCGCGACGCGGTGGTGCACTTCGACGGCGCGCGCCTGTGGGAGTGCGCGGTCCACTTCGGCCGGCCCCTGGCGGAGATCGCGGGCCTCGCCGACAGCGTCTACGTGTCGTTCTACAAGTCCCTCGACGGTTTCGGCGGCGCCGCGCTGGCCGGCCCGCGCACGCTGGTGGAGGAGGCCAGGACCTGGCGGCACCGGTACGGCGGCGCGGTCTACCAGCAGTTCCCCACCGTGCTGTCCGCGCTCGTCGGACTGGAGCGCGAACTGCCCCGGCTCCCGGACTACGTGCGGCACGCGCGCGTGGTCGCCGCCGCGCTGCGCGAGGGCTTCGCCGCGGCCGGCCTCCCGTGGGCCCGCGTGCACCCCGAGGAGCCGCACACCAACGAGTTCCGGGTCTGGCTGCCGTACGACGCCGACGTCCTGATGGAGGCGGCCGTGCGGCAGGCGGAGGAGACGGGCACGTTCCTCTTCGCCGATGCCTGGGACCAGGGCGGGCCGGGACTGGCCTTCACGGAGGTCTCGGTGCGCTCACAGGGCCTGGACTGGACGGCGGACGACGTACGGGCGGCCGTCGCCGGCTTCACGCGCCGGCTGCCCGGCGCGTGAGCGGCGCGTGCGACACCCACGCCCACGCGGGGCCTGCGCGCCGCACGCCGCCGCGGCCGGCGTCACAGCGCTCTCGGCCGCAGCCACCGGCGCAGGACGGACCGCAGCCGTCCGCGCGCCGGGCGCCCGGCGACGACGGCGTCGAAGCGCCGGTGCTCCCGTAGTTCGCGCAGCGCGTCCAGGTCGTGCCGGCCCGGCGCGGGCGGTCCGGGCTCGCCGTGCAGACGGGCGCGGTAGGTGTCGAGGAGGTACTGCTGGGTGATGCTCATGGCGGACAACCTTCTCGGGACGTGAACTGATCGGGTGACTGATCGGGCTCCGCGGCTGCCCCGGTGCCTTCAGCCTGCTGTCCCGACCGCGCGGCTGTCCCGTCGATTGACGGCTGCCGTCAATCGACGCGGGCGCTGTCGGTGGGCCGGTGCACGATGGGGGCATGAGCGTGACCATCGACATCACCGGACTGCCGCTGGAGCAGGTCACCGTCGTGCCGTCTCCGCTGGCGGAGCTGGGGATGGCGCTGCACGCGCTGAGCGAGCCCGGCCACCATCCCGACCTGCGGGGATGGGCGACCGCCGTCTCCTCCCGGCTGGACCCCTGCCTGGCCGACCGGTTGTGCGAGGCGGACTTCCTGTGGCGTTCGACGTTCTCGGACGTCTTCGCCCCGTTCGCCGGCATCCCGGGCGGGCGCACGCTGCCCGGGGCCACGCTCGCCGAGGAACTGGACCTGCTGGACAAGCTGACGGACGGGCAGTTCGTCAACGCCGCGCTGGAGTTCACCTGCCAGCTGCGCTACGACGTCCAGGAGACCGGCCCGCTGGAGGACCCGGAGCTGCGCCGCCGCTCCCTGGAGCTGGCCGCCGCGCGCGGTGCCGTGCAGGAGCGGTTCACGCGGCGCCTGCTGACCGATCCGCCGGCCGTGCGCGCCTGGTTCCGGCAGCTGATGCTCGACTGCGACGACGCGTTCTTCGCCGACACCTGGGCCCGGATCCAGCCCCAGCTGGCCGCGGACGCCCGGCACAAGACCGAACTGCTGCGCCGCAAGGGCCTCGGCGAGGCCCTCGCCGCGCTGTCCGGGGCGGTGTCGCTGGACGAGGCGGGCCGGCTGATCACGGTCGACAAGCTGCTGACGGGCCGCACCGCCACCGGCGACGGCGGCCTGGTGCTGGTGCCGACCAGCCTCGGCTGGCCGCACCTGATGGTGCTGCACCGGTACGGCTGGCAGCCGACGATCACCTATCCCGCGAGCGGTCCCCGGCCGCAGACCCCGTCCGTGGAACAGCTCACGCGCCGGCTGGACGCGCTGGCGCACCCGGTGCGGATGCGGCTGTGCCGGCACCTCGCGCGCTCCCCGCACACCACCAGCGAGCTGGCCGACGCGCACGGCATGACGGCGCCCGAGATATCCCGGCACCTGTCGGTGCTGAAGAAGGCGGGCCTGATCACCGACTGCCGGCGCGGCCGGTACGTCCAGCACCAGCTGGACCTGGCTGCGGTGGCCCGGCTCGGCAGCGACTTCATCGAGGGCGTCCTGCGCTGAGCCGCCGCCGCGGGACCGGCCGAAGCGGTCAGCCGTGGCCGCCCGCGCGCACGAGTCCCGTCTCGTACGCCAGGACGACCACCTGCACCCGGTCCCGGAGGCCGAGCTTGGTCAGGATGCGGCCCACGTGGGTCTTCACCGTGGCCTCGCTCAGCACCAGCCGGGCCGCGATCTCGCCGTTGGACAGGCCTTGGGCGACCAGCACCATGACCTCGCGCTCGCGCTCCGTGAGCCGTTCCAGCTCCTTGTGCCGGGGCTCGCCGCCGGTGGCGGGCAGCATCGGCGCGAAGCGGTCCAGCAGCCGCCGGGTGGTGGAGGGCGCGACGACCGCGTCACCGCTGTGCACGGCGCGGATCGCGGCCAGCAGGTCGCCGGGCGGCACGTCCTTGAGCATGAAGCCGGAGGCGCCCGCCTTCAGCCCGGAGAAGGCGTACTCGTCCAGGTCGAACGTGGTGAGGATGAGGACCTTCGGCGGGTCGGGCTCGGAGCAGATCCGCCGGGTGGCCTCCACGCCGTCCAGCTTCGGCATCCGGACGTCCATCAGGATGACGTCGACGGCGGTGGACCGCAGCACCTGAAGGGCCTCCACGCCGTCGCCCGCCTCCGCGACGACGTCCATGTCCGGCTGGGCGGCGAGCACCATCCGGAACCCGGTGCGCAGCAGCACCTGGTCGTCGACGAGCATCACGCGGATCGTCATGGGTCCTCTTCCGTGTCCTCGGCCGCCGTCTTCCGGTGGCCGTCCTGGGGTGCGGTGGGGTGCGGTCTCAGGGTGCCGTGTCGCGCCGCGGTGGTGCGCGCGGGGCGCGACGCGGAGTCAGTGCGCCGGTTTGAGCGGCAGCAGGGCGCTGATGCGGAATCCTCCGCCGGGGCGCGGGCCCGCGTCCAGCGTGCCGCCGACCATGCCGACGCGCTCGCGCATGCCGATCAGGCCGTGCCCCCGGCCGTCGGCGCCGCCCTCCTCGTACAGCTCGTGCGGGGCGCCCTTGCCGTCGTCCTCGACCAGCAGGCCGAGGCCGTCGTCGAAGTACACCAGCCGTACGCTCGCGCCCGCGTTGGGCCCGCCGTGCTTGCGGGTGTTGGTGAGCGCCTCCTGCACGATCCGGTACGCGGTCAGCTCCACCCCGCTGGGCAGCGGGCGCGGGGTGCCCTCCACCTTGAAGTCGACCGGCAGGCCGGAACTGCGGCACTGCTCGACGAGGTCGTCGATCTGCTCGACGTCGGGCTGCGGGACGTACTCCCCGCTCTCCTGGTGCTCGCCGGTGCGCAGCACGCCCAGCAGGCGGCGCATCTCGGCCAAGGCCTGGCGGCCGGTGGAGGAGATCGTCTCCAGCGCCTTCCTGGCCTGGTCGGGCGCGGTGTCCATGACGTAGGCGGCGCCGTCGGCCTGCACCACCATCACCGACACGTTGTGCGCGACCACGTCGTGCAGTTCGCGCGCGATACGGGCGCGCTCGGCGGCGACCGCGACCTTCGACTGCGCCTCGCGCTCCTTCTCCAGGCGGGCCGCGCGCTCCTCCAGCTGGGCGAAGTAGGCGCGCCGGGTGCGCATGGAGTCGCCGAGCACCCAGGCGAGGGCGAAGGGCACCGTCTGGAAGACCGCGACGGCGATCTGCCCGGCGAAACTGGCCTGTTCCTGCGGCCAGCGGATCTGGGCCAGGGGCGCCGCGCAGAGGCTGACGGAGAGGGCGAGCCGGGAGGACCAGCGCGCGCCGATCGCCGCGACCGTGTAGGTGATCACCAGCATGGCGAAGTCGGCGACGGTCGTCTGGACATCCAGGACCAGCTGGGCCAGCCCGGTCGCCACGGCGACCAGCAGCATCGGCTCCGGGAAGCGACGGCGCAGGGCCACGACCGCGCACAGGAGGGCGGACACGGCCATCCCGGCGGGCAGCGATCCGTGGTGGTCCGGCGACCCGTCGAAACCGACCTCGCTCACCGCGGACATCCCGAACAGGACGACGGCCCAGAAGGTGTCGACCCAGAACGGGTGGCGACGGAGGAAGTCATAGAGACGCTGCACGTAACCCAGCGTAGGGAAACCGGGTGCGTGTATGGGTCAACCGGAGGGCCGATCCGCGCCGGGCGCGCGTACTCCGCAAGGTGGATGCCGTGATCACCTGTGCGCCTAGTCTGGCCCCGTGACGGATGAGACGACGGGCGGACGCACCGGGCAGCCCGGTCCGCGCGGCTGGCGCGCGGCGGCCGGGGCGGCGCTGTACGGGCCGGACGGCTTCTACCGGCGTCCGGAGGGTCCGGCCGGTCACTTCCGTACGTCCGTGCACGCCTCCCCGCTGTTCGCGCGGGCCGTGGCCCGGCTGCTGTGCCGGGTGGACGCGGCGCTCGGGGCCCCCGCCGTGCTCGACTTCGTGGACATGGGCGCCGGGCGGGGCGAGCTGACCGGCCGGGTGCTCGCCGCACTGCCGGACGAGGTGGCCGCGCGCACGCGTGCGTACGCCGTCGAGCTGGCCGGCCGACCGGCCGGCCTGGACGAACGGATCGTCTGGCGGAGCGAGCTTCCGGACGTGGTCACCGGGCTGCTGTTCGCCAACGAGTGGCTGGACAACGTCCCCGTGGACGTCGTGGAGGTGGACGCCGCGGGCGTGCCCCGGCTGGTGCTCGTCGCGGAGGACGGCGCCGAACGGCTCGGGGAGCCCGTGACCGGCGCGGAGGCCGACTGGCTCGCGCGCTGGTGGCCGCTGCCGGCCGAGGAGGGGCTGCGGGCGGAGATCGGGCTGCCCCGGGACCGGGCCTGGGCGGCGGCCGTGGCCCGGATGGCACGGGGACTCGCGGTGGCCGTGGACTACGCGCACACCGTGGACGCGCGCCCGCCCTTCGGAACGCTCACCGGCTTCCGCGAGGGCCGCGAGACGGCACCCGTGCCGGACGGCTCGTGCGACATCACGGCGCACGTCGCACTGGACGCGTGCGCGGCGGCACCGCGCGCGGAGTACACGCCGTGCACGCCGGCGGCTCCGGCGCGTACGACACCGCTCACCCCTCCTACGGCACCTTCCGCGCCCTCCGTCACGGCGCGGGAGCCCGCTGGAACGGCACCCACGGCCCCCGAGGCGGCGCGCGACCTTCCAGGCCCGCGTCTGCTCACCCAACGCGCCGCCCTGCGCGCCTTGGACCTCACCGGCGCACGCCCCCCGCTCGCGCTGGCCTCCACGGACCCCTCCGCATACGTGCGCGCCCTCGCGAGCGCCGGAGAGGCCGCCGAACTCACGGCACCGGGCGGCCTCGGCGACTTCGGCTGGCTGGTGCAGCCGGTCGGCATCCCGGACCCGCTGGAACCGGGCCGGTAGCGACCCGGCGGCCTACTTGTCGATGTCGCCGACCACGAAGAACATCGAGCCCAGGATCGCGACCATGTCCGCCACCAGCGTCCCCGGCAGCAGCTCGGTCAGCGCCTGGATGTTGTTGTACGAGGCCGAGCGCAGCTTCAGCCGGTACGGCGTCTTCTCGCCCTTGCTGACCAGGTAGTAGCCGTTGATGCCGAGCGGGTTCTCGGTCCACGCGTACGTGTGCCCCTCGGGCGCCTTCAGCACCTTCGGCAGCCGCTGGTTGATCGGCCCGGGCGGCAGCCCGGCGAGCCGGTCCAGGCAGGCGTCGGCGAGGTCCAGGGCGTTGCGGGTCTGCTCCAGCAGCACCTCGAAGCGGGCGAGGCAGTCGCCCTCGGAGCGGGTCACCACCTTCAGGACGTCCTGGAGAGCGCCGTAGGCCAGGTACGGCTCGTCGCGGCGCAGATCGAAGTCGACGCCCGAGGCGCGCGCGATCGGCCCGCTCACCCCGTAGGCGTGCACCGCCTCGGGCGCGAGCGTCCCGACGCCGCGCGTGCGCCCCCGGAAGATCTCGTTGCCGAGCACCAGGTCGTCGAAGACGTCCATGCGCGAGCGCACCGCGGCGACGGCCTCCCGCGCGCGTGCCGTCCAGCCCGCCGGCACGTCCTCCTTGAGGCCGCCGACGCGGTTGAACATGTAGTGCATGCGACCGCCGGAGACCTCCTCCATGACGTTCTGGAGCACCTCGCGCTCCCGGAACGCGTAGAACACCGGCGTGATCCCGCCCAGCTCCAGCGGGTAGGAGCCGAGGAACATCAGGTGGTTCAGCACCCGGTTCAGCTCGGCCAGCAGGGTGCGCGTCCACACCGCCCGCTCGGGGACCTCCATGCCGAGCATCCGCTCCACCGCGAGGACCACGCCCAGCTCGTTCGAGAACGCCGACAGCCAGTCGTGGCGGTTGGCGAGCACGATGATCTGCCGGTAGTCGCGCGCCTCGAAGAGCTTCTCGGCACCCCGGTGCATGTACCCGATCACCGGCTCCGCGCGCACGATGCGCTCCCCGTCCAGCACGAGCTTGAGCCGCAGCACCCCGTGCGTGGACGGATGCTGCGGCCCGATGTTCAGCACCATGTCGGTGCTCTCCGCCGCGCCGCCGATGCCGACCGTGGTCTCCGTCGTAGGAGTCATGGGCCCAGTTTCCCCTACGTACGCTGGGCTCATGGAAACGGGGAGTGCGGACGGGACCGGAGCGCCGGCCGGCCGGCCGGCGTGGCGGCGGCTGGAGCCCGGCCTGCTGCGGATGCGGCGGCTGCTGCTGGTGGTGTGGACGGGGGTGCTCGCGGTGGCGGCCGGGCTGCTGCCGGGGCTTTTCGCGGGGCCCGCGTGGGCGGCGTGCGCGCTGCTGCCGCCGGCGTGCGCCGCCGTGTGCTGGCGGCTGCTGGGACGCAACTGGCGCTCCTGGCGGTACGCCGAGCGCGCCGACGACCTGCTGATCAGCCGCGGTGTGCTGTGGCGCGAGGAGACGGTGGTGCCGTACGGGCGGATGCAGCTGGTGGAGGTGACCTCCGGGCCCGTGGAGCGGCGCTTCGGGCTGGCCACCGTGCAGCTGCATACGGCCGCCGCCGCGACCGACGCGACCATCCCCGGCCTGGACCCGGCCGAGGCGGAACGGCTGCGCGACCGGCTCACCGAGCTGGGCGAGGCACGATCGGCGGGCCTGTGACGCCCCCGGACCACGCCGATGACGGCATACCGGAGCGCGCGCCCGTCATCGAGCGCCGGCTGCACCCGGTCACGCCCCTGCGCCGGGCGTGGGCGCCGCTCGCCGTGCTGGCCGGCTGGGCCGTGCACGACCCGAACGGCACGCAGGAACAGCTCGCGCGGCTGACCGACACCATGCTCCTGCTGGGGCTCGCGGTGCTGGTGCCGGCGGCCGGCCTCTACGGCTTCCTGTCCTGGTGGTTCACGCACTACGCGGTCACCGACACCGAGCTGCGGATACGCACCGGCCTGCTGTTCCGGCGCACCGCGCACATCCGGCTGGAGCGCGTGCAGGCCGTGGACGTCTCCCGTCCGCTCCTCGCACGGGTGGCGGGCGTCGCCAAGCTGCGCATCGACGTCGTGGGCGCCGACGACAAGGACGAACTGGCCTTCCTCGGCGAGCGCGAGGCGCGCGCCCTGCGCGCGGAGCTGCTCGCGCGCGCGGCCGGTTTCGCTCCCGAGGCGGCGCGTGAGGTCGGAGAAGCGCCGGCGCACATCCTGCTGCGCGTGCCTGCGCGCGAGCTGGCGCGCTCGCTGGTGCTGACGGGCGCCACCTGGGGCTCGCTGTGCGCCGCGCTGGTCGTCCCGACCGTGCTGTGGCTCGTCACGCACAACCTGTGGACGGTCCTCGCCACCGCCCTGCCGCTGCTCGGCACGGCCGGGGCGAGCAGTGCGGGCCGGTTCGTCACCGAATTCGACTGGACGGTGAGCGAGTCCCCGGACGGGCTGCGCATCGACCACGGTCTGCTGGACCGCGCGCACGAGACGGTGCCGCCCGGCCGGGTGCAGACCGTACGGATCGTGGAACCGCTGCTGTGGCGGGGGCGCGGCTGGGTGCGGGTGGAGCTGGACGTGGCGGGGTCCGACAACTCCGTGCTGATACCGGTCGCCCCGCGCGCGGTCGCCGAGTCGGTCCTCGCGCGCGTGCTGCCCGGCATGACGGTGCCGCCGGAGCTGTCGCCGGTGCCGCGCCGGGCCCGGTGGTGCGTGCCGGTGTGGTGGCGCGGGCACCGGCTGGCGGTCACCGGCACGGTGTTCGCCGCCCGCAGCGGCCTGCTGTGCCGCCGGCTCTCGCTGGTCCCGCACGCCAAGGTGCAGAGCGTACGGCTCACCCAGGGGCCCTGGGAGCGCTGCTGGAAACTCGCCGACGTACACGTGGACACCGGGGCCGGAAAGACCGTCATGGCCCGGCTGCGGGACGCCGAAGAGGCCGCGCGGCTCCTCGCCGAGCAGGCGGAGAGGTCCCGTACGGGCCGCAGGGACGCACCGCCGGACCGTTGGATGACGGCCGGCTGACCGGACCCGGACCTGCCACGGGCCCGGCCCCCTCGCGGGAAGGCCGGGCCCGTCCCGTCGCCCGCGGCGGCTCAGGAGGCCGCGCTGCGCAGCCCCTGTACGTCGATCTGCTCGGTCTCGTCGTGCGCGGTCAGGTCGATGACCTGGCCGACGCCCCGAGACCGCTCGTCGGCGGGCTTGAAGGCGGCCTCGGCCTCGGCCTTGTGCACGGCGAGCGCCTCGGGACCCACGACATCGGCCAGGTCCTCGTTCTGCACGGCGTCCAGCGCGGCGCTCGGGGCGCCCTTCTGCGTACCGAAGAAGTCGAACCCGCCCTCGGTCACCGGCCGCCGCACGGGCGCGGGCGCCACGACGGCCGCGGCGGGCGGCACCGCACCACCGGCCTGCCGCGGACGCCCGGCAACGCCCTGCGCCCCGGTGGCGGGAACGGGCCGGGGCTCGGGTGCGGAGGTGCCGGAAGCGGAGGCGGGAGTTCCGGAGGTGAGGGCAACGGCTTCGGACGCGGGTCCGGCGGTCTCGGCGAGGGACCCGGCGGCGGACACGGGCGCGGAACCGGACGCGGGAGCAACACCGTCAGCGGAAGCGAAACCGGCCCCGGGCACGGACCCGGCAGGGAGAACGACCCCGGTCGCGGAAACCGGCGCGGCCCCGGCGGCGTACCCGGCCCCGGAAGCGGAAGCGGCCCCGGCCCCCGGAACGGACGCGGCAACGGGAACCGACCCGGTCCCGCCCTCCACGACGGCCCCGCCCCCGGCCGTCTCCGGCCCGGAGACCCGCGCCGGACCGGCCACGGGCGCCGTCGCCCCGGGCGTCCCGGACACCGGCGTCTCCGTCTCGAGCGTTCCCGTACGAAGCTCCGCCGCGCCGGATTCCCCCGTCACGGCCTCCGGCGCTCCGAGCGTCCCCATCGGCCCGGGCCCGGGCGTCTCCGCCTCGGACGTGCCCGCACGAAGCCCCGGCACGGCCTCCGGCGCCCCGGACTTCGCCGGCGCGGGCTCCGCGGACCCGGGCGCGTCCCCCTCGGTCCCCGTCCCGCTCGTCGTACCCCTCTGGCCCCGCGGGCCGCCGCCGCCCGGCTCGTGCGGGGGCTCGCGGTCGAAGCGGGACAGTGCCGTGAGGGCCCGCCGGTACAGGCGGGCGCCTTCGGGCGAGAAGGCCGCGAGCGGTGCCGGGCCGGCCTCGGAGGTCTCGGTGCCGCGCGCGGGCGGCAGGGCCGGGGCCGACGGGCGCGCGGGCCCCGGTTCCGGTGCGGTGGTCTCGAGTTCCAGCAGCCGGCGGCCCTCCAGCGCGCTGGCCCGCTCGGTCTCGGCGGTGGCGTACCGGCGCAGCAGGGCCGCGTGCTCGTTGCGCAGGCCGGCCAGCTCGGCGCGCTTGGCGCGCAGCCGCTGTTCCAGCTTCGCGCGCAGTTCGCGGGACTCCTCCAGGTCGGTCTCCAGTTCGGCGACGCGCTCCTCGAAGCGCCATTCGTCACCGGCACGCGCGCGCGTCAGCTCGGTGACCCGCCGGCCCGCCTGCACGTCCCAGCGGCGCATCACGAACGCGCCGAGGACCGACGTGGCCGCTGCCGCGGCGGCCAGCGCCCGCAACACCGTGGCCTCGGAGAACACCCAGGGAGCCGACGCGCAGACGACGGAGACGCCGGCGATCGCCGAGGGAGGCAACAGCCGGTGCAGAGGAGAGGAATGGCGGTGGCGTCCACGTGGCATGGCCAGAAACTTACCGCGCGTAGGTGGATCGTGGGCCCCGGGCCGTAAAAACACGGCCGTACCAGGGGGCCTCACGGGCCGTCAGGGCGTGCGCCGGCTCAGCGCTCGACGAGCCGGCCGCTGATCCACTGGAGCGTCGGCGGGATCTCGCGCCGCCAGGTGTTGAAGTTGTGGCCGCCGCTGTCGAGGATGACCGACGAGATCCGGGTCCGGTCGGTGGCCTGCACCCGCTGGATGAAGTCCAGCGTGGACTTGTAGTTGTGCTCGCCCACCTTGCTGCTGGTGACGAGCAGCGAGGTGTCCGGCGCGGGCTCGTGCCGCAGCAGCCAGAACAGGTCGGCCCGGTTGCGCAGCCTGGTGTCGCCGTGGAAGAGGTCGCCGGTCGTGGGGTCGATCGGCGCCTTGTAGTACGGCGACAGGCCCGCGCCGGCCGCGTACACGTCCGGGTGGTGCATGGCGAGCTTGAGCGCGCAGTAGCCGCCGGTGGAGTCGCCGATGATGCCCCAGCCGCCCGGCCGCTTGCCGGCCCGGTAGTGACCGAGGACGGCGTCCGGCAGATCCTTGGCGAAGAACGTCTCCGTCTGCGGCCCGCCCGGAACGTCCACGCACTCGGTGTCGCGCGGCGGTGCCACGGTCGGCCGCATCATCACCAGGATCATCGGCTGCACCCGCCCGTCCCCGGCCAGCCGCTGCGCGGTGCTCGGATAGTTCAGCTTGTCCACCAGCGCCCGCGCGGTGCCCGGGTAGCCGGTCAGCACGACGGCCGTCGGGAACGTACGCGTGCGGTACTGCGGCTGGAAGTACTCCGGCGGCAGGTACACGTACGCCGGGGTCGCGATGCGGGTCGTCCGGCCGACGATGTCCACCTTCTGGATCTGCCCGCCCCGCTCCGGCCGCGTGGCGCGCACGCCGGGCACCTCGGAGGCGGAGGTCACCTGGAGCGGGCCGCCGGCCGTGCCGTGGACCGAGTGGTCGACGACCACGCCCTGCCCGGTCTCCGTGCCGAACAGGTCGGCCCAGCTGGCATAGAAGCCGAAGGCCTGGTTGGCGGCGAGGCCGACGGAGGCGAAGAGCGCCACCTGGGTGGACAGCAGCAGGCCGATCCGCCCGCTGACCGTCCGCCAGTTCTGCCGGGCCAGGCGCGGCCACAGCCACACCGTGCCGATGAACAGCACGGCGGCGATCACTATCGCCAGCCACAGCACTTTGTTGCTCGTGAGACCCATGGGCTGCTTCCTGCCTGCGCTTTCCGCCCGCGCCGTGCCCACGCCTGGTGCGCGCGCTTGCCCGGGGCTTTCCTTGGCCTTTGACCCGACTTTCCGGTGAGGAGTGAACCTCCCTCCCCGAGACACCGTCCTAGAGGGCGCAATGTCGCCGGATGCCCAGATCGGCACCGGGTCCAAGGTCTCTCGCACAACTACGGGATGCGATGTCTGTCAGGATAGATGGGGAAGTGTCGGGCGGGGTTCCGGGCCGCTCAAGCCGCGGGCGGCGCCTGCTGCGCGGTCCGCGCCCCGAGGCCGTTCCCGTTCTGGTCGGCCGGGCGGCCACGCTCGTGGGCCTCCTGGACATCGCCGCAGGGGTCTTCCCGCGCTTCAGGCACAGCCGTATGCACGCCCTGGCCGAGGTGCTGCCGGGCTCGTTCGGGCCGTTCGCGGCGGCGCTCTCGCTCAGCGCGGGCGTGCTGTTGCTGCTGCTCGCGCACGGGCTCAAGCGGCGCAAGCGCCGGGCGTGGCGGGCCGCGGTGGCGTTGCTCCCGGCGGGCGCGGCGGCACAGTTCGCGTACCGGCACTCGCTCGTCGGCGCGCTCATCGCGGTCGTCCTGCTCGTGCCGCTGCTGCGCCACCGGGACCAGTTCGGCGCCCTGCCGGACCCGCGCAGCCGCTGGCGCGCCCTCGCCAACTTCGTGCTCATGAGCGCCGGTTCCGTCCTCCTCGGCCTCCTCATCGTCAGCGTCCACCCGGGCCGCACGATCGGCGACCCGAGCCTGGCCGACCGGCTGACGCACGTCATCTACGGCCTGTTCGGCTTCGAGGGCCCGGTCGACTACCAGGGCAACACCTCCTGGACGGTGGCGTTCTCCCTCGGCGCGCTCGGCTGGATCACCGCGGCGACCACCGCCTACCTCGCCTTCCGCCCGGAGCACCCGGCCGCGCGCCTGACCGAGGACGACGAGGCGAAGCTGCGCGCCCTGCTGGACAGGCACGGCGGCCGGGACTCGCTCGGCCACTTCGCGCTGCGCCGCGACAAGGCCGTGGTGTTCTCGCCGAGCGGCAAGGCCGCGGTCACCTACCGGGTCGTCTCCGGTGTGATGCTCGCCAGCGGCGACCCCATCGGGGACGTCGAGGCCTGGCCGGGTGCCATCGAGCGCTTCATGGACGAGGCCCGGGCGCACTCCTGGACGCCCGCCGTCATGGGCTGTTCGGAGACCGGCGGCGAGGTGTGGACCCGCGAGACCGGTCTGGACGCCCTGGAGCTGGGCGACGAGGCGGTGGTGGACGTGGCGGATTTCTCGCTCGCCGGACGCGCGATGCGCAACGTGCGCCAGATGGTCAAGCGCATCGAGCGGGCCGGCTACGAAACCCGGGTACGGCGCATCCGTGACCTCGGCGACGCCGAGCTGGAGCGGATCCGCCGGGCGGCGGAGGACTGGCGCGGCACGGACACCGAGCGCGGCTTCTCCATGGCGCTCGGCCGCATCGGCGACCCGTCCGACGGCGACTGCCTGATCGCCACCGCGCACAAGCAGGACGACGAGCCGGGCGAGTACGGCGACCTGAAGGCGATCCTGCACTTCGTGCCGTGGGGCAAGGACGGCGTCTCGCTGGACCTGATGCGCCGCGACCGCGCCGCCGACCCGGGCATGAACGAGCTGCTGATCGTCGCCGCCCTCCAGGCCGCCCCGAAGTTCGGCATCGCCCGGGTCTCGCTGAACTTCGCGATGTTCCGCTCCGCCCTCGCGCGCGGGGAGAAGATCGGCGCCGGCCCGGTGCTGCGCGCCTGGCGCGGGCTGCTGGTGTTCCTCTCGCGCTGGTTCCAGATCGAGTCGCTGTACAAGTTCAACGCCAAGTTCCAGCCACGCTGGGAGCCGCGGTTCGTGGTCTACCGGGCCCCCGCCGACCTGCCCCGCATCGGCTTCGCCGCCATGCAGGCGGAGGGCTTCGTCAACCTCGCCGTGCCGCTGCCGCGCTTCCTGCGCCGGCGCCGGACGGCCGCCGGACGCCCGTGCGCGCACATGGGCGAGCGCGACGTCCGGGCCGCCTGAGCCCGGGCACCCGACGCCACGGCCCGACGGCCGGCCCCCGCGCGACGGCCCCTCCCCACAGGGGCCGCCGCGCGTTCCCGGCACCGACCTGGGCCTACGCTGAACGTATGAACAGCATCAGCGGGCGCGGCCGGGTGGCCGGCCTTCCGGCATGGGACCGGTGCGCGGTCATGGGGGTCGTGAACGTCACCCCCGACTCCTTCTCCGACGGCGGCCGCTGGTTCGACACCACCGTCGCCGTCAAGCACGGCCTGGACCTGGTCGCCCAGGGCGCGGACCTGGTCGACGTGGGCGGCGAGTCCACCCGGCCCGGCGCCACCCGCGTGGACGAGGCCGAGGAACTGCGCCGCGTCATCCCCGTGGTGCGCGGCCTGGCCTCCGAAGGCGTCGTCGTCTCCGTCGACACCATGCGCGCCTCCGTCGCCGAACGGTCCCTCGCGGCCGGCGCCGTCCTCGTCAACGACGTCAGCGGCGGCCTCGCCGACCCCGCGATGATCCCGGTGGTGGCCGCCGCCGGCGCCCCCTTCGTCGTCATGCACTGGCGCGGCTTCCTCCAGGGCGGCAACGTCAAGGGGGTCTACGAGGACGTCGTCGCCGAAGTCGTCACGGAGCTGCACGCGCGCGTGGAGGCCGTGCTGGCCGGCGGCGTCGCCCCGGACCGCGTCGTCGTCGACCCGGGCCTGGGCTTCTCCAAGGAGGCCGAGCACGATCTCGCCCTCCTCGCCCACCTGGACCGGCTGCACGCCCTCGGGCACCCTCTGCTGGTCGCCGCGTCCCGCAAGCGGTTCCTCGGCCGGGTCCTGGCCGGGCCCGAGGGCGCGCCCCCGCCCGCCCGGGAGCGTGACGCGGCCACGGCCGCCGTCTCCGCGCTCGCCGCGCAGGCGGGCGCCTGGGCGGTGCGCGTCCACGAGGTGCGCGCCACGGCGGACGCGGTACGGGTCGCGCGGGCCGTGGCCAACGCGCGCGGCACGGCGCGCACGCCCGGCGCGGACGACGAGCGCGGGCCGGAAGGAGCCCGGTGAGCGCCCCCCACACCGACGTCGAGCAGGTGGAAGCCGCCAACACCGCCTTCTACGAGGCGCTGGAACGCGGCGACTTCGAAGAGGTCTCCAATCTGTGGCTGACGCCCGCGGACCTGGGCGTGGACGAGAGCTACCACGACCCCGCGGACACCGGCGTGGTCTCCTGCGTGCACCCCGGCTGGCCGGTGCTGACCGGCCGCGGCGAGGTCCTCAGGTCGTACGCCCTGATCATGGCGAACACCGACTACATCCAGTTCTTCCTCACCGATGTGCACGTCTCCGTGACCGGTGACACCGCGCTGGTGACGTGCACGGAGAACATCCTCAGCGGCGGGCCCGCCCCGGAGGAGGGCGCGGAGCTGGGGCCGCTGGTGGGCCAGCTCGTCGTCGCCACCAATGTGTTCCGGCGCACCGCCTCGGGCTGGAAGCTCTGGTCGCACCACGCCTCGCCCGTGCTGACCGAGAGCGCCGAGGACGACGAGGACGACGGCGTGAACGGCGTGCGTCCGGACGACGGCCCCCTCGCCTGACCGGGTGCCCGCACCGGCGGGCGGCGGCACGCGCGGCGGGCGGCGGGCACGTGGCCGGAATCACCTGCCTGCGCTCGGCGGCGGCCACCGGTCCGTGACAGGGTCGGGTTCCCCGGGGGAAACCGCCGGTGAACCCTCCGGGTTCCGGCCCGGTCCCCGCCCCCGCGGCCGGGCTTTGTCGGTGCCCGCAGGTAGATTCGTCTGAGACCGGTGTGCCGCCCGCACGCGGTACGGGCCGGTCCTTCCCGACGATTGCAGGAGTGATTCGCGTGGATCGTGTCGCGCTGCGCGGCCTCAAGGCCCGTGGGCACCACGGGGTGTTCCCCAAGGAGCGCGAGGAGGGCCAGACCTTCATCGTGGACCTCGTCCTCGGCTTGGACACCCGGCCGGCCGCGGCCGACGACGACCTGTCGAAGACCGTGCACTACGGCATCGTGGCCGAGGAGGTCGTGGCCGTGGTCGAGGGTGATCCGGTGGACCTCATCGAGACCCTCGCCGAGCGGATCGCCCGGACCTGCCTGAAGCACGAAGGGGTCGAGGAGGTCGAGGTGTGCGTCCACAAACCGGACGCGCCGATCACCGTCCCCTTCGACGACGTGACCGTCACCATCACCCGGAGCCGAGTATGACCCGACCTTTCCGCCAGGGTCACAGCGACCCGACCGTCCAGCCGGTGCCCGCCTCGGTCGTCGAGACGGTGGACGCCGCCGACACGACCCTGCACAACCCCCAGTGGGCCGTGATCTCCCTCGGCTCCAACCTGGGCAACCGCCTGGAGACGCTCCAGGGGGCCGTGGACGCCCTGGAGGACACCCCGGGCGTCCGGGTGAAGGCCGTCTCGCCGGTGTACGAGACCGAGCCGTGGGGCGTCGAGCCCGGCAGCCAGCCGTCGTACTTCAACGCGGTCGTGGTGCTGAAGACGACCCTGCCTCCCGCGTCCCTGCTGGAGCGGGCGCACGCCGTCGAAGAGGCCTTCCACCGCGTGCGCGACGAGCGCTGGGGCCCGCGCACCCTGGACGTCGACATCGTCGCCTACGCCGAGGTCACCTCGGACGACCCGCAGCTCACCCTGCCCCATCCGCGCGCCCACGAACGCGCCTTCGTGCTGGCGCCCTGGCACGACGTGGACCCCGAGGCCAAGCTCCCCGGCCGCGGCGCGGTGGCCGAACTGCTGTCCGCGATCACCCGTGAGGGTGTGGCGCACCGCGGGGACCTGGAACTCCGGCTGCCCGAGTAGTCGTTAAGGTCGAGACGGATCAAGTCGAGACCAAAGCGACCACCGTCCGGAAATGGTCCGGGGGAAACCGAAGGGACACCGTGAGAGAGCTGCGCATCAGGGTGCTGGCGGGCGTGTTCGTCGTGGCCGGCGTCCTGTCCTGGGCGGGCGCCCGCCTCTGGAACTCGATCGGGACCCTCCCGAGCGTCCCCCTGGCCGCCCCCGTGGTCCTCGCGCTGATCGCGGTGGTCCTGCTGTCGACGGCGCTCTCGCTGCGGGCCCGGCTGAAGGCCCAGCGCGAGCGCCGGCCCGGCGCCAAGGGCGTCGACCCGCTGATGGCCGCCCGTGCGGTCGTCTTCGGCCAGGCCAGCGCCCTGGTCGCGGCCCTCGTCGCCGGTATGTACGGCGGCACGGGCGTCCTCCTGCTGGAGCTGCTGGACTTCCCCGCCCGCCGCGACCAGGCGATCTACGCCGGTTTCTCGGTGCTGGCCGGGCTCGCCGTGATAGCGGCCGCGCTGTTCCTGGAGCGGATCTGCCGGCTCCCGGAGGACGACGACCAGAACCCGCCGGGAGCGGAGCCGGCGGCCTGAGCCCCGGCCCCGCCCGGCGGCCGGGTCAGCGCGCCATGATCAGGCTCATGGCCTCGTTGCGCGTGGCGACGTGCCGCAGCTGACCGCGCACGGCGGACGTTATGGTCTTCGCGCCCGGCTTGCGGATGCCGCGCATCGACATGCACATGTGCTCGCACTCGACGACGACGATGACGCCCCGCGGCTCCAGCATCTCCATCAGCGAGTCCGCGATCTGCGTGGTGAGGCGCTCCTGCACCTGCGGCCGGCGGGCGTAGACGTCGACCAGGCGGGCGAGCTTGGACAGTCCGGTGATCTTGCCGCTCTCGGAGGGGATGTAGCCGACGTGGGCGACACCCCGGAACGGCACCAGGTGGTGCTCGCAGGTCGAGTACACCTCGATGTCCTTCACGAGGACCATCTCGTCGTGCCCGAGGTCGAACGTCGTCGTCAGGACGTCCTCCGGCCGCTGCCACAGACCGGCGAAGATCTCCCGGTAGGCCCGCGCGACCCGGGCCGGCGTCTCCCTGAGCCCCTCGCGGTCCGGGTCCTCGCCGACCGCGATCAGCAGCTCGCGTACGGCGTTCTCGGCGCGCTTCTCGTCGAATTCGCCGATGTGCCCCTCGCCGTCCAGCGTCACCGGGTCGGTCATCTGGTTCCTCGTTCCTGCGCCATGACGCGCGTGTGTCTCGCGTTCCGAAACTGCGGACATGCGAAATGCCGCGCCCCCAAGGCTAGAACCCGAGGGGCGCGGCATTCATTCCGGGCCGTGTGTCCGGCGCGCGGTCAGCTCTCGGAGCGGTCCTCCGGGGTCTGCTCCGTCGCCGGGGCGGACCCCGCCGCCGTCGACTTGGCGGTGCTGATCGACGCCGTGGCGCCGTTCGCGCCGTTGGTCAGTGCCAGCTCCTTCGGGGAGAGCACCGGCGGGCGGGTGGACGGGGTGCGGCGGGAGGAACCGGTCCAGGCGGGCCGCGGCGGGCGCTTGACGATCGGGGCGAAGATCTCGGCGATCTCCTCCTTGCCCAGAGTCTCCCTCTCCAGCAGCTGGAGAACGAGATTGTCGAGCACGTCGCGGTTCTCGACCAGGATCTCCCAGGCCTCGTTGTGCGCGGTCTCGATGAGCTTCTTGACCTCTTCGTCGACCAGCGCGGCGACCTCTTCCGAGTAGTCCCGCTGGTGCGCCATCTCCCGGCCGAGGAACGGCTCGCTGTTGTCGCCGCCGAACTTGATCGCGCCGAGACGCTCGGTCATGCCGTACTGCGTGACCATCGCGCGGGCCAGGTTGGTGGCCTTCTCGATGTCGTTCGCGGCACCGGTGGTCGGGTCGTGGAAGACCAGTTCCTCGGCCGCCCGGCCGCCCAGCATGTAGGCGAGCTGGTCGAGCATCTCGTTGCGGGTGGTCGAGTACTTGTCCTCGTCGGGCAGGACCATCGTGTAGCCGAGGGCACGGCCGCGGGACAGGATCGTGATCTTGTGGACCGGGTCGGCGTTCGGCGAGGCCGCCGCGACCAGGGCGTGACCGCCCTCGTGGTACGCGGTGATCTTCTTCTCCTTGTCCGACATGATCCGGGTCCGCTTCTGCGGGCCCGCGACCACGCGGTCGATCGCCTCGTCCAGCGCCTTGTTGTCGATCAGCTTCTGGTCGCCGCGGGCGGTGAGCAGCGCGGCCTCGTTCAGCACGTTGGCGAGGTCGGCGCCGGTCATGCCCGGGGTGCGGCGGGCCACGGCGGACAGGTCGACGTCGGGCGCGACCGGCTTGCCCTTCTGGTGGACCTTGAGGATCTCCAGACGGCCCATGAGGTCCGGCGGGTCGACCGCGATCTGCCGGTCGAAGCGGCCGGGGCGCAGCAGGGCCGGGTCGAGGATGTCCGGACGGTTGGTGGCGGCGATCAGGATCACACCGCCCTTGACGTCGAACCCGTCCATCTCGACCAGCAGCTGGTTCAGGGTCTGCTCGCGCTCGTCGTGACCGCCGCCGAGGCCGGCGCCGCGGTGACGGCCGACCGCGTCGATCTCGTCCACGAAGACGATCGCCGGGGCGTTCGCCTTGGCCTGCTCGAACAGGTCGCGCACACGGGAGGCACCGACACCGACGAACATCTCGACGAAGTCGGAACCGGAGATCGAGTAGAACGGGACGCCCGCCTCGCCGGCGACGGCGCGCGCGAGCAGGGTCTTGCCGGTACCCGGGCGGCCGTAGAGCAGCACGCCCTTGGGGATCTTGGCACCGACGGCCTGGAACTTGGCCGGCTCCTGGAGGAACTCCTTGATCTCCTGGAGCTCCTCGACGGCCTCGTCACAGCCGGCGACGTCGGAGAAGGTGGTCTTCGGGGTGTCCTTGGTGATGAGCTTCGCCTTGGACTTGCCGAAGTTCATGACCCGGGAGCCGCCGCCCTGCATCTGATTCATCAGGAACAGGAAGACGACCACGATCAGGACGAAGGGGAGCAGGGACAGCAGGACGCCGACGAACGGGTTCTGCTTGGACGGCGAGACCGTGTAGCCGTCCGTGATCTGCTTTGCCTGGTACTTGGTCTGCAGCGTGCCGGCGAGCTGCACGCCCTGGTCGCCGATGTAGCTCGCCTGGATCTTCGAGCTGCCCTCGACCTTGTAGCCGTCCTTGAGCGTGACCTTGATGCTCTGCTCGTCACCGGTGGTGAGCTTGGCCGACTCGACCTTGTTGTCGTTGATCGCCGCCACGACCTGGCCGGTGTCCACCGTCTTGTAGCCGCCGGACGAGCCGACGACCTGCATCAACACGACCACGGCAAGGACGGCCAGCACGATCCACATGACCGGCCCACGGAAGTATCGCTTCACGTCCATCCATACGGAGCGGTGCCGCCCCGTCCCTCCTGCCATAGTGAGTTTGATAAGACAGTTCTTCTGACGGTACCCCAGCATTGTTGCCCGAAGCCGCACGGAGCCGATTCGACGGCTGGGAAAACCCGTCTCCGCTTGCTTCAACGGCAGGGAACCCGCTGGGGTTCCCGATCGTCCTACTGGGCTTGGGCCGACTGGCTCAGCCGCCGTAGACGTGAGGCGCGAGCGTACCGACGAACGGCAGGTTGCGGTACTTCTCGGCGTAGTCGAGGCCGTAGCCCACGACGAACTCGTTCGGGATGTCGAAGCCGACCCACTCCACGTCGATGGCGACCTTGGCGGCGTCCGGCTTGCGCAGCAGCGTGCACACCTTCAGCGAGGCGGGCTCGCGGGAGCCGAGGTTGTTGATCAGCCAGGACAGGGTCAGGCCGGAGTCGATAATGTCCTCGACGATCAGGACGTGCCGGCCCTTGATGTCGGTGTCGAGGTCCTTGAGGATGCGGACGACACCGGAGGACTGGGTGCCCGCGCCGTAGGAGGACACGGCCATCCAGTCCATGGTGACGGGGGTGGACAGCGCCCGGGCGAGGTCCGCCATGACCATCACCGCGCCCTTGAGGACGCCGACGATGAGCAGGTCCTTGTCGGCGTATTCCGCGTCGATCTTCGCGGCCAGCTCGGCCAGCTTCGCGTCGATCTCTTCCTTGGTGATGAGCACCCGCTGGAGGTCGGCACCCATGTCTTTCGCGTCCACCCGCATCACTTTCGGTCGTCCCGCACTTACGGCCGCGAACGCGGCCACCGGCTACGGCCGCAGGTACGGCCCGTGGGCCGCCCGGCCCGCCGGAGGGCACCGGGTGAGGGCGCTCCTCGGGGGCCGGTCGTCAGCCTTGCCGAATCACCAGTCTGCCACCCTGGCGCTGGGCGACGACCCGGCCGGGGAGGTTGATGGCTCCCTGGCCGCGCCAGCCGGTGATCAGACGGTCGACTTCCTCGATGTGGCGGGCGAACAGCGCGCCGGCCGGAGCTCCCGCCTCGATGGCCGCGCGGCGCAGGATGCGGCGGCGTACGGCGGGCGGCAGGGCGTACAGCTTGGCGCACTCCAGCAGGCCGGCCGCGTCCCGTACGGAGGCCTCGGCCTGCCGGGCCCAGGTGTCCAGGGCGTCGGCGTCGTCGCGGGAGAGCTGGGCGGTGCGGGCCAGCGCCTCCACCACGCCCTTGCCGAGGGCCTTCTCCAGGGCGGGCAGGCCCTCGTGCCGGAGCCGGGAGCGGGTGTAGGCCGGGTCGGCGTTGTGCGGGTCGTCCCAGACCGGCAGGGACTGGGCCATGCAGGCCTTGCGGGCGGTCTGCCGGTCCAGGTGCAGGAAGGGCCGCCGGTAACGGCCGTCGGCCCCCGAGACCGCGGCCATGCCGGACAGGGAGCGGATGCCGGAGCCGCGGGCGAGTCCCAGCAGGACGGTCTCGGCCTGGTCGTCGCGGGTGTGGCCGAGCAGGATCGCGGCGGCGCCGTGGCGGTCGGCGACGGCGTCCAGGGCGGCGTAGCGTGCGTCGCGGGCGGCGGCCTCGGGGCCGCCTTCGCGGCCGACGGTCACCGCGACGGACTCCACCGGGTCGAGGCCCAGTTCGCGCAGGCGCTGGACGACCTCCTCGGCGCGGAGGTCGGAGCCGGCCTGGAGGCCGTGGTCGACGGTGACCCCGCCGGCGCGGACGCCGAGCTTGGGGGCCTCGAAGGCGAGGGCGGAGGCGAGGGCCATGGAGTCGGCGCCGCCGGAGCACGCGACGAGGACGAGCGGGGAGGGGGGCCGCTCGGCCGTCCGGTCCGCGGGCGCGCGGGAGGTCTGGTCGTTCAGGATGTCGTGGAGGACGCGGCGGACCGCCAGGCGTATCGCCGCGACCGCAGGATGGGGACCCATGTCCGGTTCCCTTCATGAAGTTTTCCGGGGGGCGAGCCCGGGACGGTCACTCAGAGTGTGTAGATGGTGACAGAACCGGGCCGTTCCCCGAGCATCGCACGCCTACGCATGGCTTACGGTCCCTCGGACGGGTGATTGGAGGGGCGTTCGCCTGCCGTCGGCCGGAACCGCTTCACGACTCTCCCCCGCCGTTCACCCCTCGGCCCTGCCGTGCACCCGCGCGACCCAGTCCGCCGGTTTGGCGATCTCCGCCTTGGTGGGAAGGGTGTTGGGCGAGGTCCACACGCGGTTGAAGCCGTCGGTGCCGACCTGCTCGACGACGGCTCGCACGAACCGTTCGCCGTCGCGGTACTGCCTCAGTTTGGCGTCCAGGCCCAGCAGCTTGCGCAGGGCGGCGTCCAGGCGGGAGGCGCCCTTGGCACGCCGCTGCTGGAACTTCTCGCGGATCTCGGCGACGCTCGGCACGACGCCGGGTCCGACACCGTCCATGACGTAGTCGGCGTGGCCCTCCAGCAGGGACATCACGGCGGTGAGCCGGCCGAGGACCTCCCGCTGGGCCGGGGTCTGCACGAGTTCCACGAAGGAGCGCCCGCCGTCCTCCTCCTCGCCCTCGGGACGGCCGCCGGCCAGGGACTGGGCGGCGTCCCGGATGCGCTCCAGGAAGGTCATCGGGTCGACGTCGGTCTCCGCGAGGAACGACTGGATCTCGCCCTCCAGGTGGTCCCGCAGCCAGGGCACGGCGGTGAACTGCGTGCGGTGGGTCTCCTCGTGCAGGCACACCCACAGGCGGAAGTCGTGCGGCTCGACGTCGAGTTCGCGCTCCACGTGGACGATGTTGGGCGCCACGAGCAGCAGCCGGCCGCCGCCGTTGCCGCCGCCCGGCAGGTCGCGGCCGGCCGGGGCGAAGGTCTCGTACTGGCCGAGGACCCGGGAGGACAGGAAGGACAGGAGCATGCCCACCTCCACGCCGGTGACCTTGCCGCCGACGGCGCCGAGGACCGCGCTGCCCGGGCCGCCGCCGCGCCGCTCCTGCATCTTCTCCAGCAGCGGTTTGAGCAGTTCCCGGAAGCCCGCGACGTTGGCGCGGACCCAGCCGGGGCGGTCGACGACGAGGACGGGGGTGTCGTGGGTCTCCTCGGTGCCCATCCGGGTGAAGCCCCGGACGTGCTCCTCCGAGGCCTTCGCGTGCCGGCGCAGCTCCGCGACGACGGCCCTGGCCTCGTCGCGGCTGACGTCGGGGCCGGGCCGTACGAGCCGTGTCGCGGTCGCCACAGCGAGGTTCCAGTCGACCATCCCGGGAGATGCGGTGCCACCGAAGCCAGTCATGCTGTCAACCGTACGTGAGCACTCCCGCTTGGGGCAGGCCGTGGAGGTCGGCGGGGGGCCGGCGGGGGGCCGGCGGCGTCGCCGTGGGCACCCGCTGTCCCCGGGCGTCCGGCGGCGGTGCCGGTCAGCCCGCCAGTGCCGTCGCCGCCTTGTCCAGGGCCGACTGGGCCTCGGTCGGGTCGGTGGTGCCGGAGGCCAGGAAGGCGAAGGCCAGGAGGCGGCCGGCGGGGGTGACGACCGTGCCGGCGAGGGTGTTCACGCCGGTCAGGGTGCCGGTCTTGGCGCGTACGACGCCGGACGCGCCGTCGGCGTAACGATTGCTCAGGGTGCCGGTGAAGCCCGCGACGGGCAGGCCCGTGAGGACCGGGCGCAGGCCGGGGCGGTCCGGGTCGGCGGCCCGGACCAGGAGGCCGGTCAGGAGGCCGGGGGTGAGCCGGTCGGCGCGGTCCAGGCCGCTGCCGTCGCGGAAGACGGCGCCCGCCATCGGCAGGCCGAGCTTCCGCAGCTGGGTGGCGATGGCCCCGGCCCCGCCCGCGAAGCTCGCCGGCCGCCCGCCGGCCAGGGCCGTGTGCCGGGCCAGGGCCTCCGCGATGTCGTTGTCGCTGTTGGTCAGCATCCGCTCGACCAGGGCGGACAGCGGGGGCGAGGAGACACCGGCGAGGGTCTGCGCGCGCGTGCTGGCCTTGGACGGGCCGGGATGCGTGGCCGTGATGCCGGCGTCCTTCAGGAAGAGCGCGAACTTGGCCGCCGCGTCCGCCGCCGGGTCGCCCACCCGGGTCACCGGGCCGCTGGTGGAGTCGTCGGTGCGGCCCTCGTCGGCGGTCAGGGCGCTGACCGGGGCGAGGTTGTCGTTGACGCCGATGGGGTGCAGGGCGGGGCCGGTGAACAGGGTGGTGTCGTAGGACAGGGTCACCTTGCGGATGCCGCGCTCGGCGAGGGCCTTCGCGGTGTCCGCGGCCAGTGCCCGCAGGCTCGCCCAGCCGCCGTCGCGGGCGTGCGCGGTGAGGGTGGGGTCGCCGCCGCCGACCAGGACCAGTTCCCCGGTGTCGGGCTCGAGCGCGGTGCGGGTGGTGAGGCGGTGGTCGGGGCCGAGGGCGGAGAGGGCGGCGACGGCGGTGGCGATCTTTGTGGTGGAGGCCGGGGTGAGGGCCCGGCCGGCGTCGGCGTCGTACAGGCGTTCGCCGGTCGTGACGTCGACGACGGCCGCCGCGTGGCCGCCGCCGAGCGCGGGGGCGTCCAGCAGGGGATCCAGGGCCTCGGCGACGGCCCGGGCGTCCGGCGCGGTCCGCGTGGTGCCCACGGCGCCCGAGGTGCCGCCCAGGCCCGCCAGGACGGGTCCGGCGCTCGGCGCGGGCCGGAGCGCCCCCGCGGCCGTACCGGCGCGACCGTGATCTGCGCCACCTGACCGTTCCGCGGCGGCCGCGCGGTCCCGCTCGGCCGTACGCTGACCCGTGGCGTCCCAGGGTCCGGCCACGGTCACCGCACCGGCGGCCAGCGCCAGGCCGGCGGTGGCGGCGCCCGCGGTGTACCGCCAGGCGCGGACGGTGCGCGTACGGGGGAGACGGGGGAGGTGCGCAGGGCCGGTCCGGACGGCCTTCGGCAGCCGCGCGAGCGACGGCCGCACGGCCGTCACGGCGCGCGTGAGACGTGGTCGGACGGCGTTCGCGAGCCGCGCCACCCGCGGTCTCGCGGCTCGCCAAGGCCCCAGCTCCGGCACGACCACCAGCCCCTTTCGCGATCACACACCTGCGTGAGGGACACTTAACCACCAGAACTATGTGCTGATCATGGAGGAGCCACCGGTGGAGTTCGACGTCACGATCGAGATCCCGAAGGGTTCGCGGAACAAGTACGAGGTGGACCACGAGACCGGCCGGATCCGCCTGGACCGTCGCCTCTTCACCTCGACCGCCTACCCGACCGACTACGGCTTCGTCGAGAACACTCTCGGCGAGGACGGCGACCCGCTGGACGCGCTGGTCATTCTTGACGAGCCGACCTTCCCGGGCTGCCTGATCCGCTGCCGCGCGATCGGCATGTTCCGTATGACGGACGAGGCCGGCGGCGACGACAAGCTGCTGTGCGTCCCGGCCACCGACCCGCGTGTGGAGCACCTGCGTGACATCCACCACGTGTCGGAGTTCGACCGCCTGGAGATCCAGCACTTCTTCGAGGTGTACAAGGACCTGGAGCCCGGCAAGTCGGTCGAGGGTGCCAACTGGGTGGGCCGTACGGACGCCGAGGCGGAGATCGAGCGGTCGTACAAGCGCTTCGAGGAGCAGGGCGGTCACTGAGCCCCTCTCCCCGTGAACGGGCCGCACGCGCACGCGTGCGGCCCGTTCGCGTGTGAGCACGCATGCGGCCGGACGGGGTACGCGTGCGCATACTGAGGCCTATCGAAGGTGTCGTGCAGGGAGCGGTGCGAAGTGACGGAGGCGGAGGACCGCAAGCCCCGGTCCGACGAGGCGCGGTACGACCCGGAGATCACCTCCGAGTTCGCCATTCCCCAGGGTCTCGATGTCCCGAAGGGCGCCGGCGAGGGCGAGACGACCTCCGAGTTCGCCATGCCGGAAGGGCTGCCGGCACCGCCGCAGCCGCCCGCCGCCGAGCCGGAGGGCTCCGCGTTCAGCCCGCCGAGGACCTACAGCGCGAAGGACGCGCCGGCCGCCTTCACCCCGCCGGCCGGGGTGCCGCTGGTCAGTCTGATCAAGGACGCGCCCTGGCAGGACCGGATGCGCACGATGCTGCGGATGCCGGTGACCGAGCGGCCGGCCCCGGAGCCGGTGCAGCGCGAGGAGGAGGGCGGCCCGGCCGTCCCGCGCGTGCTGGACCTGACCCTGCGCATCGGCGAGCTGCTGCTGGCCGGCGGCGAGGGCGCGGAGGACGTGGAGGCCGCGATGTTCGCGGTGTGCCGCTCCTACGGCCTGGACCGGTGCGAGCCGAACGTCACCTTCACCCTGCTGTCGATCTCGCACCAGCCGTCCCTGGTGGAGGACCCGGTGACGGCGTCGCGGACGGTACGCCGGCGGGGCACCGACTACACCCGGCTGGCGGCCGTCTTCCGCCTGGTGGACGACCTCACCGACCAGGAGACCGAGGTCTCCCTGGAGGAGGCCTACCGGCGCCTGGCGGAGATCCGCCGCAACCGCCACCCCTACCCCGGCTGGGCGCTGACCCTGGCCGGCGGCCTGCTGGCCGGCGCGGCGTCCGTGCTGGTCGGCGGCGCCGATCCGATCGTGTTCCTGGCGGCGGCCGTCGGCGCGATGCTCGGCGACCGGCTGGCCTGGCTGTGCGCGGGGCGCGGACTGCCGGAGTTCTACCAGTTCACGGTGGCCGCGATGCCGCCGGCGGCGATCGGGGTGGCGCTGACCCTGGCCCACGTGGACGTGAAGGGCTCGGCGGTGATCACCGGTGGGCTGTTCGCGCTGCTGCCCGGGCGGGCGCTGGTGGCGGGGGTGCAGGACGGGCTGACGGGCTTCTACATCACCGCCTCCGCGCGCCTGCTGGAGGTCATGTACTTCTTCGTCGGCATCGTCACCGGGGTGCTGACGGTCCTGTACTTCGGAGTGCAGATCGGCGGCAGGCTGAACCCGGAGGCGAAACCGGGCAGCTACCAGGAGCCGCTGGTCCAGATCGCGGCCTCGATGCTGCTGTCGCTGACCTTCGCCGTCCTGCTCCAGCAGGAACGTTCCACCGTGCTGTGGGTGACCCTCAACGGAGGCGTCGCCTGGTCGGTGTACGGCGCGCTGCGCTACGCCGGCGACATCTCGCCGGTGGCCTCCACGGCGGTGGCGGCGGGCCTGGTGGGACTGTTCGGGCAGCTGCTGGCCCGGTACCGGTTCGCCTCCGCGCTGCCCTACACGACGGCGGCGATCGGGCCGCTGCTGCCCGGTTCCGCGACCTACTTCGGACTGCTGTCCATGGCCCAGAACGACATGGACGAGGGGCTGGTGTCGCTGGCCAAGGCCGCGTCGCTGGCCATGGCCATCGCCATCGGCGTCAACCTGGGGTCGGAGATCTTCCGGCTGTTCCTGCGGATCGGCTCGGCCGGCAAGCGCCGGGCGGCGAAGCGGACGAGGGGCTTCTGAGCCGCGTCCGGCCCGGGCCCCCGGCGGTCACTGGCGGCGCTGGTCGTACGGGTAGCCGTTCTCGTCGTACTGCTGCTGGTCGTAGCCCTGCCGGCGGTCCCAGTCCTGCTGCGGGTACTGCTGCGGGTCGTACGGCTGCTGGTACTGCTGCTGACCGTCGTGGTACGGGTCGTAGCCCTGCTGCTGGTTCCAGTCCTGCTGCTGCGGCTGCTGGTACGGGGCCTGCCGGCCGTACTGCGGCTGCTGGCCGTACTGCTGCTGGTCGTAGGACGGCTGCTGGTCGTAGGACGGCTGCTCCGGCTCGACGCGGCGCAGGCGGGTGGTGGCGTCGTCCATGACCGGGTACTGCTGCGGCTGCTGGTGGGCGGGCTGCTGCTGCGGGACCGGCTGGGGCCGCGGCTCGGCCCGGGCGGCGGCCTTCTTCTCCTTGGAGCGGGCGCGCAGGAACTCGATCGCGATCGGGATCACGGAGACGAGGACGATCAGGATGAGGATCGCCTCGATGTTGGTCTTGACGAACGCGATGTTGCCGAGCCAGGAGCCGAGCAGGGTCACGCCGGCCCCCCACAGGACGCCGCCGATGACGTTGAAGAGCAGGAACGAGCGGTACCGCATGCCGCTGACGCCCGCGATGATCGGCGTGAACGTGCGCACGATGGGCACGAAGCGGGCGAGGACCAGGGACTTCGGGCCGTACTTCTCGAAGAACTCGTGCGCCTTGGTGACGTTCTCCTGCTTGAACAGACGGGAGTCCGGCCGGTTGAACAGGGACGGGCCGACCTTCTTGCCGAACATGTAGCCCGCCTGGTCGCCCAGGACGGCCGCGAGGCAGATCAGGCCGATCGCCGCCCACAGCGGGAAGTCGAGATCGCCCGAGGTGATCAGCAGACCGCAGGTGAACAGCAGCGAGTCACCCGGCAGGAAGAAGCCGATGAGCAGGCCGGACTCGGCGAAGACGATGAGCAGCAGACCCCAGATGCTGTAGGTGTCGAGCAGGTAGTTCGGATCGAGCCAGCTCGGGCCTAGGGCGAGTGTCATCACGGGTCCGGGCTCCTGAAGGGGTGAGGGCGGCTACGGCGTCCAAGTGCGGCCGCACAAAGCTATCAACGCGATGTGCCTGCCCCAGGTTCCACCGGTGGCTCCAGGATGCCCTGTGCGGGGCCCCGGAGGAAGCTGTGACTCCGGGGACCCGACGCGGCCCTTCAGGACGCGGTGTGCCGGGCCGTGTTCGCGGCGATCGCGTCCCGCATGTACCGGGCCAGACCGGGACGGATGGCCTCGTACGTGGCGGTGAACCGCTCGTCGGTGACGTACATCTCGCCGAGGCACGCGTGCAGCTCGTGCCCGCAGTCGTAGTACGCGCCCGTGATGAACCGGCGGTGCTCCTCGGCGACGTCCGCGGCGGCCCGCGAGTCCGCGGGGACGCCCTCGGCGAGCAGGGCGGCCATGCGGTCGTGGATCGCGTCCAGCTCGCCGTTGATCCGCTTCCAGTCCTCCTTGGTGTAGGAGGCGGTCCGGCGCTGCGACTGCCGGTAGGCCTCCGTGTCGCCCCAGCGCCGCTCCACCTCCTCCGCGTGCTCGTCCGGGTCGAAGTCGCCGAAGACCTCGAACTTCTCCTCCGGTGTCAGGTTGATGCCCATCCTGCGTGCCTCCATGGCGTGCTCCACGGCCGCGGCCATCTCGCGCAGCTTCTCGATCCGGGCGGTCAGCAGGTCGTGCTGCCGGCGCAGGTGCGCGCGCGGGTCCGCGTCCGGGTCGTCGAGCAGGGCCGCGACCTCGTCGAGCGGGAAGCCGAGCTGCCGGTAGAACAGGATCTGCTGGAGCCGGTCGAGATCGGCGTCGGTGTAGCGCCGGTGCCCGGCGTGCGTGCGCTCGCCGGGCACGAGCAGGCCGATCTCGTCGTAGTGGTGCAGGGTGCGCACCGTGATCCCGGCGAACCCGGCGACCCGTCCCACGGTGTAGACCCGTCCCACGGAGGGCTCCCGGTCCACGGGCTGACTCACTTCTTCCGCTCCTTCGGTCGGTACGCCGTCCACACTGGGGCCTCACGTCGCGTGAGGTGCAAGCCGCCTTCGATTCGGGATGTTGATGATGTTCCGTCCGCTTATGGTGTGCTCATGGCGCTGCACAGAGGTTCCGGCCGGCACGAGGCGCGGACGGTGTCGGTCAACCCGTTCTTCGGGGCGGCCGACCCGCTCGGCGGCATGACCGAGGCCCCGCCCACGCACCGGCTGCCGGACGGCCCGCTGCCCCCGTCCACGGCGTACCAGCTGGTCCACGACGAACTGATGCTGGACGGCAACTCCCGGCTGAACCTGGCCACCTTCGTCACCACCTGGATGGAGCCGCAGGCCGGGGTGCTGATGGCGGAGTGCCGGGACAAGAACATGATCGACAAGGACGAGTACCCGCGCACGGCCGAGCTGGAGCGGCGCTGCGTGGCGATCCTCGCCGACCTGTGGCACGCGCCGGACCCGTCGGCCGCCGTGGGCTGTTCGACGACCGGGTCGAGCGAGGCGTGCATGCTCGCCGGGATGGCGCTGAAGCGGCGCTGGACGAAGGCCAACGCCGGCCGGTACCCGGGGGCGCGGCCCAATCTGGTGATGGGGATCAACGTCCAGGTGTGCTGGGAGAAGTTCTGCGACTTCTGGGAGGTCGAGGCCCGGCAGGTCCCGATGGAGGGCGAACGGTTCCATCTGGACCCGGAGGCCGCCGCCGGGCTGTGCGACGAGAACACCATCGGCGTGGTGGCCGTCCTCGGTTCGACCTTCGACGGCTCCTACGAACCGGTCGCCGGCCTGTGCGCGGCCCTGGACGCCCTCCAGGAGCGCACCGGGCTCGACATCCCGGTGCACGTGGACGCGGCGTCCGGCGGAATGGTGGCGCCCTTCCTGGACGAGGACCTGGTGTGGGACTTCCGGCTGCCGCGCGTGGCCTCCGTCAACACCTCCGGGCACAAGTACGGCCTGGTCTACCCGGGCGTCGGCTGGGCCCTGTGGCGGGACGGCGCGGCCCTGCCCGAGGAACTGGTCTTCCGGGTCGACTACCTGGGCGGGAACATGCCGACCTTCGCCCTGAACTTCTCCCGGCCCGGCGCCCAGGTGGTGGCGCAGTACTACACGTTCCTGCGGCTCGGCCGGGAGGGCTACCGGGCGGTCCAGGGGGCGACCCGGGACGTGGCGACCTCGCTGGCCCGGCGGATCGCGGACCTCGGCGACTTCCGGCTGCTCACCCACGGCGACCAGCTCCCCGTGTTCGCGCTGACCACGGCGGAGGACGTCACGTCGTACGACGTCTTCGACGTCTCCCGGCGGCTGCGCGAGAGCGGCTGGCTGGTGCCCGCCTACACCTTCCCGGCGCACCGCGAGGACCTGTCGGTGCTGCGGGTCGTTTGCCGCAACGGCTTCTCGCACGACCTGGCCGAGCTGTTCCTGGCCGACCTGACCCGGTTGCTGCCGGAGCTGCGCCGGCAGCCGCGTCCGCTGACCCGGGACAAGGCGGCGGCCACCGGCTTCCACCACTGAAAGCCGCGAGAAGCACCGCGCGGGCCCGTTCAGCGGTCGTCCCCCGGATGCCGCTCCCCCGTCGCGTACGGGTTCTCCTGGCCCTCGGCGAGGACGCCGACGAACGGCTCGCCCTCCCCCGCGAACGTGTACGCGCCCGCCTCCAGCCGGTCGACCAGGCCCTGGGTCCAGGCCGCGTCGGAGTCGGCCGTGTGGAGCCACATGCGCATGATCTCGCCGATGTGGCCGAGCTGTTCCGGTCCGCCCTCGGGGAGGTACTGGCCGGTGACGGAGTCCCGCCACCGGCCGATCCGGCGGATCCGCTCCCGCAGCAGCTCCAGGGCCTCGGCGCGGGGCAGCTCGACGAGGAAGCCGACGGCCGCCGACCGGACGTCGGTCCTCTGGTCGTAGGAGACCAGGGACTCGCGCAGCAGCCGGAGGAACTCCTCCTCGCCGCGGGAGGTGATCTCGTACTCGGTGCGCGGCGGACCGCCGGCCGTGGACGGCGCCGTCTCGTGCGCGTGCAGCAGTCCCTGCCGGGCCATCTGCTTCAGGGCGTGGTAGACCGAGCCGGGCTTGGCGTTGGACCACTCGTGCGCGCCCCAGTACTCCAGGTCGTTGCGCACCTGGTAGCCGTGGGCCCGGCCGTGCTGACGGACCGCGCCCAGCACGAGGAGACGGATCGCTGACATGGGATCCAGGTTAGGACCCGCGGTCAGGCCGGGGTCCGCGCCTCGGCGACCAGCTCGAACGCGGTCCTGCCGTCCAGCGACTCGCGGAGGATGTCGGCGTGGCCGGCGTGCCGGGCCGTCTCGCGGATCAGGTGCAGGCACAGCCAGCGCAGCGAGACGCGGCCCTCGGGCGGGAACCAGGGGTCGGGCGGCAGCGGGAAGGTGTCGTCCAGGCTGGGCGCGGAGCGGATCAGCTCTTCCGTCCCGGCGGCCACCCGCTCCCAGTACGCCAGCTGACCGGCGACCGTCTCGTCGTCCGTCAGCCGGAACGTCTCGTGCCAGTTCGACGCGTCGCGCGGCACGGCGGGCGGCTCCCGCCTCGCCCGGGCGACCCAGCCCTGCTCGACCTCGGCCACATGCTTGAGCAGGCCGCCCAGGGACAGCTCGCTCGCGCTCGGGCGGGTCCGGGCCTGCTCCTCGGTCAGCCCGAGCAGGGCCCGGCGGATCCCGCCGCGCTGCTCCTCGATGAACGCGAGCAGCGCTCCCCGCTCGTCACCCGTGTCCTCCGCCGGTACGTGCATCACCATGGCCCGCCGCCTCTCGTCCGACCGTTCACCGGGGCGTTCGCCCCGACGGGAAAGACGTTAGGGGCCAATGCGGTCGGATCCTGTCCGCATTGGCCCCGTGCGGGACGTCCGGCCGGGCTAGAACGGGAATCCGCTGCGGCCGTGCTGGATCGAGATCCACTTGACCGTGGTGAACGCCTCCATCGTGGTCTCGCCGTTGAGGCGGCCGACGCCGGAGTGCTTCTCCCCGCCGAAGGGCACGATCGGCTCGTCGTGGACGGTGCCGTCGTTCACGTGGAACATGCCGGTGTCGATCCGCTTGGCGAAGGCGACACCGCGCTCGATGTTCCCGGTGTGGACGGCGCCGCTGAGGCCGTAGGGGGTGCCGTTGACGATCCGCACCGCGTCCTCCTCGCCGTCGAACGGGATGAGGAAGACGACCGGGCCGAACACCTCCTGCTGGAGCAGCGGTGAGCCGGCCGGGACGCCGGTCAGCACGCTCGGCTCGACCAGGTTGTTGGTGGTCGTGCCGCGCACCAGCGCGGTGGCGCCCTCGGCGAGCGCCTGCTCGACGGTGCCGGAGATCGCGTTGGCCTGCGCGGAGTTGATCACCGGGCCGATCACGGTCTGCGGGTCGCGCGGGTCGCCGACCTTCAGGCCGCGGACCTTGGCGACGAACTTCTCGGTGAACTCCTCGTGGACGGAGCGGTCCACCAGCACCCGGTTGGCGGCCATGCAGACCTGGCCCTGGTGCACGAACCGGCTGAAGACCGCCGCGTCCACCGCGTAGTCGATGTCGGCGTCGTCCAGCACCACCAGGGCGCTGTTGCCGCCCAGTTCGAGGACCGAGCGCTTGAAGTGCCTGGCGCACACGGTGGCGACGTGCCGGCCGACCTTGTCCGAGCCGGTGAAGGAGATCACCTTCGGGACGGGGTGCTCGATGAACGCGTCGCCGATCTCGGCGATGTCGGTGACCAGGACGTTCAGCAGACCGCCGGGCAGCCCGGCGTCCTCGAAGATCTTCGCAATCAGGGTGCCGCCGGCGATCGGGGTGTTCTGGTGCGGCTTGAGCACCACGGCGTTGCCGAGCGCGAGGGCCGGGGCGACCGACTTCAGCGACAGCAGGAAGGGGAAGTTGAACGGGCTGATCACGCCCACGACACCGACCGGGACGCGGTAGACGCGGTTCTCCTTGCCGTCGCCCGGCGAGGGCAGGATCCTGCCCTCGGGGCGCAGCGCGAGGTGGATCGACTCGCGCAGGAACTCCTTGGCGAGGTGCAGTTCGAAGCCGGCCTTCACCCGCGTGCCGCCCAGCTCCGCCGTGATCAGGTCCGCTATCTCCTGCTCCCGGTCCTCCACCAGCCGCAGCGCCCGCTCGAAGACGGCCCGTCGGGTGTAGGGGTTGGTCTCGGCCCACTCCTTCTGGGCGCGGGCCGCGGCCCGGTAGGCCAGGTCCACCTCGTCGACGGTGGCCACGGTGATCGAGGCGAGCTTCTCGTCGTTGTAGGGGTTGAAGTCGATGACGTCCCAGGAGCCCGAGCCCGGGCGCCATTCGCCGTCGATGTACTGCCGGGCCAGGTCGCTGAAGTAGGACGACATGTGATCCCTCAATCGCTAGCGGACACCAGATCTACGCCGTGTCTGACAGCACGTCATCGTACTTGTGTCCGCCGTGAGTTGAGAGTCCCGAGAGGCCCGATCGGTCAGGAGAGCTGCAGGAGGCCGCGGAGCAGGTCCCGGCTCTCGTCCGGGCCGGGGCTGTCCTGCTGGAGCTCCTTCAGGGCCTGCTCGTACTGGGCGACGTCCTCGCGCTTGTCCAGGTAGAGCGCGCTGGTCAGCTGCTCCAGGTAGACCACGTCCGACAGGTCGGATTCGGGGAAGCTGAGGATGGTGAAGGCGCCGCTCTCACCGGAGTGCCCGCCGAAGCTGAACGGCATGACCTGGAGCCGTACGTTGGACCGCTCGGAGATGTCGATCAGGTGCTGGAGCTGGCCGCGCATCACGTCCCGGTCGCCGTAGGGGCGGCGCAGGGCGGCCTCGTCCAGGACGATGTGCAGTTCCGGGGCGTTGTCGGAGAGCAGGTGCCGCTGCCGCTCCAGGCGCAGGGCGACCCGGCGCTCGATGTCGGCGGCGCTCGCGCCCTTCATGCCGCGCCGGACCACCTCGCGGGCGTACTCCTCGGTCTGCAGCAGGCCGTGCACGAACTGCACCTCGTAGACCCGGATCAGCGAGGCGGCGCCCTCCAGGCCCACGTAGGTGGGGAACCAGCTCGGCAGGACGTCGGTGTAACTGTGCCACCAGCCGGCCACGTTGGCCTCCCGGGCGAGGGAGAGGAGCGACTCGCGCTCCGACTCGTCGGTGATGCCGTAGAGCGTCAGCAGGTCTTCGACGTCTCTGGTCTTGAAGCTCACCCGGCCCAGCTCCATGCGGCTGATCTTCGACTCGGAGGCGCGGATCGAGTAGCCCGCCGCCTCGCGCGTGATCCCCCGCGCCTCCCGCAGTCGCCTGAGTTGCGAGCCGAGCAGCATCCGCCGCACCACCGATCCGGGCTCTCCCGCGCTCACTTTCGCCAGCCTCCCCAACCGTCTCTCAGGGGCCGAAGTCTGCCACTAAAACACTCCGAGCAGTACTCGCACGGTTACGGAAACGGAAAGAGCTCGGCCGTTTCCGCCTGGCCCGGACCGGGAAAGAGGTCCGGACCTCTGGCAGGTGACGAGGTGAACTCGGCGGAAAAAATGGCCAAGAAGTGGTACGGACAGTGCCATTTCGGCCGCGTGCACGTGCATCTGCCCTTGCATCTGCTCTGCGCTTCCGAAACCATGGTGCCGCGCCACCGCTGCATCGCAACGACCGCGAATTCCCGGGAGTGCCTCGCATGGGGACGAATGGATCGACCATGCTCAAGCCGTTACGGCAGGGCCTTCCGCCGCTGGATCCCGCGGCCGTGTCCGATGCCGCCTCCTGCGCCCTCCCCGCCCGCTACGAGGCGGTGCGCGAGGCCCGGCACTTCACCCGGGACACCCTGGCCCGGTGGGACGTCGGCGACCGCTTCGACGACGTGTGTCTCGTCGTCTCCGAACTCGTCACCAACGCCCTGCGCCACGCGGTGCCGGCGGACCCGTGTCCCGCCGTCGGGCTCCCGTCCGTGCGGCTGCACCTGATGCGCTGGCGCGAGCGGCTGGTGTGCGCGGTGCGCGACCCGAGCCACGAGACGCCCGTGCCGCGGGACTCGGACGACTTCTCGGCCGAGTCGGGCCGCGGCCTCTTCCTCGTCGACTCCTTCGCCGACAGCTGGGGCTGGCACCCGCTCGCGGGCACCCTGGAGGGCAAGGTGGTCTGGGCGCTGTTCCGGCTGCGTCCGGCGGGCTGATCCGGTCCGGCGCGGGTGCGCGTGCGGAATCTACGCGCGTACACCCGTCGCTCGCGCGGTACGCGTCCGGCCGGCCGTCGTGGGCACGCGCCCGCGGGCTTCCGCGTCCGTGCGGACCGGGCGGCCGGACGGTCAGCTCGCGATCAAGTGGTCGAACTCGCCGTCCTTGATCCCGAGGAGCATGGCCTCGATCTCGGCGCGGGTGTAGACGAGCGCCGGCCCGTCCGGGAAGCGCGAGTTCCGCACGGCGACATCACCGCCCGGCAGCCGCGCGAACTCCACGCAGGAACCCTGCGAATTGCTGTGCCTGCTCTTCTGCCAGGCCACTCCGTCCAGCTGCGTGGCAGCCATGCCGTTGTACACGTCGTACCCCCCGTACACGCCGTCAACGTCGCGGTCCACAGGTCGCTCCCCGGTGGTGCACTGGCTGATTGCCATAGGTGCTGTGGTCAACTGACCCGGATCATAGCTCTGTTCACGTGCGGATGCATGAGCAGATGCACGTGCACGAGCGGTGTTCCCGCGATTACAGCTTTGACGTGTGCTTTACCAGAGCCGCTCCCGCGCCTGCCCCGGAGCAGGCAGGACATGCCCGGCCCCGCACTAAGGAGAGACGCGCGCCGCGCCCTCCATGTTCCACCCTCCGGGCACATGACGACCCGTCGGACTGGCCGGAACGGCGTCCGTCCACCGGAGGGACGGCCTCCGCCCGGCGTCGTAGACCGGTCGCTGTGCCGATACGACGCCGGGCCACGGGCGGCGGGACACGTGACGGAGATCATCCGGTGCCGGTCGGCGCAGCCCTTGGGAGCGAGCCGTTCCGGGATGCCGCCGGGTACCGCGAGAGGCGGGCACCGCCTCGCGGGACGGTGCCCGCCTCCGCGGGAACGGTCAGCGGCCGGGACAGGGGAGCGGCGCCGTCTCCCGGGCGTTCTTCACGGCCCGCGCCGGCCGCCGCCGGCGGACGGTGCCCCGGGTGACCCGGCGGCTGCGGATCCCGCCCCGGCCGGAGAGGAACTTCCGCGAGAGAGTGGTGTCCTTTCAGCCGATGGCGGTGCTCCCTGCCTCGTCCGGCGGGTCGGGGCGGCTGCGGGCGGACGGGCGGTCGCTCTCGCGGGGCATCAGACCCCCAGCAGGCTGTCGAAGGCGGGCGGGAGCCGGCGCCAGGAGTCCCGTCCGGCGGCGTACTCGGCGTCGGTGAGCAGGCAGGACTCCAGCAGCCGGGCCAGCCCCTCGCGGTCGAGGCCGGGCGAGGTGAACACGAGGTGGTTGCAGCGGTCACCGTGCTCGGGGTGCCAGTCCAGCGCGGCGGCGGCGCGGCGCACCGGCGGGACCAGCTCCCAGGCCGCGTCCGGCAGCGCGGCGAGCCAGGGCCCCGCGCTCTCCACGCACAGCGCTCCGCCGGCCGCGTCCCAGTGCAGCAGCGTGTCCGGCTTGTCGGCCAGCCAGAACCGGCCCCGGCTGCGGGCGGCGGCGCAGGTCAGGTCCTCCAGCGCCGTGTACAGCCGCTCCGGGTGGAAGGGGCGGCGGTGGCGCCAGACCAGCGTGGTGACGCCGTGGTCGTCGGCCTCCTGGGGCAGCAGGGCGCAGGCCGGGTGCTGGGCAGCGGCGGCGGCCTCCACGTCGAATCCGGCGAGGGCGGCCCGGGCGAGCGGCCCCGGGACTCCGCTGTCCGCACCGGCCGGGACCCGGCGCTCGCGGCCGTCCTCGCCCGCGTCCGCGCCGATCGGGACGCGGCGGGCCGTCGGGTGGAGCTGGGCCAGCAGCTCGTGGTCCTCGTCGTCGGCCTCCGGGGAATCGGCGACGGCGAGCACGGGGGCGTACTCCAGCTGCCGGGCGAAGGTGTCGGCGACCGTGCGCCGGTCGGTGGCCGCCGCCGCGAGCCCGGCCTCGGCGAGGTCGTCGCCGTTGCCGAGGTACGGCAGCACCAGCGCCGGGTCCACGGCGGTGATCACCGAGGTGACGGTCAGTCCGCCGGACGCGATCACCTCGGCCATCGCCTTGGGCTCGACCGAGTCCCACAGCTCGACGATCGCCAGCCGGGCGGCGCCGGCGTCGGCGAGCCGGCGCAGCTCGGGCACCAGGTCCGCGCGCAGCGCGCAGCAGGCGCAGTCGTCGACCAGCGGTGTCCGCCCGCTCGACACGACGCCGTCGCGGTCCCGGACCGTCCGCGCGACGGTGCCGGCGCGGGCCGCGGAAAGGTCGTGGTGGAGGACGACGCTCCCGGGCACGTCGGCGAGCAGCCGGTCGACGGCCGCCGTGCGGGCGGCGGCGTGCAGCCCGCCGACGACGGCCACCGCCAGGCTCACGCCCCGCCCCGCTTCCCGAACCGGCGCTCGAAGCGCTCGACGCGCCCGGCGGTGTCGAGCACGCGCGCGGTGCCGGTGTAGAAGGGGTGGCTGACGTCGGAGATCTCGACGTCCACGACCGGATAGGTGTGGCCGTCCTCCCACTCGACCGTCTTGTCGCTCGTCATGGTCGACCGGGTGAGGAAGGCGTGTCCGGCGGCGCGGTCGCGGAAGACGACCGGGCCGTAGGCCGGGTGGATTCCCTTGCGCATGACGGAGGTTCAGCGCTCCTCTCGGAACTCGACGTGCCGGCCGGCGACGGGGTCGTACTTGCGCAGCGTCAGACGGTCCGGGTCGTTGCGGCGGTTCTTGCGGGTCACGTAGGTGTGGCCGGTTCCGGCGGTGGACCTCAGCCGGATGACCGGGCGCAGCTCGTTGCGTGGCATGCTGCTACCTTACTGAAAATGAATTCCATTTGCTGACTCGTTTCGAGGAGAGCTACGTCACCATGTCCGCGCACTGCATGCTCACCGGGGCCCGGCCGGGCTTCGGCAACCGCGTGTCCCACTCCCACCGGCGCACCTCCCGCCGCTTCGACCCCAACATCCAGACCAAGCGCTACTGGCTGCCCGGCGAGGGCCGGTACGTCCGGCTGCGACTGAGCGCCAAGGGCGTCAAGACGGTGGACGCGATCGGCGTCGAGGCGGCCGTCGCCCGGATCCGCGCCCGGGGAGTGCGGGTCTGATGGCGAAGAAGAGCAAGGTCGCGAAGAACGAGCGGCGCAAGGAGGTCGTCGCCCGGTACGCCGGCCGCCGCGCCGAGCTGAAGGAGATCATCCGCCGGCCCGCCACCGCGGAGGCCGAACGGCTCGCCGCCCGGCGGGAGCTGCGGGCACAGCCGAGGGACGCCAGTGCCACGCGCGTGCGCAACCGCGACGGGATCGACGGCCGCCCGCGCGGTCATCTGCGCGCCTTCGGACTGTCCCGGGTGAACCTGCGCGCGCTCGCGCACCAGGGTTTCCTGCCCGGAGTCCGGAAATCCTCCTGGTGACGGCACGGCCGCGCCGGTCGCAAGTACGTCGTCCCGCTTGCCGGTGAGGACCGAGGCCGCCGGGCCTCGATCCGGCCGCTGCCGGGGTTGCGGAGGGGCGCGCGCACGGGACTCGCGGGCAGGCGCCATGATGCAGGGGCACCGTCACCACCAGGACAGGGACCCGCTCATGCGCGCCATTCCGCTCACCGTCACCGCTCTCGCCGCCGCCCTGCTGCTGACCGCCTGCGACGACGGTGGCGGCAAGAGCGACGGCAACGCCGGTTCGGCCTGCGAGATCGGCGGGGTCTCCGTGCAGATCGGCTCGGCGAGCGTGGCCCCGGCGGCCGGGGACGCCGGCGAGATCCCGGTCAGCCTCACCAACCAGAGCGCGCCCTGCACGCTGGACCACTTCCCCGAGGTCGTGCTGGGCGGCGGCGGCAGCGACGCCACCGTGCCCGCGCTCAAGGGCGCGAAGCCCCAGAAGCTGAAGCTCGCCAAGGGCGACTCCGCGACCTTCTCCCTCGGCTACGTCCGCGGCAAGGACGGCGCGAAGGACGTCCTCGCGGCGCGGACCGTGAAGATCACCCTGCCCGGTACGGACACCGGCCGGAGCTTCCCGTGGAAGTACGGCCCGGTCGCCGCCAAGGCCGACGGGAGCGGGCCGGACGCGTCGGTGAGCGCCTTCCAGCAGGTCGGCGACTGAGGGGCCGGGCCGGTCGGTGACCTGGGCTCCGGGTGGGTCGGGGCCTACTCCAGCCGGGGGCGGGCCTTGACCTGGGCCTGGTCCGCTGCCCGGGCGCCCTCGGTCCAGCCCGCCGCGTCGCTGACACCTCGCAGCCGGGTCGTCGTGGTCTCCGGGAACAGGTGCTCCAGCCGGCCGGTGACGGCTATCGCGCGCGTGGCGAGCACCGGCAGCAGGTCCTGGGTCACCTGGGTCTCGGTGGCGGCCGCGAGCCGGTCGCCCACGCGATGCGCGTAGGCCGCGAGGAACGACTGCCGGAAGGTCTTGGTCCGCTTGCGTCCGCCGGCCCGCTGGGCCGCCTCGGCCTTGGTCATCGCGTGCGTGGCCTGCACCAGCAGCGAGGTGTAGAGCAGCTCGACGGCCTCCAGGTCCGCCTCGAAGCCGACGACCGTGGAGAAGCCGAGCGGTTCGTTCCACACCGCGCGGCAGTGGTTGGCCGTGGCCACCGCGTCCAGCAGAACCGCCTTGGCCTGTTCGTACGGCGGCTCGACCCCGATCCGGCAGGCGCCGGGCGCGTCCGGCGCGGGCGCCCCGGCGGCGAGCAGCGCCTCGTCCACGCTGTGCCGGGCCATCAGCTCCTGCGCCTTGGCGCTGAGCGCCTCCGCCTCCTCGGGATAGCCGGTCGCCTCGGCCTTGGCGAGCAGCGCGCGGATGCGGGTGAGCATGCGGGACGCGGCCGGGCCGGGGGCACGGCGGGGCTCGTCGTCCAAGGGCTCCAGGGCGGGCAGGCGCAGCAGCAGGCGGTACAGCTCCAGGACGGCCATGGCGTGCGAGAAGCGGTCGGCGGCGCGGCCGGGGCCGGCGGGCAGCGCGGCCAGCTGGCCGGTCCAGCGGTGCCCGCGCGGGCGGTCCCGCCCGGCCTGCGCCCGGATCAGCGCGGCGGCCAGGCGGACGTGCGTGTCCTCCAGCTCGCGCCGCACCAGCCGTACGACATCGGCGGGCTGCCAGCCGCGTCTCCAGGCCGCCGCCACGAACTCCTCGCCGCGCCGCGCGAGTTCGGCGTCGGCCTCCGGATCGGCGGCGAGCAGGGAGGCGCCCGTGTCGAGCCCGGTGTCGGTGTCGTCGTAGAGGGCGGCCCGGAAGGCCCGCTCGACGGTGCTGGCGGTACTGGTCACAGGCTCGATCGTGCCACGCGCCACCGACAGCACGGGGACGGCTGTCCACAGCCTGTGGACAACTCCGCCGATGACGCGAGCCCGCACGGCCCCGGAAGGCCGCACGCCACTCTCCCACTCCGCGGAATCGGCCCGGAGCGACTGACAACCAACGGTTGACACCTCCTAGGTGGCAACCTACGGTTGACACTATGGCGACCAACCCGAAAGTCACGGCTTCCGTGCGCCTCGACGACCTCATCGAGGCCATCAAGAAGGTCCATCCCGAACCCCTCGACCAGCTCCAGGACGCGGTGATCGCCGCGGATCACCTCGGTGACGTGGCAGACCACCTGATCGGGCACTTCGTCGACCAGGCGCGCCGCTCGGGGGCGTCCTGGACCGACATCGGCCGCAGCATGGGCGTGACCCGGCAGGCGGCGCAGAAGCGTTTCGTGCCCAAGGAGTCCGCCGACCCCGCCCCCGGCCAGGGCTTCGACCGCTACACCCCGCGCGCGCGGAACGTGGTCATGGCCGCGCACAACGAGGCGGTGGCCGCCCGCAACGCCGAGGGCCGCCCCGAGCACCTGCTCCTCGGCCTGCTGTCCGAGCCCCAGGGTCTGGCCGCGAAGGCGATCACCGCGCAGGGCGTGCTCCTGGACGCCGTACGCCAGGCCGCGGCCGCCGCGCTGCCGCCGGCCGCGGACGACGCCCCGGACCTCGTCCCCTACGGACCCGACGCCAAGAAGGTCCTGGAACTGACCTTCCGCGAGGCCCTCCGGCTCGGCCACAACTACATCGGCACCGAGCACATCCTGCTGGCCCTGCTGGAGCACGAGAACGGGCAGGGCGTCCTCAGCGGCCTCGGCGTCACCAAGCCGGCCGTCGAGGCGGAGCTGGCCAGGATGCTGGCCCTGCTGCTGGAGGAGACCTCCGAACCGGGCGACTCGCAAGGGTAGAACCGCAGGTCAGGACGATTGTCAGACCCGCCTGCCACACTCGCGGACATGACGGACCGGTGGGCGCTCGCACCGGCCGAGGACGGAGGCGTGGACGTCGCCCCCCTCGGCCCGGACGGGCTGCCCGCCGGACCGGTGCGGCGGGAGAGCGATCTCGCCGGGGCGGTGCGGAGCCGCCCGGAGGTGACGCGCTGGGTGTGGCGGTCGACCGCCGAGGTCTACCCGCGTCTGCTCGCCACGGGGGTGCGAGTGGAGCGGTGTTACGACATCGAGGACGCCGAGACACTCCTGCTGGGCCACGAGGGCCGGTACGGCGAGCCACGCTCGGCCGCCGCCGCCCTGGCCCGCCTCCGCGGCGGCCCCGTCCCGCCCGACCCGCCGCAGCGCGCGGCCGAACCGGGCGCCCAGTCCCCGCTGTTCGAGCCCGTCGGCCTCCGCCTGCCCCTGCCCGACCTGCTGGCGGTCTACGCCGACCAGCAGCGCCGCCACCAGCGGACCGCCCATCCCGACCGGATGCGGCTGCTGACCGCCGCCGAGTCGGCGGGCATGCTGGTGGCCGCCGAGCTGAACCGCTCCGGCCTGCCGTGGAGCGCCGAGGTCCACCGCGAACTGCTGCACGAGCTGCTCGGCGAGCGGTACGCGGGCGGCGGCGAGCCGCGCCGTCTGGCCGAGCTGGCCGACGAGGTGTCCGCGGCCTTCGGCCGCCGGGTCCGGCCGGACCTGCCCGCCGATGTGGTCAAGGCCTTCGCGCAGGCCGGGATCAAGGTGAAGTCCACCCGCCGCTGGGAGCTGCGGACCATCGACCACCCGGCCGTCGCGCCCCTGCTGGAGTACAAGAAGCTGTACCGCATCTGGGTCGCGCACGGCTGGTCCTGGCTCCAGGACTGGGTGCGCGACGGCCGTTTCCGCCCCGAGTTCCTGGCCGGCGGCACGGTCACCGGCCGCTGGGTGACCAACGGCGGGGGCGGACTGCAGATCCCCAAGGTGATCCGCCGGGCCGTGGTCGCCGACCCCGGCTGGCGGCTGGTGGTGGCCGACGCCGACCAGATGGAGCCGCGCGTACTGGCCGCGATCTCCCGCGACCCCGGTCTGATGGAGGTGGCCGGCCGCGAGAGCGACCTCTACCAGTCCGTCTCCGACCGCGCCTTCTCCGGCGACCGCGAGCAGGCCAAGATCGCCGTGCTCGGCGCGGTGTACGGCCAGACCTCCGGCGACGGCCTGAAGAACCTCGCCGCGCTCCGCCGCCGCTTCCCGAAAGCCGTCGCCTACGTCGACGAGGCCGCCCGCGCGGGCGAGGAGGGCCGGCTGGTACGCACCTGGCTGGGCCGCACCTGCCCGCCGGCCGCCGGTTCCGGCGAGGACACGGCCCAGGAGGCGGGCATCCCGGTCGGCGAGGAGGAACCGGAGGCCCAGTCCGGCTGGGTCCCCGGGTACGCCTCGGCGAACTCCCGCGCGCGAGGCCGCTTCGCGCGCAACTTCGTCGTCCAGGGCAGCGCCGCCGACTGGGCCCTGCTGCTGCTCGCCGCGCTGCGCCGCTCCCTGTGGGACATGGCGGCCGAGCTGGTCTTCTTCCAGCACGACGAGGTGATCGTGCACTGCCCCGCGGAGGAGGCCGACACGGTCGTACGGGCCATCCGCGACTCCGCCGCGCTGGCCGGCCGGCTGACCTTCGGCGACACCCCGGTGCGGTTTCCGTTCACCACGGCGGTGGTGGAGTGCTATGCCGACGCCAAGTGAGCGAGCCGGCCCGTCCGCCGGGCGCCTCCGGGCCGCCGCCCGACGGCCCGCTTCACCCGGAGCCTTCGGGGCCGTCGCCCAGCAGCTCCCGCAGTTCCTCCAGGACCGCCTGTTCGTCCGTGCCGTCCAGTGCCTCGCGCGCCGCGCGCCAGGCGTCGTACGCCTCCGTCCGCCGCCCCCGCTCACGCAGCAGGAACCCGTGCTGGTGCAGGGCCAGCCCGCCCATGTAGCGGTCGGCGCGGGCGTCGGCCCGGCGCAGCAGCTCGGCGCACTCGTCGGCCGCCCGTCCGGTCCGCCCCAGCCGCCGCAGCGCGCGGACCAGGCCGAGGCGGGTCTGGGCCTCGCCGTGCCAGTCGCCGTGGTCGCCGAGGATGCGCAGGCTCTCCTCGAAGTGCCGGGCGGCGGCCTCCGGTTCACCGAGGGTGAGATGGGCGTAGCCGATGTTGCAGTGCGCCGAGTGCCGCACGATGACCGCGCCGATCCTGTCCCCGATCGCCAGCGAGCGCCGGTGCTGCTCGATGGCGGCGCGCGGGTCGGTGTGCTCGTAGAGGTTGCCGAGGTGGCTGCGGGTGACGGCCTCGCCGTAGGGATCGTTCAGCAACCGCGAGTAGACGAGGCTCCGGCGCAGCGCCTCACCCGACTCCGCGAACCGCCCGAGCCCCTCCAGCAGCAGCCCCCGGTTGTTCAGGCAGCGGCGGATCCGCGAGACCATGCCGAGCCGTCCCCAGATCTCCAGGGCCTGGTCGGTGAGGGCGAGGGAGTCGTTCTGCCGGCCGGTCAGGAAGTGCAGGGCGGCGAGGTCGCACAGCGCGTACGCCTCGGCGGCCGGGTCTCCCAGCCGCCGCGCCGCCCGGAGACCTGCCCGCCCCAGCACTTCCATCTCGGCGACCCGGCCGCTGCGCTGCACATAGGGCAGGAGCAGCCGCGTGAGCGCCGAGAGGTGGGCGGCGGTTTGCGGATCACCGGTGTCCGCGTTCCGCGCCACCAGCGCGACGACGTTCTCCAGCTCCACCTCGCCCCAGGCGAACGCCTCCTCGGCCGACTCGAAGGCCGCGAGGGCGGCCACGTCCGCCGCGTGCCCGGCGGGCTGTGCGGCGGTCGGCCGCCGCCGGTCGTCCTGGTCGACGCCGGGCCCGGTGATCGCCGTCAGCACCCGCTCGGCCACGGCCGCGTACCAGCGCAGGGCGACGAGATCGGCGGTGCCGGTGTCCGGGTCCGAGGTCGCGTCCGCGGCGGTGGTCCGCGCGTCGGCGTCGGCCAGCTCGCGGGCGAAGTCGCGGACGAGGTCGTGGGGCGCGTACCGGCCGTACGCCGTCTCCTCCAGCAGGGCGACGTCGACCAGGCGGTCCAGCGCGGCCTCGGCACGCCGCTCGTCGGTGCCGGTGAGACGGGCGATCAGCGGCGCGCCGTACGTCGGCAGGTCGAGCGCGCCGATACGGCACAGGGCGAGGGCCGCGTCCCGGTCGGCCTCGCGCTCGGCGGCGGCCAGCGCGTCGTGCGCGACGGCCAGGGAGCGGCGGACGCTCAGGTCGTCGTACTCCAGGTGGTGCAGCCGGCTGCCGGTGTCGGCGAGCTGACCGGCGAGGACGTCCGGGGTGAGGGCGCGGCGGGCGGCGAGCCGGGCGGCGACCACCCGCAGCGCCAGCGGGAGCCGGCCGGTCAGCTCGACCAGTGGATGGCCGGGGTCCAGCCCCGCGCGTCCGCTCACCGCGCGCAGCAGGGCCGCGCTGTCCTCGCCGGTCAGCGGGGAGAGCGGGAAGCGCCGGGCGCCGTCGAGAGCGGTGAGCGGCGAGCGGCTGGTGACGATCACCGCGCAGCCGGGGCCGGCCGGGAGCAGCGGCCGCACCTGGGCCGCGTTCGCCGCGTCGTCCAGCACCAGCAGGAGGCGGGCGGGGGCGAGCAGTGAGCGGAGCAACGCGGCGGCGGCGTCGGGGTGTTCGGGGATGTTCCGGGGGCCGACGCCGAGGTCGCGCAGCAGTGCGGTGAGCGCCTGGGTGGCGGTGAGCGGGGTCATGCCGGGGGTGGCGCCGTGCAGATTGACGTAGAGCTGGCCGTCGGTGAAGCGTTCCCGCAGCTCATGGGCCACGTGCAGGGCCAGGGCGCTCTTGCCGACACCGGCCATGCCGCTGATCACCGCGACGCCCGGGGCCGGGGCGGGCGGCCCGGTCAGCGCCCGGCACAGCTCGCGCCGTACGTCCGTCCGGCCGGTGAAGTGGGCCGGCGGGGCGGGCAACTGGGCCGGGCGCGGGGTCTGCGGGACGGACGGCTCGGAGCCGGCGGCCGTGGGCTCGGCGGCGGAGGCGGCATCGGCCGGCCGGGGAGCCGCGGGCACGGGGGAGGTGCCGGGCGGCGCGGCAAAGGCGGGCCCGGTGGTGTCGCGGGCGCTGTCCTCGCCGGCATCCGTGGACGAGCCGCCGTCACCGGCGGCCGCCTCCCTTCCCGCCCGGCCTTCCGGCCGGTCATCGTCACGTGCCTGACCGCCGAAGTCGCGCAGCACCTCGACATGTGCCTCGCGGACCGCCGGGCCGGGCTCGATGCCGAGTTCCTCCACCAGACGGGCGCGCAGATCGCGGTGGACGGCGAGGGCCTCGGCCTGGCGCCCGGTGCGGTGCAGGGCGAGCATCAGCTGGCGGTGGTACGCCTCGCGCAGCGGATGCTCGGCGACCAGCGCGGACAGCTCGGGCACCAGAGCGGCCAGGCGGGTGCCGCCGAGGGCGAGTTCGGCGTCGTAGCGCCATTCCAGCAGGAGCAGCCGGGCCTGTTCCAGGCGCTGCGCGAAGGCGTAGCCGCCGATGTCGGCGGGGAGTCCGCCGAGCGGGGCGCCGCGCCACAGCGCAAGCGCGCCGGAGCAGGCCCGCAGGACGCCCGGCCAGTCCCGCCGGGCGTGCGCGGCACGCGCCTCGGCGACCCGGGCGTCGAAGACGTGCACGTCCAGCTCGCCGTGGTCGACCCGCAGCACATAGCCCGGCGGTACGGCCCGCAGCCGCTCGGGATCGTCCAGGAGCCGGCGCAGCCGGGTGACGTGGTTGTGCAGGGATGCCTGCGCGGAGACGGGCGGCGCGCCGCCCCACAGCGCGTCCTTCAGCACCTCGACCGAGACGACCCGGCCGGGCTCCAGCAGCAACGCGGCGAGCAGGGCACGGACCTTGGGACTGCCGATGGACCGGACGTGCCCGTCACCCGAGGCTTCGGAAGGGGGCTCGTACGGAACTCCGTACGACGGGCGGTCGTAGAGGACCGGCGGTCCCAGCAGTCCGAAGCGCAGCTCGCACCGCCGCATCACGCCGCTCCACAGCCTTCCCGCACGGCCGGGACCGACCGCGCTCCGCGGCGGGCGTGTGCCCGCCGTTGCCTGGCGGAAACCCGCCTTGTCCACAACGGTTTCCCGCCACTTCCTGACCACTGAACGGCCGACGGAATCCACCCTTCCGCGGGCCTTTTCCCGCTGCCGACGGTCCGGTTCCGGCCACCCGTCCGGCGGCCCGCCGCCGAACCGTTGGCCACATGTTAGCGATCCGTTGGCGAATCCTGATGTGATCATTCCATCGGATCTGGCTCGACGGCGCGCGCGTATGTCGCGTAACTCGGGGGAGTGTCGCCGCAGGCCGGATCCGGGGACGACAAGGGCCCCGGCCGGCGGAGGTGAACGACCGGGGCCCCGTCCCGCCTTTCGCGACCTGATCGCCCGCGCGCACCACCGCGTCACGCCCTGCCCGCAACGTGTGCCCCGGCCCTTCTCAGAGCCGCTTCCGGACGCGAGCCCGGGACCTGCGCCCTACACCAGCAGCATCCCGCCCGGCTGCTCGTCCCAGTCCAGACCGAACCGGTGCGGAGCACCCAGGCCGCGCAGTTTCGCCTCCCGCCGGGTCATGAACCGCCGCACCTCGTCGGCCAGCACCTCCCGCAGTCCCGCCCACGCCTCATGGCGGCCGTCCGGGACGACGGGAATGCCGTGCGGCGGCCCGGCCCCGGCGTCCTGTCCCTGCTCGTGCGCCCACCGTCCGTCCGGCTGCCACCTGATCCAGGCGGAGTTCCTGATCGCGTTCTTCAGGGAGGCCACGTTGTAGCGGTATCCGAGTCGTTTCAGGCAATAGTCCAGCGCGTCCACGGTCATGGGCTCGCCCGTCGCGAGCAGCACCAGTCGGCTCACTCCCTCCAGGCTGCGGGGGCCGGGCAAGGGACCGTGCCGGTAAAGGCTGTACATGCCCTGTCCGGCCCAGCAGAACCGCCGGTCGGGCGAGAGCACCGCGTTGGCGCTGGGAACGGCGATCTCGCACCCGTGATCGCGCTGTGCCAGGCGGACGAAGTCACGGACGTGCAGCGGCGAGCGGACCGAGCAGGCGATCGCGTACAGGATCTCCGGACGGCTCGCCCAACGCGGTCCCCCGCACCCGCAGCGCTTCTTCTCCCAGGCGGACAGGCGGGCTCCGCACACCCGGCAGGCGTCCGCTGTCACGTCGGCCTTCCGCAGGACGGCGACAACCGGCTCATCCGGTGCTCCAGTCGAGCGTCATGGGCAGCGGCCCCGCCACGACAGGGCCGATGTCCTCCTCGGTGTCCGGTCCCACCGCGTCCAGGTAGCGCACCACGTCCCGCTCGTCGATGGTCACCAGGTTGTCCCCGGAGGCGGCCTCGATCAGGCCCTGTGCCTTGCGCAGCACGTCGCGCGGCTTGCGGTTCGACCGGCTGAACAGCGCCGCCACGGCGTCCATCGTGAACGGATAGACATCACCGCGCGACCGGTCCTCGTTCTTGCGAGCGGCGGCGAGGTACTTGGAGAGGAGCTTCACGGCCGCGTCGAGGTCGCGCAGCGCCGGCAGGACCACGATCCGGTGCTTGTTCGCCTCCGAGATCTCGAAGGTCGGCAGGTCCGCCAGTTCCCAGGCCGTGCCGATGGTGAGTGCCGCCCGCGGGTGCATGGTGACCACGACGCTGAGCATGTCGGCCATCGGCAGCGTTTCGAGGATGATGTCGCGGAACCGTTCGGTTTCGAGATCGCGCTTGGCCTTCGCCGTCGTGGTGCTCGCGAGATCCTCCAGCTGGTCGCAGCACAGCAGGACGTGTTTCATGCCCGCGGCCGCCGCGAAGAGGAGGAAGGTCGCGAGGTACACGGCGCCGTTCCGGGTGCGCGAAGCGGGCTTGACCTTGTCCAGGTAGTCCTGGGCCACCGTCGGATCGGCGTCGCACAGAGCCAGGATGAGCTTGTCGTCCGGCGGGCCCAGAGTACGGCCCCGCAGATCCCGGTGGTGCTCGATCACGATCTTCGCCAGGCTCTGCGGATCGTCCGTCGCGGTCCGCGCCACGAACGCCTCGCGCAGGCGCTGCACGAGCGTGGGGCCCGTGTCGTCCGCGCGGAAGTCCGTCGCGTACTCGACGGCGGTGAAAAGGGCCGCGTTCAGGGACCGGATCTGGGCGGTGTCGAAGCTCGTCAGCAGCCCGCAGATCGGTTCCTCGGCAGCGTCCTCCTCGTCGAGGCCACAGCTCAGGTACGCGGCGCGGCCGAAGTCCTCGTTGAGGCTGCCCGTCAGGTGCTGCATGAGCACCGACTTCCCGAAACCACGGGCGTCGGAGTCGCCCGGCCCGGTTCCGGTCGACCACAGATAGCCGAACCGGAGGCCGGAGAAGGCCGACCCGAGTACGAACTTCTCGACGGCCTCCTCCAGTTTGTCCGGATTGACGTCAGGCTCGTAGAGCAGTCCGTTCTCTCGCATGTCGGCGCCGCCGAGGCGGGCGATACCGGTGGTCGGGAAAGGGTTGTGGCGCAGCCCCCACTGCTTCTTCAGCCAGACGGGGCCCGCGCTGCGAGCGGAAGCGGTCATCGGGTCAGGTCTCCTTGGTGGCGGTCGAAAGGGCGGGGTGGGCCGGGCTCTCCGGAGCGACGCTGATCACGTTGAACACGCGTCGCAGTCCGCTCGCGCTGGGAATGATCAGCGGTCTGGTGGAGGCGGGGGCACCGCGCATGGATGCCTGGTCGAGGTGGATGCGCAGGCCGAGCCCGGGGTGTTCGCCCGCGAGGGCTTCGCGGAGCGCCCGGTCGAACTCGTCGTCGCTGATCCTCTGCTTCCAGCAGACGGCCGCCCGCAGCTGCCAGACCGGCAGGTACATGCCGCCGGCCGCGTCGGAACGCTGCTCGCGCCACACCGCCCAGAGGGTGTCCAGAGCGGCCCGGCGCACCTCCTTGCCGACCCGGCGTCTGATCTCGACACCAGCACCGCTCCCGGTGACCAGGGCGGTGGACCACAGTCGCATCGCCGACGGGCCCGGCGCGTAATAGCTGAAGTTGGCCAGCCCGAGGAACCGCGTCCACCTGCGCAGCAGCTCGAGGCTGATGTAGTCCAGGGAGCAGCCGGCGGCGCTGAAGACCAGCCGTGCCATGGCCTCCTCGCAGGTCGTGGCGAACTGCTTCCGGCCGAGTTCCTTCTGCCGGGCACGCGCCCGCTCCTCGATGCGGCGGACGTAACCGCGAACGCCCTCGTCGACGGCCTCGGGCGTGGCCGTCCAGCCGAGTGCGCCCTGAGCCACCGCTTCCACGGCGAACCGCACGAAGTCGTCGAGGTACGCCTCATTGGACCGGTACGCCGAGGCGCTGAACCGCAGGAGCGGGATCGTCAGATGCGTGCCCTCGCTGTCCGGCCTGGCTCCCAGCAGGCGCAGGAAACCTTCGAACTGCGGGTGGGTGGAGAGCAGCACGCCGGTGAGCGCGTTGTACGCGGCGCGGCGGTCTTCGGCGACCAGGGCCGCCCACCGCTCACCCGCCGGGGTCGGCGTGAACACCGAATCCGCGTGTGCGTAGGCGGAGTTGGGACCGGAAGGAAGGATGTGCCGCTCGACCCAGCCGAGCCGCATGAGTTCCTTCAGGACGTCGACGGTGTTGTGGACGTACTTCTTGGTGTCCGACCGGGCCAGCTCCCATTTCCGCGCGGAGTACGAGCCGTCGGTGTCACCGTCCCGCGCCACGCCGGCGGCTCGGTCGACGAGAGCACGGCGTACCTGCTCGAACGTCGCTCCCTGCGCGACCTGCCGGAGAGCGACCTCGACATAAGCGAGGTCCTGCAACCGCGGAATCCCCACTCCTCCGACGCTCACCGCCGTCGTCCTCCGCGATAAGGGACGTCCGCGACCGCGAAGACCGGCAGCACCACCCGCGAGCCCGGCCCATCCCGCCAGTCCGTACAGCGCACCAGGCGCATGAATCCTCCGATGACGTATCGCCGTGCTGGAGAACCCCACTGTCACTACAACGGGCGTGCGCCACAAGGCCGTTGTCGATGGTTCCATCCTCATGGGGCATGAGAGCCGGAACATTCTCATAAGAGAGCCGGAGCCGGACCTCACCCCGAGCGCGGGGGCGAGTGATCACCCACGTCCTCGGCCTCGCACGCCGGCGAGTGGCAGTGGCCGGGCGGGCAGGCAGGCAGGCAGGCAGGCAGGAGATCCACCGCACACCGCCCGGCGGCTCGCCTCCGCTTCGCGTCCCGCCGGCGGCCGTAGCCGGTGGACCGGCACTACTCGGGCGGCGAGGCGGACGGCGGAATGGCGGCTTCGGGTCGAACAAAAAAGCCCGGCTCGGACACTGTCCGAGCCGGGCTTCACGTGGAGCCGCTTTCGGGATTCGAACCCGAGACCTACGCATTACGAGTGCGTTGCTCTGGCCATCTGAGCTAAAGCGGCGTGCTGCTCACACCATGGTGCGATCGGCAACGTCGGTAAGTCTACACAGTTTCCCGGAGTGCTTCGTACCCACCCCGGAGCAGGCGGTCCGGGGTGGGTGGGAGGGGCTAGGAGCAGCGCTTTCCGGGAGCCGGCGGGGTGCCTCGGAGGAGGTAGGTGTCGATCGCCGTGTCGACGCAGCCGCTGCCCCGCCCGTACGCCGTGTGGCCGTCGCCGTCGTACGTCAGCAGCCGGGCCGAGGAAAGCTGGCCGGCCAGGGACCGGGCCCAGCGGTAGGGCGTCGCCGGGTCGCGGACCGTGCCGACCACCACGATCGGCGCCGCTCCCTTCGCCTCGATGCGGTGCGGCTCGCCGGTGGCCCGCACCGGCCAGTACGCGCAGTTCAGGGAGGCCCAGGCCAGGCCGGGGCCGAAGACCGGGGACGCCTTCTCGAACGTGGGCAGCGCCTTCTCGACCTCCTCGGGGCCCGAGAAGGCCGCCGGCAGGTCCAGGCAGTTCACCGCCGCGTTGGCCATCATCAGGTTGCTGTAGTGGCCGTCGGCGTCCCGCTCGTAGTAGCTGTCCGAGAGAAACAGCAGGCCCGCGCCGTCGTGTTCCCTCATCGCCGAGGCCAGCGCCTCGCGCAGCTGCGGCCAGGACGCCTCGTCGTACATCGACGCGATCACCCCGGTCGTGGCCAGCGCCTCCCCCAGCCTGCGGCCGTCCGCGTCGCCCGTCGGCAGGGGCCGGGCGTCCAGCTCTCGGAAGAACGCCCGCAGACGCTCGCCGACCCGCGCGGCACTCGTGCCCCGGCCGCCGAGCGGGCAGTCGGCGAGCCGTACGCAGTCCTTCGCGAACGCCTGGAACGCCGTCTCGAAGCCCGCCGTCTGGTCCAGGTTCAGCCGGCGGGCGTCCAGCGACGGGTCCATCGCGCCGTCCAGCACCATCCGGCCGACCCGCTCCGGGAACAGCCCCGCGTACGTCGCCCCGAGGAACGTGCCGTACGACGCCCCGACGTAGTTCAGCCTCCGGTCACCGAGCACCGACCGCAGGATGTCCATGTCCCGCGCCGCCTCGGCCGTCGAGACGTGCCGCAGCAGCCGCGCCGAGTGGGCCCCGCAGCTCTCCGCGAACCCGCGGTCCGCCTCGACCAGCGCGTCCCGTTCCTTCCGGTCGTCGGGCGTCAGGTCCGTCTGCGTGTACGCGTCCATCCGCCGGCCGTCCAGGCACTTCACGGGCTCGCTGCGGGCGACGCCCCGCGGGTCCATCGCCACCATGTCGTAGCGGGCGCGGATCGCCGTCGGGTAGCCGAGGCCCGCGTACTGCTGGAGGTACCCCACCGCCGAGCCGCCCGGGCCGCCCGGGTTGACCAGCAGCGAGCCGAGCCGCCCTGCCGTGCCGGTGGCCTTCTTGCGGGCGACGGCGAGGCGGACGGTGCCCGCGTCGGGGCTGGCGTAGTCCAGCGGGGCCTTCATCGTCGCGCACTCGAATCCGGGGGCACCGCACTCGCGCCAGCGCAGCCGTTGGCCGTAGTACGGCGCCAGCGCCGCCGGTGTCGAACGCGGCAGTGCGGCGAGCGCCGCCTGCACCGTTCCGGCGGCCGGCGTGGCCGGGTTGCCGGGGGAACAGGCGGACACCAGCAGCGCGCCGGCCGCGAGGAGCGTGGCCGTGAGCCGGGCCGCCGTCCGGGGGCGGGCGCCCCGGATCCGGTGGGAGCGGCGGGTGGGGGGAGATGGCCTGGTTCGCATCAGGCGAGCGTAACGCTGGGCGACGACTCAGGTGCGCTGCGTGCGGATTGTGCCTCCTACGGGGGACCCGCCCGCTCACCCCGCCCGCAGTGCCATCGTCATGGCCTCGACCGCCAGCAGCGGGGCCACGTTGCGGTCCAGGGCCTCGCGGCACGCGGAGATCGCCTCGATGCGGCGGAGCGTGGACTCGGGAGTGCTGCCGCGCGCCAGCCGGTCCAGGGCGTCCTCGGCGTCGGCGTTGGCGATCGCCACGCGCGTGCCGAGCTGGAGGGCGAGGACGTCGCGGTAGAAGGCGGTGAGGTCGCCGAGGGCCACGTCCAGGCTGTCGCGCTGGGTACGGGTCCTGCGGCGCTTCTGCATGTCCTCCAGGTCCTTCATCACCCCCGCCGTCCCGCGCGGCATCCGGCCGCCCTGGGCCGCGCCGAGCGCCGCCTTCAGTTCCTCGGTCTCCTTGCCGTCCATCTCCTCGGCGAGCTGCTTGGCGTCCTCCGCCGCCGCGTCGACGAGTTCCTGGGCTGCCTTGAGGCACGCGCCCACCTCGTCGAGCCGCAGCGGCAGCCGCAGCACGGCGGCGCGGCGCTCGCGGGCCGCCTGGTCCGTGGCCAGCCGGCGGGCCCGGTCGACATGCCCCTGGGTGGCGCGGGCGACGGTCGCGGCGACACCGGGCTCGATGCCGTCGCGCCGTACGAGCATGTCGGCGACCGCGTCGACGGACGGTGTGCGCAGGTTCAGGTGGCGGCAGCGGGAGCGGATGGTGGGCAGGACGTCCTCGATGGAGGGGGCGCACAGCAGCCAGACCGTGCGCGGCGCGGGCTCCTCGACGGCTTTGAGGACGGCGTTGGCCGACTTCTCGTTCAGCCGCTCGGCGTCCTCGACGAGGATGATCTGCCAGCGGCCGTTCGCCGGGGCGGTGAACGACTTGCGGACCGTGTCCCGCATGTCCTTGACCAGGATCTCGGAGCCGACCGCGGCGACCGTCGTGACGTCCGCGTGGGTGCCGAGCAGCGCCGTGTGGCAGCCGTCGCAGAAGCCGCAGCCGGGGGCGCCGCCGAGCGCCCGGTCGGGGCTCACGCACTGCAGGGCCGCGGCGAAGGCCCTGGCCGCCTGGTTCCGGCCCGCTCCGGGCGGGCCGGTGAACAGCCAGGCGTGGGTCATCTTCGACGCCTGTGGCGGCGGCTGCTGCGCCGTGGTGGCCGTGACGAGGGCGTCGGCGTCCCGCGCGGCCGCGTCGAGCACCGCGCTCACCTTCTCCTGCCCGACGAGGTCGTCCCACACGGTCACGGGTCACGCCGCCCTTCCGTCACACTCCGCGTTCCGGAATCCATTGTGCGGGTGCGCACTGACAACGAGGCACGGACGAAGATCGCGCGGCGCGCGAAGCCGTCCGGAAACCCGTGTGGCCGGCCGGCGCCTCCGCCCCGGCCGGCCACCCCGAGCCCCGTCAGCCTCCTCAGCCCCGCCGGCCCCTCCCCCGGCCCCGGCCCCGGCTGTCCGGCTCCTCGCTCTCGCCTCCGTCGCCGTGCTCACGCTCGCCGTACGCGCTCTCGTCGTACGACCCGAGCAGTTCGTCGGCAAGTGACGGCAGGTCGTCCAGCGGGGTCTCCTCGGCCCAGTCGGGGCGCGGGCGGCGGGGGGTGCCGTCGGCGTCGAGCCGGGGCATCTCGCGCGTGCGGGGCTCGGAGCCGTCGGGTCCCGCGGCGGGGCGCTCGTCGCGGAAGAAGCCGGGCGGGACGCGGTCCGCCGGGTCGTCGCTCCGTACGGGCGGCAGGACGGCCGTCTCGTCCGCGGCGCCCGGGGTCACCCGCGGCAGCACCGCCGTGTCGTCCGCGGCGCCCGGGGTCACCTGCGGCAGCACCGCCGTCTCCTCCCCGGCTCCGGAGGGCACCGGCGGCTGCGGCAGCTCGGCGGTCACCTCGGAGTCCGGCACCTCGGAGTCCGGGAAGGAGCCGCGGGCGTCACCGGCGAAGCGGTCGCGCACCGGTCGCAGCACCGTCGTGTCGTCCGCGGCCCGCCCCTCCGTACGGCGTTCCGTCGCGGCCGGGGTCCGCGGGTCCGGCGACACCGCCGGCGCCGGGAGGGTCTCCTCGGCGGGCGCGGTGCCGGAGGTGTGCGGGGAGGCCGTGGCGGGGTCGGGGGCGACGACCGGTGCCGTGGGAAGGGGCGCGCTGGGCCTGCGGGCCGCGGCGTCGGCCGCCGCCGCGGCCTCGGCGGCCTGCCGGCGGGCCTCCTCGGCTCGCAGCAGCGCCTCCTCCGCCTTGCGCTGCGCCTCCAGGCGCCGGGCCTCCTCCTCGGCACGCAGCTTCGCCTGCCGGGCCTCTTCTTCCGCCCGCAGCCGGGCCTGCCTGGCCTCTTCCTCGGCGCGCAGGCGGGCCTCCTCCTCGGCCTGCTTGCGGCGCCGCTCCTCCTCGGCCTTGCGGCGGGCCTCCTCCTCGGCGCGCGCCTTCTCCTCGGCGAGCAGCCGCTGCCGCTCCTCCTCCGCGCGGCGGCGGGCTTCCTCGGCCCGCTGCCGGGCCTCCTCCGCCTGCCGCTCGGCCTCGCGCCGCTGCGCCTCCTCCAGCTCGCGCCGCTTGCGCTCCTCCTCCTCGGCGCGCAGGCGGGCCAGCTGCTCCTGGCGCTCGCGCTCCAGGCGCTCCTCCTCGGCCTTGCGGGCGGCCTCTTCCTCGGCCTTGCGGCGGGCTTCCTCCTCGGCCTTGCGCCGGGCCTCCTCCCGGGCCTTGATCTCGGCCTCGGACAGCGGCAGCACGGTGTCCAGGCGGTGCCGGATCACGGTGGTGACGGCCCCGGGTTCCTGGCCGGCGTCCACCACCAGATAGCGGCCGGGGTCGGACGCGGCCAGCGTGAGGAAACCGGCCCGCACGCGCGCGTGGAACTCGGCCGGCTCCGACTCCAGCCGGTCCGGAGCCTCGGTGAACCGCTCGCGGGCGGTCTCCGGGGAGACGTCGAGCAGCACGGTGAGGTGCGGGACCAGCCCGTCGGTGGCCCAGCGGTTGATGCGGGCGACCTCGGTCGGGGACAGGTCGCGGCCCGCGCCCTGATAGGCGACGGAGGAGTCGATGTAGCGGTCGGAGATGACCACCGCGCCGCGCTCCAGGGCGGGCCGTACGACCGTGTCGACGTGCTCGGCGCGGTCGGCGGCGTACAACAGCGCCTCCGCGCGGTGCGACAGGCCCGCCGAGGACACGTCCAGCAGGATGGAGCGCAGCCGCTTGCCCACCGGGGTGGCGCCGGGTTCGCGGGTGACCACGACCTCGTGGCCCTTGGCGCGGATCCACTCGGCGAGCGCCTCGGCCTGGGTGGACTTGCCGGCGCCGTCGCCGCCCTCCAGGGCGATGAAGAAGCCGTTGGCCGCCGGTGCCGTGACCGGGTCGTCGCCGCCGAGCAGCGCGTCCCTCAGGTCCTGGCGCAGCGGGACGCCAGAGCGGTCGTCGACCTTGGCGAGCACCAGCGCGGCCACCGGCAGCAGCAGCGCGCCGACCATCATCAGCGTGAAGGCCGCGCCGCCGTGCGCGAAGACGAACTTGCCGTTCTCCAGCCGGTGCGGGCCGATCAGCGCCGCGAAAAGCGGTGCGATCAGGACGCCGAGCGCTATGAAGACGCGGACCACGGCGTGCAGGTGCTCGGTGGTGCGCGCCCGGCGGGAGTCCTCGGTCTCCTGGTCGAGCAGGATGTGCCCGGTGTTCGCGGCAACGCCCGCGGCGGCGCCGGCCAGCGTGACGATCAGCAGGACCGTGGTGACGTCCGGGACCAGCCCGGCGGCCAGCAGCGCGATGCCGGTGACGGCGATCGCCAGGGCCAGCAGGCGGCGCCGGGACAGGGAGGGCAGCAGCGCGGGGGCGGTCCGGATGCCGACGGCGACGCCGCCGGTCAGGCCCAGCACCAGCAGGCCGTAGAGGACCGGGCCGCCGCCCAGGTCCTTGGCGTGCAGCACGCATACCGAGACGGCCGCGGCGATCGCCCCGGCGACCCCGGCGCAGGCCGGGACCAGCAGCGGGACGGCGCCCGTGCGCCCCTTGTCGACGCCGGCGCCGGTGCGCGGCCGGCGCAGTCCCTCGAGCGGGGAACGCGCGCGCGGGGTGTGGGTGCCGGGCACCTCCAGGGAGGTCAGCACGGACAGGGAGGCGGCGAACAGGCCGGCCGCCACATACGAGGCGAGGGCCGCCTGATGCTGGTCGAACCAGGCCACGCCCGTGCCCAGCAGGTTGTTCAGCAGCGCGGCGCCGACCAGGACGGCGGCGGCCAGCGGGACGGTGAGGAAGGTGGTGCGCAGCGTCAGGCGGCGCAGGGCGTCCAGGTGGTCCGGCAGGGGCCGCACGGTCGCGCCCTCCGGGGGCGGGGCCGGCAGCAGGGCGGGGGCGGCGCTCTCCCGGCACACCGTCCACAGCCGCTCGGCGACGCCGGTGACGAAGGCGGTGACCAGCAGGACGGCGAGCGCGTCGCCCGGGGTCCAGACGATCCACAGGGGCGCGACGATCAGCAGCGCGGCGCGCAGGCCGTCTGCGCCGACCATGGTCCAGCGGCGGTCGAGCGGGCCCTGCTGGGCGGTGAGCGTGGTCAGCGGGCCGAGGAGGACGGCGCCGAAGAGCAGTGTGGCGAGGATGCGCGCGCCGAAGACCGTCGCCACTGCGAACGCCACGCCTCGGTAGCCGCCGCCGAAGGCGCCCTCGGCGATCGCCGCCTGGAGGACCAGGACGACGAGGACGAGAAGGGACAGGGTGTCGCCGACACCGCTCACCAGCTGCGCGCTCCACAAGCGCCTCAGCTGCGGTCGGCGCAGCAGGGAGCGGACGGCGCGCTCGCGGGAGTCCGCGACCAGGGCGTCGTCCGGGGCTGTGGGGTGGGCCGTTGGCTGCTCGGCTCGCGTCATGCGTTCAGCCTATCCGCAGCCGCTGACACCACACCTCGCATGTCCGCGCGCGTCCGCCCCGGGACCACGCGGGGACCGGGGCGGACGTTCATTTCGCGAAGCGCGGAGCGAAGCCGGGCGCGGAGCGGGCGCGCAGCCGGGTACGCGGCCGCCGGAGCCGGAAGCGCGGTCGCGGACGCCACGAGCGGCCCTCGACGACGGCCGGCACCCGTCGCGGAAGCCAGAACCGGAGGGCTCCGCGCCGCTCACCCGGCGGGAAACCCGGCACCGGAGGCCCCCGGAACGTCCGGGGGCCTCCGAGAGCTTTCGCGTGGCTTCCGCGGGCCAGGTCGCGTCGGCCCCGTTCTCAGTCCTCCGACCCGGAAGCCGTCGCCTTCGAGGCGGCCGTCTTCTTCGTGGCCGTCTTCTTGGCGGTCGTCTTCTTCACGGCGGCCGTCGTCTTCTTGGCGGCCGTCTTCTTGGCCGCGGTCTTCTTCGCCGGAGCCGTCTTCTTGGCCGCCGCCTTCTTGGCGGTCTTCTTGGCCGGGGCCTTCGCGCGCTTCTCGGCGAGCAGCTCGAAACCACGCTCAGGAGTGATCGTCTCGACGCTGTCGCCGGAGCGGAGGGTCGCGTTCGTCTCGCCGTCGGTGACGTACGGGCCGAAGCGGCCGTCCTTGACCACGACCGGCTTGCCGGACACCGGGTCCTCGCCCAGCTCCTTCAGCGGCGGCTTGGCGGCGGCGCGGCCCCGCTGCTTCGGCTGGGCGTAGATCGCCTGGGCCTCTTCCAGCGTGATCGTGAAGAGCTGGTCCTCGGACTGCAGCGATCGCGAGTCCGTGCCCTTCTTCAGATACGGGCCGTAGCGGCCGTTCTGCGCGGTGATCTCCACGCCGTCGGCGTCCGTGCCGACGACCCGCGGCAGCGACATCAGCTTCAGCGCGTCCTCGAGCGTCACCGTGTCGAGCGACATGGACTTGAACAGCGACGCCGTCCTCGGCTTGACCGCGTTCTTGCCCGTCTTCGGAGTGCCCTCGGGCAGGATCTCCGTGACGTACGGGCCGTAGCGGCCGGCCTTGGCGACGATCTGGTGGCCCGTCTCCGGGTCGGTGCCCAGCTCGAAGTCGCCGCTCGGCTTGGCCAGCAGTTCCTCGGCCAGCTCGACGGTCAGCTCGTCCGGAGCCAGGTCGTCCGGGATGTCGGCGCGCTGGTGCTCCTCGGTGTCCTTCTCGCCGCGCTCGATGTACGGGCCGTAGCGGCCGACGCGGAGCACGATGCCGTTGCCCACCGGGAAGGAGGAGACCTCGCGGGCGTCGATCGCGCCCAGGTCGGTCACCAGCTCCTTGAGGCCGCCGAGGTGGTCCCCGTCGCCGTTGCCCGCCTCGGCCGCGCTGCCGACGCCGCGGCCCTCGCCGAAGTAGAACCGCTTCAGCCACGGCACGGCCTTCGCCTCGCCGGCGGCGATCCGGTCGAGGTCGTCCTCCATCTTGGCGGTGAAGTCGTAGTCGACGAGCCGCCCGAAGTGCTTCTCCAGGAGGTTGACCACGGCGAAGGACAGGAAGGACGGCACCAGGGCCGTGCCCTTCTTGAACACATAGCCGCGGTCCAGGATGGTGCCGATGATCGACGCGTACGTCGACGGGCGGCCGATCTCGCGCTCTTCCAGCTCCTTGACCAGGCTGGCCTCGGTGTACCGGGCCGGGGGCTTGGTGGCGTGGCCGTCGGCCGTGATCTCCTCGGCGGACAGCGCGTCGCCCTCGGCGACCTGCGGCAGCCGGCGCTCGCGGTCGTCCAGCTCGGCGTTCGGGTCGTCCGCGCCCTCGACGTAGGCCTTCAGGAAGCCGTGGAAGGTGATCGTCTTGCCGGACGCGCTGAACTCGACGTCCCGGCCGTCGGCGGACGTGCCGCCGATCTTCACCGTGACGCTGTTCCCGGTCGCGTCCTTCATCTGGGAGGCGACGGTCCGCTTCCAGATCAGTTCGTAGAGCTTGAACTGGTCGCCGGTCAGGCCGGTCTCCGCGGGCGTACGGAAACGATCACCCGACGGGCGGATGGCCTCGTGGGCCTCCTGCGCGTTCTTGACCTTGGCGGCGTACGTGCGCGGCTGCGGCGGCAGGTAGTCGGCGCCGTACAGCTGCGTGACCTGGGCGCGGGCCGCGGAGATCGCGGTGTCGCTCAGCGTCGTGGAGTCCGTACGCATGTACGTGATGTAGCCGTTCTCGTACAGCTTCTGCGCGACCTGCATCGTGGCCTTGGCGCCGAAGCCGAGCTTGCGGCTGGCCTCCTGCTGGAGTGTCGTCGTACGGAACGGGGCGTACGGCGAGCGGCGGTACGGCTTGGACTCGACGGACCGCACGGAGAAGCGGGTGTTCTCCAGCGCGGCGGCGAGGCCGCGGGCGGTCGCCTCGTCGAGGTGGAGGATGTTCGCGCTCTTGAGCTGTCCCACGGAGTCGAAGTCGCGGCCCTGCGCGACCCGCCTGCCGTCGACGGTCTGGAGGCGGGCGATCAGCGACGACGGGTCCGACGGGTCTCCCGCGCGGCCGGTGGCGAAGGTGCCCGTCAGATCCCAGTACTCGGCGGAACGGAAGGCGATGCGCTCGCGTTCCCGCTCCACGACCAGTCGCGTGGCGACGGACTGCACGCGGCCGGCCGACAGCCGGGGCATGACCTTCTTCCACAGGACCGGCGAGACCTCGTAGCCGTAGAGGCGGTCGAGGATGCGGCGGGTCTCCTGGGCGTCGACCAGCTTCTGGTTGAGCTGGCGCGGGTTGGCGACGGCCGCGCGGATCGCGTCCTTGGTGATCTCGTGGAACACCATCCGCTTGACGGGGATCTTCGGCTTCAGGACCTCCTGGAGGTGCCAGGCGATCGCCTCGCCCTCCCGGTCCTCATCGGTGGCGAGGAACAGCTCGTCGGAATCCTTCAGCAGGTCCTTGAGCTTCTTGACCTGGGCCTTCTTGTCCGCGTTGACGACATAGATCGGCTGGAAGTCGTGTTCTACGTCCACACCGAGGCGGCGGACCTCGCCGGTGTACTTCTCGGGCACCTCCGCGGCGCCGTTGGGAAGGTCGCGGATGTGCCCGACGCTCGCCTCGACGATGTAACCGGGGCCGAGGTAACCCTTGATCGTCTTCGCCTTGGCAGGCGACTCGACGATGACGAGTCGGCGACCGCCGTGTGCGGTCTCGCTGGTCGGGGACAACTTCGCTCTTCTCTCCGGTCGACGCTGGGGCCTCCCCAGGCCTTGATCCCGGGGTCGCGGCGTACTGATGGCTCGTGTGACGCTGCGGAGTGTGACGCTACATCCCGCCCTCGTGTCAAACGGGAAAAGCCCACAACGGCCACTCGAACGGTAACCCGACTACCGGCATTCCTGCCGCCCGGACTGCCCGGCCGACCGCGCGGCCCTGTCCGGAGCGTAACGCTCCCCTTACCCGCCGGAGCGGTCCCAAACAGGCTCAGAGCCGGGTCAGGCAGTACCCGCCGAGGGTCAGGGCGACGGTCGCGGCCACGCTCGCGAGGGCGGTGGATGCGACCCGGCTCACATCGAGGCCCACCGGTTCCCGGTGGCGCAGCCGTGTCCCGGTCCAGGCCAGCAGACCGGCTCCGAACAGGGCGAACACCGCTCCCGCGAAGATCGCCGGCCCACTCTCCATCGTCCGCCCCCCTCTTCCCCGCCGCCGGCTCTGCCCGGCGCGGGGAGCGTGACACGCACGGGAGACGGGCGGGCGACATCGAGGTGAACGGAAGACCGGCGGAAAATCGCACTTACGTACGAACAATGCTCCGGAACCCGCGGCCATATTTTTCCGGCCGTTTTCGGAGACGGGCCCGCGCCGAGGTCCCCGGCGCCCTCTCCGGCTCCGCGCTCCCGGCATACGGCGGTACGCGCGGCCGGACCGGATGATGATCCGACCGCACCTGCGACGGCACGGCCGCCCCGGGGTTTCCCCCGCGATCCCGCTCAGCCCGCCGGCTCCAGGAAGCCCTGTTCCACCAGCAGCCGGATCTGGGCCGGGGTGCGGTCGCGGAGCAGCACCGCGTCCTCGCCGACGAGCTGCGCGATGGCGTCCAGGATGCGGCCCGCGCTCAGCGTGCCGTCGCACACGCCCGCGAACCCGGCGCCGACCGTGTCCACCTTCGTCGCCCGCCGCATTCCCCGGTGCTGGCGCAGCACCACGTGCTCGGGGTCCTCGGCGCCGGGCAGCCCGACCTGTTCCTGGACCACTTCGGGGGCGAGCTTGAAGTGGCTGTCCAGCAGCGCGGCGTCATCGTGGCCGCGGAGGTAGTCGAGCCGGTCGAAGTGCGCCCGGATCGTCTCGCCGAGCGGCTGCTCGACCGGGTGCGGCCACTCCTCCGCGGTGACGACGGGCTCGGCGGAGCCGGTCTTGCGCAGGGTGATCCAGCCGAAGCCGACCGCCCGGACCTTGCGCGCCTCGAACTCGTCGAGCCAGGCGTCGTAGCGCGCCTGGTACTCCGCCTGGTCACCGCGGTGGTCGCCGGCGTCCCGCAGCCACAGCTCGGCGTACTGTGTGACGTCCTGCACCTCGCGCTGCACGATCCAGGCATCGCACCCGCGCGGCACCCACGACCTGAGCCTGTCCTGCCAGTCCTCCCCCGCCACGTGCTGCCAGTTCGCGAGGAACTGCGCGAACCCGCCCTCGTTCAGCCGTTCCCCCGCCTGCTGAACGAGCGAGCGGCACAGATCGTCCCCGCCCATGCCGCCGTCCCGGTACGTCAGCCGGGCCCCGGGGGAGATGACGAACGGCGGGTTGGAGACGATCAGGTCGAAGGTCTCGTCGTCCCGGACCGGCTCGAAGAGCGAGCCCTCGCGCAGATCTGCGGCGGGCGCCCCGGACAGCGCCAGCGTGAGCGCCGTGACGTGCAGCGCGCGCGGGTTGAGGTCGGTCGCCGTCACGCGCGTGGCGTGCCGGGCGGCGTGCAGCGCCTGGATGCCGGAGCCGGTGCCGAGGTCCAGGGCGGAGGCGACGGGGGTGCGCACGGTGATGCCGGCGAGGGTCGTGGAGGCGCCGCCGACGCCGAGGACGACCCCCTCGTCGCGCTGCCCGATGCCGCCGGCCCCGCCGACCGCGCAGCCCAGGTCGGAGACGATGAACCAGTCCTCGCCGCCGGGACCGCCGTAGGGCCGCACGTCCACGGTCGCGGCCACCTCGTCACCGCCCACGCGCCGCAGCCAGCCCGCCTCCAGCGCCTCCTGGACCGGCAGCACGGCCGCCACGCGCGCGTGCGGCACCGGCTGCTGGAGCAGGAACAGCCGTACGAGCGTCTCCAGCGGCGTGTCGCCGCGGGTCGCCCGCAGGGCGGGCACGGTCTCGCTGCGGGCCAGTGCCGCGTACGCGGCGGCGCCGAGCAGGTCGAGCAGCCCGTCGGCGGTGAAGGAGGCGGCCAGCAGCGCGTCCCTCAGGCGCGCGGCGGTGTCGGGCCGGTCGACGGCGGGCAGGGAAGCGGGTCCGGTGTCAGTCACGCCCCCATTGTGGCCCGCGACGGGCCGCCGTGACGGACCCCGCGCGGGCCGTTCACCGACGTCAGCCGGTCGTCGCCGAGGCCGTGGACCGCGCCGTCGCGGAGGCGGCGACCTTGCAGCTGGGCTGCTCGGCCATGGCCTCCTTGACCTCGCCCTGCTCCAGCCGCTTCAGCGCCTCGGTGCCGTCGTCGCCCTGCTTGCCGACCTCCTTGGTCTGCCCGGCGACCTCCTTGAGGCCCTTGGCGAACTTGCCCTGGTCCTTGGTGTCGAGCCCCTCGACCGTCTTCTTCAGGCCGGTGTACGACGTGGAGAGGCCGGCGAGGTTCCCGGCGGCGTTCTTCTGCAGCTTGGCGCCGCCGTCGATCCCGGGAGGCGCTCCGGCGCTGTTCAGGGCGTCCGCGAGGGCCTTGTAGCCGTCGGCGAGGCTCTGGAAGGCCTCGACGTACGTCTTCTGGGCGTCCTTGGGCGGAAGGTTGCTGTCCGTGGCGATGGACGCGATCGAGGCGTTGGCCGACTTGATCTTGGCGCTCTGCGCGGGGACGGCGTCGCAGACCGTCTTGGCCCAGGACACCAGCTTGGGGTCGGGCCCCTTGTCGCCGCTGCCGCCGCACCCCGTCACCGCCACCGCCAGTACCGCACCGCCGGACAGTGCGGCCGCGAGCTTCTTGTTCACCGGATTGGTCCCTTCCATGGCTCTCGGCCCCCGGAATCTACACGGCGGACGGCCGTACTCCCGCTACCGGCCGAGTGATCAGTCAGATTTTGTGACCTTTTGCCCCTCGGGAGAGAAGGCTCACGACGTGGCCGGGCGCACACAAGGAGGCGGGTCTTGCCGGTCCGGCTAGGAGACCACCGCCGCGTCGGGCGAGTTGGTGACCCGCTCGGCGTTCTCCTCGTCACCGACGGCGATGCCGCGCCGCTTGGAGATGTACACGGCGACGACGATCACCAGGAGTGCGAAGACCGCGACACCGATCCGCACGCCGAGGTTCTTGTCGTCGCCGTAGGAGAACCTGATCACGGCCGGCGCGATGAGCAGCGACACCAGGTTCATGACCTTCAACAGCGGGTTGATCGCGGGTCCGGCGGTGTCCTTGAAGGGGTCGCCGACCGTGTCCCCGATCACCGTGGCCGCGTGCGCCTCGCTGCCCTTGCCGCCGTGGTGGCCGTCCTCCACCAGCTTCTTGGCGTTGTCCCAGGCGCCGCCGGAGTTGGCCAGGAAGACCGCCATCAGCGTGCCCGCGCCGATGGCGCCGGCGAGGTAGGAGCCGAGCGCGCCGACACCGAGCGTGAACCCGATGAAGATCGGCGCCATGACGGCGAGCAGGCCGGGCGTGGCCAGCTCGCGCAGGGCGTCCTTGGTGCAGATGTCGACGACCTTGCCGTACTCGGGCTTCTCGGTGAAGTCCATGATCCCGGGCTTCTCGCGGAACTGCCGCCGCACCTCGAACACCACCGAGCCGGCCGAGCGCGAGACGGCGTTGATGGCCAGCCCGGAGAAGAGGAAGACGACCGCGGCACCCGCGATGAGACCGACCAGGTTGTTGGGCTGCGAGATGTCCATGGACAGGCTGAGCGGTGTGCCCGGCCCGGTCAGCCTGGCGCCGACGTCCCGCACGTTGGTGGTGATCGCGTCGCGGTACGACCCGAACAGCGCCGACGCGGCGAGGACGGCGGTGGCGATGGCGATGCCCTTGGTGATGGCCTTGGTGGTGTTGCCGACCGCGTCCAGATTGGTGAGCACCTGCGCGCCCGCGCCCTGGACGTCACCGGACATCTCGGCGATGCCCTGTGCGTTGTCGGAGACCGGCCCGAAAGTGTCCATGGCGACGATCACGCCGACCGTGGTGAGCAGGCCGGTGCCGGCCAGGGCCACGGCGAACAGCGCCAGCATGATCGACGTGCCGCCGAGCAGGAACGCGCCGTACACGCCGAGCCCGATGAGCAGGGCGGTGTACACGGCCGATTCCAGACCGACCGAGATGCCGGACAGGACGACGGTGGCCGGTCCGGTCAGGGAGGTCTTGCCGATGTCCCGCACGGGTCGGCGGTTGGTCTCCGTGAAGTAGCCGGTCAGCTGCTGGATGACGGCGGCGAGCAGGATGCCGATGGCGACCGCGACCAGCGCGAGGACGCGTGGGTCGCCGTCCTTGCCCTTGATCGCCGCGTCGGTGACGCCGTCGAGGCCGGCGTAGCTGCCCGGCAGGTAGACGAAGACGGCCACCGCGACGAGCGCGAGCGAGATCACCGCGGAGATGAAGAAGCCGCGGTTGATCGCGGTCATGCCGCTGCGGTCGGCACGGCGCGGGGCGACCGCGAAGATGCCGATCATCGCCGTGATCACGCCGATGGCGGGCACCAGCAGCGGGAAGGCCAGTCCGAAGTCGCCGAAGGCGGTCTTGCCGAGGATCAGCGCGGCCACCAGGGTCACGGCGTACGACTCGAAGAGGTCGGCCGCCATGCCCGCGCAGTCGCCGACGTTGTCGCCCACGTTGTCGGCGATGGTCGCGGCATTGCGCGGGTCGTCCTCCGGAATGCCCTGCTCGACCTTGCCGACCAGGTCGGCGCCGACGTCGGCGGCCTTGGTGAAGATGCCGCCGCCCACGCGCATGAACATCGCGATCAGGGCGGCACCGAGGCCGAAGCCCTCCAGCACCTTCGGCGCGTCGGCGGCGTACACCAGCACCACACAGGAGGCGCCCAGCAGACCGAGCCCCACCGTGAACATGCCGACGACGCCGCCGGTGCGAAATGCGATCTTCATCGCGGTGTGCGAGACGGTGGTGAGATCCGTTCGGGGTTCGCCTTCCGCCGGAGTGGCTTCCCGGGCCGCCGCGGCGACCCGCACGTTGCTGCGCACGGCGAGCCACATGCCGATATAGCCGGTGGCCGCCGAGAACGCCGCTCCGATCAGGAAGAACACCGAGCGGCCGGCCCGCTGATTCCAGTCGTCCGCGGGCAGCAGCATGAGCAGGAAGAACACGACGACGGCGAATACGCCAAGCGTGCGCAACTGCCGGGCCAGATACGCCTTGGCACCTTCCTGGACCGCCTCGGCGATCCGTTTCATGCTGTCGGTTCCCTCGCCCGCCGCGAGCACCTGCCGGACCAGGATCCCCGCGACCACCAGCGCGGCGAGGGCTACCGCCGCGATAACGGCCACGATGATCCGATTGTCGTCGGTCAGCACCACGGCTGCGAGAGAAGTGGTATGACCCGGATGAGGGGTAGAAAGCCCCGCCATTCGTCCTCCTTGACGCTTGGACTGAGCTCAAGATGTGGACGGATTGTAGGGACCGCCGGGTGATCTAAACAGGGGACGGTAATCGGATTCGGCCTGCTCATGCTCTTCAGCAAATGATCGAGAGAGCGGCATGGAACCCGAAAGAAGTAATGCTCTCAGGGCATTGACGACCGCATTGGCGCTTGATCGAATTATCGGGCTATTGATCGTGAATATCTTCACGAATTCCGGAGCGCCCGGGAAAAACAACGAGGGCCCTGCTGAGCAGGGCCCTCGGGAGTGCGGCTGCGCCGTCGGTCAGGCGACGGCTGTGCCCGGCGGTGTGGTCGGCCAGGTCATGCGGATCAGTCCGCCGTTCGGTCCGGTGGTGACCTCCACCTCGTCGACGAGGCCGCTGATGACCGCGAGGCCCATCTCGTCCTCCTCGGCCTCGGCGTCGCCGTTCTGTGCCGAGCCGGGCGTGTCGCCGCCCGGGACGGCGTGCGGCGCCTCGTCGCCGACCTCGATGGAGAACTGCTTCTCCTCTTCGATCAGCGCCACCTTCACCGGTGCCGTGACGCCGCTGTTCCGGTGCAGTCCGACCGCGCGGGAGCACGCCTCGCCCACGGCGAGGCGCACCTCGTCCAGGACGGCCTCGTCCACTCCCGCCCGGCGCGCCACCGCCGCCGCCACCAGGCGGGCGGTCCGGACGTGCTCGGGCAGCGCGCTGAAGCGGAGTTCGACGGTGGCCATGCATCCCCCTCGCGACTACGGGCGTGCGGTCGGGGACGGGGTCGCCACCCGGCGACCTCACCCCCCTGGTGTCCTTCTGTACCCCGGGCCGCCTTGTCCGCGGCGTCTTGTCCGCGTCATCCGCGTACGCGGCGGACTGCCGGCGTCCGCATCGTCGGCGTCGGCCCAGGACGGAACCGGCCGACGACCGGACCCCGTCAGGAGTCCGGCGTCGGCAACCGGTCCGGAATCGGCCGGCGGCCGATCAGTCGGTGGCCTCCACCGCTTCCTCGACCGTGGTGTGGATCGGGAACACCTTGGTGAGGCCGGTGATGCGGAAGATCTTGAGAATGCGCTCCTGGTTGCAGACCAGGCGCAGCGAGCCCTCATGGGCCCGCACCCGCTTCAGGCCGCCGACCAGCACGCCGAGCCCGGTGGAGTCGAGGAAGTCCACGCCCTCCATGTCGACGACGAGGTGGAAATTCCCGTCGTTCACCAGCTCGACCAGCTGCTCGCGCAGCTTTGGCGCGGTATACACGTCGATTTCGCCACCGACTCGGACGACCGTACGATCGCCTACGGTCTCGGTCGACAGGGACAGGTCCACGGATCCTCCAGCACCTTGCTATCGAGCGGTTGTCCCTCGGGCACCTAGACTTGCGGCCCCCGGGACGCTTCGCCAGCCGCGATGGCATTCAATCACTTACCGGCAGGCGTGCACGACGCCTTGACTCCATTGTCCGTCACACCAGTGACACACTCGGTGCCGATGGCCAAGAATCACCGATCCGATCGAACCCCGGCGGACCCGGCGTCCCGTCCGTCTCCGGGCGCGGTCCTGGACCGGCTCGCCTCCGGGCCGAACCGGGCTGCGCGCATCACTCATACGGAGCACTTGCCCCCGCGCGCGGGCCGCCATGCCGTCTGGCCTGACCGGATTCGCTCCGAGGTGATCGCGGCCGTCCGGGCGTGCGGCATCGAGCATCCCTGGGCACACCAGGCACTGGCCGCCGAGCACGCCCTGGACGGCGACTCGGTGGTCGTCGCCACCGGCACCGCCTCCGGCAAGTCCCTCGCCTACCTCGTGCCCGTCCTGTCCACCCTCCTGGACGGCGCCGAGGCCCCCAACGGGCGAGGCACCACCGCCCTGTACCTGGCGCCCACCAAGGCGCTCGCCGCGGATCAGTGCCGGTCGGTGAAGGAACTTTCACAATCTCTCGGCACTTCGGTGCGCCCGGCCGTGTACGACGGCGACACACCGTTCGAGGAACGGGAGTGGATCCGCCAGTACGCCAACTACGTCCTGACCAACCCGGACATGCTGCACCGCGGGATACTCCCGTCCCACCCGCGCTGGTCCTCCTTCCTGAAATCGCTCCGGTACGTCGTCATCGACGAGTGCCACACCTACCGCGGCGTGTTCGGCTCGCACGTCGCCCAGGTGCTGCGCCGGCTGCGCCGCCTGTGCGCCCGCTACGGCTCCTCCCCCGTGTTCCTGCTGGCCTCCGCGACCTCCGCCGAGCCGGCGGCCTCCGCGTGCCGGCTGACCGGCCTGCCGGTGGTGGAGGTGGCCGACGACGCCTCCCCGCGCGGAGAGCTGGTCTTCGCGCTCTGGGAGCCCCCGCTCACCGAACTGCGGGGCGAGAAGGGTGCGCCCGTACGGCGTACCGCCACCGCCGAGACCGCCGATCTGCTGACCGACCTGACCGTGCAGGGCGTGCGCTCGGTCGCCTTCGTGCGCTCCCGGCGCGGCGCCGAGCTGATCTCGGTCATCGCGCAGGAAAGGCTCGCCGAGGTGGACCGCTCCCTGGTCCCGCGTGTCGCGGCCTACCGCGGCGGCTACCTCCCCGAGGAGCGCCGTGCCCTGGAACGCGCCCTGCACTCCGGCCGGCTCCTCGGCCTCGCCGCGACGACGGCCCTGGAGCTGGGCGTGGACGTCTCCGGCCTGGACGCGGTCGTGATCGCCGGCTACCCGGGCACGCGCGCGTCCCTGTGGCAGCAGGCGGGCCGCGCGGGCCGCTCCGGCCAGGGCGCCCTGGCGGTCCTCGTCGCCCGCGACGACCCGCTGGACACCTTCCTCGTCCACCATCCCGAGGCCCTGTTCGACCAGCCGGTGGAATCGACGGTCCTCGACCCCGACAACCCCTACGTCCTCGCCCCGCACCTGTGCGCCGCCGCCGCGGAGCTGCCGCTGACCGAGGAGGACCTGAGCCTCTTCGGCCCCGCCTGCGCGGACGTGCTGCCGCAGCTGGAGGCCGCGAAGCTGCTGCGCCGCCGCACCCGGGCCTGGCACTGGACCCGCCGGGAGCGGGCCGCCGACCTCACCGACATCCGCGGCGCCGGGGGCCGCCCGGTGCAGATCGTGGAGTCCGGCACGGGACGGCTGCTCGGCACGGTCGACGCGGCCGCCGCGCACTCCACGGTCCACGAGGGCGCCGTCCATCTGCACCAGGGCCGCACCTACCTGGTGCGCTCCCTGGACCTGGAGGACTCCGTCGCCCTGGTCGAGCAGGCCGACCCGCCGTACTCGACCGTGGCCCGCGACACCACGTCGATCTCCATCCTGGAGACGGACACCGAGATCCCGTGGGGCGCCGGACGCCTGTGCTACGGCTCGGTGGAGGTCACCAACCAGGTGGTCTCCTACCTCCGCCGGCGCCTCATCACCGGCGAGGTGCTGGGCGAGACGAAACTCGACCTCCCTCCGCGCACGCTGCGCACCCGCGCGGTGTGGTGGACGGTCACCGAGGACCAGCTGGACGAGGCCCGGATCACCCCGGAGATCCTCGGCGGCTCCCTGCACGCCGCCGAGCACGCCTCCATCGGCATGCTGCCCCTCTTCGCGACCTGCGACCGCTGGGACATCGGCGGAGTCTCGATCCCCCTGCACCCCGACACCCTCCTGCCCACGGTCTTCGTCTACGACGGCCACCCCGGCGGCGCGGGCTTCGCCGAGCGTGCCTTCCGCACCGCCCGCGCCTGGCTCTCCGCCACCCGCGAGGCCATCGCCTCCTGCGAGTGCGAGGCCGGCTGTCCGTCCTGCATCCAGTCCCCCAAGTGCGGCAACGGCAACGACCCCCTGCACAAGCGGGGCGCGGTACGGCTTCTCACGGTGCTGCTGCGCGGGGCGGCGGACGAGCCTACGGAGGAGCCGGAGGGTTCCAAGGGGTCTTAGCTGCCGTGCAGCCGAAGGAGGCAGGTGGCCGGTGGCTGAGGGGCCGGGGGCCGGTCAGGGGCGGGGTGGAGCCGGCGGGCCCGGTTCGGGAGGCAGGCGCGGTTCAGCAGGCGCGTCCGGTTCATGAGGCAGGTCCGGCTCAACGCGCGGACCCGGTCCGGCGGGCAGGTCCGGCTCGGGAGGCGGATCGGGACGGATCGCGTCCGGAAGCCCGGGCGGTACCGGTCCCGGTGGGCCCGCTCTCGCCCTGACCTCCGCCGTGAACGGCCCTCTTCCCACGGCCGCCGTCACGTCCGAGGTGTCGCCCACGATCGCGCACCGCACCAGCCGTACCCCTTGGGCCGCCGCCAGCCGCTCCGCGCGGGCGCAGGCCGCCGCGCCGCCCTCGGCCCAGTGGTCCGCCGCCGCGAGCGCCGCCAGGTCCGCGCCGCCCGCCGCCCGGTGCCGTACGGCGACGGCCTGCCCGAGTACCAGCACGGCACCGAAGACCGCGCACAGCACGGCGATCGCCCCCAGGCTCCCCACCGTGGCCGACCCCCGGTCCGACCCCCACCGCCGCCCCACGCCCTCGGCCCCGCTGTCCGGCGCCGCCACGCAAGGCTCCCGGCCGGGCGACCGCGACCACCGGGGAGACGTCCCTCGCCGTGCTCCCGCACCAGCCCACCGGCCCGGCGACGCCCGCCCGTCCCCCAGCGCCCCCGCGCCGCCCCGCCGACCCCACCACCACCGGCCCCGCCCGCGCCCCCACGCCTCCACACCGCGCCCGCGACCCATCCGCCACCTGCCCGTCCGCCCCTGCCCGCGCCCCGGCGCCCTCAGGCCCTCCCGTTCGTCCCCGGCAGGCCGCCCCGGCCCGTACTCCCGCCTCACGGCCCCGCCTCCCCTCTGCCCACGGTTTCCTCGGCGAGCGCCACCGCCTCCTCGCGTACGTCGAAGGGCAGCCCGCTCAGCAGCCGGGGCCGGGCCACCACCGTGACCCGGACCCGGTCGCCCTCGCGTGCGACGGTCACCCGCGCTCCCCGTGGAGCCGTTTCCCGGGTCACCCTCGCCACCGCGTCGGGCGGGTCCTGGCGGGCGGCGGCCCGGGCGCCCGCGCGGGCCGCGTCCACGCACTCGATCCGCGCCGCCACCACGAGCAGCCCCCAGACCAGCGCCATCGTGAACGCCACCAGCACGGACAGCGCCATGGCCGTCTCCACGGTCACGAACCCCCGGTCGCCGCCCTCCTCACATCCGCGCACTGAGGGCCTTCTTCACGATGGCCTGGAGCTCCGCCTGGACCTGGCCGCTGGTGACGACCTGGTAGAGCAGCACCGCGAACCCGACGGCCGCGATGATCCCCATGGCGTACTCGGACGTCACCATTCCGGTGTCCTGGCGGCACGCGCCACGGAACCGAGCCGCCGCTTTCCTGATCTTTCCGAACATCTCGACCCCCATAAGGTTCTGGTCTGTACTCGTTCTCCGTGCTTGTCCGAACCGCTTCCTGCTCGTCCGCTCCCGCCTCCTCCTCACCTCCCTCCCATGACCCCGCCCGCCAGGCCGATCACGACGGGCACCACCCCGACCGCGACGAACGCGGGCAGGAAGCACAGCCCGACCGGCGCGGAGACCAGGACGGCTGCCCGGCGGGCCCGGGCCGTCGCCGCGCGGGACCACTCCGCGCGGGCGTCCGACGCGAGACGGGCGACCGGGCCGGCCGCGGGGAGCCCGGACTCGTCGGCCCGCTCCAGCAACCGCGCCAGGGCAGCGGCACCGGGCAGCAGCGCGAGGCTCCGCCAGGCGTCCGCCGGTGCCCCGCCGAGCCGGACCTCCGCCGCGCCGCGCGCCAGCGCCTGACCCACCGGTCCGCCGAGGGCCTCGCCCACGGCATGGGCGGCGATCACCGGACCGGCACCGGCGGCGATGCAGGCGGCCAGCAGGTCGGCGGCCAGCGGGAGTTCGCGCGCGGCCCCGGCGGCGTCGATCGCCTCCGGCCGGCCGGCCGCCGCCTGCCGGCCCCGCCACCGCCACAGCGCGATGCCGGCACCCAGCCCCAGCGCGGCCCCGACGGCCCCGCCGACCAGCACCCACGTCCCGCACGCCGCACCGGCCGGCGGCAGCCACCGCCGTACGCCGCGCGGCAGCGTGAACCGCCCTCTGCCCATGGGGCCCGGGACCACTCCACGCCCCAGCAACCCGGCCATCCTGCGCCGCGTCTGACGCCGCCGCGCGCCAGCTCCAGCCGTTGCGCGCCCCAGCCGACAACCAGCACCGCGATCCCGGCCATCCCCAGCCTGTGGACAACCTCCGCGCTCATCCGACCCACTCCTTGCGCCTCCCGCACATGGACCGCCGTCCCGTGCCCGCCTCGCGGGCCGGCCGCTTTCCCCGGACCCGCCACACCCGCCTCACACCGCCTCCGCCCCTCGCACGATCCGCGTCGCCCACCACATCCCGGCCGCCTCGAACACCGCCCCCGCGGTCAGGCAGCCGAGGCCGGCCCCGGTGTGCAGCAGGACCCGCAGCGGGTCCGCGCCCATGGCGGCGCCGAGCAGCAGCCCGAGGACGGGCAGCGCGGCGAGCAGCACCGCGGTGGCCCGGGCGCCCGCCAACTGGGCGCGTAGATCGGCCCGGCCGTCCCGCTCCGCGCGCAGGGCGCCGTCCAGCCGGTCGAGGCCGTCGGCGAGTCCGGCGCCCTGGTCCACGGCCACCCGCCAGCACGCGGCGAGCCCGAGCAGGCCCCCGGCGCCGGGCTGCCGCGCCGCCACGGCGAGCGCACCCGGCACGTCTCCGCCGAACCGCGCCGCCGCCACCACGGCGGCCTGGGCGTCACCGAGCCCGCCGGAGTCCCGCGCGGCCCGCAGCAGTGCCGCCCCGGGCTGCCGGCCCGCCCGCACCTCGCCGGCGAGCACACCGCACAGGGCGATCACGGCGTCGGCCCGCCGTTCCCGGGTCTGACGGGTCTGCCGGGCCAGCCGCACCCGGCGCAGCACCGGCACCCCGGCCGCCCCCGCGACGACCGGAATCACCGAGGCGCCCCACAGGGCGATCACCAGCCCGGCGCCGAGCGCCGCCCACTCGGCTCCCCACCGGCCGCGCCGTCGCCGCAGGTCCGCGAAGGCCTGCTGCCAGGTCGGCGGTCCGGTCGCCACCGCCCCGCCGCCGGCCAGCAGCAGCCGGGCCCGCCGGACCCCGGAGTGCCGTCCGCCCAGCAGCCGGGCCGACGCGCCCAGACAGAGCACCACGGCCCCCATCGACATCACACCGATCACTTCCGTCCCCTCTCACCCATCACTGCGGCCACCCGTCCCGCTCGCGGACCGAGCCCGCCCCGGATCACCCAGGTCCCCGAAAGCCCCCAGCAGCTCCCGCAGCCGCTCCCACCCCCGCTCCCGGACGAACGCCCGCTCGCCCCAGCGCAGGGCCGGTACCGTCCGCACCAGCCCGGTGGCGTCCCGCTCCAGGACGTGGATCTCGTCGATCCGGCGCCGCCCGGACCGGTCCCGCATGAGGTGCACGACCACCGAGAGGGCCGCCGCCAGCTGGCTGTGCAGCGCGGCCCGGTCCAGTCCCGCGGCCGTGGCCAGTGCCTCCAGCCGGGCCGGTACGTCGGCGGCGGCGTTGGCGTGGACCGTGCAGCAGCCGCTGTGACCGGTGTTGAGGGCGGCGAGCAGGTGGGCGACCTCGGCTCCGCGCACCTCGCCGACGACCAGCCGGTCCGGCCGCATCCGCAGCGCCTGCCGTACGAGGTCCTCCAGGGTGACCAGGCCGGCGCCCTCCTGATTGGCGGGCCGGGTCTCCAGCCGGACCACGTGCGGGTGATCGGGCCTCAACTCGGCCGAATCCTCGGCGAGCACGATCCGCTCGCCCGGTCCCGCCAGCCCCAGCAGCGCGCTGAGCAGAGTGGTCTTGCCGGAACCGGTGCCGCCGCTGACGAGGAACGAGAGCCCGGCCCCGATCAGCGCCTCCAGGACCCGGTCACCGCCGGGCGGCACCGTGCCGGCCGCGACGAGTTCGCCGACGGTGAAGGCCCGGGGCCGTACCACCCGCAGGGCGAGGCAGGTGCAGCCGACGGCAACCGGAGGCAGCACCGCGTGCAGCCGGGTGCCGTCGGGCAGCCGGGCGTCCGCCCAGGGCCGGGCGTCGTCCAGCCGGCGCCCGGCCACGGCGGCCAGCCGCTGCGCGAGGCGCCGTACGGCCACCGCGTCCGGGAAGGCGACCGTGGTCAGCTCCAGGCCGCCGCCACGGTCCACCCACACCCGGTCGGGCGCGGAGACCAGGACGTCGGTGACGTCGGGGTCGGCGAGCAGCGGTTCCAGGGGGCCGGTGCCGACGAGTTCGGAGCGCAGGTGTTCGGCCGTGCCGAGGACTTCCGCGTCGCCGAGCACCCGGCCCTGTTCGCGCAGTGCCTGGGCCACGCGCGCGGGGGTGGGTTCGGCGCCGCTCTCGGCGAGCCAGCGGCGGACGCCGTCGAGCAGGGCCGCGCCGTCGGCCCGGTCGAGCCCGGGGAGGGTCATCGGGTGCCTCCCGCCTCGACCAGCGCGCGCTCCCAGAAGTGCGCGCAGAAGCGGGCGAGCGGGCCCCGCCCGCTCACGCCGGGTGCCTTGGCGCTCCCTCTCGGGCGCAGCAGCGCGGGTTCCACGGGCAGCCGGCCGGCCAGGGGCAGGCCGAGCAGCCGGGCCACCTCCTGGTCGTCCAGGCCGGGTGCGTAGGGCCCGCGGACCGCCACCCGCAGATCGCGGACGACCATGCCGACGGCGGAGGCGACCCGGCCGGCCGCGGCGACCGCCCGCAGTTCGGCCGGCACGACGAGGAGGACCAGGTCGAGCTGGGCGAGGGCCTCGGCCACTCCGTCGTCGAGACGGCGGGGCAGGTCGACCACGACCGTGCCGCCGCGCCGCCGGGCGGCGGCCAGCACCGCGCGCACGGCGGGCGGGGGCACGGCCACGCAGTCCCCGCGGTCCCAGCTGAGCACGCGCAGGGAGTGCAGTTCGGGCAGCGACTCCTCCAGTGCGCCGCCGCCGACCCGGCCGCGGGACGCGGCGAAGGCGGGCCAGCGCAACCCTTCGGCGCCCTCGCCGCCGAGGAGCACGTCGAGTCCGCCGCCGAGCGGGTCGGCGTCCACCAGGAGGGTGCGCAGTCCCTCACGCGCGGAGGTGACGGCGAGCGCGCACGCGAGGGTGGACGCCCCGGCGCCGCCCCGGCCGCCGATCACCCCGACGGTGAGGGCCGGACGGCCGGTGCCCTCGGCGACGTCGGCGATGCGGTCGACCAGCCAGGCCTCGCCGTCGGGGAGCATCAGGACGTGATCGGCGCCGATCAGGACGGCCCGTTTCCACACGTCGGGGTCGTCCTGGTCGCGGCCGACCAGCACCACGCCGGGCCGGCGCGCGGCCCCGCCCAGCCGGCGGGCGGCGTCGTCCCCGACGAGCACGAGCGGGGCCGCCGCCCAGCCGTCGCCGGATTCCGGTACGCCGTGGTGGACCTCGGGAGTGGCGCCGGCCGCCGCGCACAGGCGCAGCAGATCGTCCAGGAGGACGGCGTCCTCGGTGACGATGAGCGGGCGTCCGGGCCGGTCCTCGGGGCCGGGCGGCGGGTCGTGGATGACGGTTTCGGTCACGGGTGTTCCCCCTTCGCTGCGCGGGCCGCGCGGCTCTTGCCACCACGCGATTCCCAAAGACGTGGAGAACCGGCGAGCGGCCTCCATAGGAACGGCCGTCGGAAACCGGCCGTACGCACCGCGGGCAATCGGAACCGGCCATGAACTCGCCGCGGCCGCGGTGCGCTGGAATCACGGTGTCGCGGCCCGCGAAATAATGTGGATCTTGGTGGAAAACTGTGGACAACCCCGGCCCTGTGAATAACTTCGTCACCCATACCGGTGAGCCCCGCGCCGGCCTCCGTACGACTTCCACAGAGCAGCCCCGCGATTACCGTGGGTAACGAATCATGGGCGTGCCGAAGGCGCGGCAACGACGGCGTGACGCCGGCCGTACGACCGCGTGAAGAATGAGGAGGAGGGGGAAAACCCGTCCGGACATGCGACGACCCCCGCCGGGGGGGAGAGCGGGGGTCGTCCCCACGGCCGACTCGGGGGGGGAGGAGTCGGGCCGGGTTAGCACGGTCGCGAACGATCCGTGACTTCCATGGTGTACCCGAGAGGCCTCTCAGGCAAACCCACGCGCCCCACCTTACGCCGAATGGTGGGCCCCTATGCTCAGGGGTGTGGAAAACCACTCCTTGCCCCGCGCGGCGGCCTTCTTTGACCTGGACAAGACGGTCATTGCGAAGTCGAGCACGCTCACCTTCAGCAAGTCCTTCTACCAAGGCGGGCTGATCAACCGCAGGGCCGCCCTGCGTACCGCATATGCCCAGTTCGTCTTCCTGGCCGGCGGTCTGGACCACGACCAGATGGAGCGCATGCGCGAGTACCTGTCCGCGTTGTGCCGCGGCTGGAACGTGCGGCAGGTGCGGGAGATCGTGGCCGAGACCCTGCACGACCTGATCGACCCGATCATCTACGACGAGGCCGCCTCCCTGATCGAGGAGCACCACGTGGCCGGCCGGGACGTGGTGATCGTGTCCACCTCGGGCGCGGAGGTGGTCGAGCCGATCGGCGAACTGCTGGGGGCGGACCGGGTGGTCGCCACGCGCATGGTCGTGGGCGAGGACGGCTGTTTCACCGGAGAGGTGGAGTACTACGCCTACGGCCCGACCAAGGCCGAGGCCATACGGGAACTGGCCGCCTCCGAGGGCTACGACCTGGGCCGCTGCTACGCCTACAGCGACTCGGCGACCGACCTGCCGATGCTCCGGACCGTCGGGCACCCGCACGCGGTGAACCCGGACCGCGCGCTGCGCCGCGAGGCCCTCGCGCAAGGGTGGCCGGTGCTGGAGTTCCGCCGTCCGGTTCCGCTCAAGAAGCGGCTGCCGACCTTCTCGGTGCCGCCCCGCCCGGCACTGGTCGCGGCGGCGGCCGTCGGCGCGGCGGCGGCGACCGCCGGGCTCGTCTGGTACGCCAGCCGGCGCCGCGGCACCACCTGACCAGCGCCCGTTTCGTCCTTTTTGAACCCGAAAGTAAAGAAGTGCGGGCAGGGGTTCCGCTTCATCCGGGCGCGCGGTACAAAGAACGTAGGCCCGCGAGACCAAAGGAAATCCGGGAGGATCTCCTACCACTACGCACTTGGCCAGACGGACCCCGCATGAAAACCGCGCACCCACGCGACGTCGACCCGTCGATTACGGGCCAGCCGCACCAGGTGACGGGCAAAGCACCCCGACCTGATGGGCACCATATCGAGGACGCTTGGTAACCCGGTGGACATGCCAGCGGCGGTACGAGAACTCGTACCGCCGCATCCCTCTGTCCGACCGCCGGGAAGTCCTTCTCAGGCCGCGCCGCGCTGGAGCGCCTCGCACACCGCCGTGGACTCGCGCACGCCCAGCTCGACCGCCCGCCCGCAGTGGGCGATCCAGGCCGCCATGCCCTCCGGAGTGCCGGAGACATAGCCGTCCAGCGCGGCGAGGTAGGAGGCCCGGCCCAGCTCGGCGTAGCCGACCTCGGCCGGGCAGATCGCCTTCGGGTCCAGGCCGCTGCCGATCAGCACGATCCGCTCGGCCGCGCGCGCGACCAGGCCGTTGTACGACGCGAAGGGACGCAGCGCGAGCAGTTCGCCGTGCACCACCGCGGCCGTCACCAGCGCGGGGGCCGAGGAACCGGCGATGACCAGGTCCGCCAGCCCCTCCAGCCGGCCGGAGACCTCCCCGGCGTCCGGCAGCGGAAGTCCGATCAGCGGCTCGTCCACCGGCTCGCCGGCCTGGCGCGGCCTGCCGACCTGCTCGGCGTCGCTCGCCGCGGCCACCAGGTGCAGCCGGGCCAGCACCCGCAGCGGCGACTGGCGCCAGATGGACAGCAGCTGTCCCGCCTCGGCGGTGAGCCGCAGGGCCGCGCCCATGACACGGGCCTCCGCGTCGACGCTGAAATCGGTGCGCCGCCGCACCTCCTCCAGGGCCCAGTCCGCCCCGGACAGCGCCGCCGAGCCGCGGGCACCGCGCAGGGCCGCCTCGGAGGTGACCTCGTTGCTGCGGCGCCGCATGACGCGGTGCCCGTAGACCCGGTCCACGGCCTTGCGTACGGACTCCACGGATTCGGCCACGCCGGGCAGGGAGCCCAGGGCGGCGAGCGGATCGGCGGTCGCGCCTGTCGTACTCATGGGTACGACAGTACGCACCCGGGCGGGCCGCCCCACGAAGGAGTGGTCTTCTTCACTTCGCGTGACACGTACAGCTATCGTCCGGCTACGCTTGGTGAACATGAAAATTGCTTTCGTCGGGAAGGGCGGGAGCGGCAAGACGACGCTCTCCTCCCTCTTCATCCGCCATCTCACCGCCGCCGGCGCCCCGGTGGTCGCCATCGACGCGGACATCAACCAGCACCTCGGCCCCGCACTCGGCCTCGGCGAGGAGGAGGCGGCGGCGCTGCCCGCCATGGGCGAACGGCTCCCGCTGATCAAGGACTATCTGCGCGGCGGCAACCCGCGTATCGCCTCGGCCGCGACGATGATCAAAACCACCCCGCCCGGCGAGGGCTCGCGGCTGGTCCGGGTGCGCGAGCCCAACCCGGTCTACGACGCCTGCGCGCGTCCGGTGGAACTCGACGGCGGCGCCGCCCGCCTGATGGTCACCGGCCCCTTCACCGACGCCGACCTGGGGGTCGCCTGCTACCACTCCAAGACGGGAGCGGTGGAGCTGTATCTGAACCACCTCGTCGACGGCCCGGACGAGTACGTCGTGGTCGACATGACGGCCGGCTCGGACTCCTTCGCGTCCGGCATGTTCACCCGCTTCGACATGACGTTCCTCGTCGCCGAGCCGACCCGCAAGGGAGTCTCCGTCTACCGCCAGTACAAGGAGTACGCCCGGGACTTCGGCGTCGCCCTGAAGGTCGTCGGCAACAAGATCCACGAGCCGGACGACATCGACTTCCTGCGCGCGGAGGTCGGCGACGACCTGCTCGTGACGGTCGGGCGCTCGGACTGGGTGCGCGCCATGGAGAAGGGCCGTCCGCCCGCGTTCGACCTCCTGGAGGAGGCCAACGCCCGTGCCCTGGAGACACTCAAAGCCGCCGTGGACGCCACCTACGAGCACCGGGACTGGGAGCGCTACACCCGCCAGATGGTGCACTTCCACCTGAAGAACGCCGAGTCCTGGGGGAACGAGCGCACCGGGACCGACCTGGCGGCGCAGGTCGACCCCGGCTTCGTGCTCGGCGAGAGCGTGGCGGCACCCGCCTGACGCCTACCGCTGGTCCGCCGGCGCCCCGGGCACGCCCCTGGGCGCCGGGGCCGGACTGCCGGACAGGAAGGACGCCCAGCCCTGCCGTGGCGCCTCGCCGACCTCCAGGGAGCGCAGCCGCGCCAGGGTCCGCGGGTCCTGGGCGTCCAGCCAGTCGGCCAGTTGCCGGAAGGAGACGCAGCGCACCTCGGGCTTGGTGCACACCTCCTTCACCACGTCTTCCACGGCGCGCATGTAGGTGCCGCCGTTCCAGGACTCGAAGTGGTTGCCGATGATCAGGGGCGCGCGGTTGCCGTCGTAGGCGCGGTAGAAACCCTTGAGGAGGCCGTCGCGCATCTGGTCGCCCCAGTAGTCGAACTTGTCGGGGTCGCCCTGGGTCTGGGTGCCGGACTGGCTGACCATGAAGTTGTAGTCCATGGTCAGCTGCTCATAGGTGTGACCGGGGAAGGGCACCAGCTGCATCGACAGGTCCCACAGGCCCTCCTTCTTCTTGGGCCAGACCTGGTCGTCGACTCCGCTGGAGTCGTAGCGGAAGCCGAGGTCGCGGGCGGCCTTGACGAAGTTCTTCCGCCCTTCCAGACAGGGCGTGCGGGCGCCGATCAGCTCCTTGTCGTAATCGAAGGGCAGCGGGTCCGCCCGCCGCATGCCGGTGTTGCTCCGCCAGGACTTCACGAACTTCTTGGCCTGGGCGATCTCGCTCTTCCACTCGTCCACCGACCAGGTGCCGACGCCGCCGTCAGGCCCGCAGAAGTGGCCGTTGAAGTGGGTGCCGATCTCGTTGCCCTCCAGCCAGGCCAGCCGCAATTGCTCAAGGGTGTCGGTGATGCCCTGCTCGTCGTTGAAGCCGATGTCGGAGCGGCCCGGATCGTGCTGCGGCGGCTTGTAGAGGTCACGCTTCTCCTCGGGCAGCATGTACACGCCGCTGAGGAAGTACGTCATGGTCGCGTTGTTCTCCTTGGCGACCTCGCGGAAGTGCGAGAACAGCTTCTGGCTGTCCTCGCCCGCGCCGTCCCAGGAGAACACGACGAACTGCGGTGGTTTCTGACCGGGACTCAGCCGCTCCGGCACGGGCAGATGCGGCTGGGCCCCGGTGTACGCGGTGGAGCCGTCGCCGATCGGCCGGAACACACTGCCCGGCGCCGGCGCCCCCTGCTCCGGGCCGGGCGCGCCCGGCTTGACGGCGGCGGAGTCTCCCGCGCAACCGGCGAGCGACGCGGCACAGGCCGCGGCGACCATGGCGCCGACGGCGATCCTCTGGGTGGCAGCCATGTTCCGCCCACCTTCTTCCTTCTCTCAGGCACACGCTGACTGCGGATGTCTCTGGTGATGTGCCGGGCTGGCCCTGGCAGCGCGGCCAAGGTCGCACGGGACAGAGAAGGAATTAGTACGACAAGCCGATCAAATGATTACTTCACCCCAGCGTGTGATCTCCTGCTCCATTCACCCCGGAGCCGTGACCACTCGCTTCGCGATCTCCAGACAGGTCTAAACCAATTTTCCCGTCGACCCTTGTCATCGGACCCCCGCGTCTGATGAGCTGTGGCCTGGGACACAACGGACACCCTTCGAAAGGGAGATGTCGTGAGCAACGAGAGCCTGGCCAACCTGCTCAAGGAAGAACGCAGGTTCGCGCCCCCCGCCGACCTGGCCGCACACGCCAATGTCACGGCGGAGGCGTATGAACAGGCCAAGGCTGACAGGCTCGGCTTCTGGGCCGAGCAGGCCCGCCGGCTGACCTGGGCCAAGGAACCGACCGAGACGCTGGACTGGTCCAACCCGCCGTTCGCGAAGTGGTTCAAGGACGGCGAGCTGAACGTCGCCTACAACTGCGTGGACCGCCATGTGGAGGCCGGCCACGGCGACCGCGTCGCCATCCACTTCGAGGGCGAGCCCGGCGACAGTCGCGCGATCACCTACGCGGAGCTGAAGGACGAGGTCTCCAGGGCCGCCAACGCCCTGCTGGAGCTGGGCGTGCGCAAGGGCGACCGGGTCGCCATCTACATGCCGATGATCCCGGAGACCGCGATCGCGATGCTGGCCTCGGCCCGGATCGGCGCGGCCCACTCGGTCGTCTTCGGCGGCTTCTCGGCGGACGCGCTCGCGACCCGCATCCAGGACGCGGACGCCAAGGTCGTCATCACCGCCGACGGCGGCTACCGACGCGGCAAGCCGTCCGCGCTCAAGCCAGCCGTGGACGAGGCACTCGGCAAGGCCGACCAGGTCGAGCACGTGCTGGTGGTGCGCCGTACCGGTCAGGAGGTCACCTGGACCGAGGGCCGGGACGTGTGGTGGCACGACCTGGTGGGCCGGCAGTCCGCCGAGCACACCCCGCAGGCGTTCGAGGCCGAGCACCCGTTGTTCATCCTCTACACCTCCGGCACGACGGGGAAGCCGAAGGGCATCCTGCACACCTCCGGCGGCTACCTCACCCAGACGGCCTACACCCACTGGTCGGTCTTCGACCTCAAGCCGGAGACGGACGTCTACTGGTGCACGGCCGACGTCGGCTGGGTGACCGGGCACTCGTACATCGTGTACGGCCCGCTGGCCAACGGCGCGACCCAGGTGATGTACGAGGGCACGCCGGACACCCCGCACCAGGGCCGGTTCTGGGAGATCGTGCAGAAGTACAAGGTGACGATCCTCTACACCGCGCCGACCGCGATCAGGACGTTCATGAAGTGGGGCGACGACATCCCCGCCAAGTACGACCTGTCGTCCCTGCGGGTCCTCGGCTCGGTGGGCGAGCCCATCAACCCCGAGGCGTGGATCTGGTACCGCAAGCACATCGGCGCCGACCGCACGCCCGTCGTGGACACCTGGTGGCAGACCGAGACCGGCGCCATGATGATCAGTCCGCTGCCCGGCGTCACCGCGGCCAAGCCCGGTTCGGCGCAGCGCCCGCTGCCCGGCATCAGCGCGACGGTCGTCGACGACGAGGCGAACGAGGTACCCGACGGCGGCGGCGGTTACCTGGTGCTGACCGAGCCGTGGCCGTCGATGCTGCGCACCATCTGGGGCGACGACCAGCGGTTCATCGACACCTACTGGTCCCGCTTCGAGGGCCGGTACTTCGCGGGCGACGGCGCGAAGAAGGACGACGACGGGGACATCTGGCTGCTGGGCCGGGTGGACGACGTGATGCTCGTCTCCGGGCACAACATCTCCACCACCGAGGTGGAGTCGGCGCTCGTCTCCCACCCGGCGGTCGCCGAGGCCGCCGTCGTGGGCGCCGCGGACGAGACCACCGGCCAGGCCATCGTCGCCTTCGTCATCCTGCGCGGCTCGGCGTCGGAGAACGAGGCCCTGGTCAGCGAGCTGCGCAACCACGTCGGCGCCACCCTCGGCCCGATCGCCAAGCCCAAGCGCGTCCTGCCGGTGGCGGAGCTGCCGAAGACCCGCTCCGGCAAGATCATGCGCCGTCTGCTGCGGGACGTCGCCGAGAACCGGCAGCTCGGAGACGTCACCACGCTGACCGACAGCACGGTCATGGACCTCATCCAGACCAAGCTGCCCGCCGCCTCCAGCGAGGACTGAGCGGACCGGGAGGACTGGGACGGCGTCCTTCGGGGCACTCGGCCGGCGTACGCGCCGGGTGTCCCGGAGGCTTGCAGTGAGATCATCGGGCCGGCGCGCGCCACTTTAGGTAAACTAAGGAAAGTGTCGCAGAGCTGACACGTCAGGTGCGCCGGGAAGTCTGGTCGGCATGTGAGTTCCGCCTGCCTGCTCCCGGAGGTCTCCCGTGACCGCGCCCCGCACCCCCACCACCGTCCGCAAGGCCCTCGGCCGGCTGTCCCTGCCCGAGCGGACCTTCGTGGCGGACGCGCTGCGCACCGAGACCGTCGGCGGTGTCCTGCTGCTCCTCGCCGCCGTGGCCGCACTGGTCTGGGCGAACGTCCCCGGTCTGCGCCACGGCTATGAGACGGTCAGCGAATTCCACCTCGGCCCCGGCGCGCTGGGCCTGCGTCTGTCCGTCGCCCACTGGGCGGCCGACGGGCTGCTCGCCGTGTTCTTCTTCGTAGCCGGAATCGAACTCAAGCGCGAGCTGGTCGCCGGGGACCTGCGCGACCCGAAGGCGGCCGTGCTGCCCGTGGTGGCGGCGCTGTGCGGCATGGCCGTACCGGCGCTCGTCTACACCCTCACCAACCTCGCCGGAAGCGGCTCCCGCGCGGGCTGGGCGGTGCCGACCGCCACCGACATCGCCTTCGCGCTCGCCGTACTGGCGGTCATCGGCACCTCCCTGCCCAGCGCCCTGCGCGCCTTCCTGCTCACCCTCGCGGTCGTCGACGACCTCTTCGCGATCCTGATCATCGCGATCTTCTTCACCGACCGGCTGAACCTCGCCGCCCTCGGCGGGGCCGTCGCCGGGCTCGCCGTCTTCTGGCTGCTGCTGCGCAAGGGCGTGCGCGGCTGGTACGTGTACCTGCCGCTCGCCGTCGTCATCTGGGCGCTGATGTACAACAGCGGCGTGCACGCCACCATCGCCGGTGTGGCGATGGGCCTGATGCTGCGCTGCACCACCCGGGAGGGTGAGGAGCACTCACCGGGACAGCGCGTCGAGCATCTGGTGCGGCCCCTGTCCGCCGGACTCGCCGTACCACTGTTCGCGCTGTTCAGCGCCGGTGTGACGCTGTCCGGCGGGGCGCTCGGGGACGTGTTCGGCAAGCCCGAGACGCTCGGCGTCGTCCTCGGCCTGGTCGTGGGCAAGACGATCGGGATCTTCGGCGGCACCTGGCTGACCGTCCGCTTCACCCGCGCGCGGCTCAGCGAGGAGCTGGCGTGGGCCGACGTCTTCGCGATGTCCTCGCTCGCCGGGATCGGCTTCACGGTCTCGCTGCTCATCGGCGAGCTGGCCTTCGGCGGCGACACCGTCCTGACCGGCGAGGTGAAGGCGGCCGTCCTCACCGGATCGCTGATCGCGGCGGTGTGCGCGACGATGCTGCTGAAGCTGCGCAACGACCGGTACCGCAGGCTGTGCGAGGAAGAGGAGCGCGACGAGGACCTCGACGGCATCCCGGACGTGTACGAACAAGGCGACCCGGCGTACCACCTCCGGATGGCCGCGATCCACGAGCGCAAGGCCGCCGAACACCGGCGGCTGGCCGCCGAGGCGCGCCACGGGCTTGCGGAAGTGCCGGGCGGGGCAGGCGAGGAGAGCGGCCGTCCGGCATGATCTGACGAGACGGTACAAATCAAGACGGCCGCACGCGCGCGACGGCTACCCGGACGGCCGTACGAGCACCACGGCCGTCCCCGCAGCACATGTGCGGCACGAGACTTCTGAGGGAGAACGCGATGAGCGCACCCGACGGCAGCCCGGTCGGCGCCGAACGCAGCATCGGCCAGCTGTTCGCCTCGGCGACGACCGAATTGTCGGCGCTGGTGCACGACGAGATCGCGCTGGCCAAGGCCCAGCTCAAACAGGACGTGAAGCGCGGCGCGATGAGCGGCGGCGCCTTCTCGATGGCGGGCGCCGTCCTGGTGTTCTCCCTGCCGATGCTCAACTTCGCGCTGGCGTACGGCATCCGGACCTGGAGCCACTGGAACCTGGCGATCTGCTTCGTGCTGTCCTTCGCGGCCAACGTGCTGGTCGCCGGCCTGCTCGGGCTCATCGGCCTGGTGTTCGCGAAGAAGGCCAAGCGGGGCAAGGGCCCGCAGAAGGTGGCCGCCTCGATGAAGGAGTCGGCGGGCGTGCTGCAGAACGCCAGGCCGCACCCGCGTCCGGAGCCGGGCGACGAGCCGGCTCCCGCCGCCCTCGAGGCTGTGGCACGCTCGTCCTCATGACGGACCCCGCCGCCCCCTCCCCCGTGCGGATCGACCTCCCCGACGGGAGGCGGGTCACGCACCGGGACGTCGCCGCCAACGGCGCCCGCTTCCACATCGCGGAGCTGGGCGACGGCCCCCTGGTCCTGCTCCTGCACGGCTTCCCGCAGTTCTGGTGGACATGGCGGCACCAGCTGGCCGCGCTCGCCGACGCGGGCTACCGGGCGGTGGCGATGGACCTGCGGGGCGTCGGCGGCAGCGACCGCACGCCCCGCGGGTACGACCCGGCCAACCTGGCGCTCGACGTCACCGGGGTGATCCGCTCGCTCGGCGAGCCGGACGCCGCGCTGGTCGGCCACGACCTCGGCGGCTATCTGGCGTGGACGGCGGCGGCCATGCGGCCCAAGCTGGTGCGGCGCCTGGCGGTGGTGTCCATGCCGCACCCGCGGCGTTGGCGCGCGGCGATGCTGCGGGACGCCCGGCAGACCGCCGCCAACTCCTATATCTGGGGCTTCCAGCGGCCGTGGCTGCCCGAGCGGCAACTGACCGCCGAGGAGGGCGCGCTGGTGGGCCGGCTGATCCGGGAGTGGTCCGGGCCCCGGCCGCCGGAGGACGCGGACGTGGCGGCGTACCAGCGGGCCATGTGCATCCCCTCCACGGCGCACTGCTCCATCGAGCCGTACCGCTGGCTGGTGCGTTCCCTGGCCCGCCCGGACGGCGTGCAGTTCTACCGCCGGATGAAGCGGCCCGTCCGGGTGCCGACGCTGCATCTGCACGGCTCGCTGGACCCGGTGACCCGCACCCGCAGCGCGGCCGGTTCCGGCGAGTACGTCGAAGCCCCCTACCGCTGGCGTCTGTTCGACGGCCTCGGCCACTTCCCACACGAGGAGGACCCGGCCGCGTTCTCCGCCGAACTGGTCAACTGGCTGAAGGATCCCGAGCCGGACCGGTGACCGTTTGGTGAGGGTTCCGGTGCGTTCGGCATCCGGTTCCCCCACAGTTGTCCCCTGAACCGCCACATGCCCTGCGCATAGGCCAATCAGGGGGCGCGCGGGTGGTTATCGACCTTCAGGCGGGGGCACACGTCGGGGTATGGGCTGGACGCACGACTACAGTGACGCACCCCGCAACCGCCGCTCGGCCATGGGTCCGGGCACGCCCCAGCGGGTCATGCCGCAACTCGCGGAAGGCGACGTGCGGGTGGGGATTCCGCGCATCCTGCGCCGCCGGGCCCGCTGGGTCTCGATGCGCCTGCGTCACGCGCGGAGCTGACGCCGCCGCGCCGCTCTACAGGGCGCAGCTGTCCGTCCCCACCTGCTCGTTCGCCGTGCGCCCCCGCTCGATGTCGGCCCGGATCTCGTCCGCCGTCAGCGCGTACCCCGTGTCCGCGTCGTCGAGCGACTTGGCGAACACCACGCCGTACACCTCTCCGTCCGGAGTGAGCAGCGGGCCGCCGGAGTTGCCCTGCCGGACGACGGCGTACAGGGAGTAGACATCGCGGCGGACCGTGCCGCGGTGGTAGATGTCCGGGCCGTTGGCCGTGATGCGCCCGCGCACGCGCGCGGCGCGCACGTCGTACGCGCCGTTCTCCGGGAAGCCCGCGACGATCGCGCCGTCCCCGCCGGCCGCGTCCTCGCGGGTGAACCGCAGCGCGGTCGCCCTCAGGTCGGGCACGTCGAGCACGGCGATGTCGCGCTCCCAGTCGTACAGCACCACCTTGGCGTCGTACTTGGGGCCCTCACCGCCTATCTGCACCCGCGGCGCGTCCACCCCGCCGACCACGTGCGCGTTGGTCATCACCCGGCGGTCGGCGAAGACGAAGCCGGAGCCCTCCAGGACCTTGCCGCAGCTCTGCGCGGTCCCGGTGACCTTGACGATGGAGCGCTGGGCGCGCTGGGCGACCGTGCTGCCCGCGAGGGCCGGGTCCGGCGGCCGCACGTCCTTGATCGGCTCGTCGGCGAACGGGCTGAAGACCTGCGGGAAGCCGTTCTGGGCGAGTACGGAGGAGAAGTCGGCGAACCAGGTGTCGGCCTGCTCGGGCAGCGCCCGGGAGACGCCGAGCAGCACCTTGGAGCCGCGGACCTCCTTGCCGAGTGTCGGCAGGGTCGTGCCGGCCAGGGCGGACCCGATCAGCCAGGCCACCAGGAGCATCGCGACGACGTTGACCAGCGCGCCGCCGGTGGCGTCCAGGGCGCGGGCCGGGGACCACGTGATGTGCCGGCGCAGTTTGTTGCCGAGGTGGGTGGTCAGGGCCTGGCCCACGGAGGCGCAGACGATGACGACGACCACGGCCACGACCGCGGCGGTGGTGCCGACCTCCTCCTTGCCGGTCATGGCGTCCCAGATCACGGGCAGCGTGTACACGGCGAGGAGGCCGCCGCCCAGGAACCCGGTCACCGACAGGATGCCGACGACGAAGCCCTGGCGGTAACCCACCACCGCGAACCACACGGCCGCGACGAGCAACAGGATGTCCAGCACGTTCACCGCTTCAGGCCTCGCCTACTCACTCCGCTCCCAGCAGCTCGGCCGGGCCCCGGGGCCGCCCCCCGGGGATACCGCATGTGGATCACCCTGTCACGCGCGCCAGTCGAGCGGGACCTGCTTCCCCCGGTCCCAGGGGCGTTCCCAGCCCGCGTAGTGCAGCAGGCGGTCGATCACTCCCGCCGTGAAGCCCCACACCAGTGCCGATTCGACCAGGAAGGCGGGTCCGCTGTGGCCTCTGGGGTGGACGGCGGTGGCGCGGTTGGCGGGGTCCGTGAGATCCGCCACCGGCACGGTGAAGACCCGGGCCGTCTCGTTCGGGTCGACGGCGCCGACCGTGCTGGGCTCGCGCCACCAGCCCAGCACGGGCGTGACGACGAAGCGGCTGACCGGGATGTACAGCCGGGGCAGCACGCCGAAGAGCTGCACGCCCGAGGGGTCGAGTCCGGTCTCCTCGCGCGCCTCGCGCAGCGCGGCCCGCAGGGGCCCGTCGCCGAGCGGATCGCCGTCCTCCGGATCCAGCGCGCCGCCCGGGAAGGCGGGCTGGCCGGCGTGCGAGCGCAGGGAGCCCGCGCGCTCCATGAGCAGCAGCTCCGGGCCGCGCTCGCCCTCGCCGAACAGGATCAGCACGGCCGACTGCCGCCCCGAGCCGTTCTCCGGCGGCAGGAAGTGGCTCATCTGCGTCGGCTCGATCGTCTCCACGACGCGCACGACCGGCGCCAGCCAGTCCGGCAGCCCCGTCCGGCTGAGCGTCAGCGGACCGCCCTGTGTGTCGCTCGCCCTGGTCATCGCCACCCCCGTCGTCCTGTCCTCTCCAACGCCCGAGGGCACCGGGATCGTTCCGTCACGCGGCCCCCAGGGGAGGCGCCGGTGTGCCGCCGGCGTCCAGGTAGGCCTGCGGGGGCTTCAGGCGCTGGCCCGGGAAGCCGCCCTTCTCGTACTTGAGCAGCTTCTTCGCCTTCTCCGGGTCGGTCTCGCCCTCGCCGTACGCCGGGCAGAGCGGGGCGATGGGGCAGGCGCCGCAGGCCGGCTTGCGGGCGTGGCAGATGCGCCGGCCGTGCCAGATGACGTGGTGGGACAGGTCGGTCCACTCGCCCTTCGGGAAGAGCGCGCCGACGGCGGCCTCGATCTTGTCGGGGTCGGTCTCGCCGGTCCACCGCCAGCGCCGGACGAGCCGCTGGAAGTGGGTGTCCACGGTGATCCCGGGCCGGCCGTAGGCGTTGCCGAGGACGACGAAGGCCGTCTTGCGGCCCACGCCGGGCAGCGTGACCAGGTCCTCCAGCCGTCCGGGCACCTCGCCGCCGAAGTTCTCGACGAGCGCCTTGGAGAGCCCGATGACCGACCTCGTCTTGGCCCGGAAGAAGCCGCAGGGACGCAGGATCTGCTCGACCTCCTCCGGGTTGGCGGCGGCGAGGTCCTCGGGGGCGGGGTAGCGGGCGAAGAGCGCCGGGGTGGTCTGGTTGACGCGCAGGTCGGTGGTCTGGGCCGACAGCACGGTGGCGACCAGCAGCTGGAAGGGGTTCTCGAAGTCCAGCTCGGGGTGGGCGTAGGGGTACACCTCGGCCAGTTCGCGGTTGATGCGGCGGGCGCGGCGGACCAGGGCGGTGGGGGACTCGCCGCCGGACGGCCGGACGGCGGTCTTCTTGACGGGCGCGGCCTTCTTGACGGCGGCCTCGGCGGCGACGACCGCGTCGGCGGCCTTCACCTTCCTGGCTGCGGCTTTGGCGGGGGCCGTCTTCTCGGCGGGCGTGCTCTTCTTCGCGGCGGCCCTGGAAGAGGCGGCCTTCTTGGCGGGCGTGCTCTTCTTCGCCGGCGCCGGCTTCTCCTCGGCCTTCCCGGTGGCCGGAGCCTTCTTCTCGGCCGCCGCGTTCTCCATGCCCTCCGCCTTCTTCACGGGCGCGGCCTTCTTGTCGGCCTTCCCTTCCGCACCGACAGCCTTTTTAGCCGATTTGCGCGTTTTACTACTTCCCTCGGACGCGCGTTCGCCCACAGCGGAATCGCGACGTACAACCACCCGCCCAGCCCCCTTGGCCTGTGTTCTCACCGGCGATTTGGACACCCGGCCAGCCTAAAGCCCGGCACCGACATCCGCTCCGGACCCGGCGCAGCGGCCCCCGATCGGACCCCTGACGCATACCCCGGGAGACCTGTGCGGCATCCTTGTGACAGATCACACTGTTTGGACCGTCCGGCAAAATGGGGAACACGGTCCCCTGGCACACAGGGGAGCAAGATCCCCTGAGCAGGTCGACAAGGAGAGAACTCGTGGACGACGTTCTGCGGCGCAACCCGCTCTTCGCGGCACTCGACGACGAGCAGGCCGCGGAGCTTCGCGCCTCCATGAGTGAGGTGACCCTCGCACGCGGCGACTCCCTGTTCCACGAGGGCGACCCCGGGGACCGGCTGTACGTCGTCACCGAAGGCAAGGTCAAGCTGCACCGCACTTCCCCCGACGGCCGCGAGAACATGCTCGCCGTCGTCGGCCCCGGCGAACTCATCGGCGAACTGTCGCTGTTCGACCCGGGCCCCCGTACGGCCACCGCGACCGCCCTGACCGAGGTCAAGCTGCTCGGTCTCGGCCACGGCGACCTCCAGCCCTGGCTGAACGCCCGCCCGGAGGTGGCCGGCGCCCTGCTGCGGGCCGTCGCCCGCCGGCTGCGCAAGACCAACGACGCCATGTCCGACCTGGTCTTCTCCGACGTGCCCGGCCGGGTGGCCCGCGCCCTGCTGGACCTCTCGCGCCGCTTCGGCGTGCAGTCCGAGGAGGGCATCCACGTCGTCCACGACCTGACCCAGGAGGAGCTGGCCCAGCTGGTCGGCGCCTCCCGCGAGACGGTGAACAAGGCCCTCGCGGACTTCGCCCAGCGCGGCTGGCTCCGCCTGGAGGCGCGGGCCGTGATCCTGCTGGACGTGGAGAGGCTGGCCAAGAGGTCGCGCTGACGCCGTCCTAGGCCGTACGTCCCCGGGGCCCCGCTCGTGACGAGCCGGGCCCCGCTGCCGTCTCCGGGCACCCGGCACCGCCGGGAAGCCCGCAGGCCGGGGAGCCGCCCCGCGCGCACGCGTGCACGACACCGGGGCTCCCTCGCTCGCGTGCCCGGCACCAGGCGGGCGTTCCGCCCCGCCTAGATCAGCCCGTGCTCGCCGAGGTAGTCCAGCTGGGCCCGGACCGAGAGTTCCGCCGCCGGCCACAGCGAGCGGTCCACGTCCGCGTAGACGTGGGCGACGACCTCGGCCGGGCTGCGGTGGCCGTTCTCGACCGCGGTCTCCACCTGGGCGAGCCGGTGCGCGCGGTGGGCGAGGTAGAACTCCACGGCGCCCTGGGCGTCCTCCAGGACCGGCCCGTGGCCCGGCAGGACGGTGTGCACGCCGTCGTCCACCGTGAGGGACCGCAGCCGCCGCAGGGAGTCCAGATAGTCGCCGAGCCTGCCGTCCGGGTGCGCCACGACCGTCGTACCGCGCCCGAGGACGGTGTCGCCGGTCAGCACCGCCCGGTCGGCCGGGAGATGGAAGGACAGCGAGTCCGCGGTGTGCCCGGGAGTCGGTACGACCCGCAGCTCCAGCCCGCCGACGGTGATCACGTCCCCCGCGGCCAGGCCCTCGTCCCCGAGCCGCAGGGCCGGATCGAGGGCACGCACGCGCGTGCCGGTCAGTTCGGCGAACCGGGCGGCGCCCTCGGCGTGGTCGGGGTGACCGTGGGTCAGGAGGGTCAGGGCTATGCGCCGGCCGGCCTGCTCCGCCGTGTCCACGACGTTGCGCAGATGACCGTCGTCCAGCGGCCCCGGGTCGATCACCACGGCCAGGTCGGAACCGGGTTCGGCGACGATCCAGGTGTTCGTGCCGTCCAGGGTCATCGCGGAGGCGTTGGGCGCGAGGACGTTGACCGTCCGTTCGGTGGCCGGCCCGGACAGGACTCCGCCCCGGGGCTGGCCCGGCAGCGCGCTCGCGTCGGTCATGCGGGGCCTCCACCGGTGGTCGAGTGGGTGCTGGCGGGCGGGGCCGGGCGCGGGCCGGCCGTGTCCGCCGGTGTCCCGGGCGCCGTCGTCATCGGCTCGGCGGCCGTCGGCGTGGGTTCGCCGGCCGTCGGGATGTGCTTGGTGAACTCCTCGTGCCCGGGCCAGGAGAGGACGATCTCGTCGCCTTGGAGGCGGGCGCTCGCGCATACCGGCGTCATCTCGCGCGCGGGCGCGGCGGCCAGTGCCTCGGCGGCGCTGCCGTAGGGCAGCAGCTGGCGCAGGGCGGCGATGGTGGGCGGCATCATCAGCAGCTCGCCCCTGTCGTACCCGGCGGCGGCCTCGGCCGGGCGGATCCACACCGTGCGGTCGGCCTCCGTGGAGGCGTTGCGGGTGCGCTGCCCCTCGGGGAGGGCGGCCACGAAGAACCACGTGTCGTAGCGGCGGGCCTCGAACTCCGGGGTGATCCAGCGGGCCCAGGCGCCCAGCAGGTCCGAACGCAGCACCAGGCCGCGCCGGTCGAGGAACTCGGCGAAGGACAGTTCGCGCGCGACCAGGGCGGCACGGTCGGCCTCCCAGTCGTCCCCGGTGGTGTCGCCGACGACCGAGTCCGGGTCGGGCCCCGCGAGCAGCACGCCGGCCTCCTCGTACGTCTCCCGTACGGCCGCGCAGACGATCGCCTGGGCGCTCGCCGCGTCGACGCCGAGCCGCGCGGCCCACCACGCGCGCGGAGGGCCCGTCCAGCCGATCTGGCGGTCGTCGTCCCGCGGGTCGACACCGCCCCCGGGGTACGCGTACGCGCCTCCGGCGAAGGCCATGGAGGCGCGTCTGCGCAGCATGTGCACGACCGGGCCGTCCGAGGTGTCCTTCAGGAGCAGGACCGTGGCCGCGCGCCTCGGGGTCACCGGCGTGAGCGTGCCGTCCGCGAGCGCGCGGATGCGGTCCGGCCACTCCGGGGGATACCACTGACCGTTCGCCATGGCCGGAGGCTATCCCGTACAGGGCGATTGTTCGAGAGGTGCCCGGGGCCGGCCGGGAGGACGTGCGGCGGGGGCCTACTGGGCCAGTTCCACCTGGATCTCGACCTCGACCGGCGCGTCCAGCGGCAGCACCGCGACGCCGACCGCGCTGCGGGCGTGCACGCCCTTCTCGCCCAGGACCTCGCCGAGCAGTTCGCTGGCGCCGTTGACGACACCGGGCTGCCCGGTGAAGTCGGACGCCGAGGCGACGAAGCCGACGACCTTCACCACGCGCGCGATGCGGTCCAGGTCGCCGGCGACGGACTTCACGGCGGCCAGCGCGTTCAGCGCGCAGGTGCGGGCCAGCTCCTTGGCCTCCTCCGGCGTGACCTCGGCGCCCACCTTGCCGGTGACCGGCAGCTTGCCCTCCACCATCGGCAGCTGGCCGGCGGTGTAGACGTACGCACCGGACCGCACGGCCGGCTGGTAGGCGGCCAGCGGCGGCACCACCTCCGGCAGGGTCAGGCCCAGCTCGGCCAGCCTGGCCTCGACCGCGCTCACGCCTGCTTCTCCCGCTTCAGGTAGGCCACGAGCTGCTCGGGGTTCGGCCCGGGCACGACCTGGACGAGCTCCCAGCCGTCCTCGCCCCAGGTGTCCAGAATCTGCTTCGTGGCATGGACGAGCAGCGGCACGGTTGCGTATTCCCACTTGGTCATGGGCCGACTGTAGCCGCTGCGGCCACAGGGACGGTGACCTGCGTTGTCCACAGGCCCGCGCGTGCCCGTCGGCCGGACTGGTTAGTCTCGGAGATGTGAGCAGGCTCCAGGTCGTCAGCGGCAAGGGCGGGACCGGAAAGACGACGGTCGCCGCCGCACTCGCGCTGGCCCTCGCGACCGAGGGGAAGCGGACGCTTCTCGTCGAGGTCGAGGGCCGGCAGGGCATCGCCCAGCTCTTCGAGACGGAGGCGTTGCCCTATGAGGAGCGGAAGATCGCGGTCGCTCCGGGCGGCGGGGAGGTGTACGCCCTCGCCATCGACCCCGAACTGGCCCTTCTGGACTATCTCCAGATGTTCTACAAACTCGGGAGCGCGGGCCGGGCCCTGAAGAAGCTCGGCGCGATCGACTTCGCCACCACCGTCGCGCCCGGCCTCAGGGACGTCCTGCTGACCGGCAAGGCGTGCGAGGCCGTGCGCCGCAAGGACCGGTCGGGCAGGTTCGTGTACGACTACGTCGTCATGGATGCCCCGCCGACCGGCCGGGTCACCCGCTTCCTGAACGTGAACGACGAGGTGGCGGGCCTCGCGAAGATCGGCCCGATACACAATCAGGCGCAGGCCGTGATGCGGGTGCTGAAGTCGCCGGAGACGGCGGTGCACCTGGTGGCGCTGCTGGAGGAGATGCCGGTCCAGGAGACCGCCGACGGCATCGCCGAACTCCGCGCGGCCCGGCTGCCGGTGGGCCGGGTCATCGTGAACATGGTCCGGCCGCGGATTCTGGACGCGGCCGACCTGGAACTCGTACGGACCGTGGAGCGTTCCTCTGTCGCGCAGACGCTCTCGGCGGCCGGTCTGGGCGGTGCCCGGCGCGGCGGTAACGCCGAGCGGCTGGTGGACCCGCTGCTGGACCAGGCCGCGGAGTACGCCGAGCGGTACGCGCTGGAGCAGGAGCAGCGCGCGGTCCTCACCGGGCTGGGCCTGCCGCTGCACGAACTGCCGCTGCTCGCCGAGGGCATGGACCTGGCGGGCCTGTACGAACTCGCCACCGAGCTGCGGAAGCAGGGGTTGTCATGAGCGCGGACCCGGCCGAGGCATCCGAGACGGCGCAGGGGCCCGAGGAGGCCGCGGAGCCGGCGGAGGCACTGCAGGAGGCCGCGGTGCCCGGGAAGGCCCGCCGGCTCTCCCCCGCGCGGGTGCTGGACGTGGACCCGCTGCTGGACGACCCGAAGACCCGGATCGTGGTGTGCTGCGGCTCGGGCGGCGTCGGCAAGACGACGACCGCGGCGGCCCTCGGGCTGCGGGCCGCCGAGCGGGGCCGCAAGGTGGTCGTCCTGACCATCGACCCGGCCAAGCGGCTGGCCCAGTCGATGGGCATCGACTCCCTCGACAACGTGCCCCGCAGGGTGAAGGGCACCGACGGCGACGGCGAGCTGCACGCCATGATGCTCGACATGAAGCGCACCTTCGACGAGGTCGTGGAGGCGCACGCGGACCCCGCGCGGGCCGCCGCGATCCTGGCGAACCCCTTCTACCAATCGCTCTCGGCGGGCTTCGCGGGCACGCAGGAGTACATGGCGATGGAGAAGCTGGGCCAGCTGCGGGCGAAGGAGGAGTGGGACCTGATCGTGGTCGACACTCCGCCCTCCCGCTCGGCGCTGGACTTCCTGGACGCGCCCAAGCGGCTCGGCTCCTTCCTGGACGGCCGGCTCATCCGTCTGCTGACCGCGCCGGCGAAGCTCGGCGGCCGGGCCGGGATGGCCTTCCTCAACGTCGGCATGTCGATGATGACCGGCACGCTCGGCAAGCTGCTGGGCGGTCAGCTGCTGAAGGACGTGCAGACGTTCGTGGCCGCGATGGACACCACCTTCGGCGGCTTCCGCACCCGCGCGGACGCCACCTACAAGCTCCTCCAGGCGCCCGGCACGGCGTTCCTGGTGGTGGCGGCCCCGGAGCGGGACGCGCTGCGCGAGGCGGCGTACTTCGTGGAGCGGCTGGCCGCGGAGAAGATGCCGCTGGTGGGCCTGGTGCTGAACCGCGTCCATGACAGCGGGGCCGGCCGGCTGTCGGCCGAGCGGGCGCTCGCCGCCGCGGAAAATCTTGAGGACCCCCGCATTGTGGATCAGGGGGACGGGAAAGCTGGACTTCGTAACTCTCCCGACACGCATGGCAGTTCACCATCTCACGCACCGGAGACCGCAGCTCCCGCTCCCGAGGAAGGCTCCCCCGCCGACACGGAGCGCTCGGTCGACCGGCTCACCGCGGGCCTGCTGAGACTGCACGCCGAGCGCATGCGGCTGCTCGCGCGCGAGCGGCGCACCCGCGACCGCTTCATCGCCCGCCATCCCGAGGTGGCGGTGGTCGAGGTGCCCGCACTGCCCGGTGACGTCCACGACCTCGTGGGCCTGCGCGACATCGGAGACCGGCTGGCGGCGCCCGAAGGGCGGCCGGAACGGACGGAGCACATATAGGCACCCGTACACGGCTCACCTCGGCGCGGACAGACACGCCCACGGCGCATCCGGAGTGCTCGATCGACGTGCCCGCGGCTCGGGCACGGCGGCCGTACACCCGTCGCGCGACCGGTCGTACCGGTCCTGTGCGCTGACCCCGGCCGTACGAAGCAGACCCGAAGACGGTCCTGCCTTGAAGGGGGACCCGGCCTTGAAAGGGGGCCTGGCCCTGAAGGGGATCGTGGCCTTGTGAGGCGGACCCGAAGGGGGAGGTCCTCAGCTCACCGCGGCGTAGTTCTCGTACACCTCGTCGTTGTCGAGGGACACGATTCCCGCTCCGCGCTCGTACTCCGAGCGGGCGGTTTCCAGGAGTCTGCGCCAGGAGGTCACGGTGGGGCGCCGGCGCAGCAACGCACGGCGCTCACGCTCCGTCATGCCTCCCCACACGCCGAACTCGACGCGATTGTCCAGCGCATCGGCCAGGCACTCGGTGCGTACCGGGCATCCGGTGCACACCGCCTTGGCCCTGTTCTGCGCTGCTCCCTGAACGAACAGTTCATCCGGATCGGTAGTGCGGCAGGCGGCCTGCGCACTCCAGTCGGTTACCCAGCCCATACCGGCGCCGTCCTCTCCCGAATCGAGGCTCCCCCACGGCGGCAGCGGCATATTCACCGCCGCCAGTTGAGGACGTTACGGAAGGTGGGGACAGTGCAACACCCCCTTCGGGCCCAATCTTGAATGGCCCGAACGGACTATGGGTAAGCGGCAGATCACCCGCGGGAGTGAGCTGGCGACATGCGTGATCATCCCGGCAAACCGGGGCAGTCGCGGTACGCCACACGGGGCTCCGGACGGCACCCGGGCCCGTCCCCCGTGGAAAAAAGGGCCGTTCCCCGACAATTTCTGACTGGATCCGGAACGATTCGGGGTCGCCGGACGTAGGGAGAGGTGACCGCGTGGTGGTGACAGTTGAGAGCAGCTTAGGCCAATGCCTGCGCGCGTGTCCGGCGAATGGGAACGGAGACGTCCCTCTGTGCCGGGCCATAACGGAGGCCGGCGCCCGGCGAGCCCTCGGGCGGTACGTCACGATCGGCACTCGGAACATCCCGAGAAGCGGTCGCTCCCTCGGAACGCTCAACAGTACGGATTAGGCTGCATCCATGCCAAAGAAGCGCTCGGGCGGCGGTCTGTCGCCCATGCAGCAGGCCGCCAAGTTCCTCGGTGTCAGTGTGCTCGCCGGAGCCGTGATGGCCGGCATCGCGCTGCCAGCGGCCGGCGCGCTGGGCCTCGCGGCCAAGGGCTCGGTCAAGGGGTTCGACGAGATCCCGGCCAACCTGAAGAGTCCCCAGCTGAGTCAGCGCACCACCATCCTGGACAGCCGGGGCAAGCAGATCGCGACCGTCTATTCCCGCGACCGTACGGTGGTGGACCTCAAGGACATCTCGCCGTACCTGCAGAAGGCGATCGTCGCGATCGAGGATTCGCGCTTCTACAAACACGGCGCCGTCGACCTCAAGGGCGTGCTGCGCGCCGTGAACAAGAACGCCCAGGAGGGAGGGGTCGCCCAGGGCGCCTCCACGCTCACCCAGCAGCTGGTGAAGAACTACTTCATCGAAGAGGCCGGCGACGACCCGACGAAGGTCGCCGAGGCCACCCAGCAGACCCTCGGCCGCAAGATCCGCGAGCTGAAGTACGCCATCCAGATCGAGGACAAGCTCGGCAAGAAGAAGATCCTCGAGAACTACCTGAACATCACCTTCTTCGGCGAGCAGGCCTACGGCGTCGAGGCCGCCGCCCAGCGGTACTTCTCCAAGCACGCCAAGGACCTGAGCCTGCAGGAGTCGGCGCTGCTGGCGGGCATCGTGCAGTCACCGAGCCGGTACGACCCGGTCAACGACGAGGCCGAGGCCACCAAGCGGCGCAACGTCGTGCTCCAGCGGATGGCGGAGCTGGGCGACATCTCCCAGAAGGAGGCCGACCAGGCGAAGGGCAAGCCGCTCGGCCTGCGCACCAGCCGTCCCAAGAACGGCTGCATCACCGCGGTCAAGGGCGCCGGCTTCTTCTGTGACTACGTCCGCCAGGTGGTCCTCACCGACCCGGTCTTCGGCAAGACCAAGGAGGCGCGGGCCAAGCTCTGGAACCGCGGCGGCCTGACGATCCGTACGACGCTCGACCCGCAGGCGCAGCAGTCCGCGCAGGAGTCCATCAAGGACCACGTCTACAAGAGCGACGCCGTGGCGACCGCCGCGACCGTCGTCGAGCCCGGCACCGGCAAGATCCTCGCCATGGGCCAGTCCCGTCCGTACGGCGTCAACGTCAACAACGACGAGACGACGATCAACCTGTCCGTGAACCAGGACATGGGCGGCGGCGCCGGCTACCAGCCCGGCTCCACCTTCAAGCCGATCGTCGCCGCGGCGGCCGTCGAGGGCGGCAAGCCTCCGACGCAGGAGTACTCGTCGCCGTACGAGATGGCCTATCCGAGCCCGGTGGCCGCGTGCGACGGCAAGGTGTGGCGCAACGACCCGAACCGGCCGGCCAAGCTGAAGAACGAGAACGACTCGGAGCGCGGGCCGTACGGCATGGCGGAGGCCACCGCGAAGTCGGTCAACACCTACTACGTCCAGCTGATCAGCGACATCGGCATCTGCCCGGTCGTCGACATGGCGAAGAAGATGGGCGTGGCGCGCGCGGACGGCCGCAAGATCGACCAGGCGCCCTCCATCGCGCTCGGCACCCAGGAGATGTCCCCGCTGACGATGGCGAGCGCGTACGCCGCCTTCGCCTCGCGCGGCATGTACTGCACCCCGGTCGCCATCGAGTCGGTCACCCAGAAGGCCGGCAGCGAGCAGAAGTCCCTGCCGGTGCCGAAGTCGACCTGCTCACGGGCGATGTCGGAGAACACCGCGGACACGATCAACACGCTCCTCAAGGGCGTGGTCGAGGACGGCACGGGCCAGGAGGCCGGCCTCGGCAGCCGCCCGAGCGCCGGCAAGACCGGTACGACGGACGAGCGCTACGCGGCCTGGTTCGTCGGCTACACCCCGAACATGGCGGGCGCGGTGTGGGTCGGCGACCCGCAGCACAAGCGCAAGATGACCAGCATCACCATCGGCGGCGTCCCGCACGACAAGGTCTACGGCGGCGAGGTCCCGGGCCCGATCTGGCGCGACATGATGTCCGGCGCGCTGGACGGCAAGCCCGCGCCGGACTTCCATCTGATCGACCTCCCCGACGACTCGCACGACGAGGACGACCGGGGAAAAGGCGACCGGGGGGCGACGGACGACCACAACGGGGACGGGAACAGGACCGGACAGGTGACCGGGGGACTGATCGGCGGCCTGACCAACGGGGGCACCGCTGACGGGGGCGCCGCTGACGGCGGCACGACCGCCGGCGCCCTCGGCGGCTCGTTCCCGACGCCGACGTTCTCGCTCCCCGAGAACGTCATCCAGGGGCAGGGGGACGGCTGGAACGGCGGGAACAACGGCAACGGCCGTGGGGGCGGCCGGCACTAGCCGGGTTCGTTCATTCGTTCCGGTACGACGGTGATGCGCCGGCCGGCGCGGCGGGGCCGCACCTCTGGGAAGGGGTGCGGCCCCGCGGCCGTGGAGGGAGGTGTGGGGCCGCCTCCGTGGAGGGGTGAGCGGCCACCGCGGCCGTGGAGAGGTGGAGCGAGGGCCGGGCGCCGACGCGCGCAAGCTCGTAGACCCGTAGGCCCGTGACCCTGTGAAGTCCTGGCCCCGTAGTCGCGTAAGCCCGTAGACCCGGGCAGGCGACGGCGCGCGGAGGAGGGTCTGGGGTGTGTCAGCCCTGGAGGAGCTTCTTCACCACGGCGGCGACCCGGCCGCCCTCGGCCAGCCCGGCCACCTTCGGGTTCACGATCTTCATGACGGCGCCCATGGCCCGCGGCCCCTCGGCACCGGCCGCCTTCGCCTCCGCCACGGCCTGCTCGACGATCGTGTTCAGCTCCTCGTCGGACAGCTGCTTGGGCAGGTAGCCGGCGAGCACCTCGCCCTCCGCCTTCTCCCGCTCGGCCTGCTCGGGACGGTTGCCCTGGGCGAACGCATCGGCCGCCTCCCGGCGCTTCTTCGCCTCGCGGGTGATCACCTTGAGGATCTCGTCGTCGGACAGCTCCCGCTTCTCCTTGCCCGCGACCTCCTCCTTGGTGATGGCGGCGAGGGTCAGCCGGAGCGTCGAGGAGCGGAGCTCGTCGCGCTCCTTGATCGCGGCGTTGAGGTCGTCCTGCAGCTTCGACTTGAGCGTGGTGGTCATGGCCCGATTGTCGCAGGTGCACGTCCGCCCGTGCCCGTCCATTTCCCCGCAGGCGCCGTCCCCCGGGCCCGCCCTTTCCGCCCTCGCCCGCCACCGGTCCCCCGCCACCGGTCCCCCGTCACCGGGCGCCGGGCGCCCGGCGGCCGGCGGCCGGCGGCCGGGCCGGTGGCCGGTCTCGGTGTGCCCAACCCGTCTGACACGATGGACAGATGCGCGCGCGATACGGAATCCCCCTGGGAATCGTGGCGGCCGGCGCCGCCGGCCTGGTCTACTCGGCGGGCTTCGAAGCCCGCTCCTTCCGCCTCCGACGGGTCACGGTCCCCGTCCTGCCCCCGGGCATGCGCCCGCTGCGCGTGCTCCAGGTCTCCGACATCCACATGGTCGGCGGCCAGCGCAAGAAGCAGCGCTGGCTGCAGTCGCTGGCCGGGCTCCGTCCCGACTTCGTGATCAACACCGGCGACAACCTGTCGGACCCCGAGGGCGTCCCCGAGGTGCTGGACGCCCTGGGCCCGCTGATGGAGTTCCCGGGGGCGTACGTCTTCGGCTCCAACGACTACTACGGCCCCAAGCTGCGCAACCCCGCCCGCTACCTTCTGGAGAAGGCGAGCGGACGCCACGGGCTGAACGGCAACGCGCCGGCCGTGGGCGCGATCCACAACCCGTGGGAGGACCTGCGGGACGGCTTCGACTCGGCGGGCTGGCTGAACCTGACCAACACGCGGGGAGTCCTCAAGATCGAGGGCGCCTCCATCGAGCTGACCGGCCTGGACGACCCGCACATCAAGCGGGACCGCTACGCCCGGGTGGCCGGCGGCCCGTCGCAGGGGCACGACTTCTCGCTCGGCGTGGTCCACGCGCCGTACCTGCGGGTACTGGACGCGTTCACGGCGGACGACTACCCCCTGATCCTGGCCGGCCACACCCACGGCGGCCAGCTGTGCATCCCCTTCTACGGCGCCCTGGTCACCAACTGCGACCTGGACACGGACCGCGTGAAGGGCCTGTCCACGCACACGGTGGAAGGCCGTACGTCCTACCTCCACGTCTCGGCCGGCTGCGGCACCAACCGCTACACCCCGGTCCGCTTCGCCTGCCCGCCGGAGGCGACGCTGCTGACGTTGGTGGAGCGGCGGTAAGGGGGGCCGGGGCCGGGTGACGAGAACGGGACGATCGGGGCTCCGAGGGCCGTCACCCACCCGGCCCAACCCACCTGGCCGGCCCCCTCCCCCGCTCCTAGCGTGAGGGCATGACCGCCCCGATACCCAGGGACATCCCGGACCTGCCCGCGGTCCCGGGCCCGCCCGTCCTGCTGCCCGCACCGGTCCCGGCCACGGCGGTGGTGGCCCCGGCGCGCCGCCCGTCGGCCGCGGTGCTCCGCCTGCTGATCGCCGTGGCGGCGGCGGCAGGGGTCGCGCTGGAGCTGCTGCTGGGCGGTCCGGCCCGCGCCCTGAGCTACTTCAGCGTCCAGGCCAACGTCCTGGTGGCCGTGATCATGTTCCTGTCGGCGACGAGGGCCTGGCGGGCCCGCCGCCCGCTCCCGTCGTCGGTGACGGGCGCGGCACTCCTCTACGTCGTGATCGGCGCGCTGCTCTATCACCTGCTCCTGGCCCACACGACGCCCCCGTTCTCGATGACCGGCGCGGCCACGGCGCCGGAGCGCTGGCACGCCCAGTGGACGGCGCTCCAGGTCCTGCACGTACTGGTCCCGGCGGCGGCCGTACTGGACTGGCTCCTGCTCACACCGGCGCCCCGCCTGCACCTCCGCCAGACCGCGACGTGGCTGCTCTACCCCCTGGCCTACCTGGCCTTCTCCTTCATCCGGGCCGCGCTCCTCCCGCCGGCCGACCCGTCCCGATACCTCTATCCCTTCCTGGACGCGGCGGCCCACGGCTACCGCAGCACCCTGGCGAACGCGCTCCTCCTGGGCCTCGGGATCTACGCCCTGGGGGTCCTCCTGGTGGCCCTGGACCACACCCGCCCGTCCCCGACCCGCCACCGCGTCTGAACCGGATTTCGTCTACAGCCCCCAGTGGGCTAAAGTAAACGTCGTCGCCGCGAGAAGCAGCGACACCGGGGTGTAGCGCAGCTTGGCAGCGCGCTTCGTTCGGGACGAAGAGGTCGTGGGTTCAAATCCCGCCACCCCGACAGCCAAAAGAGCAGGTGGCGATCCTAGGATCGCCACCTGCTTTTGTGTGCGTGACTATCGCTTTCCGCGTGTCTACGACCGTTGCGCCTACGGGCCGATGATCCCGTCCATGACCACGGCCCCTGTCTGGATCACGGGCCGGATCTGCTTCCGGTAGACCTCCTCGGTCACGGCCGTACCCGAGTGCCCGACGAGCCACAAGATCTCCTCCAGCGGCACGCCCTGGTCGGAGAGCAGGGACACGAAGCTGTGCCGCAGTTCTCTCGGGGTCCACTCGTCGGGGTCGATCCCGTCGATGTCCTTCACCGCCTGGCGGAAGGCGCGGCGGACGTTCGCGGCGTCGAGCGGCTGCCCACGGCCGAGGAGAAGACGAGGTGGCCGTGGACAAGCTGGCCGGGCCAGTCGAAGTTCGCAACGGCGGATCACCTGGCCGGTGGGCCGGTCGAGGAAGTCCAGGCGGTTCAGACCGTGAAGCGTCAGGATCCGGTGCACGGTCGAAGTGAGCAGGACCAGGATCGGGCCGAGACGGGCCGGCCCAGCTGGTGCTCCTGTCGCAGACGGCAGGCCGGCTGCGCCCTCTGTCCGCCGATGGCGCAGCCACTTGCAGGCCGTGGCCCGCGAGATACTTATCTGCCACATGCGCGACGGAACGACCCAAACGGACAGCTCGGCCAACGGCCGCCTGCCGTGAACGGCCAGCCGGGCATTACGGCGGGGCACGAAGACCTCCGCGTAGTGCAGTGCTGGACAGCTCCACCGCACCGGAGGTCTTCCCGCGACTGTGGTGCACTACAGCGCGAAGCGCCCGCTGACACGAGCAACTCGTGCAGGTGCTTTCCTCTCCCGACGTCCCCGGTGTATGGGGTGCGCCGACCGACAGGCGGTCCGCGGATGGAGCTCGGCCACGCCGCACCCCGCCGCCCCGTTCTCCACGCTCGGGGGCCTCCTCTCGCAGGCGGCCGAGCAGGCCCTCGGCCGGGCCGGCTTCGCCCTCTCGACACGAGGGCCTTCGTCTCGTTGAGCCCGGTGGGACCGCTCACGCCCGAAGGCGCGGAACAGGGCACCAGGCGTTGCCGGACCCGCCATTACCAGATGAGTAGGTGCTTTGTATTCTAAATTCTGAACTAAGAGGAAAATTCGATGATTACTTAGATACATAGACACCTTTCGTGCTTGAGTGCGTCGTGTAGTAACTCACCTGTCCGCGAAGGAAGTCATCCTTGAGCATCACTGTCGACTCGTCGCGCCTCTCTCTCGTGCGCGAGGAGTCCACTTACCTGGCGATCCGCACCAGCCAGGGCGGTCGGACCGTCTACACGACGCGTATCCCGCTCGCCGACCTCTCGGTCATCCTCACCATCCCGGACCCGGCCAAGCCGGACCCCGACAACCGCAAGGTGGACATCGCCCACGCCAAGGGCTTCGGTCAGTACCTCGCCGACAACCCCGGCTGGGTGGCTCCGGCCCTCCTCATCCGCGACACCGGCGGATGCCGCTTCGAGCCGATCAGTGAAGACGGCTCGGTCGGCTACCTCACCGTCCCGTGGTCCATCGGCGGCATCGGACGCCTGATCACGATCGACGGCCAGCACCGCATCCTCGGTGTCCACCTGGAAAAGAAGCGCATCACGGACGAGGTATCCCGAATTGATCGGGAAATCCACCGCGCCAACGAGCCCAAGAAGGCGAAGCTGGAGCAGGATCGCGAGGCCCTGATCGGCCGAATGCAGCGACTCAAGGACGAGTTTGTCGGCATCGACATCTACGTGGAGCCCGACGGTGTCAAGGGCCAGCAAATGTTCGTCGACGTCGCGGACAATGCCAAGGGCATCTCCGGTGCCGTCCGGGCCCGCTTCGACACCTCGCGCATCGCCAACCGCACGCTCAGCGACATCGTCACCCACCCCCTCTTCCTCGGCAAGATCGACATTGAGCGGGACCGGATGACCTTGGCCAACCGCAATCTGATGGGTGCCAAGCACGTCGCGGACATCACGCGGGCCGTCATCGCCGGTCCCGGTGGGCGCGTCAGCAAAAAGGTCGAGTCACTGACCGACAACGAGGTCATCGAGAGTGTTCGCGGCTTCCTTGACGTCATCTCCATCGCTTTCACCGCGCTCGCCGAGATCACCGAGGAGGACGTGGACAACTACGATCCCTCGCTTTCCGAAAAGAAGAAGAACGAGCCGCCGGCTCCTCCCACCAAGGCTATGAGGCTGCGCGAGTCCTCGCTCCTGGGTTCGGTGGGCATGCTCCGCGTCCTGGGCGGTGTCTACCGCAACCTTCGGGAGGACGGGGCCGACGACGGTGACATCCAGGAGTTCTTCAAGCGGCTCGACCGGCACATGGCCGCCCCGGTCACCGAGGACAGCATCTGGCGTACCACGGCCGCGAACGAGGACTTCGAGCCGAACGCCTCTGCCCCGATCATGCGGCAGCAGAACGTCGTGCACCTGACCAGGGTAATCACGGACTGGTACAAGAAGGCGCCGGCCGCCATCTGATCCACCAGCAACAAGGAGTTCCCTTCACACCGTATGCGGAGGGGGCTCTTTGCTTTCCACGTACCGACGGAAAGTCGAGTGCACGCGTCCGATCAGCCCGGAGACTGCTATTGCGCTCCGAGTCCAGATCTCACGATCTCCCACTGCAGCACCGCGGCGGTGCCGCGTGTCACCTTTTCAGACCGGCCATGAGTGTCCGGAGCATCCGGGAGTCACGCGCGCGTAGCGGGCCGAGACCGAGCCCACGGTTCGGTGCATGTGACGAAGGCCGCGGGAGGCCCGGCCATCGGTGATCGCCGGGCCAGCAGGCATCGGCCCGGCCTCCAGTACCGCGTACCGCGTCCTCACGTGAGACCACCGGGTCACGGCTCGCCGCGCGGAGGCACCGGTTCCGGGACGGAGAGGCCGTAGGTCTGTACCGGATATTCCCTCCATGACTACGGTGCCGGTCGTTCTTCAGGCATCGTCGTGGACCCAGAGCCCAAGGTGACGCCCGGGTCCCGGTGGCCGTCGTCAGTAGTAGTCCTCCTGCTTCCGCATGTGCCCCGTGGGCTCGATCTCGTCGCGGAGGAAGGTGTACACCTCCTCCGCTCCGTCGAGCAGCACCGCGTAGGCGGGCGGAGTCGACGCGTCGGGTGGCTCGGTGATGCCGAGGATTCCTCCGACCCTGCCTTCCAGATGGGGTCTGTCGGAGGCCCGGAGCACGCGCACTTCTGCGTAGAAAGGGAGGGGGTCGGGCACCGTGCGGTCAGTCCTTTCTCATCACTTGTGGGTGATCTCGCCGTCGAGTGACACATTAAGGTGGCTGCCGTCCCTGCTGAGCCACCCCAGCTTGGCCTTGCCCAGCTTGCTCAGCTGGACGTCCCACTCGAACGGCTGCCCGGCGGTCCTGGAAGGTCCCTTGATCCATTCGTTACCGAACCGGTCGATGTAGCCCTTCCGGGGGCCGCGCGGCAGGCCCGCACTGATCGACACGCGCTTGTCCGGGACGAAGCGGATGCGTCCCGAGTGGGGAAGCTGTGCGTCCTTGAGGAGTCCCTTGACCCCCGTCCGCGGCGTGCCGACGACCTCTTCGCATTTCAGGCCCAGCGGGTCGACCAGCAGCAGCGGCGCGTCCACGTAGGCGTGGTGGTCGGGAGCGGCGTCGAGCCCGAGCGGGTCCGGGCTGACGTACCGGGCGACTTCCGGGTCGTAGTAGCGGAAGTAGTTGTAGTTCAGGCCTGTCTCGGTGTCGGCGTACTGGCCCGGGAAGCGCAGCGGACAGGTGGCGGTTTCCGGCTCGTCGGTCCCGGCCGGGACGTGGGTGCCCCACAACGTGTTGCGTCGCTGCCACACCACCTCGCCCTCGCCGGTGACCAGCTCCATGGGGGAACCGGCGTTGTCGGTGATGACGGCGAGGAAACGTGAGGTGTTCTCGGGCGCCGTCTGCTCCGCGAGCCGCGCGATGAAGGAGCCTGCTTCGGGGACATGCGACGGTGTGTGGTGGGTCTGGGTGAGCGGACGGTGCGTGTCCGGTTCGTAGTCCCACGTGGTCACGCTGCCGTCCGGACCGGTCTGTTCTGCCAGACGGGTACCGTCCCAGGAGAACTCGACGCGGTCGGCCGGTGATCCGTCGCCCGTCACCCGGTGCTTGGAGATGCGCCGGCCCAGCGGGTCGTAGGCGTATTTCCACCGGTCACCGCTCGGCGTGACCACCTCGGTCAGGCGGTCCTCCGCGTTCCAGGCGTAGGACCACGTGTGCGTCTTCCCACTGAGGAGTTTGCGCGTTCGGCGGACGAGCCGGCCCTGGGCGTCGTGCTCATACGTCGTCCGGCCCGCCCGGCGGACGAGTGTGCCCTCGAAGGCACGCTCGCCGGGGGTGTCGTGGCCGGGGGCCGACGTCTGTCGGACTTTGCCGGTGATGTCGTAGGCGTAGGTCTCGGTCCAGCCGTGCGCCCGTACTTCTGTGACCCGGCCCGTGCCGTCCAGGTGGAAGCGACGTGTGCCCGAGGTCAGCTCCCGGATCTCCGTAAGGTGGCCGTCGACCCGGTAGGCGTACGTGCGGTGCTGGAGGAGGCGGTGCGGGGCGCCGGCGGAGGTCAGGGACTGGGCGGTCATCTGCCCGTTCGGGTTCCAGCTCTGCGTGAGCGTGATTCCTTCTCCGAACCGGCGCTCGATCTCCCGCCCCGCGGCATCGTGCGAGAAGTCCAGCGAGCCCGCCGCCGAGCGCAGGTGCACCGGTCGTCCGGCCGCGTCGTACGTCCAGTCCGAAGCCAGGCCGGATGGTGCGACACGGCGCGTGCGACGTCCGAGGGCGTCGTACTGGAAGACAGACGTGCGATCGTTGACCGTCTCCGACAGGATCCGGCCCAGCGCGTCACGTTCCATGACCATCTCGGCGTCCGCGTTGGCCGCGCGGCACAGACCGCCATCCGGCGTGTACGCGTACGTCGTGCTCTCGCCGTCGTCGGTTTCCTGGACCACGACCCTGCCGCATGCGTCACGGGTGAAGCGCAGGATCTCGCCGGCGCCGTTGGTCCGGGCGGTGAGCCTGCCCGCGGCATCGAGCGCGTACGTCAGTGTGCGGCCGTTGAAATCGGTCTCCGCGATGAGCCGGCCGGCCTCGTCGTAGAGGTAGGACCAGGTTCGGCCCTCGGGGTTGGTGACGCCTGTCAGCCGCAACTCGGTGTCGTACGTGAACGCGTACCGCGTGCCGTCCGGGTCTGTTCGGGTCGCCGGGAGGTCGAAGGGTGCGACGGTCTGCCGGGTCGTGCTCCCGGCGAGGTCGGTGTGTTCGACCAGGTTGCCTTCGCCGTCCCAGGTCCAGGATTCGCGCGTTCCGTCGGCGAACTCGCGCCACTTCGGCTTGCCCTCGACGGTCCATCCCATGCGTGTGGTGTGACCGAAGGGGTCGGTCACCGCGACGATCCGGCCGAACGCGTCGCGGCTCACGGTCGTCTCGTGACCCAACTCGTCGCTGAGCGCGATCGGCAGGCCGGCCGCGTTCGGCACGATCCTCCGTGTGTGGCCGAGCGCGTCCGTGACGGCGACCAGGTGTCCCGAACCGTCATAGGCGTAGCGGGTCTCGGCGCCGGTCGGGTCCACGGTGACCCGCACATTGCCACGGTCGTCGTAGGTGTGCCGCCAGGTCGCGCCGCCCGGCTCCACGACCTTTACCGGCAGGCCGAGCCCGTTGTACTCCGCCCGCGCCTCCGCGCCATCGGGCAGGGCGACTCCGGTGAGGTGGCCGGCGTCGTCGTACGTGTACCGCGTGGCGTGGCCCAGCGGGTCCGTCACCGTGAGCGGCCAGGCCCCGTATTCGTCCCACTCGGTGCGCGTCACGTGACCCAGCGGGTCGGTCTCCTCCACCACCAGACCCTCGGCGTTGCAGCGGTGGACCGAGACATGGCCCTGGGAGTCGGTGTACGTCGTCGTGCGGGTGGTGTCGTCGTACGTCAGGGTGCCGGACAGAATGCCGTCGACGCCTTCGGTGCGCGTGACGCGGCCCCGGGAGTCGTAGACGTAACCGAACCATGTGCCGTTGCGGTCGGTCCAGCGGGTGACGCGGCCTTCGGTGTCATAGGTGAAGCGCAGGGGCTCGCCGCTGGAGTTGATGACCTCGGTGAGGTTGCCGGAGGGGTCGTAGGCGTACCGCATGATGACCGTGCCCTCGTCGGGCACGGTGTCCGGGCGGTAGCGGGACGGGGGTTCGTCCAGCAGGCGCAGGGCCGTGACGCGCGGGCCCCGGGTGTCGACGGCGACGTAGTAGCCGCCGGAGTGGCGGATGCCGGAGGGGATGCCCTGCTCGTTGCGTTCGATGTCGATGCGGTTGCCGTTGCGGTCGGCCTTTGAGTCCAGGGCCAGGTGGAAGACGCCGAAGGTCGGCGAGGGGACGGGGGCCGCGAAGGTGCGGGTCACGCCGGTGGCGGGGTCGGTGACCGTCATCGCGCCGTCCGGCGTGCCGTCCCATTCCAGGGGCCAACGCGGTCCCTTGACCGGGAGGGTCGGTACGCCCGGTTCCGGTACCGGGTACACCAGGCGCATACCGTCGGCCGCCGCGAAGACGACGCCTTCACCGTCGATCTGGAGACACTCGTCCAGGGTCGAGATCCAGGTCGGGCCGAAGCAGACGCCGCCCCGGTAGGAGGAGAGGTGGGTGCGGGTGAACTCGAAGGGGAGAGCGGCCGGCAGAGACAGGTCCGTCTGTGTCATCAGCATCGCGCCGGTCGCCACGTCGATCGGTTCGCCCACGCACGGCGTGCGCTCTGCATTGCGGGCCGCCGGGCCCAGTTCGACCAGGTCGGGACGGAGCGAGGGCGGACGCAGCAGCAACGGGGTGGTGTCGGCGAGCCCGCCTTCCATGCCGGCCTTCAACAGGCCGCCGCCCGCTCCCAGCGCGCCGCCGAAGATCATGCCGTCCTTGGCGGCCTGGTTGACCTCGTCCAGGCTGAAGCCGTCTTGCAGGCCGGTCGCGATCTTCAGCGGCTGGGCCACGGCCAGATCGACCGTGACCGACTCGATTCCGCCGAAAGCGGCGGCGACCAGGGTGCCCGCGGCGATCTCGGCCACGGTCGTGGTGACCGCGACGCCCATGGTGGCGCCGAACTCGATGACCGCCTCGGCTGCCGCGGCGGCGGCCCCGGACGCGATACCCGCGGTGAGGATGGCCAGCGTCACGCCGCCCGCGATCACCGCCGCGTCGATACCGATCTGGGTCCAGAGCTTGTTGATCGCGTCGTCGATGGCGTCGGCGAACTTGTCCAGCGCCTTGGCCATCTCCCGGGAGGACTTCGCGAGATCGCTCAGCCAGCCCCCGTCCTGGTCCTTGGCGTAGCGGTCCCAGAACTTGCGGAACGCCTCGATCGACTCACCGGTGTTGTTGTGGATGATCGACGACGCGCTGCGGTGGACGGGAGCGCGGACATCGTCCACCGAATCGGCGAAGGCGCGCCAGGCCCTTGCCGCGTCCCGCAGTTTCCCGGCGTCGGCCTCCGGCCACCACAGGCCCATCTTGAGAAGGATGTGGCGCGCCTTGTCCTCAACGCTCACCGGCACCGTCGCTCTGCTTGTCGGTCTTCACTTCCGTGAACATCCCGGCGATCAGCTGGTCGTTGTCCACATGTCCGTCCGCCAGGTCTGCCATGGCCTCGTGGATGCTCGTCAGCCCGAGCACCAGGACACCCGCCGCGCTCTCGATCTTCTTCTGCTGCGGCTTGTAGGCGTTGCCGAACTTGTCGCCCTGTTCGTCGTGACCCCAGGGCTCACCGAGCCCGTCCAAGGTCTGGATGAGGGTGGTCAGCGCCTTGCTGAGATCGATGGCCCCCTGCTGGAAGGCCGGTGCCGCCGCCTTGATGTCGGCGGTCTTGATGTCCAGGACCTTGCCGGGGACCTTGCCGTCACCCATCGCTGTTGTCTCCCCCGGTTCGCAACCGTTGCCGCCGACCCTAGGGGAAGCCGGTCAAGAGGAGGTCATGGCCAAGGAACGGCCCGGCAATGCGACGGTGGAGGAAGAATGTGTGGCGTCACGTGACGCCAGGCGGAGCCAAAGTGGCACTTCTTGGCGCGACCGCTCGGCCGCTGACACCGTTCTGGCTTCGGCATGCGCCACTGAGAGTTATCCCGACCAGCAGCCTGACCTGCGCCTCTTAGGACCTGTCGCCCATCCGTGCCACCTGCGTGGCGCCACAAGGTTGCCAATGGCGCCACGATGGTGCCATGATGGCGTCATGGACCTCACGCCCTATGTAGAAACCCTTCGCCGTGAACTCGCGGTGGCCGCTGAAGCCGGTGGCGAGGATGCTCGGGAGCTGGCCGAGAGGCTGACCGCTCCGTTGGAGTCGGCGGCTCGGCTGACCATGCTCAACGTGTTGTCCGCCGCGATGGACGAGGTCACCCGGGAGCTGGCGCCGGGGTCGGTGGACGTGCGGCTGCGCGGGCTCGATCCCGATTTCGTGGTGACCCTGCCGGCCGCCGAGGCGGGCGGTCCGGCCGAGCCGGCTTTGGCCGTCGAGGCCTTCAAGGGGGCGGCCGAAGGGGACGAGGGCGGGACCGCCCGGGTCAATCTGCGGCTGCCCGCCCAGCTCAAGGCCCGGGCCGAGGAGGCCGCGAGCCGCGAGGGGCTGTCGGTCAACGCGTGGCTGGTCCGGGCCGTGTCGGCCGCGGTCGACGGCGGCTCCCGGCCGCGCACGGCGGAGAAGAGCCAGACCGTCGGACAGCGTTTCACGGGCTGGGTGCGCTAGCCGCTCCCCGCCCGGCCCACTTCACTCACACCACGTCCCACCAGCGGGGACGCTCCCAAGACTCACGAGGACGGGACAGCCATGCCTTCTTTCGACACTCCCGCACCGATCTCGGTCACCGCACGTGTGGAGGCCGGTTCCATCCAGTTCGCCGCGGGCGACCGGCTCGACACCGTCGTCGAGGTGCGGCCCCGCAACCCCAAGAAGGACCTGGACGTACGCACCGCCGACCAGACCGAGGTCTCGTACACCGGCGGCACGCTCGTCATCACGACGCCCAAGTCCAACCTGTTCGGCCGCACCGGCGTCGTGGACGTCACCGTGGAGCTGCCCGCGGGCTCACGCGTCGACACCACCGGGGCCTGGACCCAGGTGCTCGGCGAGGGCCGGCTCGGCGAGGTCCGGGTGAAGACCTCGTCCGGTGATGTGCGCCTCGACGCGACCGGGCCGCTGGATGTGACCGCCTCGCACGGCTCGATCACCGTGGACCGGGTCGAGGGCCGGGCCGAGATCAGCACCAGCACCGGCAGCCTGCGCGTCGGCCTCCTCGACGGCCCGGCCGTGCTGAAGAACTCGCACGGCGGCACGACCGTCGACGCCGTGACCGGCGCGCTGCGGGTGAGCAACGCCAACGGCGACATCGAGGTGCGGCGCGCCGAGGACTCGGTCACCGCCACCACCGCCCACGGCACCGTGCGCGTCGGCGACGTGGCCCGCGGCACCGTCCAGCTGGAGACCTCCTACGGCGCCATCGACATCGGCATCCGCGAGGGCACCGCCGCCTGGCTCGACGTCAGTTCCGGTGCGGGGCAGGTGCGCAACGCGCTCACCGCCTCGGGCAGCCCGGACACGGCCGAGGACACCGTCCAGGTCCGTGCCCGCACCCGCTTCGGCAACATCGACATCCGCCGCGCCCGGGCCTGAGCGCCGGGCCTGAGCACCGGGCCCGGCGCCTCCGGCTCCTCGCGCCGCTTCCGCCGCGGTCGCCACTGTCACGTCGGTCAGCACAGTCACCACTGTCACCACTCGCACGGGAGGGTTCCGTCGCCATGTCTGTCATGTCCACATCAATCACAGAGCGGCCGGTCGCCATATCCGCCGCCGGGCTGCGCAAGTCCTACGGCGACAAGACCGTCCTCGACGGCATCGACCTGCACATTCCCGCCGGCTCCGTCTTCGCGCTGCTCGGCCCGAACGGCGCCGGCAAGACCACCACCGTGAAGATCCTGTCCACGCTCGTCGGCGCCGACGGCGGACAGGCCCGGGTCGCGGGACACGACCTCGCCGCCGCGCCGCAGGCCGTGCGCGCCGCGATCGGGGTCACCGGTCAGTTCTCCGCCGTCGACGGGCTGATCACCGGCGAGGAGAACATGCTCCTCATGGCGGATCTGCATCATCTGTCCAGACGCGAGGGGCGGCGCGTCGCCACCGGGCTGCTGGAGCGGTTCGGCCTCGCCGACGCCGCCCGGAAGCCCGCCCAGAGCTACTCCGGCGGCATGAAGCGCCGCCTGGACATCGCCATGACCCTCGTCGGCTCCCCGCGGCTCATCTTCCTCGACGAGCCGACCACCGGCCTCGACCCCCGCTCCCGGCACACCATGTGGCAGATCGTCCGCGAGCTGGTCACGGACGGCGTGACCGTCTTCCTCACCACCCAGTACCTGGAGGAGGCCGACCAGCTCGCCGACCGTATCGCCGTGCTCGACGACGGGAGGATCGCCGCCGAGGGCACCGCCGACGACCTCAAGCGCCTCGTCCCCGGCGGACATGTGCGGCTCCGCTTCTCCGACCCGTCCGCGTACCGGTCCGCCGCCGCCGCGCTGCGCGAGGTCACGCCGGACGACGAGGCGCTGGTGCTGCGCGTCCCCAGCGACGGCAGCCAGCGCGAACTGCGCTCCCTGCTCGACCGGCTGGACGCCGTCGGCATCGAGGCGGACGAGCTGACCGTGCACACCCCCGACCTGGACGACGTGTTCTTCGCCCTGACCGGCGGCACCGGCCGGCCGGCCGCCGCCAAGGAGGATGTCCGATGAGTTCCCTGTCCCTCGCCCTGCGCGACTCCTCCACGATGCTGCGGCGCAATCTGCTGCACGCCCGCCGCTACCCGTCCATGACCCTGAACCTGCTGCTCACGCCGGTCATGCTGCTGCTGCTCTTCGTCTACATCTTCGGCGACGTGATGAGCGCGGGCATCGGGGACGGCGGCGCGGACCGGTCCGCCTACCTCGCGTATCTCGTCCCGGGCATCCTGATGCTGACCATCGGCGGCACCACCATCGGCAGCGCGGTGTCCGTCGCCTCGGACATGACCGAGGGCATCATCGCCCGCTTCCGTACGATGGCGATCCACCGCGGATCGGTGCTGATCGGGCACGTCGTCGGCAGCGTGCTCCAGTGCGTGATGAGCGTGGTGCTCGTCGGGGCGGTCGCGGTGGCCATCGGGTTCCGGGCCACGGACGCCACCGCCCTGGACTGGCTCCTGGCCGTCGGACTGCTGACGCTCGTCTCCGTGGCGCTCACCTGGATCGCGGTCGGGATGGGCCTGTCCAGCCCCAACGCCGAGGCGGCCGGCAACAACGCCCTGCCGCTGATGGTCCTGCCGTTGCTGTCCAGCGCCTTCGTGCCGGTCGACGCGATGCCGGGCTGGTTCCGGCCGGTCGCCGAGTACCAGCCGTTCACGCCGGCCATCGAGACCCTGCGCGGGCTGCTGCTCGGCACCGAGATCGGAAACAACGGGTGGCTGGCCGTCGCCTGGTGCCTCGGGCTGGCCGTGCTCGGCTACCTCTGGTCCACCTCGCTCTTCGCCCGCGAACCGAAGTAGCGTCCGGGGCGCGTTCTCTCACTCGGCCCGCTCCGGGGCGGCGTACGTCCGGCATCGCGCCGGCGTACGCCGCCCCAAAGCCGTTCGGCGTTCCTCGTCGGTCCGGTCCCGGTCCCGCCGCGCCGAAGGGCCGCATGCGAGCGTCAGGGCCGCGTCATGGTTCCCGGCGCCGGCTTGCCCGCGGTGTGCGGGGCGGCTTCGATGGACGGCGTGAACAGCGCCCGGCCCCTCCCCGACCGGCCACCGGGCCCGTCCGGCCACCGAGTCCGCTCGGCCGCCGGCCGCCGTCCGGCCGCCGCGTCATGGCCGGCGCCGACCGGAAGCGTCCGCACCGGACGGACACCGGGTCCCGCCGCCGTGTTCCGTCGGCGCGTCCCGTCCGCCGGTGCCGCGTCCCCGCGACGCCGGCTTCCGTGACCCGAGGGGCGCCGAGCGGCTCCGGCGCCCCTCGGCCTTCACCTCGGGACGTGCGTCAGGCGGTCTTGGTGCCCGTCATGAGGATGGACACCGTCTCGGTCCCGCCGTCGTCGAAGACGCGCTTCGTCAGGCCGCACGCCGTGAAGGCGGTCGGCGACGTCAGGACGCCGTCCAGCTCGACGTAGGCCGTACCGGTGCGCGTGCCCGGCAGCGGGTGGGTGAACTCGTAGTGGAGCGTGCCGCCGTATCCGCTCTCCCACTCGCCCGTGCCGATGAACACCGGCTTGCCGTCGGGGCCGTTGTGCGCTTCCAGCCGCAGGGTGTGGTCGGCGTGGAAGTAGAGGGTGCCCGTTGAGGCCGGGTGGTCGGACTCCTGGGTGGTCACCGACCAGGTGCCCACCGGTGAAGGAGCGGTCGTTACCGTCGCGCTCGTCGCGGCCGGCTCGGCGGCCAGGGCCGCCGCGGGCTGGGGCACGGCCACGGCCAGCGTCAGGAACCCGGCGGCCAGGGCCACGCCCGCGGCGCGCCGTGCGGCCGTTCTGGCTGTGGTGCTCTGCTTCTGCGGCATGTGCGTCCGTCCTTTCGGATCGTTGTCTGCTACACCACGTGGAAATTGGCCATCATCGCCATGTCCTCGTGTTCGAGGTTGTGGCAGTGGAGCATGTAGCGCCCCCGGTATCCGTCGAACCGCACGAGGATCTCCACGACCTCGTACGGGCGCAGGTCGACCGTGTCCTTCCAGCCGCGGTCGCCGGGATCGGGCGCCCCGCCGGCCCGTGACAGCACCTGGAAGTGCGCCAGGTGCAGATGGACGGGATGGTGGAAGTCGCTGGTCAGCAGCCATCGTTCGACGGTGCCCAGGCGAGGTGTCGCCCAGGTGCTCGCCGGGTCGAAGGCGCGGCCGTTGACGGTCCACATGCCGTCCGAGCGGAGCCGGAAGTCGAAGTGTCGGGTGGTCACGGCCTGCCCGGCGCGCAGCGTCCGCGGACGCGACAGGCGCGCGGGGATCCTGCTGTCGTCGCGGCCGCGGCCCCGGCTGGTGACGTGGAAGCGCATGACGTCGCGCATGGCCCCGTCGGCCAGGGTGTTGACGAGGGTGACGGTGGTGTCCGGCGGACACGACGAGAGGTCGACCACGACGTCGTGGCGCTCGGCCGGGGCCATGGTGAGCGTGTCGAGGGTCTGCGGGCGGCCCAGCAGGCCCTGGTCGCTGCCGATCCGTACGAAGGGCAGGCGGCGGCCGTCGGAAGCGGTGAGCGCCAGCCGGTAGCGGCGCGCGTTGGCGGCGTTCAGCAGCCGCAGCCGGTAGCGGGCCGCGCTCACCTCCAGGTACGGCCACGGGCGGCCGTTGACCAGCTGGACGTCGCCGAGCACGCCGTCCATGTAGCCGGACCGGACGCCGGGGGTGCGGGTGAGGGTGGGGTCGAGCGAGGGGTAGCGGAAGGCGCCGTCGGCGTCGAAGGAGCGGTCGCAGAGCAGCAGCGGGATGTCGCGGTCGCCCTTCGGCAGCGGCAGCGCGTCCTCCTCGTCGTCGTCCACCAGGAAGAACCCGGCGAGCCCGCGCCAGACCTGCGGACCGGAGAAGTCCATGCGGTGGTCGTGGTACCAGAGGGTGGCGGCCCGCTGCCGGAGCGGGTACGTGTACGTGCGCGTGCCACTGACGGAGGCGCCCTCGGACATCGTGCCGCCGTGCATGCCCGGCATCGTGGCGGAGTCGCCCCGGTGTCCCGCCGGGTGCAGCAGGTCGGTCGGGTAGCCGTCGGAGCCGGGCGGGGTGACACCGCCGTGCAGGTGGGTCGCGGTCGGCGTGGGCAGGGTGTTGGTCATCCGGAGCCGGACCGGGCGGCCGGAGCGGGCGCGGAAGGTCGGGCCGGGGAACGTGCCGTCGTACGACCAGATCTCGGTGCGGGTGCCGGGCAGGATCTCCACGGAGGCGCGCCGCTGCGTCACCTCGTACACGTCCGTGCCGTGCGCGGGCCGTGCCACGGCGGGCACGGTCAGCGGCAGGGTGAACGGGCGCGGCAGCTCCACCTCGGGGTCGCTGGCGAGCAGCGCGCCGGTCGACGGGCGGTCCGTGCCGCAGCCGGCCAGTCCGCCGAGCGCGACCGCGCCGGCGCCGCCCGCGGCCAGGCGCAGGAAGCCGCGGCGGGAGGAAGCGGGGGCGGTCATCGGCGCAGCGCCTTGAGCGTGCGGACGGGTCGGGTGAGGGTGAACGCCCAGACCGTCATCGTGCACGCGCCGCCGAACAGCGCGACGCCGAGCGGGATGTGCAGCAGCAGGTTGCGCGAGTATCCCGCGATCTGCTGGACGACGATCAGGACGAGGAGGACGGCGCCGAGGGCCGTGGGCCAGACCCGGTTCGCGCGGACGCGCCAGGCGACGGTGGCGGCGGCCGTCTCGGCCACGAGCATCATCGTCAGCACGTGCGCGTTGACGTCGTGCGCGGTGAGGAGCCCCACGTCGCCGTTGACGAACAGCCCGGCCAGCGCGGCCTGGACGAGGGTGTTGACGGTGAAGAGCACGGAGACGACCCGGAAGGCGATCACCGGCCGGTGCGCCCAGCGGGCGGGCGGGCGCTCGCCGGCCGGGCCGGGCCGTGGCGGGTCCCCGGGGCCGGTTCCGCCCGAGTCGGAGGTGGGGGGCGCGGTCTGCGCCGCGGCTTCGGAGGAGGATCGCTGCATCACGTGTTCCGGTGCGGTACGGGCTGACGGGTGGGGGGAGGCATGCGCCGAGGGCACGCGGACCGGGAGGGGCGCGCGAGTGTGGGACGCGGGTCGGAGGGACGCGCGTCCAGGGCAACGCGCGGGCGCGAACGGCGCGCGGGCGCGAACGGCGCACGGGCGCGAACGGCGCACGGGCGCGAACGGGCGTATGAGCGGTGACGGGCGTACGGGCGGTGACGGGCGTACGGGTACCGGGTCGCCGGTGCTAACGGTGTGACGGCGGAAGGGGCGTGCAGGCGCGTACGGCGCGCAAGCCGGAGTGGCACGCGGACGGAAAGCGAGACCGCGCCCGCCGCACACCCCGGAGACGGACCCACGCCCGGCACGCGCCCTTCCGCACGGCGCGGAAGCGCGCCGGTGTCAGTGACCGCGGACGCGGGACAGGTTCAGCGGGTAGTTCAGGCCGCCGGTCACGGGCAGGGTGGTTCCGTTGATCCACTCCGAGGCGGGGCTCGTCAGCAGGGACACGGCGTTGGCGATGTCCTGCGGGGTACCGAGCCGTCCGGCCGGCGTCGCGTTGGCCAGCGCTTCGCGCGCGGGCTGCGGGACCACCGAGGAGGCGTCCGTGAGGACGAAGCCCAGGGCCAGGCCGTTGACGGTCACGCCGTCGGCGCCGAACTCGTCGGCCGCGTACCGTACATAGCCTTCCAGCGCGGCCTTCGTCACGCCGTGCGCGGCGAGACCGGGCGCGGTCGGGCCCCAGGACGAGCCGCTGGAGATGACGACGAGCCGGCCGTATCCGCGCTCCCGCATCGCCGGCACGAAGGCGGTGGTGAGCCGGTGCAGCAGGACGACGTCGTTGCGGACCTTGTCGCCGAGCGCGGTCGGGTCCATGTCGGCCAGCGGCACGCGCGGGTACGAGGCGCACGCGTTGCTGACGACGATGTCGAGGTGGTCCACGCGCTCGCGCACGGCGGTGACCAGTTCCTCGGCGCCGTCGGCCGCGTCCAGGTCGGCCCGCAGTAATGTGGCCTTTACACCTTTTTCCTCACACGTAGCCGCCACGGCCTCGGCCTCGGCCAGCGAACTTCGGTAGGTGAGCACGACATCGGCTCCGAGCCCGGCGAGCGTGGTGGCCGTCGCGGCCCCGATCCCCCGGCTCCCGCCTGTCACCAGCGCGATCCGGCCCTCCAGCGGGCCGGTCGCGGAGACGCTACGAGTCATCGGCAAGGCACCTCTATCCGTCGGCGTCGCTTCCCAGTAGTTAAACGACCAGGAAGATAATTACCAACAGCTAGGGTAGACCCATGGGTGATCGCCAGCAAGCCGTCGATCGCGTCGACGTGATCATGAAGCAGGTCGCGCAGGTCTCCACCGCGCCCGACCTGACGTCCAAGGAACTCTGCCAGCGGTTGCAGCGCGTCGCCCACCATCTGGAGACCCGGCTCCGCCGCGAACTGGGCGTCTTCGGCATCGAACCGTGGGAACTGGAACTGCTCGCCTCGCTGCGCCGGGTGGGCCCGCCGCACCAGGTGACCGCCGGATCGCTGCAGGACATCATGCAGCTGACCACCGGCGCGGTCACCAAGCGGGTGGCCGCGCTGGAGAAGAAGGGCTGGGTGCGCCGGGAGGTCGACGCCGGTGACCGCCGCCAGGTGCTCGTCTGCCTCACGGACGAAGGAGAGCAGCGGGCGCTCGAGGTCTTCGCCACCAAGACGGAGACGGAGGCGCGGGTGCTGTCCGCCCTCGACCTCGCCACCCAGCGCCGGCTCAACGACGATCTGCGCACGCTCCTGATCGATCTGGAGGGAGCGGTACGGAACTGACCGCTCCCTCCTCTCCGCCTCAGTCCTTGATCTCGCAGATGGCGGCGCCGGAGGTGAGGGAGGCGCCGACTTCGGCGGTGAGGCCCTTGACGGTGCCGGACTTGTGGGCGTTGAGGGGCTGTTCCATCTTCATGGCCTCCAGGACGACGACGAGGTCGCCTTCCTCGACCTGCTGGCCTTCCTCGACGGCGATCTTGACGATGGTGCCCTGCATCGGGGAGGCGAGGGTGTCACCGGAGGCGGCGGGGCCGGACTTCTTCGCCGCGCGCCGCTTGGGCTTGGCCCCGGCCGCCAGACCCGTACGTGCCAGGCTCATGCCCAGGGACGAGGGGAGGGAGACCTCCAGGCGTTTGCCGCCGACCTCGACCACGACGGTCTCGCGGCCCAGTTCCTCCTCCGCCTCGGTGCCGGCGGGAGCGGTGAAGGGCTTGATGTCGTTGACGAACTCGGTCTCGATCCAGCGGGTGTGGACCGTGAACGGGTCGGTGGAGCCGGTCAGTTCGGGGGCGAAGGCGGGATCGGTGACCACCTTGCGGTGGAAGGGGATCGCGGTGGCCATGCCCTCGACCTGGAACTCCTCCAAAGCCCGCGCGGCCCGCTGGAGCGCCTCCCTGCGGGTGCGGCCGGTGACGACCAGCTTGGCGAGCAGGGAGTCCCAGGCCGGGCCGATCACACTGCCGGCCTCCACGCCCGCGTCCAGACGGACACCGGGACCCGAGGGCGCGTCGAAGCGGGTGACGGTGCCGGGAGCGGGCAGGAAGCCCCGGCCGGGGTCCTCGCCGTTGATGCGGAACTCGAAGGAGTGACCGCGCAGGACCGGATCGCCGTAGCCGAGTTCCTCGCCGTCGGCGATGCGGAACATCTCGCGGACCAGGTCGATGCCGGCGACCTCCTCGGTGACCGGGTGCTCGACCTGGAGGCGGGTGTTGACCTCCAGGAAGGAGATCGTGCCGTCCTGCCCGACGAGGAACTCACACGTGCCCGCGCCCTCGTAGCCGGCCTCCTTCAGGATCGCCTTCGACGCCCGGTACAGCTCCGCCCGCTGCTCCTCGGACAGGAACGGTGCGGGGGCCTCCTCCACCAGCTTCTGGTGGCGGCGCTGCAGGGAGCAGTCGCGGGTGGAGACCACGACGACGTTGCCGTGCTTGTCGGCCAGGCACTGTGTCTCCACGTGCCTCGGCCGGTCGAGGTAGCGCTCGACGAAGCACTCGCCGCGGCCGAACGCGGCGACCGCCTCACGCACGGCCGACTCGTACAGCTCGGGGACCTCCTCCAGGGTCCGGGCGACCTTCAGGCCGCGGCCGCCACCGCCGAACGCGGCCTTGATCGCGATCGGCAGGCCGTGCTCCTCGGCGAACGCCACGACCTCCTCCGCACCGCTCACCGGGTCCGGTGTGCCGGCGACCAGCGGCGCACCCGCGCGCTGCGCGATGTGCCGGGCGGCGACCTTGTCCCCCAGGTCCCGGATGGCCTGCGGCGGCGGGCCGATCCAGACCAGACCCGCGTCCAGGACGGCCTGCGCGAACTCCGCGTTCTCCGACAGGAAGCCGTAACCCGGATGGATCGCGTCCGCGCCCGACTCCCGGGCGGCGTTCAGGATCTTGTCGATGACGAGATAGCTGGTGGCCGGGGTGTCACCGCCCAGGGCGAACGCCTCATCCGCGGCGCGGACATGCACAGCGTCCCGGTCCGGGTCGGCGTAGACGGCCACGCTCGCGATCCCGGCGTCCCGGCAGGCCCGGGCCACGCGGACAGCGATTTCGCCACGGTTGGCGATGAGCACCTTGCGCAGACTCATTTCGAGATCCCTTCCCCGGCGCTCGGCACCGGCGCCAACGTCGACAGCCACCCGTTCCCCATCCGTACCACCCCGGCGCCGCCCGCGATGTCACCCATTCGGTGACCACGCCGCGGATCGTGGTGCGCCGGAGCGCGGAGCCGCCGGTGCCCGGCGGCGGCGCGCGGCCGTACGCGGCGGTCCGGAAGGACGCCGGAACCGGTGCGGTCGGCGCGTTCGGTGCGTGTGCGAAGGCGGGCGCGCGGCGCCGCCACCTCGTCGGGCGCGTGGGGAGAGGACACGTGCTGCTCCGTGGTTCTGTCGTGGTCCGCGGTGGTACGTGCGTGCCGGGACGGGCCGGCTACGAGGCGGTCTGCCAGCTGTGCGAGGCCAGGAATCCGGCGTTGCGCTCCAGCCGGAACCAGCGCGCGGTGGCCGGACGCCCGGCGGCCGGTTCCGCCGCCGCGCCCGCCCGCTGCGCGAGCGCCGTCAGTACGGCCGTCAGCGCGGCGAGTTCCTCGGCGTCGACCTGTCCCCGGACGATCCGGAAGAGGGGCTCCGCGGTGCTCATGGTCACAAGACCTCCGTTGCCGATGTCACTGGGGCGGGTTGCCGTGCTTGCGCATCGGCAGGTCGGCGTGCTTGGTGCGCAGCATCGCCAGGCTGCGGATCAGGACCTCGCGGGTGTCGGCCGGGTCGATCACGTCGTCCACCAGGCCGCGCTCGGCCGCGTAGTACGGGTGCATCAGCTCGGCCTTGTACTCCTTGACGCGCTGGAGGCGCACGGCCTCCGGGTCGTCGGCGGCGTTGATGTCCCGGCGGAAGATGACGTTGGCCGCGCCCTCCGCCCCCATGACCGCGATCTCGTTGGTGGGCCAGGCCAGCGCCAGGTCGGCGCCGATGGAACGGGAGTCCATGACGATGTAGGCGCCGCCGTACGCCTTGCGCAGCACCAGCGAGATCCGCGGCACGGTGGCGTTGCAGTACGCGTACAGCAGCTTGGCGCCGTGCCGGATGATGCCGTTGTGCTCCTGGTCGACGCCGGGCAGGAAGCCGGGCACGTCCAGCAGGGTCACGAGGGGAATGTTGAAGGAGTCGCAGGTCTGCACGAAGCTCGCGGCCTTCTCGGACGCGGCGATGTCCAGCACGCCCGCCAGGGACTGCGGCTGGTTGGCGACGATGCCGACGACCTTGCCGTCCAGGCGGGCCAGCGTGCAGATGACGTTGGTGGCCCAGCGCTCGTGGACCTCCAGATGGGTGCCGTCGTCGACGATCTCCTCGATGACCGCCCGCATGTCGTACGGCCGGTTGCCGTCGGACGGCACCAGGTCGTAGAGCACCTCGCCGCGCCGGTCCGCCGGGTCGTCGCAGGGAACGGCCGGGGCGCTCTCGCGGTTGTTGGCGGGCAGCATCGACAGCAGGAAGCGGACCTCCTCCAGGCAGGTCTCCTCGTCGTCGTACGCGAAGTGCGCGACGCCCGAGGTCTGGGCGTGGACGTCCGCGCCGCCCAGCCCGTCCTGGCTGATCTCCTCGCCGGTCACCGCGCGCACCACGTCGGGGCCGGTGATGAACATCTGCGAGGTGCCGCGCACCATGAAGACGAAGTCCGTCAGCGCCGGGCTGTAGGCGGCCCCGCCCGCGCACGGGCCGAGCATGACGCTGATCTGCGGGATGACGCCGGAGGCACGGGTGTTGCGCTGGAAGATGCCGCCGTAGCCCGCGAGCGCGGTGACGCCCTCCTGGATGCGGGCGCCGGCGCCGTCGTTGAGCGACACCAGGGGCGCGCCGGCCGCGATCGCCAGGTCCATCACCTTGTGGATCTTCTGGGCGTGGGCCTCGCCGAGCGCGCCGCCGAAGATGCGGAAGTCGTGCGCGTAGACGAAGACCGTACGGCCGTGGACCGTGCCCCAGCCGGTGATCACACCATCGGTGTAGGGCTTCTTGGCCTCCAGGCCGAAGCCGGTCGCGCGGTGCCGGCGCAGCTGCTCGATCTCCTGGAAGGAGTCCTTGTCGAGCAGCAGCTCGATGCGTTCGCGGGCGGTGAGCTTGCCCTTGTCGTGCTGGCGCCGCGTCGCGTCCGGGTCCGGGCCGCCGCGGGCCGACTCCTTGATGCCGATCAGCTCGTCGAGCTGTTTCCTCATGGGTACCCTCCGGTTCCCTTGCCAACTGGTCGGTGGGGCGCGCCGGTTCAGACCGGGCGTCCGGCGGGGGCCTCGGCGCCGAAGGCGTCGAGGACCTCGGCGAGCCGCTGGGCGTCGTCGGTGCGGTAGGTCGGCGCGCCGGGGACGATGCGGCGGCACAGGCCGCCGAGCACCCGGCCCGGGCCCACCTCGACGAACCGGTCCGCTCCGGCGGCGGACATCCGGGCGACGGTGCCGGTCCAGCGGACCCGGGCGGCGAGCTGGGCGCGCAGGCCGGCGACGACCTCTTCGGCGTCGGTGACCGGCTCCGCGGTGACGCTGGAGACGAACGGGACGGCGGGGTCGCGGAAGCGGACGCCGGCCAGCGCCTCGGCGAACCGGTCCTCGATGTCGCGCATCAGGCTGCTGTGGAACGGCGCGCCGACCTTCAGCGCGACGGTCTTGGCCGCGCCCGCCTCGCGGGCGGCGCGGAGCACGCCGTCGACGGCCCCGGCCTGTCCGGACACCACGATCTGTCCGGGCTCGTTGTCGTTGGCGACCTCGGCGAGCTGTCCGGTGTCCGCGGTGACGGCGGCGCAGATCTCCTCGACCCTCGCCAGTTCCAGGCCCATGACCGCGGCCATGCCGCCCGGCACGCGCCGGTTGACGCCCGCCATCAGCTCGCCGCGCAGTCGTACCAGGCGCAGCGCGTCGGCCCAGTCCAGCGCGCCCGCGCACACCAGCGCCGCGTACTCGCCCAGGCTGTGGCCGGCCACGACATCGGGGGCCAGGCCGTGCGCGCGCAGCACCTCCCAGGTGGCGACGCTGGTCAGCAGGATGGCGGGCTGGGTGATCGCGGTGTCGCGCAGGGTGTCGGCGGGGCCTTCCCAGCAGATCCGGGACAGCGGCATGCCGAGGATGTCGTCGGCCGACCGGTAGTGGTCGCCGATCAGCTCCGGCCACCGGTCGTACAGATCGCGGCCCATGCCCACGCGCTGTGATCCCTGGCCCGGGAAGACGTAGGCGACGTCGGCCATGGCAGTACCCCCGTGGTGAATGGTCGTCAGTCGGTGAGGTGAGGTGGCGGCAGGCGCGCGGGCAGCCGGCGTACGGCCGTGACCGGGGGCGCCGTACCGAGGACGGCGAGCGCCGCGGTGTGGCCGGGCGGGGCGGACACGTCGGCGACCGTCCAGCCGTGCGGCCGGGACCGGGTGGCGGCGCCGAGGTAGTCGGCGGACGCGGGACGGGCGAGGCCGGTGCCGATGCCCTTGAGGTACGCCTCCTTGCGCGCCCACAGCTGGGCGAACGCGCCGGGTCGCGCGCCGGGCGGCAGCCGGTCCAGTTCGGCGCGTTCGGCCGGGTGCAGCGAGGGTGCGCAGGCGTCCACGGTGCCGGGGCCCGGTACGCGCTGCACATCGACGCCGACCGGGACCGCCGCCACTGCGATCAGGGCCAGGCCGTGGCTGTGCGAGAGCGAGAAGTGCAGCGGGGGCGGTGTGCCCGGGACCGCGGGACGGCCGTGCGGGCCGCCGCACCCGGGACACGGCTCGCGGACGAGGAGCACCTCGCGCGCGGGAAGCCGCAGGTAGGCGCCGAGCAGGGTGCGCAGGGCGAGATGGGAGGCGACGTAGAGGGCCCGGTCGGCGGGGCGGCGCAGAGCGGCCGCGCGCTTGCGCTCCGCCGCGTCGAGCACGTCGAGGACGTCCGGGCCGGCGAGGGCGCGGGCGTCGGGCGGTGCGTCCGGTTCGGGACAGCGCACCAGCCACAGGTCCACGCGCCGTCCGCCGGGCACGGGCAGCGACTCGGGCACGGGGACCGGCTCGGGCAACGGCTCCAGGACCGGCACCGGTGCCGGCACCGGCACCGTCTCTCGTACCGGTACCGACTCCATCGCCGGCGCGGCTGCCCGTACCGGCCCCGTCTCCACTGCCCGGGGCCGGCCTGGGGACGGCCGTTTCTCAGCCGGCGTGCGCAAGGCGGATCCGGGGCCGCGGCGGGCCCGCCCAGCGGGTCAGGGCGGTGCGGACTGCCGCGGGGTCCGGGGTGTCGGCCGCCCAGGCCACGTACCCGTCCGGGCGGACGAGCAGCGTGGTGCGGACGTCCGCGGTGGCGGGGACGACGCGGTCGGGCCACTCCGCAGCCGCCGAGCGCACCGCCTCGTCCGGACCGACCAGCACGAACCGGCCGGTGCCCAGGGCGCCGTCGAGCCGTCCGCCGGTCAGCCGCCCGTGGAAGAACCGGCCGACGAGCCGGTGGTCGCCGCGCCCGCGCCCGTAGGTGATACCGGTACCGGAGACGGCCAGGCCCTCGCGCCGGCCCAGGGCCTCGCCGAGCGGGCCGAGGTGTCCGGCGCACCAGACCATCGCCTGCTGGGCGAGCCGGGTCCGTCCGCTCTGCCGGATGGCCGCGCGGACCAGGGAGCCCGAGATGCGCAGCACCTCCTCGCCGACCGGGTGCGTCTCCGCCTCGTAGGTGTCGAGGAGGGCGTCGTCGCCGTGGCCGTGCACCGCCGCCGCCAGCTTCCAGGCGAGGTTCATCGCGTCCTGGAGGCCGGTGTTCATGCCCATGCCGCCGGCCGGCGAGTGGACGTGCGCGGCGTCGCCGGCCAGGAAGAAGCGGCCGTCGCGGTACCGGGTGGCCTGGCGCTCGTCGCTGTGAAAGCGCGAGACCCACCGCGGCTCGTGCATGCCGAAGTCCCGGCCCAGGATGGACCGGCACAGCCGGCGCAGCTCCTCGAAGTCCACGGACTCGTCGGCGGAGCTGTCGGTGTGCCGGTTCCAGGCGAGCACCCGGTAGTAGCCGTCGCCGAACGGCGCGACGAAGGCGAAGCCGTGCTCGTTGGCGTCCACGGTGAGCAGGTCGGCGGGCGCCTCCTTCATCAGCACGTCGGCGAGGATCACCGAGCGCAGCACGGAGTCGCCGGGGAAGGGGATGCCCAGCAGCTGCCGCACCGTGCTGCGCACGCCGTCGGTGCCGACCGCGTAGGCCGCGCGGTGGGTTTCCCGGGTGCCGTCGGCGGTGGTGGCGTCCACCTCGACCCCGTGCGCGTCCTGGCGCACCCCGGTCACCTCGGTGTCGTGGCGGAACTCCACCCCGAGCGAGACGGCGCGCCGCTCCAGGATTTGTTCCACGTGAAACTGCGGGGTGATCAGCACATACGGGTAGCGGGTGCGCAGGTGCGCGAAGTGGATGTCCAGTTCGCCGAAGAGCGGCAGGGTGGGCAGCCGGGTGCCGGTGGCGATGATGTCGTCGGCGACTCCGCGCGCGTCCAGCTGCTCCAGGGTGCGTGCGTGCACGGTGAACGAGCGGGTCAGGTTGCTCAGTTTCCGGCCGCGCTTCTCCAGGACCGTGACCCGGGTCCCGGCGGCGGCGAGGTCTCCCGCCAGCAGCAGACCGGTCGGCCCCGCGCCGACGATCAGGACGTCGGGGCCGGTCGCCGCGCGGGTGTCCGCCGGGGACTGCGGTACGGACTTCGACATGTGGGTTACTCCCTCGTACTCGAGACGCCGGTGCGCCGGACCCTCACGACGCCGGTGCGCCGAACCAGCGGTGCAGAGCCGTCGTCAGCCGCTCCGCGCCGGAGTCGGTCCAGACCACGTGACCGTCGGGACGCACCAGGACCGCACGCGCCCCCGAGAGAGCGGAAGGGCCGTCGGCGGTGCGGGACCCGGCCGTGACGACGTCCACCCGGCCCGCCCAGCCGGCGGCGACGGCGCGCCGCTCCGTCCCGGACGGGCCGCCGGGCGCGAGGTCCAGCAGCATCCCGCGGGCCGTCCGGCCGGCCGCGCCGGAGGCCGGGTCCGGCTCGCCGAGCGGCAGGCGCGCGCCCAGCAGCGGATGGTCGCCGGGGCCGACGTCGTACCGGATGTCCAGGCCGCTGATCAGGCCGGCCAGGTGGACGCGGGTGTGACGGGTGTGCGCGGGATCGATCAGCTCGCGGAAGACCTCGCGCAGCGCCTCCACGTCCGGGCCGCCGAGCAGGAACGTCGTCTGGGCGCGGATGTTGCCCAGCACCCGCTCGCCGACGGCGTGCCGCTCGCTGTGATACGTGTCCAGCAGGCCGTCCGGGGCCCATCCGCGGATCTCGGCGGCGAGCTTCCAGCCGAGGTTGACCGCGTCCTGGAGACCGAGGTTGAGGGCCTGTCCGCCCACGGGCATCTGCACGTGCGCGGCGTCCCCGGCGAACAGCACGCGGCCGTCGCGGTAGCGCGCCACCTGGCGGGAGGCGTCGCCGAAGGCGTTGACCCACAGCGGGGTGCCGCCGCCGATGTCCTCGCCGGTGACGCGCTTCCACACGTCCACGACCTCGGCGAAGGCGGGCGCTTGGGTGCGCGGCCGGGCCTCGCGGCCGAACTCGTGCACCATCACCCGGGTGACGCCGTCGGGGCGGCGGGCGGCGATGGCGAGGCCGTGCTCCAGCCGCTCGAAGCGCCGGTTGGGGATGTCGACGCCGGCGACGTCCGCGCGGATCAGCTCGCGCCCGGCGTCCTGTCCGGGGAAGTCGGCGCCGGTCAGGTCGCGTACGGTGCTGCGCTCGCCGTCACAGCCGACGACGTACCGGGCGCTCACCCGGACGGGCCGGCCGTCGGGGCCGGTGGCCTCGGCCTCGACGCCGGTGTCCGTGACGGTCAGCGCGCGCAGTTCGTGGCCGCGGCGGACGATGGCGCCGAGGGACAGCGCCCAGGTCTGGAGCAGCTCCTCGGTGCGGGTCTGCGGGACCTTCCACTGCCCGGGATAGGGCGTGGGCAGGGTGAGGTCCAGCGGGACGCCGCCGAAGTGGCCCATCACGTCGTTCGGCGGAGTGCCGAGCGCCTTCAGCAGACCGCGGGCGGCGAAGATCTCCATGGTGCGGGCGTGCAGGGTCGACGCGCGGGACTCGGTGGTCGGCCGGGGCAGGCGTTCCAGCACGACCACCTCGGCGCCGCCGAGGCGCAGTTCGCCGGCGAGCATCAGCCCGACCGGGCCCGCGCCGACGACGAGGACGTCAGTCCGCATGGTTCCGCTTCGCCTCGGCGTGGTCCTTGGCGTGACCGAGGGTGGCACGGCTGTTGGTGCTCAGCGCGCTGTGCACGTAGGCGCGGGCCTCGGCGATACCGGCGTCGGGGCCGAGGATCCTGGTGATGTTCTCGGTGTTGAGGACCACGGTGTGCTGGGAGGAGGCCGCCACGCCGGCCTCGTTCTCGGTGAAGGTCCAGTAGCCGGTGTGCAGGTTCATCAGCGCGGGCAGCGTGACCTGCTTGTAGGCGATCTTCCGGTGCGGGAAGCACACCCGGTACGACTTGGTGGTGTGGGTCGAGCCGTCCTTGGCCCGGGTGTCCATCTCCAGGGTCTGCAGGCCCGGGTACTCCTCCTCGCAGCGCACACTGGCCACGTGCGGCAGCCGCTCGGACCAGAGGTGCGCCTCGTTGATGAAGTCGTAGACGTCCTTGGCCGAGCCGGCGATCTGGACGGTGTCCTCGAAGGAGAAGGTGATCTCCTGCGCGGCGTGCGCGAACTCCACGTTGGTCTTCAGCGAGGCCAGCTCGGTGCGGGAGTTGCGGTCCACGGCCTCGTCGATCCAGGCCAGGCCCGCCGGGTCGTCGTCGACGGCGCGGTAGTCGTGCAGCAGCCGCACCCGGGACGCCGACTCGCCGGCCGGCTCGATGATCCAGGTGCCGCCCATGGCCGCGACCGGCGGCGCGGAGACCTCCTGGCGGAAGGTGATCCTCAGACCCCGCGGGTCCAGGGTGCGGCGCGAGGTCCAGTTCTTCGCCTCGCCGTTGGCGGTGGCCCAGATCCGGATCCGCTCCTCGCTCTCCCCGCCCTCCAGACGCTCGGCGAAGATGGTGGGCGGGAAGATGCGCGGCCAGTTCTCCACATCGGCCAGCAGCCGGTACACCGCCTCGGCCGGGGCGGCGACGGTGATCTCGTGCTCGACCTCACGGGTGGTCATCGCGATACGCTCCTTGGAAGTCGAGGGATCAGAAGTTGCCGAGGCCGCCGCAGACGTTGAGCGCCTGCGCGGTGATGGAGGCCGCGGTGTCGGAGGCCAGGTAGCCGACCAGGCCGGCGACCTCCTCGGGGGTGGAGTAGCGGCCGAGCGGGATCTTGGACTGGAACTTCTCCAGGATCGCGTCCTCGGTGGTGTCGTAGGCGGCGGCGTAGCCCTGGCGCACCCGCTGGGCCATCGGCGTCTCGACGTAGCCGGGGCAGACCGCGTTGACGGTGATGCCGGTCGGGGCCAGCTCGTTGCCGAGGGCCTTGGTGAAGCCGACCACGCCGTGCTTGGACGCGGAGTACGGGGCGCCCAGGACGACACCCTGCTTGCCCGCGGTGGAGGCGATGTTGATGATCCGGCCCCAGCTCTTGTGCCGCAGCCCGCCGGTGTTGAGCACCTCGCGGGTCAGCCGGAACACGCTGTTGAGGTTGGTGTCGATCACGTCGTGCCACAGCTCGTCGGTGATGTCCGCGGTCACTCCGCCACCGCTGCGGCCGGCGTTGTTCACCAGCACGTCCACCGTGCCGAACCGGTCCACGGCCGCCCGCACGAACGCCTGCACGTCGGCGTCGGAGCGCACGTCCAGCGTGGCGCCGTCCGCCTCCAGGCCCGCGCTCTGCAGCTCCTTCACGGTCTCGGCCACGTTCTCGGCGTTGCGCGCGCCCAGGAACACCCGGTGCCCCTGCTCGGCCAGCAGCCGGGCCACGGCCAGACCGATGCCGCTGGTCGCCCCGGTCACCAGGGCGACCCGCTTGTCCTGCGCCATTGTTTCCTCCTGCGGAACTCGTTGCTGAAAAAGGCCGCCGCCGGACCGGGGTGTCGTCTCCTCCGGTCCGGCGGCGGGGCCGCGACGGTCGTTCGCGACCGGTGTCGGGCGCGGGCGCCCCGGTCAGACGGCGGTGGGCTGGCCGATCTGCTCGTTGACGACCTCGATGAGGGCGCGCGGGGTGGTGGCGTCGGTCAGCGCGGTGTCGTCCAGCGTGATGCCGAACTCGCGCTCGATGCGGCCGCCGGTCTCCAGCAGCGCCAGGGACTCGTAGCCCAGCGCCTCGAACTCGGAGTCGAGGAAGTCGTCGCTGTCGAGGTCGACGCTCTCGTCGGCGCCGGCGCCCTCCAGGAGGATGCGCTTGAGGTCGTCGACGGTGAATTCCTGAGTGGCCATGGCTATTCCTTCTTCCGTGAACAAGCGCGGCGGCCCCGCCGCGGGATTTCCGTGCACGCGCGCGGCGGCCCGCCGCGCGGACGTCAGTGGGCGGCGCGGACCACGAGCGCGGAGTTGAACCCGTTGAAGCCGCGGGCCAGGACGAGCGCCGTGCGCACCTCGGCCGGCCGCGCCTCGCCCGTCACCAGGTCCAGGTCGTAGCCGTCGGCCTGCTCGACGTTCGTGGTGGGCGGGATCAGCCCCTCCTCGATGGCGAGCAGCGCGGTGGCCACGTCCAGCGGGGCGGCGCCGGAGTACAGGCGGCCGGTCATGGTCTTGGGCGCGGTGACCGGGACACCGCGGGCGCCGAAGACGGTGGTGAGCGCGTCGGCCTCGACGCGGTCCAGCTCCGGGATCGCGGCGGCGTCGGCGAACACCACGTCCACCTCGTCGGGCGTCACGCCCGCGTCCGCCAGCGCCAGCTCGATCGCCTTGCGCAGACCCGGCGGACGGCCGCTGCCCGGCCTGGGGTCGAAGGTGGAGCCGTAGCCCGCGATCTCTCCGTACGTCCGGGCGCCGCGCTCCCGCGCGGCCTCGGCGTTCTCCAGGATGAGGATCGCGCCGCCCTCGCCCGGGACGTGTCCGCGCGCCTCGGCGTCGAACGGCAGGTACGCGCGCGCCGGGTCGTCGCTGGTGCTCAGCCGCTTCCCGGCGAGCTGGGCGACCCAGCCCCAGGTGCACACCGACGCGTCCATGCCGCCGGAGACGATCAGCTGGGTGCCCTTGCGGATCTGCCGGCGGGCCTGGGCGAGCGCGTCCAGGCCGCCCGCCTGCTCGCTGACGACGACCCCGCTGGGCCCCTTCATGCCGTTGCGGATCGAGATCTGGCCGGAGTTGACCGCGTAGAACCAGGCGAAGGACTGGTAGGCGCTGACGTGCTGGCCGCCCTTGCTCCACAGGGCCTGCAGTTCGCGCTGGCCGAACTCGAAACCGCCCGAGGAGCTGGCGGTGACCACGCCCATGTCGAACTCGGGCAGCTCCTGCGGCTTCACCCCGGCGTCCTCGAGCGCCCAGTCGGCGGCCACGAGCGCGAGGCGTGTCATGTGGTCGGTCTGCGGCAGCAGCCGGCTGGGCAGGTGGTCCCGGGCGACGAAGCCGGGGACCTCGCCGGCCAGCCGGGAGGGGTACTGGGAGGGGTCGAAGCGGGTGATGCGGCCGATGCCGTTCGTGCCGGACCGGGTCGCCGCCCAGTAGTCCTGGGTGCCCAGGCCGTTGGGGGCCGCGACGCCCAGTCCGGTGACCACCACCTTCGTGGCCGTGCCGGTCATGCCACGCTCCTCTCGGGCCGGGCGAGCACCATCGCGCTCTGGAATCCGCCGAATCCGCTGCCGACCGTCAGGACGGTGTCCGTGCGGTGCTCACGGGCGGTGAGCGGCACGTAGTCCAGGTCGCACTCCGGGTCGGGGGTGTGCAGGTTGGCCGTCGGAGGCACGACGTGGTGCTCCATGGCCAGGGCGGACGCGGCGATCTCGATGGAGCCGATCGCGCCCAGCGAGTGGCCCACCATCGACTTGATGGAGGAGACCGGCGTGCGGTACGCGTGGTCGCCGAGGCTCTTCTTGAACGCGGCGGTCTCGTGCCGGTCGTTCTGCTTGGTGCCCGAGCCGTGCGCGTTGATGTAGTCGATCGCGTCGCCGTCGATCCGGGCCTCGCCGAGCGCGACGCGGATGGCCTCGGCCATCTCCGCGCCGTCGGGACGCAGCCCGGTCATGTGGTACGCGTTGGAGCGGGTGGCGTAGCCCGCGATCTCGGCGTAGACATGGGCGCCGCGCGCCCGGGCGCTCTCCAGCTCCTCCAGCACGAAGAAGGCGGAGCCCTCGCCCAGCACGAACCCGTTGCGGGTGCCGTCGAAGGGGCGGGAGGCGTGCTCGGGGTCGTCGTTGCGCGGGGTCGTCGCCTTGATCGCGTCGAAGCACGCCATGGTGATCGGCGAGATCGGCGCGTCCGACGAGCCGGCGATCATGACGTCGGCCGAGCCCTCGCGGATCAGCTCCACCGCGTGGCCGACCGAGTCCAGGCCGGAGGTGCAGCCGGTGGAGACCACCGTGCTGGGGCCCTCCGCGCCCACCTGCCAGGCGACCTCGGCGGCGAAGGAGCTGGGGACCATGTGGTTGTACAGGTGCGGGACCGCGTAGGTGTGGTCGACCAGGTCCAGCAGGCCGCCGTTGCTGACGACGCGGTACTCCTGGTCCAGGCCCATGGTCGCGCCGACCGCGCTGCCCACGGTGACGCCGATGCGGTACGGGTCGAGGCCGGTCAGCTCGATGCCGCTGTCGGCGACCGCCTCGCGGGTGGCGACGACGGCGAGCTGGGCGGCGCGGTCCATGCGCCGTGTCTCCTGCGGGTTCAGCCCGTGCTCCGCCGGATCGAAGTCGATCTCGGCGGCGACGCGCGAGCGGAACTGGGAGGGGTCGAAGAAGGTGATGCCGCGGGTCGCGGTGCGGCCCTCGCTCAGCAGGCTCCAGAAGTTCTTCACACCGATGCCGCCCGGCGCGAGCACGCCGATGCCGGTGATGACGACGCGCCGGGGCGTCATGCGGAGGCCTCCCAGTGGTAGAAGCGCGTGGCCATCGCGTCCTTGGGCGAGCGCCACGTCTGCGGGTCGTACGCCTCGATGAAGGGCTTGAGGTCCTCGCTGATCCGGACGAAGCGCGGGTCGGTCTTGGCCTCCTCGATCAGCTCGCCGCCGTTGTCGGTGTCGAAGTCCTGGAGGTGGAAGTACAGGCCCCGGTACTTGAACAGCTGGCGGCGGCGGGTGCCCATGAGGTGGGGCATCTCGGTCTCGTCGAAGGCGCCGAAGAGGCGGGCGACGTCGTCACTGGCGTGCGGCTCCATCCGGGCCACGATCAACGTGCTGTGCTTCATGGTGGGTGTCTCCTCACGACGGTTCGCGTCCGGACGCGGCCGGGCGCGGCCGGTGGTGCTCGGGCGGGTGACGCAAGAGGTGGGGCGGTGGGGCGGGCGCGGGGTCAGCGGGACGGGCCGAACCAGCGCTCCAGGGCGGCGGACAGCTCGCCGGGGCCGCCGGGCGCGATCCAGGCCACATGGCCGTCGGGACGCACCAGTACGGCGGCGGCGCCGGCCGTCGCGTGCTCCGGGGTGATGCCGTGCGGGGTCGCGGTGACGGTGTCCACGCGGTCCGCCCAGCCGGCGGCGGTGCGCCGGAGCCCGGGGCCGTCGGCGAGGTCGAGCAGCAGGCCGCGCGCGCTGTGCAGCAGCGCCGTGGTGCCGGTCTTGTCGCCGCCTGCGGTCACGAGTTCCAGGTGCGGCATGCGGCGGCCGGGCAGCGGGTGGTCGGTCGCGCCGACGTCGTAGCGGATGTCCAGGCCGCTGATCATGCCGGCGAGATGGCGGCTGACGTCCTCGTACGCGATCAGCTCGGAGAGCACGTCGCGCAGCGGCTGCATCTCGCTGCCGCTGAGGTAGAGCAGGCCTTGGGCCTGGGTGTTCGTCAGCAGTCGGCGGCCCACCGGGTGGCGCTCGGCGTGGTAGGTGTCGAGCAGTGCCTCGGGGGCCGTGCCGCGCACGACGGCGGCGAGCTTCCAGCCCAGGTTCACCGCGTCCTGGATGCCGGTGTTCATGCCCTGGCCGCCGGCGGGCAGGTGGATGTGCGCCGCGTCGCCGGCCAGCAGGACGCGTCCGCGGCGGTACTCGGTGACCTGGCGGGCGGCGTTGCCGAAGGCGCTGACCCACACCGGGGTGGCGCCGCTGATGTCCTGGTGGGTCAGGCGCTGCCAGGCGGCGGCGACCTCGGCGAAGGGCGGCGGGCCGGTGCGCTCGCGCGGCGGGTTGTCGCGCTCGCAGACGATGATGCGGTGGATGCCGTCGCCGATGGGCACCGACATGGCCATGCCGCCGGGCACGGACTCGCCGATGGGGCGGGGCCGGACCTCGCAGTCGGTGATGTCGGCGAGGTACATCTCCATGGTCGCGGCGGTGCCGGGGAAGTCGAACCCGGCGAGCTTGCGGACCGTGCTGCGACCGCCGTCGCAGCCCACCAGGTAGCCGGCGCGCAGCCGTTCGGGGCCGTCGGGGCCTTCGATCTCGACGACGACGCCGTCCTCGCCGGCCGTCAGGGCGAGAAGTTCCCGGCCGCGCCGCACCCGGACGCCCAGCTCGGCGAGCCATGCGCCGAGCACCGCCTCCGTACGGTGCTGCGGCACGTCCTTGACGCTGAAGTGGGCGCCGTCGAGCACGCTGAAGTCGACGGGGGTGCCGCCGAAGTGGCCGAGCTTGCTGGTGACGATCTCGCCGAAGCGGGGCAGCAGTCCGCGCTGGTCGAAGACCTCCATGGTGCGAGGGGTGAATCCGAGCCCGCGGGATTCTCCGCTGGGCTGGGGAAGGCGGTCGATGACGACGGTCTCGACCCCGGCGAGGCGCAGTTCACCGGCGAGCATCAGCCCCGAGGGGCCTGCTCCGACGATGACCACGGGAACGTCGACGAGGGCAGCGTCCATCCGCGCCTCCTTTCCTGTTGCGTACGTCCCGGTACGGGGAGACGCCGGTGAGTTGGCTGATGGCACGTCATATCGCTTCCGCCAGTGGGCAGTTGCCCACAGGCGGGCGCACGGCGACAGACGGGAGGGAAGGTGAGGGTGAGGGTGAGGGTGATCGAGCGTGTGCGGCTGTACGGCCGCCAAGGGGGCGGCACGGACGGGTGAGGGCCGGTGGGATACGCCGGCGAGGTGGCTCTTCATCCTCGGCTACTGGCGCGAGGCGGAGCGAACACCGACCTGAGGGCACACGTGTGCCGCCCGATCAGCGTGACAGGTCGGCCGGATGTTTGTCAATCGCCCGGTACGAGGGACTCGTTCACGGGGCGCGCGGGGCACCGGTCGCGTCGCCGGGCCCCGGGTGGCGTCGGGTCCGCTCAGCCGGTCACGCGGTGGTACGGGCCCAGCGACAGGCTGAGCTGGGTCGCGGCGGTGGTCGTCGCGTCGATCACGTCCGGGTGCGCGGCCCCGGCGTCCGGCAGCAGCACGAGGACCGCGCCGAAGACCCAGCCGTCCCACATCACGGGCGCCGCGCAGGAGTTCCAGCCGGCGATGCACTCCTCCAGGCCGATGGCGTAGCCCCGGTCCCGTATGTCGCGCAGCGAGTCCCACAGCACGTCGTTGTCCACCAGCGCGCCGGGGCCGGCCTCGGCCACGGCGGGTTCGGCGGCGACCCGTTCCTGGATCGGGCCCGGGAGGTACGCGAGGATCGCGCGGCCCGACGCGCCGACGCGCAGCGAGCGGGTGACGGCCAGCACCTCGCGGGGCGTCATGCCGAGTTCGGACAGGTCGGAGTCGCCGACGGCCATGTCGACGCACTGCCGCTGGGCGCCGCCGAAGGGGGCGAGCGTGTAGAGGAAGGCGAGTCCGCCTCCGGTGGCGGCGCGCAGCCTGAGCAGGACCGACCGGGCGGTGTGGCGGTCGAGGGTGTGCGCCATGGCCTGCATGCCCACCAGCGCGGCCGTGGTGCCGAGCTGGTATCTGCCGCGGCCGACGCGGTCGAAGACGCCCTCGTAGATACCGGACTGCAGGATGCGGTGGACGGCGGAGTCGTCGAGCCCGGACGCCTCGGCCAGCTCGCCGGGGCCGTGCGTCCGGCCGCGCAGCTTCACGAAGGCCTGCTGGACCCGGAAGACGCGCTCGGCGTGACTGGTTCCACCCGTACGGATGCGATCGCCGGACTGTTCCCAGGCCGGATCCGCGTGCATGTTCATGGCGACCCCCGTCTCTCCACCACGCACGATCCAAGCCATCCTAACCAGACGGCTTGGTGACAATCCGTCAACAGCAGCGGTCCCGCCGCCTCCGGTCCGACCCCCCGAACGAGGAACAAGCCGGATTTACGGACGTACGCGGACATGAGCGCACAAAAAGATGTGCGCTTCCAGGGAAATCGTCGTCAAGTATACGGGGACGTATGCCCACAGAGTCGGACACATCTCCTGCGATTTCCCGCTCCATGAGAAATGATCGACACCTTCCACTTTCCCCTTTCTTTGCTTGACTAAGCCTTCCCCGCCTACGCAGACTGTGAGCTGCGAGCCGGGGGCCACAGGCCTGAATTGATACGGTTGCACGGGGGCAGGGCAGACTGATAAACCGCAATTCCAGCGCACATATCCGGTACAGACCAACCATCATTCAGCGCGCGCCGCGCCATGTCCGCCGCGCGGCGTCCTCCTGTGTCGCAACAGGCGCCATCACCTGGCCACATCATGGTCTGCCAGCCATGACCCAACGACGGGTCCGACAAACAGCAATTCCATTTCAAAAAACGGGGAACACGGAATGCGCCAAGCTCTGCCATTGTCAGAAACGTCGGAGGACCAACCCAGCGCGGAAGCGCTGATCCCTGCTCTGCGCGCACTCGCGGAGCTTCACGAGGAATGCGGGCGGGTGTTAGCACACACCCCCTACAGCCTGCGGCAGCGCGTCACCGGAAGCCGTGCCATCGGTATTTCTCTCAATGAGAAAGCGATGGCGCTCCGGACGGAGATGAAGAACACGCTCGCCTCCTGGGCGCGCCTGGTGGTGGACGAGTGCGGCACGGCCGTCCCGTCCCAGGAGGGGGTCCGCCCCCTGGTGTCCTTCCTCGTCCGCCATGCCGGCTGGCTGGCGGCACATCCCGCGGCCGGTGACTTCGCCGAGGAGATCACGGCACTCGTCAGATCCGCCCGCCGTATCGCCGGCCCCGGCCCGGCCCACCGCGTCGACCTGGGACGCTGCGTGCGGTCCGGCTGCTCCGGCACGCTGCGCGCCGTGGTGCACGACGGCGACGACACGGCGCCGGGGCAGGTCTCGTGCGACGCCGGGCACGCGCTGCCGCCGCAGCAGTGGCTGCTGGTCGCGCACCGCATGCGGCGGTCGGCCTCGCGCGGCGAGCGGGCCACCCGGCGCCACGACGGCGAGCGGGCCGGCACGCGTGAGGAGGCCGCCCGATGAGCCACGCGCAGCGGCGGCGCTTCGTGCCCACCGAACTCGCCGCGCTCGCGGCCGGGGTGACGGAGGCCACCATCCGCAAGTGGGCCAGCCGCGGCAAGATCACCCGCTACGGCAGCCCCCGGCGCGCCCAGTACGACCTGGACGAACTCATCGCCATCGTCGCCGACCGGGCCGACGCCCTCGGCTGACCACGGGACGCGTCAGGGCCCGGTCTCCGGCCCAGAGCCGGAGCCGGGTCCTGACCCGGGTCCGGGCTCCGAACCGGGTCCGGGCTCCGATCCGGGTGCGATCAGGGTGCGGAACAGCGGTGCCGCCAGGCGCAGTACGTCGTCCAGGTCGGCCTCGGCCAGGTCCGGCATGCGCAGCAGGTACCGCTGGGTCGCGATGCCGAACATCATCGCCCCGGACAGCGCGGCGCGCAGCCGCGCGTCCGGGGCGTCGACGTTGGCCGCCACCCGCTCGATGGTCTCCTTGGTCACGTGGCGGCGCAGCAGCTCGGCGGCCTCCTCGCTGGTCATGCTGGTCCGCAGCAGCACCGCCATGGGGCTGTCCGGGTCGGCGGCCCAGCTGCTCAGCATGGCGCGGAGGTAGTTGTCGACCGTGCGGGCCGGGTCGGGGGTCGTCAGCTCCTCGATCGGCACGTGCCAGCTGACCGCCTCGCGGAAGAGTTCCTGCTTGGTGCCGAAGTACTGGATGACGGACGCCTTGTCCACGCCCGCCTCGGCGGCGATGGCCCGGATCGTGGCGCGTTCGTAGCCGACCTCGGCGAACTTCCGGCGCGCGGCCTGCATGATCCGCCGGCGCGTGCGCTCGCCCTTGCGCTCGGGTTCCGCGCCGGCCGCGCCGTCCCCGGTGCCGCCGCTCACCCGAAGTCCCCGGCGTGGTGGGCCGCCCACTCGGCGTAGGTGTGCGCGGGGCGGCCGGTCACGTCCCGCACCGCCGTGCTCACCGGCACCGTGGTGCCCGACTGGCGGGCGTACATGCGCAGCAGGGAGTCCACCGTCTCCGGCTCCAGGTGCCGGGTCATCCGCTCCCGCGCCGCCTCGGGCGTCAGCTCCTCGAAGCGCAGTTCCCGGCCGAGCACCCGGCCGAGGATCCGTACGCGCTCGGCCTGGGTCAGCGACTCCGGTCCGGTCAACTCGTGTGCCCGGCCGATGTGTTCGTCGTCCAGCAGGGCGCGGGCGGCCACGGCGGCGATGTCCCGCTCGTCGACGGGCGCGGTGGCGGCGTCGCCGTACGCCGCGCGGACCACGCCCTCCGCCTTGATGCCCCACGCCCACGGCAGGTCGTTGACCATGAACGGGCCGGGGCGCAGGAACGTCCACGGCACGCCGGAGGCGATCACGGCCTGCTCGTCGGCCGCGTTGAGCCGGCCCATCCGCTCCCGCGCCAGGTGCTCGTCCACCACCGACTGCGAGGACAGCAGCACCACCTGCTTCAGCCCGGTCCGGGTCGCGGCGTCCAGGAACGGTCCGAGGCGGCCGTGCACGGGAAAGAGGAACGCCCGCTCCACACCGTCCAGCGCGGCGGCGAGGGACTCGCGGTCGGTCAGGTCGCCCCGGGCCACGTCGACGCCGTCGGGCAGGCCGGCGCGCCGGGGGTCACGGGTGAGCGCGCGTACCCGCGCTCCCGCGTCCAGCAGTTCGCGCACCAGGTTCCGGCCGACGTTGCCGGTCGCTCCGGTCACCAGGATCATCCCTCAGCCTTTCGTCCGTCGCGTGCCGCGGGGAAGGACGGGCGGGCCCCGGCCGACGGGGGTCGCGCAGGGCATGTGGCGCCTGCGCACGGCCGGGACACTCGCCGACTCCCCTTTCAGCAAGGGGCGTTGACGACGCTACGCCCGCCTCCGAAAAAAATCAACGACTGTTTAGTTCTACGTCTTCCGACCTAAGACCGCAGGTCCACCCGCTGATCCATCGATTGAGGACCGCGAAAGAAGTTCGATGTGTATCGTAAATGTCGACCGACATCGCCGCAGCCGCGCGCCGCGGCCCGGCACCGTCGCGCCGGGGCCGGCCGGCCGCGCACTGGGCGTACAGAGGCTGGAGGCAGGATGCGAACGACGGAGGAGACCCGGCTGCCGCAGCCGGACCTCGCCACGGTGGAGATCGGCACCGTGCTGCAAGCCCTCGCGGACCCGGTGCGGCTGCGCATCGTGCGGCTGCTCGACGCCGCCGGCGAAGCGCCCTGCGGCGCGCTGGACCTGCCGGTCGGACGCTCCACCGTCTCCCACCACCTGCGCACCCTGCGCGAGAGCGGCGTCGTCGAGACCCGTCTGCGGGGCAACACCCGGGTGAGCCGGATCCGCGGCGAGGAACTGGACCGGCGCTTTCCCGGCCTGCTCACCGCGGTCCTCGGCGCCGCACCGGCCGCGCGGAAAAACGCGGCCGCGGCCGACGAAGAGAGAGAGCGTTAGATGGGACGGTTCGCACACCTCGCGTACACGGACAGCGTGCGCCGCGTCCAGGAGGAACAGGGCAGTGGCCCATCAGGCCTGCGCGCCCTCGCCCAGCCCGACGCCGGTCCGGACGACCTCGGCCCCGACGAGGCCGCGTTCCTCACCACCCGGGACGGCTTCTACCTCGCCAGCACGAGCGAGACCGGCTGGCCGTACATCCAGTTCCGCGGCGGCCCGGCCGGCTTCGTGCACGTCCTGGACGAACGGCGGCTGGCCTGGGCGGAGGTGCGCGGCAACCGGCAGTACATCACCACCGGCAATGTGCGCTCCGACGGCCGGGTCGCGCTGTTCTTCATGGACTACGCCCGGCGGGCCCGCCTGAAGCTGCTGGGCCGGGCCCGCACGCTGGGCCTCGACGAGGACCCCGCGCTCGCCGAGCGCCTGGAGAAGCCGCGCACCGACGGCCGGGTGGAACGCCTGATGGTCGTCGAGGTCGAGGGCTTCAACTGGAACTGCCACCAGCACATCACCCCGCGCTACTCCGAGGAGGAGCTGGAGACGGCGCTGCGCCCCGTCCGCGCCCGCATGGACACCCTGGAACAGGAGAACGCCCGCCTGCGCGCCCGCCTCGCCGAACTCGGCGAGGCGGACTGACGTCCGCGCCGCGGCCGGGGCGCGCGGCCGGCGCCGGCGGGTCTCTCCGGGCCGTCGGCGAAGCCCGGTCGCCGGCCGGTTCCCCGATTTGCTTCCCGGGCCGCCGCCGTACCGGCCGTCCGGCAGCCGTTCCCTGTGGAGCCGGCCCCTTTGTAAGCCGGCCGCGGCACGGCTATGACAGGTGCCTCACCGCAGGCGGCCTGCCGCCGCCGGTGAGCATCCGCCGCGCGAAGGCGATCGTGCCCGCCGCCGCGGCGGTCGCGGCGAGGCTGCCGAGCGCCACCAGGCCCACGCCGATCGCGAAGAGGCCGCTGGAGTCGTCGGACCAGTCGTAGTACGCGGCGGCGGTCAGGCCGGCCGAGGTGCCGAGGACGGCGGCGAGGGGGTGGCGGCGGGCGGTGGCCCAGTACACCGGCGCCAGCTGGGTGAGGACCAGCCCGAGGATCTGCCAGGCCTGGTACGGGCCGGTCGTCGTGCCGTCGGTCTGTACGTCCGGTCGCTGGTCCCAGCCCAGCCAGGCGGCCCACGCCAGGGGCGCGACCACGGCCGGCGCGAGGACCGGCAGCATGCGCGAGACGGCGTTCTTCGGTTTCTCCGGTCCTTTTCGCATGCCTCCACCGTCGCCCCGCGCGCCGTCCCCGTACAGAGCACGCGTACTCAGCCGCGTCCGAGTACATGCCCGGACGCGTCCCCGGGTACCTGGGCCGGTGCCGCCCGGGTGCATGGCCGGGTCCCGGGCTCCGCGCGGCCGGGATCTAGGCTTCCACCAGGAGGAGATTCGCTTCGTCAGTGCGGTCCGTTGAAATGAAGGAAGCCCCGTTGAACTTCTGGTCGCTCTACAGCCACGGCTTCGCACGCATCGCCGCGTGCACGGGCCACACCGTCATCGCCGACCCGCACGCCAACGCCGAAGCGGTCCTGCGTCAGGCCCGCCGGTGCGCGGACGAGGGCGTCGCCGTCGCCGTCTTCCCCGAGCTGGGTCTGACCGGCTACTCCATCGAGGACCTGCTGCTCCAGGACGCCCTGCTCGACCAGGTCGAATCGGCGCTCCGCACGGTCGTGGCCGGCTCCGCCGAGCTGCTGCCGGTCCTGGTCGTCGGCGCCCCGCTGCGCCACCGCCACCGGATCTACAACTGCGCGGTGATCGTGCACCGGGGCCGCGTCCTCGGCGTCGTACCGAAGTCGTACCCGCCGAACTACCGCGAGTTCTACGAGCGCCGGCAGATCGCCGACGGCCACGACGAGCGGGGCGGCAGCATCCGCGTCGCCGGCGCCGAGGTGCCGTTCGGCGTGGACCTGCTGTTCGCCGCCGAGGACGTCCCCGGGCTGGTGCTGCACACGGAGATCTGCGAGGACATGTGGGTGCCGGTGCCGCCCAGCGCCGAGGCCGCCCTCGCCGGGGCCACCGTGCTGGTCAACCTCTCCGGCAGCCCGATCACCGTCGGCCGGGCCGAGGACCGCGCGCTGCTGTGCCGCTCGGCCTCCTCCCGCTGCCTCGCCGCCTACGTCTACGCGGCGGCCGGCCTCGGCGAGTCCACCACCGACCTGTCCTGGGACGGACAGACCATGATCTACGAGAACGGGATGCTGCTCGCCGAGTCCGAGCGCTTCCCGGCCGGCGACCAGTACGCCGTCGCCGACGTCGATCTCGACCTGCTGCGGCAGGAGCGGCACCGGATGGGCACCTTCGACGACAACCGCCGGGCGCACGCCGCGCGGACCGCCGGCTTCCGGACCGTCTCCTTCGAGCTGGACCCGCCGCTCACCGACCTCGGGCTGCGCCGCCGCGTCGAGCGGTTCCCGTTCGTGCCCGCCGACCCCGACCGCCTCGCCCTGGACTGCTACGAGGCGTACAACATCCAGGTCGCCGGCCTCCAGCAGCGGCTGGCGGCCATCGGCGGACCCAAGGTCGTCATCGGCGTCTCCGGCGGCCTCGACTCCACGCACGCGCTGATCGTCGCCGCCCGGGCCATGGACCGCGCGGACCGGCCGCGCAGCGACATCCTCGCCTTCACCCTGCCCGGCTTCGCCACCAGCGACCACACCAAGGACAACGCGCACAAGCTGATGCGCGCGCTCGGCGTCACCGCCGCCGAGCTGGACATCACGCCGACCGCGCGGCTGATGCTGAAGGAGATCGGCCACCCCTTCGCCGCCGGCGAGCCGGTCTACGACGTCACCTTCGAGAACGTCCAGGCCGGCCTGCGCACCGACTACCTGTTCCGGCTGGCCAACCAGCGCGGCGGCATCGTCCTGGGCACCGGCGACCTCTCGGAACTGGCGCTCGGCTGGTCCACGTACGGCGTCGGCGACCAGATGAGCCACTACAACGTCAACTCCGGGGTGCCGAAGACCTTCATCCAGCACCTGATCCGCTGGGTCATCGCCAGCGGCCAGTTCGACGACGAGACCGGCAAGGTGCTGGCCGCGATCCTGGACACCGAGATCAGCCCCGAGCTGGTGCCCGGCGAGGAGATGCAGTCCACCGAGTCCAAGATCGGCCCGTACGCGCTGCACGACTTCACCCTCTTCCACGTGCTGCGCTACGGCTTCCGGCCGTCGAAGATCGCCTTCCTGGCCTGGCACGCCTGGCACGACCCGGCCGCCGGCGCCTGGCCGCCCGGCTTCCCCGAGGCCAAGCGGGTGGCGTACGACCTGGCCGACATCCGGCACTGGCTGGAGGTGTTCTGCCGCCGCTTCTTCGCGTTCTCGCAGTTCAAGCGCTCGGCGATGCCGAACGGCCCCAAGGTCTCGGCCGGCGGCTCGCTCTCGCCGCGCGGCGACTGGCGCGCCCCGTCCGACGGCAACGCGGAGTCGTGGCTGCGCGACCTGGCCCGCTTCGACTTCGAGGCGGCGGCCGAGGGCCGCTAGCGGTCCCGGCGGGAACCGGGCACCGGTCCGGGCCACTCTTTCCTCTCGTGGCGAGCGTTCCGTATCAAGGGGGGCCGGTGGGCCCGCAGGCGCACATGGTGGTGTGCGGCGACGACGGGCTCGCGCACCGGCTGGCCGCCGAGCTGCGCGGGGTCTACGGCGAGCAGGTCACCCTGGTCGTACCGCCGGACCGGCGCACCGCCGGGCCCCCCGTGGTCGGCCGGGCCCGGGCCGCGTCGGCGGCGCTGTTCGACCGGATGGTCAGCGCCGCGGTGGGGACGGTGGGCCGGGGCGGCGGCACCGGGCCGCCCGCCGGCCCGGCCGCCGGCCAGCGCGCGGACGGCGAGGCGGTCATGGAGGCCGCCGAACCGACCGAGGCGGTGCTCGCGGAGGCCGGGGTGGCACGGGCCGCCGCGCTGGCCCTCGTGTACGACGACGACGAGACCAACATCCGGGCCGCGCTGACCGCCCGCCGGCTCAACCCCCGGCTGCGGCTGGTCCTCAGGCTGTACAACCGGCGGCTCGGCCAGCACATCGAGGAACTCCTCGACCAGGCCGCCGCGCTGGCCGCCGGGGACGCGGCGGACGGCCCGGGCGCCGGCCCGGAGGCCTCCACGACCGTACTGTCCGACGCCGACACCGCCGCGCCCGCGCTCGCGGCCACCGCCGTCGCCGGTACCGGCAAGGTCGTACAGACCGAGGGCCTGCTGCTGCGCGCCGTGGAACGCCCGCCGGCCGGCGAGGAGGGGGCGGGCGCCGATCCCGGCCTGTGCACGCTCGCGTTGCTGTCCGGCGGGGAGCAGCCGCCGCGCCTGCTCCCCGGCGACGAGGAGGTACGGCAGGCCGCCGGACGGCCCGCCGTGGTGCTGGAACACGTCTCCTCCCCCGCCGACGCCGAATCCGCGAGGCCCGCCCGCCGGCTGACCGGTGTCATGCCGCTCGCCTCGCTCTTCTCCCGGCGGCTGCGCTGGTCGCTGGCCGGGCTGGTCGGCTGCGTGGTCGCGCTCGCCGTCACCCTGTCGCTGGTCACCGGCATCCATCCGCTGCGCGCCTGCTACATCACCCTGCTCGACCTGTTCGCCATCGACGACCCGGCGCTGAAGGAACCCCTCGGCCGACAGGTCCTGCAACTGCTGTCCGCACTCGTCGGGCTGCTCCTGCTGCCGGTGCTGCTGGCCGCCGGGCTGGAGGCGCTGGGCACCTTCCGCACCGCCTCCACCCTGCGCAGACCGCCGCGCGGGCTGAGCGGACACGTGGTGCTGCTCGGACTCGGCAAGATCGGCACCCGGGTGCTGACCCGGCTGCGCGAGCTGAACGTCCCCGTCGTGTGCGTCGAGTCCGACCCGGAGGCACGCGGCCTGGCCACCGCCCGGCGGCTACGGGTGCCGGTGGTCCTCGGCGACGTCACCCAGGAAGGCGTACTGGAGGCGGCCCAGATCCACCGGGCGGGGACGCTGCTCGCGGTGACCAGCGCCGACACCACCAACCTGGAGGCCGTCCTCTACGCCCGCACGGTCCGCCCCGACCTCCGCGTGGTCCTGCGCCTGTACGACGACGACTTCGCCACCGCCGTCTACCGCACCCTGCGCGCCGCCCACCCGCACGCCCTGACCCGCAGCCGCAGCGTCACCCATCTGGCCGCGCCCGCGTTCGCCGGGGCGATGCTCGGCCGGCAGGTCCTGGGCGCGATCGCGGTGGAGCGCCGCGTCCTGCTCTTCGCCGCGGTCGACGTCGACGGCCACCCCCGGCTGGAGGGCCGCACCCTGTCCGAGGCCTTCCACACCGGCTCCTGGCGCGCCCTGGCCCGCCTGGGCCACCCCGACACCGCCGCCGACCACGTACTGGCGAAGGGGGACCGGGTGGTCGTGGCGGCAACACGCAGGGGCCTGGCGGAACTCCGCTGACCGCGCCGCGTCACAGGGCCCGGCTGAAGCGCGGCTCTCGAGGACTCGGCCGATCGAGCGCGGAGATACCGCAGTCCGGCGGACCCGGCCACACACGGGCCCGTGGAGTGGCCGGGCACGCCGGTGTGGGAGCAGCGGCCATGGTGGCCGTCCTCGGCCGGCGCGCGTCCGGCACCGGTTACGCGGGCAGGTGCCGGGCCGCGAAGTCCAGTTCCAGGCCGACCTGCTTGATGCGTTCGTCGACCACCAGGGAGCCGTGGCCCGCGTCGTAGCGGTAGACCTCGTGGGGCGCGTCGCGGGTCTCCAGGCGTTTGACGTAGTTGTCGATCTGGCGGATCGGGCAGCGGGGGTCGTTGACGCCCGCCGAGATGTAGACCGGGGCCTTGACCCGGTCGACGTAGGTGAGCGGGGAGGACGCGGCGAAGCGGTCCGGGACCTCCTCGGGCGTGCCGCCGAGCAGGGTGCGGTCCATGGCCTTCAGGGACTCCATCTCGTCGTGGTACGCCGTGACGTAGTCCGCGACCGGGACCACCGCGATGCCCAGCGCCCAGGCGTCCGGCTCGGTGCCGATGCCGAGCAGGGTGAGGTAGCCGCCCCAGGACGCGCCGGTGAGGACCAGGCGGGCGGGGTCGGCGAGGCCCGAGGAGACCGCCCAGTCCCGGACCGCGGCCACGTCCTCCAGCTCGATCAGGCCCACCCGGTGCTTGAGGGCGTCGGTCCAGGCGCGGCCGTAGCCGGTGGAGCCGCGGTAGTTGACGCGGATCACCGCGTAACCGTGGTCGACCCAGGCCGCCGGGCCCGCCGCGAAGGAGTCGCTGTCGTGCCAGGTCGGGCCGCCGTGCAGGTCGAAGACGGTGGGCAGGGGGCCCGTGGCGCCCGCCGGCTTCTGGACGAGGGCGTGGATGCGTCCGCCGGGCCCTTCCACCCACACGTCCTCCACCGGCACCGACGGCGGGCACGCCATGCCCGGCGGGTCCAGCACCGCACCGCCGGACGTGGACCGCACCACCGGCGGCTCGGCGGCCGACGACCACAGGTACTCCACGCTGCCGTCGGGGCGGGCCGTCGCACCGGAGACCGTGCCGGGCGGGGTCGGGATGCGGGTCAGCTCGCGGGCCGCCAGATCGAAGCGGAACAGCTCGCTGCGGGCCTCGAAGCCGTGCACGACGAGCAGCGCCGAACCGTCCGGATACCACTCGGCGCCGACGTCGCCCGGCAGCTCCAGCGCCAGCTCCGTCTCCTCGCCCGTCGCCACGTCCCACACCATGGGCTCCCAGCGGCCCCGGCGCTGATGGCCGACGAGCAGCCGGGTGTCGCCGTCGACCGGGGCGAAGCCCAGCACCTCCAGGCCCAGTTCCTCGACGCCGCCCTTGGTGTCGTCCAGCTCGGCGACCGTCGTGCCGTCCGGGCGGAGCACGCGCAGGGCGGCGTGCATGGCGTCGCCGTGCTCGGTGTGCTCGACCGCGATCAGCGAGCCGTCGTGCGAGAGGTCGCCGACGCCCGCCGACTCGCGGTGCCGGTAGATCTCCACCGGCTCCGCGCCCTCGCGCGCCAGGTGGATCGTCGTACCGTCATCGTCCGTGGAGCGGCCCACGACCGCCGTGCGGCCGTCGCGGGACAGGGCCAGGCCGGCCGGGTAGGACGGGGCCAGGCCGGGCACGGCCGGCTCGTCGGGGCCGCCCGTGAACGGCTGGCGGCGCCAGACGCCGAACTCGTCGCCGTCCTTGTCGTCGAACCACCAGATCCACGCGCCGTCCGGGGAGAGCACGCCGTCCGTCGTGCCGTTCGGCCGGTCCGTCGCCTGCCGCTGCTCGCCCGTCGCGCGGTCCCACGCGTACAGCTCGTACGTCCCCGTCGCGTTCGACACGAACAAGGCGCGGTCCGGCGCGTCCTCCGCCCAGTCGGGCAGGGAGACCCGCGGCGCCCTGAACCGCTTCTCCCAGTCCGGCATGTCCGGTGTGTCCGGTGTCCTGTTTTCACTCATGGCCCCAGTCATGCGCCCATACTGCCCGGCCGGGCCGACAAGTGGGTGACGGGTGTGCGCAGCCTGTGGACAACTTCCGGGCCATGGGCGTTTCCGCCGGTTCCTCGTCCCCGTACGACGGCTCCGCGTCCGGCGCGGCGGAGGCCGCCGGGCCGGCAGGTGCCGCCGGAGCCGGTCCAAGAGCCGACCCGCGCCCCGGACCCCGCGGCGGGCGCCGTACCGTGGAGGGCGTGTACCGGTTTCTGCTGACACCCCGCTGGTGGGGCATCAACGTCTTCGTGCTGCTCGCCATCCCGTTCTGCGTGTTCATGGGGTCGTGGCAGCTGAGCCGGTTCGAGGGGCGCGTGGAGGACCACCGCACCGCGACCGAGCAGGCCACGTCCGGCCGGAGCGAGGCCGCGCGCCCGCTGGACTCGATGCTGCCCGTCGACAAGAGCACCTCGGGCCGGCGGGTCACGGCGAGCGGGCACTACGGCAGGCAGTTGCTGGTGCCCGGCCGGGAGCTGGACGGCAGGAGCGGCTTCTACGTCCTCACCCTGCTGCGCACCGGCTCCGGCAAGGCACTGCCCGTGGTGCGGGGCTGGCTGCCCGGCACGGCGGACCCGGCGAAGGCCCCCGCCGCGCCCGCCGGCGAGGTCACCGTGACCGGCGCGCTCCAGGCGTCCGAGACCCCGGGGGACAACGGGGTCAGCGCGCGGGGCGGGCTGCCGGCCGGGCAGACGGCGGCGATCAGCTCGGCGTCGCTGGTCAACCTGGTGCCGTACCGGCTGTACGACGCGTGGGTGACGCTGGACAAGGGCGACGCCGGGATGAAGGCCGTGCCCGCGAGCGCGCCGACCGGTACGGGCCTGGACCTGAAGGCGTTCCAGAACCTCGGTTACACCGGCGAGTGGTTCGTCTTCGCGGGGTTCGTGGTGTTCATGTGGTTCCGGCTGCTGCGGCGGGAGCTGGAGTTCCAGCGGGACGCGGCGCTGGGCCTGGTACCGGAGGACGCGGAGCGCACCCCGGTCCCGAGCGGCTGACCCACCGGGTCCCGGCGCCGGCCGGCAGGGCTCACGCCCCCGCCAGCAGCCCCGTGTAGTACACCGTCCCCGCGCACGCTCCCGGCACCACCGCGGTCGCCGCAGGCGCGCCGCCCTGAGCCGTGTGGGTGACCGCGACGCTGCCGTCGGCCGTGCCCTCCTCGGTCGTCAGCTGGGTCGTGGCGCCCGGCGTGCCGGTGCTGGTGTCGGTCGTCCCGCCGGTCGCGCTCGCCTCCTGGGTCGGCGACGGATCGGGGGACGGGCCGCCCGTGTCGGAACCTCCGGTGGTGCCGCCGCCCACGGCGGGACAGGTCTCGGACGGCACGAAGGCGAACTTCTCCTCGTACGCCGCCCCGGGCTGCAGGACCAGCGAGGCGACCTCCAGGGAGGGGTCGGGCAGGGCCGCCGCCGCGTCCCCCGCCGAGTGCCGCACGGCGCCGATCTTGGCCGGGTCGGCGGCGCCCTGGGCCGACGGGGCGACGCTGCCGGGGCCGGTCACCTTGCAGGCCCCGGCGGAGACGTTGACGACGCGGAAGGTGCCGTAGACCACGCCCGCGGAGTCGGGGGCGTCCACGGTGCCGACGGCGGAGCCGAGCCGGCCCGGCGAGCACGGCGGGATGCCGGCGGGGGTGGTGGCGGTGGGCTGGGCGCCGCCGGGAATGCCGGGGCGGTGGCCCTGCTTGTGGTCCTTCTCGCCCTCGGCCTCGTCCGGTTCCTTGCCGGGCTTGACCTCGGTGCTCGGGGTGTCCTTCTTGTCGTCCTTGCCGGCGGTGCCCTTGTCCTTGCCCTGGCCGGTGCCGCCCTGGGCCTGGGAGGTCTGGCCGGCCATAGCGGTGTTGGGGTCGGAGCCGCCGGCCTGGGAGACGTGCACCAGGGCGGGGATCGCGGTGCCGATGAACAGGGCCGCCGCCGCCGCGCCGACCAACGCCTGGCGCTTGCGGGCGCGGCGCGCGGGGACCGCCCGGCGCAGGTGCTCCAGGGTGCCGCCGCGCGGTTCGAGGTCGTCCACCGCCGTGTGCAGCAGACGGCGCAGGGCCAGCTCGTCCGAGCCGAGTCCGTCGAGTTCGTCGAGTCCGTCGAGGCCGTCCGGTGAGTCGGTGACCGGGGCGGGCCTCGCGGGGCCCTTGCCGTCGGGGCCGTGGTTCACAGTTCCGTTCCCAGCGTGCGTTGGCGTGTGCGGTTGCCCGTGGTGGCGCGTCGGCTCGTGCCAGGCGTAGGGCTCGTGACGTTCATGGGAGTCGCCCCCTTCGGCGCGGTCGCTCATGCCAGGGCCCTCATGGCCACCCGAAGCGCGGCGATGCCCCGCGAGCCGTACGCCTTCACCGAGCCGAGGGATATGCCGAGCGTCTCGGCGACCTGGGCCTCGGTCATGTCCGCGAAGTACCGCAGCACGAGGACCTCGCGCTGGCGGCGCTGCAGGCCCTTCATCGCCTGGATGAGGTCCCGCCGCTCCAGCTGGTCGTAGGCGCCCTCCTCCGCGCTCGCCGCGTCGGGCATCGGCTTGGAGAGCAGCTTCAGGCCGAGGATGCGGCGGCGCAGCGTGGAACGGGAGAGGTTGACGACCGTCTGCCGCAGATAGGCGAGGGTCTTCTCGGGGTCACGGACGCGTTTGCGGGCCGAGTGGACGCGGATGAATGCCTCCTGGACGACGTCCTCGCAGGAGGCGGTGTCGTCGAGGAGGAGCGCGGCGAGACCCAGCAGCGAGCGGTAGTGCGCCCGGTAGGTCTCGGTGAGGTGGTCGACGGTGGTCCCGGCGGCCTCGGCCGTCACGGCACCGGGCAGCTCCTCGGCACCGTCACGCTGACTGGGTATGCGGGCGGGCCGCGCTGCGGGCATGGGCGCGATCACCGGCATGCCGCCGGACGCGCGGGGCCGGAGCACCGCGGGAGGCCGCAGGGCCGTGCCGCCGCGGGCCACACTGAGTTCGAGTACCTCTGCCACGTCAGTTGGACACGTTTCCCCCCTCGGGGGTTGTACGTGCCGGGCGTCACATGTGCAACAACCGGCCGGGCCTCAAGTGCCGTCATGCGTCCCGCTCTTCCCTTATATCCCATTTGAACGGGCGTCCCCACGCCCCGATCACGGCGTCCCCACGCCAGGATCATCACGTCCCCAGGCCCCGCAAGGGTGACCGCAAAGACGCTCCCCGCCCTCCGTACGGTTGCGGAAGACGGGGAGAGAATCCTCTGCCGCCAAGAGGGACGGTTCAAGTGGTTTCGACCATGCTCCCGGCCACACTTCTTACCCGGATCCTACAAAGCGTCAGACACGGCCGGCCGCCCGCCCGGCTCCCCGCCGGCCGGTCCGGCGAGCAGCTCCGCGAGCTGTACGCAGTTCAGCGCGGCGCCCTTGCGCAGATTGTCGCCGCACACGAAGAACTCCAGCGCGGCCGGATCGTCCAGCGACCGGCGCAGGCGGCCCACCCAGGCCGGGTCGGTGCCCACCACGTCGGCCGGGGTGGGGAACTCGCCGGCGGCCGGGTCGTCGCACAGCACCACGCCCGGCGCGGTCGCGAGGATCTCCCGGGCGCCGTCGACTTCCACTTCGCGCTGGAAGCGGGCGTGCACGGTGAGCGCATGCGTGGTGACCACCGGAACCTGGACGCAGGTCACGGCGACCGGCAGCGCCGGCAGGCCGAGGATCCGGCGGGTCTCCTCGCGCACGGCCAGTTCCTGCGCCGACCGGCCGTCCGCCCGCGGCGGCCCGGTCCACGGGACGACGTTCAGCGCGACCGGCTCCGGGAAGGGCCCGGTGGCGTCCCCGACGGCCCGCCTCAGGTCTCCCGGCCGGGTGCCCAGCTCGGTCCCGGCCACCAGGGCCAGCTGGGTCCGCAGGGCGTCCACGCCGGCCCGCCCGGCCCCGCTCGCCGCCTGGTACGACGAGACCACCAGCTCGCGCAGGCCGTACTCGGCGTGCAGCGCGCCCAGGGCGACGATCATCGTCAGGGTGGCGCTGTCGGGGCTCGCGACGATGCCGCGCGGGCGGGAGCGCAGCGCGTGCGGATTGACCTCGGGCACCACGAGCGGCACGTCCGCGTCGGCCCGGAAGGCGCCGGAGCCGTCGACGACGACCGCGCCGCACGCGGCGGCGACCGGTGCCCAGGCGGCGGCGACGTCCGCGGGGACGCCGAACAGCGCGATGTCGACGCCGTCGAAGGCGTCCTCCGCCAGGGCCGTCACCTCGACCTCCGCCCCGCGCACGGTCAGCTTGCGGCCGGCCGAGCGCGGCGAGGCGAGCAGCCGGATCTCGCCCCAGATGTCGGCGCGCTGGGACAGGATCCGGAGCATGACCGTGCCGACGGCCCCGGTCGCTCCCACGACCGCGAGCGTCGGCCTGCCGGTCATCGGCCCGTACCCCGGCTCATCGGCCGGTGCCTCCGTAGACGACGGCCTCGTCGGAGTCGGAGTCGAGCCCGAAGGCGGTGTGCACGGCGCGGACGGCCTCGGGCACGTCGTCGGCGCGGGTGACGACCGAGATGCGGATCTCGGAGGTCGAGATCAGCTCGATGTTCACGCCCGCGTTGCTCAGCGCCTCGAAGAAGGCGGCGGTGACGCCCGGGTTGGTCTTCATACCGGCGCCGACCAGGGAGATCTTGCCGATCTGGTCGTCGTAGCGCAGCGAGTCGAAGCCGATGCCGGGACGGTTGCGCTCCAGCGCGTCGATGGCCTTGCGGCCCTCGGTCTTCGGCAGGGTGAAGGAGATGTCCGTCAGCCCGGTGGCGGCGGCGGACACGTTCTGCACGACCATGTCGATGTTGACCTCGGCATCGGCGATGGTCCGGAAGATCGCGGCGGCCTCACCCGGCTTGTCCGGCACGCCGACGACCGTGATCTTGGCCTCGGAGGTGTCGTGCGCGACACCGGAGATGATGGCCTGCTCCACCTTCTTGTCCCCAATCGGCTCACTGCTGACCCATGTGCCCTGAAGTCCGCTGAACGAGGACCGGACATGGATCGGGATGTTGTAGCGGCGGGCGTACTCCACACAGCGGTGCAGCAGCACCTTGGACCCGGACGAGGCCAGCTCCAGCATGTCCTCGAAGGAGATCCAGTCGATCTTCCGGGCCTTCTTCACCACACGCGGGTCGGCGGTGAACACGCCGTCGACGTCGGTGTAGATCTCGCAGACCTCGGCGTCGAGCGCGGCGGCGAGCGCCACGGCCGTCGTGTCGGACCCACCGCGGCCCAGCGTGGTGATGTCCTTCTTGTCCTGGCTGACGCCCTGGAAACCGGCGACGATGGCGATGTTGCCCTCGTCCAGGGCCGTCCGGATCCGGCCCGGCGTGACGTCGATGATCCGGGCTTTGTTGTGGACCGAGTCGGTGATGACGCCTGCCTGGCTGCCGGTGAAGGACTGCGCCTCGTGGCCCAGGTTTTTGATCGCCATCGCCAGCAGGGCCATGGAGATCCGCTCTCCGGCGGTCAGCAGCATGTCGAACTCCCGCCCGGCAGGCATCGGAGACACCTGCTCGGCGAGATCGATCAGCTCGTCCGTCGTGTCGCCCATCGCGGAAACGACGACGACAACCTGGTTGCCGTTCTTCTTCGCTTCCACGATCCGCTTGGCGACGCGCTTGATGCCCTCGGCATCGGCTACGGAGGAGCCTCCGTACTTCTGCACGACAAGGCCCACGTGCGCTCCTCGCTCGGTTCGTTTGTGTCGGCTCAGTCTAACGAGCGTCCGAATTCCACCATCCTGCTCCCGCATGGTGAGACATCGTCCGCCCCGGTCGGACCCTGCCCAGCGCGCGGCGCACCACTCCCAAAGTGCCCCGGCTCACAACCGGCGGACGGGCGCTACTGCGCCGGCCGGATGCCCAGCGGAGCGCCGATCTCCTCGGCCATGACCCGGCCCGCCTCGAACTCCAGCGTCTCGTCGCCTATGTCGGCCTGGTCGGTGTCCAGGCCGTCCAGCTCCTCCAGGGGCTGGTTCAGCCGGACGTGGATGAGGACGGACTGCAGGGCGCGCAGCACCGCCGAGGCCATCCCTCCCCAGTTGGAGAAGTACGAGAACTGCCACCACCACAGGGCCTCGGTGGTACGGCCCGCGCGGTAGTGGGCCATGCCGTGCCTGAGGTCGGTGATGATGTCGGCGAGGTCGTCGGAGATCCGGGCCGGCACGGGCGCCTTGCGGGGCTCGTACGGGTCGAAGACCTCGGAGTAGACGTCGACCGGGTCCAGCAGCCGGGCGAAGTTCTCGCGCAGCTCGTCCACGTCCGGCTCGGGGCCCGGGTCGGGCTCGTAGCGCTCGTCGGGGACGAAGTCCTCGTGGGCGCCCAGCCGGCCGCCGGCCAGCAGCAGCTGGGAGACCTCCAGGAGGAGGAAGGGGACCGCCGAGCCCGGCTCGGCGCCCCTGGCCACCTCCGTGACGGCCACCAGGAAGCTCTCCACCTGGTCCGCGATCTGCACCGCGAAGTCGTCCGGGTTCTGCGTCGTGGCATGCAGCGTGGCATCAGACATCTAGCAGTCGTCTCCCCTCGAAGGCGCGGCCGAGGGTCACCTCGTCCGCGTATTCCAGGTCGCCACCCACCGGGAGGCCGCTGGCCAGGCGGGTGACCTTCAGGCCCATGGGCTTGATCATGCGGGCGAGGTACGTGGCCGTCGCCTCGCCTTCCAGATTCGGGTCCGTGGCCAGGATCAGCTCCGTGACCGACCCGTCGGCCAACCGCGCGAGAAGTTCCCGTATACGCAGGTCGTCGGGTCCGACGCCCTCGATCGGGCTGATCGCGCCGCCGAGCACGTGGTACCGGCCGCGGAACTCACGGGTGCGCTCGATCGCGACGACGTCCTTCGGCTCCTCCACCACACAGATGACGGCGGGGTCGCGGCGCGGGTCGCGGCAGATGCCGCACAGCTCCTCCTGCGCCACGTTGCCGCAGGTGGCGCAGAAGCGCACCTTCGCCTTGACCTCCAGCAGGGCGTGCGCGAGCCGCTTCACGTCGGCCGGCTCGGCCTGCAGGACGTGGAAGGCGATCCGCTGCGCGCTCTTGGGACCGACGCCGGGCAGCCGCCCCAGCTCGTCGATGAGGTCCTGGACCACGCCTTCGTACAACGGACTGCCTTTCCTGGAGACCTTTCGGTACGTACGGTAGTTGCCCTGCGCCGCCGCCCGGAAGGCGGCGGCCCGGAGCGGGTCAGAACGGCAGGCCCGGGATGCCGCTGCCGCCGCCCAGCCCCTGCGCCAGCGGGCCGAGCTTCTGCTGCTGGAGCGTCTGCGCGTTCTGGTTGGCCGCCTGGACGGCCGCCAGGATCAGGTCGGCGAGGGTCTCGGTGTCCTCCGGGTCCACCGCCTTCGGGTCGATCCTCAGCGCGCGCAGCTCGCCGGCGCCGGTCACGGTGGCCTTCACCAGGCCGCCGCCCGCCTGCCCGTCGACCTCGGTGTTCGCCAGTTCCTCCTGCGCCCGCGCCAGGTCCTGCTGCATCTTCTGGGCCTGCTGGAGCAACTGCTGCATGTTGGGCTGGCCACCGGGGATCACGATCAGCTCCTCGCCGTCTTCCGCGTCGTCGTCTCCGACGTTTTCTCAGTCGTCAACGAGCCTACGTGGTCCACGCGGTCGCTGCCCTGCCACTCTTTCGAGTGAGAAAGACGGCTGTCCTATACCTGATCAAGGCCCTCTTCCGGGCGGAAAAGCGGGGAAACCTCCCTCTCCGCCACCCGTTGGGCGGTAGGAAGGGGGCCGCGCGTCGGCATGGAATGTCACGCAACGCGACCGGTCGTGATCAGTAGGGAGTGCCGGGTGGGTCAGCCGGAGATGCAGCCCGAGGGTCCGCCTCAGGACGGGCGGGGCGAGGGGGCGGCCGGGCTGCGGCCGGGCGATCTGACCGGGCGGACGTTTCCGCTCGGGGACTGGGGCGAACCGGCCGAGCGGCTGGACGAGCTGTACCGCTGGGTGGAGCGCCGGGGACTGGAGACGGCCGCCTGGTATCTGCGGGACCGGTCCCGGAAGCGGCGCGGGGCGCGCGCGCTGCGGGTCACCACGGCGGCCGGGGCGGTGGCCGGGGCGGCGCTGCCGCTGCTGGACCTCACCGGGGTGGCCGCCGGGACGGCACCCTGGGGCTGTCTGGCGCTGCTGCTCGCGGGGGCCGGCGTGGGTGTCGACCGGTTCTTCGGGTGCACGTCCGGCTGGATGCGGGACGTGGCCACCGCCCAGGCGGTGCAGCGGCGGCTCCAGGCGTTGCAGTTCGACTGGGCCTCGGAGAGCGTGCGGGAGGTGCTGGGCCCGGCGGAGGGCACGGCGAGCGAGGCGGCCGAGCGGTGCCTGGCGGTGCTGCGGCGCTTCTCCGAGGACCTCGCGGAACTGGTGCGCACGGAGACGACCGACTGGATGGCGCAGTTCCGCGCGGGCCCGGCCCCGCTGGACCTCCAGACGGCGGTGGCCGCGGTGCCCCGGCAGGAGACGGGCGGCGCGGGCGGGGCGCGCTTCCCCCTGCCGCCGGCGAGCGGCAGCCGCCCCAACATGCCGAGGCAGCGCCCACCGGAGCCGCGCTGACCCTCGGCCGCAGGGCCGGCGCACCGCCGTCGAGGCCCGGCACCGACCTCCTTCGCCCGCCGTTCGACCACCCGGCCGCCAGAGCGGGTTCGTCACTCCTTGCTGTACGTCAGGCTCTCCCCGCCGCTCGCCTTGGCCCGCTTCAGGCGTCCGTCCGGCAGCAGGGTGATCTCGGTGGCCTCGCCCGGGGTGCAGGAGGAGGCGGGCTCCCCGGTGGTGACGGTGGACGGCCCGATCGCCAACGGCCCGTTCCCGGCGGGTGCTTCGGCCAGCTCGGCCTCGAAGACACAGTGGTACGACCCGCCGCTCTCGGCCGGCCCGTCCGCGACCAGGGTCAGCACGGTGTCCCCGACCTCGCCCTGCCGGATGGTCAGTTCACGGGTGCCGGTGCCGCCCGCGTTGCCGAGGGTCGTCCGCCAGGTGCCCAGATAGGCGTCCGGGACCGACCCCGCGGCGGACGTCCGCGAAGTGCTCGGAGTGGGCGCGGCCGACGTGGCCGTGGGGGCGGCCGAGCCGTCCCGGGGCGTGGCGGCGTGCGTGGGGACCGGGCCGCTGCCCTGGTTCCGGGCGCCGCTGCCGTTCTTCATCAGCGCGTACACCGAGCCGCCCGCGCCCAGCGCCACGACCAGCGCGATCACGACGAGCAGTGCGGTGGACCGGCCGCTGCGCCGCTCCGGCTCCGCCGGTGGGCCGGCGTCCGGCGGGCCGTACGGCGGTGTGGAGCCGAGTCCGCCGGCATAGGGCTGGTACGCCGGCGCCTGCCGCGCCCCGCCCCAGGCTCCGGCCCCGGTCTGCTGGGGGTAGCCGTAGGCGGGGTGGGGGTGCTGGGGATGCGGCTGGGGCTGCGGAGCACCGTACGCCGGGGGCGCGGCGGGCGGAGTCCGGCGGGTGGCGGCGGGGGGCAGGTGGCTGCCGGGAGCGGAGGCGCCGCCGTCGGAGACGGGCGCGTGCTCGGGAGACCCGTCGACGACCGGCCCCCTGTACGGCCCCCCGGCCCCGGCGGACCCACCGGCACCGCCGGACACCGCGGACGCGGTGGGCATCGTCGTACCGGCGGGCTCCCCCGGCCCAGGCGTCCCCGGCCCTCCGGGCGTCTCCGGACCAGCGGGCCACCCCGTGCCGACGGGCGTTCCCGGCCCGGGAGGCGTGCCCGGCCCGGCGGGTGCGCCCGGTCCAGGAGGTGTGTACGGCCCGGCAGGTGCCCCCGGCCCGGCGGGTGCCCCCGGACCATAAGGCGCGTCCGGCCCGGCGGACGTCCCCGACCCATAAGACGTTCCCGGCCCGGCGGGTGCCCCCGGACCATAAGGCGCGTCCGGCCCGGCGGACGTCCCCGACCCATAAGACGTTCCCGGCCCGGCGGGTGCCCCCGGACCATAAGGCGCGTCCGGCCCGGCGGACGTCCCCGACCCATAAGGCGCGCCCGCCCCGGCAGGCACCCCCGGTCCAGCGAGCGCGCCCGACCCGGGAGGCGTTCCCGGCGCTGCGGGTGTCCCCGGCCCATAAGGCGTTCCATGCCCGGCGGGCTCCCCCGGTCCAGCGGGCGCCCCCGGCCTCGGAGGCGTCCACGGCCCTGCGGGTGTCCCCGGCCCATAAGGCGTGTGCGCCCCGGCGGGCATTCCCGACCCATGAGGCGTTCCCGCCCCGGCAGGCGCCCCCGGTCCAGCGGGCGCCCCCGGCCTCGGAGGCGTCCACGGCCCTGCGGGTGTCCCCGGCCCATGAGGCGTTCCCGGCTCAGCGGGCGCCCCCGGTCCAGCGAGCGCGCCCGACCCGGGAGGCGTTCCCGGGCCGGCGGTCCCGCCCGCACCGGCGGGCCATCCCGCTCCGGCCACGCCCGCGCCCGGGTGTCCCCCGCCGGGCTGACTCCCACCCGCGTGCGCCCGGCCCGAGTCACGGTGGCCGTCCCAGCCGACGGGCCCACCAGGTTCACCGGCGAGCCACCCCGCACCGACGGCCGCTCCCGGTCCGTGAGGCGTTCCGGGCCCGGCAGGTGCTCCCGGTCCCGCGGCCCCGCCCATACCGGCGGGCCACCCCGGTCCGGCCGTGTCCGTGCCCGCCGGAGCCGTGCCCGGGTGTCTCCCGTCGGTGGTGCCGTCGTCCTCCTCCGGGCTTTCCGCCTCCAGTAGCCGTACGGCGTGCCGGCCGAGTTGGGCGACCAGGGCGCTGGGCAGCCAGGGATCGCGGGAGCGGCCGCCGGTGACCGTGTCCTCCACCCCGGTCCGCTCCAGGATCGCCTCCAGCGAGGGCCGGTTCGCCGGGTCCTTGCGCAGGCAGTCCCGTACCAGGTCGGCGACGCCCTCCGGCACGCCCGTCAGGTCCGGCTCCTCCTGGGCGATGCGGAACATCAGCGCGTGGACCCCGCTGTCGGCGGTCCCGAAGGGCAGCGACCCGGTCGCCGCGTAGGCGAGCACGGACCCCAGGCAGAACACGTCGCACGCGGGCGTGATCCGGTCCCCGCGCACCTGCTCGGGCGCCATGAACCCGGGCGACCCGACGAGCGCGCCGGTCCGGGTGAGCCCCTCCACGCCCGAAGCCGGGCTCTCCAGCGCCCGCGCGATTCCGAAGTCGATCACACGCGGCCCGTCGATGGTGACCAGCACGTTCGACGGCTTGAGGTCCCGGTGCACGATCCCGGCCGCGTGGATGTCCCGGAGCGCCTGCGCGAGCCCCGCCGCCAGGATCCGTACCGACCGCTCGGGCAGCGCCCCGTGGTCGTGCCCGACGACCCGCTGGAGGCTCGGCCCGGCCACGTACCCGGTCGCCACCCAGGGCACCGGCGCCTCGGTGTCCGCGTCCAGCACCGGCGCGGTCCAGTACCCGCCGACCCGGCGCGCGGCGTGCACCTCCTGCCGGAACCGCGCCCGGAACTCCTCCCGCTCGGCCAGTTCCGCCCGGACGAGCTTCACCGCCACGGTCCGGCCCCGGTCCGACCGGGCCAGGTACACCCGGCCCATGCCGCCCGCGCCGAGCCGCGCCAGCAGCCGGTAGGCCCCGATCGCCGACGGATCCCCCGGTCCCAGCTTCTCCATCCCCGCGCCGCCTTCCCCCCCATAGGTCTGCAACGCCCGACAATAGTGCGCCGGTACGTCACCTCGCCCGGGCCCGGTCCCACGGTTCCGCGACAGGAACCGACCGCGCCGGGAACCGGCCACGCCGGGCATCGCCGGGAACGCGCCACGCCCGCCCGGTGCCGCCGCCCGTCGACAATCTGTCGCGGATTCCCCCTGTCCACGGAACAGGACGCCGATATGCCTTCCGCATCGCGGACATCTACCCTCACCGGCATGACCCCTCAGCCCAGCCCCGAAGCCGGCGCCGCAGTGAAGGCCGCCGACCGCGCGCACGTCTTCCACTCCTGGTCCGCCCAGGACCTCATCGACCCGCTCGCCGTCGCCGGCGCCGAGGGGTCGTACTTCTGGGACTACGACGGCACCCGGTACCTGGACTTCACCAGCGGGCTCGTCTTCACCAACATCGGCTACCAGCACCCCAAGGTCGTCGCGGCGATCCAGGAGCAGGCCGCGAAGCTGACCACCTTCGCGCCCGCGTTCGCCGTCGAGGCCCGCTCGGAGGCGGCCCGGCTGATCGCCGAGCGGACCCCCGGCGACCTGGACAAGATCTTCTTCACCAACGGCGGCGCGGACGCCGTGGAGCACGCGGTGCGCATGGCCCGGCTGCACACCGGCCGCCCCAAGGTGCTCTCGGCCTACCGCTCGTACCACGGCGGCACCCAGCAGGCGGTCAACATCACCGGCGACCCGCGCCGCTGGGCGAACGACAGCGGCTCGAACGGCGTCGTCCACTTCTGGGCGCCGTTCCTCTACCGCTCCCGCTTCTACGCCGAGACCGAGGAGCAGGAATGCGCCCGGGCGCTGGAGCACCTGGAGACGACGATCGCCTTCGAGGGCCCGGGCACCATCGCCGCGATCATCCTGGAGACCGTCCCGGGCACCGCCGGCATCATGATCCCGCCGCCCGGTTACCTGGCCGGCGTGCGCGAGCTGTGCGACAAGTACGGGATCGTCTTCGTCCTGGACGAGGTCATGGCCGGTTTCGGCCGGACCGGCGAGTGGTTCGCGGCGGACCTGTTCGATGTCGTCCCCGACCTGATGACCTTCGCCAAGGGAGTGAACTCGGGGTACGTGCCGCTCGGCGGTGTCGCCATCTCCGGGAAGATCGCCGAGACCTTCGGCACGCGCCCCTACCCGGGCGGCCTCACCTACTCCGGCCACCCGCTGGCCTGCGCCGCCGCCGTCGCCACGATCAACGTGATGGCGGAGGAAGGCATCGTGGAGAACGCCAGGCGGCTCGGCGAGAGCGTCGTCGGCCCCGGCCTCGCCGAGCTGGCCGCCCGCCACCCGAGCGTCGGCGAGGTGCGCGGCACCGGCATGTTCTGGGCGCTGGAGCTGGTGCGCAGCCGCGAGACCCGCGAGCCGCTGGTGCCGTACAACGCGGCCGGCGAGGCGAACGCCCCGATGGCCGCCTTCACCGCCGCCGCCAGGCGGCACGGGCTGTGGCCGTTCGTGAACATGAACCGCACCCACGTCGCCCCGCCGTGCACCGCCACCGAGGCCGAGCTGAAGGAGGGCCTGGCCGCACTCGACGCCGCGCTGAGCGCCGCCGACGAGCACACCGTGTGACCGCACACGACTGCCGCCGCACCGATTCGAACGCGTAAGGTGGCGTGCCCGTAAGGAAGAGGGACCCGCGGATATCGCGGGTCCGTACGAGCACCGCACCCGGACGTGTGAGGAGAGGCACGGAGCATGCCCGGAAACGGCCCCGTGACGCGCAGCACCCTGCGCCAGCAGATCGCGGACGCGCTCCGTGACGAGGTGCTGGCGGGACGGCTGCGCCCGGGCCGGGCGTTCACGGTCAAGGAGATAGCCGACCAGTACGGCGTCTCCGCCACCCCGGTCCGCGAGGCGCTGGTCGACCTGTCCGCGCAGGGCATCCTGGAGGCCGACCAGCACCGCGGCTTCCGCGTGCCGGAGTACTCGGTCACCGACTACCGGCACATGATCGAGGCCCGCGGCCTGGTCACCGACGGCATGTTCCAGGTCCTCACCGCGGGCCATCCCGCCTTCCGCACTCCGCCGGAGGACCCCCGCACCGGCGCGGCCCTGGCCACCGTGCGCCGCCGCGGCGAGGAGGCCCAGCGGGCGGCGACGGCCGGCGACCTGACCGTCCTCATCGGCTACGACCTGCGCTTCTGGCGCGAGCTGAGCGCCCTGTTCGGCAACCCCTACCTCGGCGACTTCCTGCACCGGCTGCGCGTGCAGTCCTGGGTCTGCGCCGTGCAGCACCTGCTGCGCCTGCCCGATCTGCGCGGCCGGCTGTGGGACCGGCACACCGAGCTGGTCGACGCGCTGGCCCGGCGCGAGGCGGAGACGGCCCGCGCGCTCGTCGCCGACTCGAGCGCGCACTCGCTGGCACTGCTGGAACACCTGGCGGCCGGGTAGACGACCGATACGGGCCCACGGGGCAGCGCCCCGGGGCCCGAGCGACTACCCTTCCCTGACCACCCGCTGCCGTGCGTGACGGCGCACCCGCCGATGCGAGGAGCCTTCTTTGGCCTGTGACCTGTGGCTGGTACCGCTCGTGGACGTGTTGTGCCACACCCCGGACAACCCCTTCGCCGAGGAACTCGCGCAGTACGACAAGGCGCTGGCCGAGGCCGGCCTGCCGCCGGTGCCGGTGTACCAGTACATGCCGGGCCTGTCCGGCGACGTCGCCCCGGTCGCCGGTTTCGACTACGACGCCCTGCACTTCCTGCGCCGCGCCCACCTGCTCCAGGTCTGCGGCCTGCCGGTGACGCCGGTGGACGAACTCGGCGGCGACTACGAGCAGTTGCTGGAGATGTTCGAGACGACGGCCCAGCAGTCGCACCTGGTCTGGCACTACGACCACGCGGGCGCCTACGTCCCCGTGGACTTCCCGCACCCGCTGTCCAACGACGAACTCCTGGCGGGCGGCGGCCCCTTGGGCTCCTCGCAGGCCCTGCTGCGGGAACTGCAGCACGTGGCTCCCGCGATCGGCATAGACCCCGCCAACCCCCCGGCCGCCCCCGCCCCGCCCCCGGCCCCCACGGAGCTGGAGGAACCGGCGGTCCCGGCCCCCTACGACCCCAGCCCCTTCGCCCGGGAACGCCACGTCTGGCTCGGCCTCCACGCGGCCGCCACCCGCTCCCTCGCCCAGGGCTCGATGATCGTCTTCAGCTGAGCCGCGGAAAAACGGCGGACGCCCTGCCGGCCGGACCGACAGGGCGTCCCACGAGCGGCGCCCGCTCTACAGGAACGAGTTGATCTCGATCGTCTCGTCGCGGCCCGGGCCCACGCCGATCGCGGAGATCGGGGCGCCGGACATCTCCTCCAGCGCCTTGACGTAGCTCTGGGCGTTCTTCGGGAGGTCGGAGAAGGACTTCGCCTTGCTGATGTCCTCGCTCCAGCCCGGCAGCATCTCGTAGACCGGCTTCGCGTGGTGGAAGTCCGTCTGCGAGTAGGGCAGCTCCTCGACGCGCTTGCCGTCGATCTCGTAGGCCACGCAGACCGGGATCTGCTCCCAGCCGGTGAGGACGTCGAGCTTGGTCAGGAAGAAGTCGGTCAGGCCGTTGACGCGGGTGGCGTAGCGGGCGATGACCGCGTCGAACCAGCCGCAGCGGCGGTCCCGGCCGGTGGTGACGCCCCGCTCGCCGCCGATGCGGCGCAGCGCCTCGCCGTCCTCGTCGAACAGCTCCGTGGGGAACGGGCCCGCGCCCACACGGGTGGTGTAGGCCTTCAGGATGCCGATCACACGGCTGATCTTCGTCGGGCCCACGCCCGCGCCCGTGCAGGCGCCGCCCGCCGTCGGGTTCGAGGAGGTCACGAAGGGATAGGTGCCGTGGTCGATGTCCAGCAGCGTGCCCTGGCCGCCCTCGAAGAGCACGACCTTGTCGTCCTCCAGGGCCTGGTTCAGGACCAGCACCGTGTCGGCGACGTACGGCCGGATCTGCTCGGCGTAGCCCAGCAGCTCCTCGACCACCTGGTCCGCGGCGATCGCGCGCCGGTTGTACAGCTTGGTCAGGATCTGGTTCTTGACGTCGAGCGCCGCCTCCACCTTCTGCTGGAGGATCGACTCGTCGTACAGGTCCTGGACCCGGATGCCCACGCGGTTGATCTTGTCCGCGTAGGTCGGGCCGATGCCGCGGCCGGTCGTACCGATCTTGCGCTTGCCGAGGAAACGCTCCGTCACCTTGTCGACGGTCACGTTGTACGGCGTGATGACGTGCGCGTTACCGCTGATCAGGAGCTTGGACGTGTCGACGCCACGCTCGTTCAGACCGCTCAGCTCGGAGAGCAGGACCGACGGGTCGACGACGACACCGTTGCCGATGACCGGCGTACAGCCGGGCGACAGGATTCCGGAAGGGAGCAGGTGCAGTGCGTACTTCTGGTCGCCCACGACAACCGTGTGGCCGGCGTTGTTGCCGCCCTGATAACGCACCACGTAATCGACGGAACCACCGAGGAGATCCGTCGCCTTTCCCTTGCCTTCGTCACCCCACTGAGCACCGAGCAGCACAAGTGCGGGCACGCGCGTACACCCCTTCCGGGCGGGGCATGTCCAAGGTCGGGGGCATGGGCGTAACGTTCACCGCCGCGTACCACCGCGACCGTCGTCGGTCGCACAACCGTCGGACCGGATGCCCCGGAATAGACGAAGCCCCTGGCGCAATAGCGCAAGGGGCTCTTGCACAAAGATGCTACCCGAGGAAGCGAGGCAGGACCGAGGTGGCGACTTCCGCGATGTCCGAACAGCTGCTGGTGATCATCGATCCGGCGGCACGACAGGCGGACGGGGAGTCCGTACGGATCGCGAAAGACGTGCTCAGCGCGGGTGCGGCGGCCAAGCTCTGTCTGCCGGACGACCCCGAGGAATTCGCCCGCGCCCTGGGCCGCAGGGGGTCGCGGCGGCCGGTCGTGGTGGGCGACGGCCGGGCCCTGGCGCGGGCCGTCGCCCTGCTGCACCGGCAGGGGGAGCTGGGCGGGTGCGCGCTGTCGGTGGTCCCGGTCGGGGACACCTCGCTCGCCGAGTCCCTCGGGGTGCCCGGCGGCGCGGTGGCGGCGGCACGGGCGGTGCTGGACGGTACGGCGCGGCGGCTGGACCTGCTGGTCGACGACGGTGACGACGTGGTGCTGGGCGCGCTGCGCATCCCCTCGGCGCCGGTGCGGCCGCCCGCCGCCGCACCGGTGCCCATCTCCGCGGGCCGGCCCTGGTACCGCTCGCTGGTCCGCACGCTCGCCGCCCGCCCGGCCCGGCCGGCCACCGTGCCGGCGCCGAGCGCGGCCCGGCTGCGGGTGGAGGTCGACGGGCAGCCGGTGGTCGACACGGACCAGCCGGTGGAGGCGGTGTCGGTGACGCCGGGCACGGCCGGGATGGCCTCGGTGGAGGTCCGGCCGATGTCCGTGGGCGCGGAGGCGACCCCGCTGCTGGCCGCCGGCCGCACGGTGACGGTCACCGGGGCGGAGTTCCGCTACCGGGCGGACGCCGTGGTGTCGGGTCCGGTGCGCCGGCGGAGCTGGCGGGTGGCGGAGGGCGCCTGGAGCCTTGTCCTGCCCGCCGGGCACTGAACGCCGCCACGGCTCACCGCACCTCCACGGCGAGCCCCCGCAGCCCCCTGATCACGAAGTTCGGGCGGCGTTCCGGCTCCGCCGCGAGGGCCAGCGTGGGCGCCCGCTCCAGCAGGGCCGTCAGGGAGGCGGCCAGCTCGACACGGGCCAGGGCGGCACCGACGCAGTAGTGGATGCCGGCGCCGAAGGAGATGTGCGGGTTGTCCCGGCGGGCCAGGTCCAGGCGGCCGGGGTCGGCGAAGACGGCCGGGTCGTGGTTGGCGGAGCCGAAGAGCAGGGCCACCTCGGCGCCCCTCGGGACCGTCGTGCCGCCGATCTCGATGTCGTCCAGGACCCAGCGTTCGAAGAGCTGGAGCGGGGTGTCGTAGCGCAGCAGCTCCTCCACGGCGGACGGGACGAGGCTGTGGTCGGCGCGCAGGGCCGCGAGCCGGCCGGGATGGCGGAACAGGGCGTACCAGCCGTTCACCGTGGCGTTGACGGTCGCCTCGTGGCCCGCGTTCAGCAGCAGCACCACCGTGGAGACCAGCTCCTGCCCGGTGAGGCGGTCGCCCTCGTCGTGGGCCGCGATCAGGGCGGAGACCAGGTCCTCGCCGGGCTCGGCGCGGCGGGCCGCGATCAGTTCCCGGAGGTAGTCGGAGAACTCCACCGACGCCCGCACCGCCCGGGCCGCCGTCTCCTCGGACGGGTTCAGCTCGTACATCCCGCAGATGGCCGCCGACCACGGCCGCAGCAGCGCCCGGTCCGCCGCCGGGATGCCGAGCAGCTCGGCGATCACCGCGACCGGCAGGGGTTCCGCCACGTCCGTCAGCAGATCGCCGCCGCCGTCCGCGACCAGGGCGGCCACCAGCTCGTTCGCCAGCCCGTGCACGTACGGCGCGAGCCGCTCCACCGTGCGCGGGGTGAACGCCTTCGACACCAGGCGCCGGATCCGGGTGTGGTCCGGCGGCTCCAGGTCGAGCATCCCGTGGTCGTTGAGGGTGTGGAAGGGCTCGTGCTCCGGCGGGGGCGGGGTCCGGCCGAACTCCTCGTGCGTGAACCGGTGCAGATAGGTACGGCCGAGCCGGCGGTCCCGCAGCAGCGCCGAGACGTCCGCGTGGTGCGGGACCAGCCACTGGTCGGTCGGCTCGTACCGGATCACCCGGCCGCGGGCGCGCAGCTCGGCGTAGGCCGGATACGGGTCGGCGACGAACGCCGGGTCCCAGGGGTCGAAGACGTGGTCCGCAGCAGCTGCCATGGACGGACGCTAGCCCGGCCCGCCCCGGTGTGGCCAGCGTCGCCGCGGCCCGTCCGGGGTCAGCGGACGCCGGGGCGGACCACGCCGGACTCGTAGGCGTACACCGCGGCCTGGGTGCGGTCGCGCAGGCCCAGCTTCACCAGGATCCGGCCCACGTGCGTCTTCACGGTCTGCTCGGCCACGACCAGCCGCTCGGCGATCTCCGCGTTCGACAGGCCGTGCGCGATCAGCGCCAGCACCTCCGTCTCCCGCTCGGTCAGCTCGCCGACGCGGCGCCTGAGCGGGGCCCGGCCGCTGCCGTCCAGGCGGGAGAACTCCGCGATGAGCCGCCGGGTGATGCCGGGGGCGAGCAGGGCGTCACCGGCGGCCACGACCCGGACCGCCTCGGCCAGCTGGTCGGCGGAGGCGTCCTTGAGCAGGAAGCCGGAGGCGCCCGCCCGCAGCGCGTCGTACACGTACTCGTCCAGGTCGAACGTGGTCAGCACCAGCACTCTTACGGCGGGATGGTCCTCGGTGATGCGGCGGGTCGCCTCGATGCCGCCCAGCTCCGGCATCCGGATGTCCATCAGCACCACGTCCGGGGCCAGTTCGGCCGTCCGGGCGATCGCGTCCCGGCCGTCCACGGCCTGTCCGGCCACCTCGATGTCCGGCTGGGCGTTGAGCAGCACGGTGAAGCCCTGCCGGACCATCTGCTGGTCGTCGGCGATCAGGACGCGGATGCTGCCGGTACCGCTCGTCATGAAGTCTGTTCTCCTGTCGGGCGCTTATCGGACGGGCCCGGGACGTCCCCGGGGAGGAAGGCCGTGACGGTGAAGCCGCCGTCCCCGGTGCCGCCCGCCACGAGCCGGCCGCCGAGCATGGCGGCGCGTTCGCGCATGCCGAGCAGTCCGTGTCCGGCGCCCGGGGAGGACGGGGCGGGGTGCGCGGGCGGGGAGTTGCGCACCATCAGGCGCAGGCCGTCCGGGAGGTGTCCGACCTCGACCCGCACCCGGGAACCGGGCGCGTGCCGCAGGGCGTTGCTCAGCGCCTCCTGCACGATCCGGTACGCCGACAGCTCCACGCCCGGCGCGTACGGCCGTGTGCCGCCCACGACCTCGGCGGTCACGTCCAGCCCGGCCGCGCGGGTGTTGTCGATCAGCGCGTCGAGCCGGTCCAGGGTGGGCTGGGGGGCGTCCGGGGCCGCGCCGGTGCCGGGGGCGGCCAGGCCGCCCGGGTCCTCGGGGTTCTCCGACCGCAGCACCCCGAGGACCCGGCGCAGCTCGGTCAGCGCCTCCAGCGCGTTGCCGCGGATGCCGGAGAGGTTCTCCAGCAGCTCCGGCGGCGGGTTCTCCACCAGGTGCGGGGCGACCTGGGCCTGGATGGAGATCACCGACATGTGGTGGGCGACCACGTCGTGCAGCTCGCGGGCGATCCGGCTGCGCTCCTCCAGCAGGGTGCGGCGGGCCCGCTCCTCGACGCTGATCGTCGTCTGCTGGACCAGTTCCCTGCGGGCCTCCTGCCGGCTGCGCAGGGCGGCGCCGGTGACGGCCGTGACGGCGCACAGGGCGACCGCCATCGGACCGGTGGCGGAGTAGTGCTCCGCTCCCATGAGGGCCTGGAGGGCCCAGGTCACCGCGGTGGTCACGGCGAGCGCGGCCACCACGGCTGCCAGCCGGACGCGCAGGGCGAGCAGCAGGAAGACCGCTATGTGGGCCACCAGCGCGGGAGTGGACCAGGGCCAGTTGGGGGCGGGGCCGTGGGCCGGGAGGGCGGCCAGGTGGGGGCGGGCGAGGAGGGCGGAGACGGCGGCGGCGGCCAGGGACAGCGCCCAGGCGGGGACGGGCCGCCAGCCGGCCAGGAGGAGGGCGGCGGCCTGGAGGGCGGTGGTGATCAGGGCGACGGGGAAGGCGATGCCGTAGGAGCCGGAGACCTCCGCGCCGCCGCCCACGGCGATGACCAGCGCGGTCCAGCCGAGGACGACATAGGTGAGCAGGCGGGCCCAGCGGTACCGGGAGTACGGGGGCGAGTTCCGGGTGGGGGCCTCGCCCAGCCAGGTCCGCAGGCGGCCGGGGACACGGGGCGGGGTGCGGGGGCCCTCGGCGGGGGCGGCGGTCGGGTCCTCGGGCTGCACGAGATCAACTTTAGGCATGGTGCGGGGACTTCGTCGGCGGCAGATGCCGGTGGACCACCCGCGACGGCCGGCGGCGCGGGCCCCGCTCGTGGTGGCGGAAGGCCGCCAGGCACAGGGCCAGCGCCAGCGCGAACACGGGCAGCCAGGCCAGGCGGTACGCCACCCAGAGCGGGGAGTCGGGAGCGGTGTGCAGACCGGGCAGGCGGCCGGCCATGAGACCGGTGGCGGTGGTGGCCGCCATCGCCGTCTGGTGCCAGAGGAAGATCGTCGTCGCGGAGAGGTTGACCAGGGCCACCGCCGCCCCGACCAGGGGCCGGGCCGTCGCGCGGCGCAGCCGGTCGCGCAGCAGCAGCGCCAGACCGCACTGGGCCAGGCCGAAGGTGACGACCGCCAGGGTCGGCGGGTCCAGATGGGAGACCGCGCCGCCGGGAACGCCTGCCATGGACGCCGGATAGCCCGCGCAGCCGACGAGGAGCGCCGTGGCCGCCGTACCGCCGAGCAGCAGGACCAGGGCCGCGCGGCGGCTGCGCAGCTCGCCCCGGGCCCATGCGGCGCCCAGGGTGTAGGGGACCAGCCACCCGGCGGCCAGGTTGGTCCAGCCGAGCCAGGACGGGCCGAGGTGCAGGCCGAAGCGGAGCAGGTCCACGTGCAGGACGACGGCGAGCGGCCAGAGCGGGCTCAGCCGGGCGACGAGCGGGGTCGCGGCCGTCAGCGCGGCGAGGACCAGCAGGAACCACAGCGGGGACAGCGCGAGTTCCACCAGGCTGTGGACGGTGGCCGCAGGGGCGCCGCCGAGCAGCAGGGCAACGGTCGTCACCGACCACAGGGCGGCCAGGGCGGCGACCGGGCGGAGCAGCCGGGTCAGCCGGGCGCGCAGCCAGCGGCCGTAGGAGTCGCCTCGGGCCTGGGACGCGGCCAGGCTCCGGGTCGCCGCGTGGCCGCCGACCAGGAAGAGCACGGCCAGTGCCTGGAACAGCCAGGAGACCGGGGCCGGCCAGGGCTGGTGGCGCAGCGGGCTCTCGGTGTGCAGGGCGCCGTCCCGCGCGACCAGGGCGGTGACCAGCCAGTGGCCGAGGACGACACCGAGGATCGCGAGGGCCCGCAGCGCGTCCACCGCGCGGTCCCGGGAGGCGGGAGTGGCGGCGTCCAGGCGCCGGGCGGCCGCGCGGAGGGCGTCCTGGGCGCGGCGCGGGGCGCGGGCCCGGGGGGTGTGCTCAGTCACCGGTCACCTCCGAGGTCTCGCCGAGGGTGATCCGGGCCAGGTTGGCGAGGGAGGCCGAGCCCGGGGTGAAGTAGCCGCTGTGGTCGGCGCCGGCCGCGTCGAAGACCCGGGCGCCGAAGGCGGCGGAGACGGGGTCGGTGCCGAAGCCGACGGTGGTGCCGGTGCCGAACAGGCCGGTCCGGATGTGCGGGACGTGCGCCACCCAGTCGTCGCTGCCGCGGGCCGCCCAGACGCGGGCGCGGGTGCGCAGGTCGGCGGCGGAGTCCGCGCCGGTGCCGGGGCTGCCGATCAGCGCGATGTCGTCCGCGGCGAGGCCGGGGGCGGCTCGGCCGCAGACCACGGAGCCGTAGGAGTGGCAGAGGAGGGTGAGGTGGGTGGCGGCGGGGGCGGCGGTCCGCAGGTGGCGGACGAAGGCGCGGAGGCGCGGCGCGGCCTCGTCGGCCCGGGTGGTGGTGGTCACCGTGGTGCTGACCGTGGCCGGCGTGTCGTAGCCGAGCCAGGCTATGACGGCGACGGGGGTGTTCTCGGGAGTGCGGCCTTCGGTGGGGTGGTGGGTGAGTGCCGTGTACAGGGACGCGGCGGCGCGGTGGAAGCGGGGGTAGGTGTCGAGGGTGGTGTCCGAGCCGGGGACCAGGACGGCGACGCGGCGGGCGTGGGCCAAGTCGCCCATCACCTCGATGACTTGGCCGTTGCCCCGGCCGTCGAAGGCGAGGAGGCGGCGGGCGGGAGCGGCGAGGGCACGGTCGGCGGCGGCGCGGCGCGTGTCGCCGTGGGCGGCGGCCATGCGGGCGGCGTCGGCGGCGTTCTTCCTGTTCGCCGCGTAGGCGGAGGAGAGGGCGGCCGGGGTGAGGGAGGTCGTGAGGTGCGCGGGGGGTGGAGCGGGGATGGCGGGGCGGGCCGCGCCCGCGAGGGGGATGACTATGGCGGCGGTGAGGAGGGCGGCGAGCAGGGCGCGGAGGGGGGTGCGGCGCGCATGGGGATGGGGGCGCGGCGCGCGGGTGTTTCCCGCCCGCACCGACCGTGCGGCCACCGTCGCCGGGTGCGGGTGGCCCTCGCGGGACCCGATCCCCGTCGGCGGTTGCGGGTGCGCGGTGGAACGGGCTTCCACCCGCACGGCCGGAACAGCCCGCACCGACCGTGCGACCGGCGTCGCCGGGTGCGGGTGGCTGTCGTAGAGCCCCGTCACCGTCGGCGGCCGCGAGTCCGTCGTGCGAGGGGTTTCCGCCCGCACGGGGTTCGTTGCCGGGTGCGAGTGGGCGTCGTCGGAGGTGATCGCGCTTGGCGGGTCCGGGTGGGTGGTGGGTCGTGCGTGGTGCCCCATGGTGGCTTCCTCTCGGTCGCCCGGCCATCGGGCTCGACTGTCGAGGAAGTTACGGATCGCCGGCTGTCGCCGGCGTCCCGCCAGGGAGCTGTTGTGGCGCGTAGCTCTCAGGTACTACGGGTACTACCAGGCGAGTTGGGCGATCTCCTCCGCCACCACCGCGCAGGCGTCCGCCGCCGGGTCGATCAGCGGGAAGTGGCCCACGTCCTCCAGCAGCGTCAGCCCGGCCACCTCCCCCGCCTTCGCCGCCGCCTCCGCGTACGACTCGGCCACCTGATGCGGCACGACGATGTCCGCCCGGCCCTGGACCAGCGTCGTGGCGATTCCCGTCGGCAGCAGGAGCACCGGGTCCGCGTACGGACGGCGCCCGGCGAACCCGCCCTGGCCGCCCAGCAACTGCCACGCCGCGTGGTCGCACACCCCGAGTTTCTCCGCCGCCTCGAAGTCCGCGATCGGCGCGAGCGCCACGACACCGCGCAGCGGCGCCGGACGGTCGACGCGCCACGGGGCGTCCGCCGGCAGCAGGTGCCGGGCCGCCGCCCACAGCGCCAGGTGGCCGCCCGCCGAGTGCCCGGTCAGCACCGTACGGCGGGCGTCCGCCTGCGGAAGCGCCGCACGGACCAGCGCGGGCAGGGCGTCCAGGGCCGCCGCCACGTCGTCGAAGGTGTCCGGCCAGCGGCCGGCGGGCGGCACGCTTCCCGCGCCGTCACCGACGTCACCACCGTCACCGCCGGTCCCGTCTTCCGCCCCGCCCCGCCGGTACTCGACGTTGGCCACCGCGAAGCCCCTGCGGGCCAGGAAGTCGGCGAACGGGGTGACATGGCGTCGGTCGTAGCGGGCGCGCCAGGCACCGCCGTGCAGGACGACGACCAGCGGGGCGGCGGCTATGGGGCCGGCGGTCTCCGGGCCGGGGCGCGGGGCGTAGAAGTCGATCACCTGGTCGGGATGGTCGCCGTACGCCGCGGTGACGTCCGGGTCGACCGGCGGATGCGAGAGGGCCGACTCCTCTTCGGCGGCGGCGCGGGCTGCTGCGGCGTCGTCCGGCATGCTTCAACCTCTCAGCGGCGTAACAGGGGTGGCGGACCAGGAGGCAAACGGCCGTTGGCCGGGACGGTATCAGGCCGGTGACGTGCGGGGACACGGGTACATCGCGCACCACCGACGGCCCGTGCCCGGACCGCATCCGATGCGCACCCGCACCATCCGCACCACCCGCACCGCGTCCGCCCCCCGGCCCGCGCGTCCGCCCCCGGCCCGCGCGTCCGCCCCCGGCCCGCGCATCCGCCCCGGCCCCCCGTCCGCTCCCGCTCCCTAGACCAACTCCTCCCCCAGCACCCGAGCCGCCCGCTCCACGTCACGGAAGCCGACGTACAGCGGGGTGAAGCCGAAGCGGAGGATGTCGGGATGCCGGAAGTCGCCGACCACGCCCCGGGCGATCAGGCGCTTCATCACCTCGCCCGCGTCGGGACAGCGCAGCGCGATCTGGCTGCCCCGCTCAGCGTGCCGTTCGGGCGTCACGCACTCCACCCGGCCCGGCTCGGTGTACGCGGCCACGCACCGCAGGAAGAAGTCCGTCAGCGCCAGCGACTTGGCGCGGACGGCGGCGACGGACACCCCGTCCCAGACGTCGAGGGCGGCCTCCAGCGCCAGCAGCGAGAGGATGTCCGGCGTGCCGACCCGCCCGCGCACGGCACCCGGCGCCGGAGCGTAGGCGGAACTCATCCCGAACGGCTCGGCGTGGGAGTTCCAGCCGGGCAGCGGGGAGTCGAAGCGGTCCTGCAGCTCCTCCCGCACATACAGGTACGCCGGCGAACCCGGGCCGCCGTTCAGGTACTTGTAGGTGCAGCCGACCGCGAGGTCCACGCCGTGCTCGTCCAGGCCCACCGGCAGCGCGCCCGCGCTGTGGCACAGGTCCCACACGGCGAGTGCGCCGGAGGCGTGGATCGCGGCGGTGAGCCCGGGGAGGTCGTGCAGCCGGCCGGTGCGGTAGTCGACGTGGTTGAGCAGCACCGCGGCCGTGCGCCCGGTCAGCGCGTCCGGCACCTCGTCCGGCGTGACCGCGCGCAGGGTGCGGCCGGTCAGGCGGGCCGCCGAGGCGGCGATGTAGCCGTCCGTCGGGAAGGTCGTCGCGTCGACCAGGAGTTCGTCACGGCCGTCGCCGGCCATGCGGACCGCCGCGACGAGCGCCTTGAAGACGTTGACGCTGGTCGAGTCGCCGACGACGATGCGGCCGGGCGCCGAGCCCACCAGCGGTGCGATCCGGTCGCCGATCCGCTCGGGCGCCGTCCACCAGCCGCTCTCCTCCCAGGAGCGGATGCGCAGTTCGCCCCACTCGCGGCGGACGACGTCCGCCAACCGGTCGGGAACGTGCGCGGGCAGGGCGCCCAGGGAGTTGCCGTCCAGGTACACGGCGTCGTCGAGGACGAAACGGTCGCGCAGGGACGCGAGTTCGTCCTCCGCGTCCAGTTTCTCCGCGCGCAGGGGCAACTCAGACATGGGACCTCGCCGTCCACAGCTCGGGGAACACGTTCTTGCGGGCGCGCTTCTCCAGCCAGGCCACGCCGGCCGAGCCGCCCGTGCCGGGCTTGGCGCCCATCGCGCGCCGGGTGGCGACCAGGTGGTCGTTGCGCCAGCGCCACACCAGCTCGGCGACGTCCGTCAACGCCTCGCCGAGACGGGCGAGTTCGTCGCTCGCGTCACCCGCGTAGATCGCGGTCCAGGCGGCTTCCACGGCCTCCGAGGGCTCGTACCGGGCGCAGACGTCCCGGTGCAGAACGGCGTCCGGGATCGCGTGGCCGCGGCGCGCGAGGAGCCGGAGCACCTCGTCGTACAAGCTCGGCTCGTGCAGGGCCTTCTCCAGTTCCGCGTGCACGCGCGGAGCGCCGTGGTGCGGTACGAGCATGGAGGCGGACTTCTCGCCGAGCAGGAACTCCAGGCGCCGGTACATCGCCGACTGGAAGCCGGAGCCCTCGCCGAGCGCGCCGCGGTAGGCGTTGAACTGGGCCGGGGTCAGCTGCCCGAGCGGCCTCCAGGAGGCGTTCAGGGCCTCCAGCTCGCGTACGGAACGTTTCAGCGCGGCGAGCGCGGTCGGTACGTCGTCCGAGCGGAGCGCGCGGGCGGCCGTCTCCCACTCGTGCACGAGCACCGTGAACCACAACTCCATGACCTGGGTGGTCACCAGGAAGACCATTTCGCCGGGGTCGTCGGAGAGAGTGCGCTGGAGGTGGGTGAGGACGTCGGCCTTGACGTAGTCCTCGTACGGCGTCGTCCCCGCGAAATCCAGGTTCGGGGTCTCGGGCTCAGCGGCCTGATGAGGGTGGTGAGCCTGTTGGGACATCGCTGTCTCCTGTGTTACTCCGGGTAGCGGTCCGCCCCTGCCGATGCCGGCACGGGGGCCCCGGTCCCCACCCCGCCATCCTCCGCAATGCCCCGGGGGACGGCAAGGCCCGCCTGCTGCCAGACGGGCCACACCGGTGACATCCGTCCTGCTCAGCCCAGGGTCTGGGCCGCCGTCGGCGAAGAGTCCGTCAGGAACTGGGAGCAGCGCTCGTACTCCTCCTGCTCGCCGATCGCCTGGGCGGCGCGGGCGAGGGCGTGCAGGGCGCGCAGGAAGCCGCGGTTCGGCTCGTGCTCCCACGGCACCGGGCCGTGCCCCTTCCAGCCGTTGCGGCGCAGGGCGTCCAGGCCGCGGTGGTAGCCCGTACGGGCGTAGGCGTACGACTCCACGACCGAGCCCCGCTCGAACGCGTCGTCGGCGAGCTGGGCCCAGGCGAGGGAGGAGGTGGGGTGCCGGGCGGCGACGTCCGCCGGCGCGGTGCCCGCGGCGAGGGCCTGGCGGGGCTCCGGGTCGTCGGGCAGGTGGGTCGGGGGCGGCCCGCCGAGGAGGTTCTGATGAATCGACATGCGTCCAGTGTGGCCCACGGGAGCGGGGCGGCGTGGGGCGGCTCCGCGGGCGCCGGACACCGCGCCGGCCCGCACGCGAGAACGCCGGCGTCGCCGGACACCGCCCGGAACGTACGACGTACGGCGGGCCCGGCGGCAACGAAGCCGCCGGGCCCGCCGGAGGTACCCGCAGGTACCGCTTACTTGATCTTGTTGCCTGCCGAGCGCAGGTGCTGCGTGGCCTGGACGACGCGCGCGGCCATGCTCGCCTCGGCCAGCTTGCCCCAGGTGCGCGGGTCGTAGGCCTTCTTGTTGCCGACCTCGCCGTCGACCTTCAGGACGCCGTCGTAGTTCTGGAACATGTGGGCGGCGACCGGACGCGTGAAGGCGTACTGGGTGTCGGTGTCGATGTTCATCTTCACCACGCCGTTCTCCAGCGCGGTCTGGATCTCCTGCTCGGTGGAGCCGGAGCCGCCGTGGAAGACGAAGTCGAACGGGGACTGCTTGCCGAAGCGGGCGGCGACGCCCTCGTTCAGCTCCTTCAGCAGCTCCGGGCGCAGGACGACGTTGCCCGGCTTGTACACGCCGTGCACGTTGCCGAAGGACGCGGCCAGCAGATAGCGGCCCTTCTCGCCCAGGCCCAGCGCCTCGGCGGTGCGGATGGCGTCGTCGACGGTGGTGTACAGCTCGTCGTTGATCTCGTGGGTGACGCCGTCCTCCTCGCCGCCGGTGGGGGTGATCTCCACCTCGAGGATGATCTTGGCGGCGCGGGCCTGCGCCAGCAGCTCCTGCGCGATCTCCAGGTTGTCGGCGAGGGTCTCGGCGGAGCCGTCCCACATGTGCGACTGGAACAGCGGGCCGAGACCGGCGTCGACGCGCTTCTTGGACAGCGCGATCAGCGGACGCACGTACCCGTCGAGCTTGTCCTTCGGGCAGTGGTCCGTGTGCAGGGCGATGTTGACCGGGTACTTCTCGGCGATGACGTGCGCGAACTCGGCGAGGGCGACCGCGCCGGTCACCATGTCCTTGCTGTACTGGCCGCCGAGGAACTCCGCGCCGCCGGTCGAGATCTGGACGATGCCGTCGCTCTCGGCCTCCGCGAAGCCGCGCAGTGCCGCGTTCAGGGTCTGCGTGGAGGTCACGTTGATGGCCGGGTAGGCGAACTTGCCTGCCTTCGCCCGGTCGAGCATCTCGTTGTAGACCTCGGGGGTTGCGATGGGCATCTGTCCGCTCCTTGTGTTGCGGGTAGGGGTTCTGCGTTACGGCCCTGACCTAGACCTTGGGGGCGACGTCATCGTCGGCCCCATCTTTCCAGACATGAACCGATGGTCCACGTGCCGGTCAAGTCCAGGTCAATCCGGACCGTCAGTCCAGCCCCAGTTCATCCTTCGAGAAGGCGAACCGGTAGGGAACACCCGCGCCCGCTTCGATCTTCTCTGCGGCTCCGGTCGCCCGGTCCACGATCGTGGCGACGGCGACGACCTCCGCGCCGGCCTCCCGCACGGCCTCGACGGCGGTCAGCGGGGAACCGCCGGTGGTGGAGGTGTCCTCGACCACCAGGACCCGGCGGCCCGCGATGTCCGGGCCCTCGACGCGCCGCTGGAGCCCGTGCGCCTTGGCCGCCTTGCGGACCACGAACGCGTCGAGCCGGCGGCCGCGCGCGGCGGCGGCGTGCAGCATGGCGGCGGCCACCGGGTCGGCGCCCATGGTGAGCCCGCCGACCGCGTCGAACTCCAGGTCCGCGGTCAGGTCCAGCAGCACCTGGCCGACCAGCGGGGCGGCCTCGCCGTCGAGGGTGATGCGGCGCAGGTCGACGTAGTAGTCGGCCTCCAGACCGGAGGAGAGGGTCACCTTGCCGTGCACCACGGCCTTGTCCTTGATCTGCTGCAGCAGCGCGCCGCGTACGTCCGTCATGCCGACCAGCTTAGAGCCGCCGCCAGCTCCAGGTCGTCCGCGCCTCCAGCGGCTCCAGCGGGGTGACCAGGCGCGGGAGGGTGTTCAGGCCGTTGGGCGGGCCGGTCTGCGGTTCGACGCAGACCGCCTCGGCCTGCTCGTCGTAGACCACCACCCACTCCTCCCGGCTGGCCACCCTCAGCTCCAGCCGGTCCGGCCAGGTGAGGGTGACGTCGACGCCGCCGGGCATGCCGAAGCAGTCGTCCCAGGGGCCGGGCCGGGGGTCGGTCCGGTTGCCGGTGGGCAGGTGGTCGGCGCCGCGCTCCTCCTGCCAGGCGGGCTTGAAGTCCAGCTCCACGCCGACGCCGTCGAGGTCACGGTTGAACCACGGGTGCCAGCCGAGCTGCGCCGGGAAGGAGTCGTCGTACGCCTCCACGGACATGGTCAGCGTCAGGCCGTCCCCGGTGAGGGCGACGACCTGGGTGACGCGGCCGGGGTGCGGCCAGGGGTCGGTCAGCTCGTACGTGATCACCGCCTCGTCCGCCGTGACGCGCGCGGTGCGCCAGGCGCCGTCGCGCGCGGTGCCGTGGATGGCGTGCGGCGGCGAGTTCAGCGGCATCTGACGGACGGTGCCGCCGTCCAGGAAGCGGCCGTCGCGGATCCGGCCGCACCAGGGCACCATCGGGAAGCAGCCGTAACGCGGGCCCTGCCGCAGCAGCTCCAGGGAGCCGACCCTGAGCCCGCTGATCCGGCCGCCGTTCGCGGGACTGACGCGCACTTCCGCTTCGCCTGCGGTCAGCGTGATGTCTTCGTTGCTCACGGGACGACACTACTGGGGCGCTCAAGGGGGCGCGTGCGAACCGTTCAGCCTTTCCTCAGCGTCGTCTGCGCAGGGCGCGGGTGACCACGACGGCCGAGGCCAGCGCGACGGCCGCGGCGGGCGCCGCCCAGCGCAGGGCCGGGTTGCCGGCGACGGTCTGGGGAGCGGGCACGGGGGCGTAGCGGCCGCGCGGCGGCGCGTGGTCGACCTCCTCGGCGCTGCGTCCGATCATCGTCCGGCGCGCGTGCGCGGCCTCGGCGGGCGGCTGTCCGGTATCGGCGAAGTCCTCGACGGGCCGGTCGTCGGCGGAGCCGGTGCCTTCCGTGCCGTCGGTGCCGGTGCCTTCCGTGCCGGTGTCCTCGCTGCCCGCGTCCGCGTCCCGGTCCAGGGAGGGCGGAGGGACCTCGGTGTCGAAGACGGAGGGGCGGGGCGTGCCCGCGGGAGGCGGGGGCCGGTCGTCGGAGGAGGGCGCCGGAGGCTCGTCGGCGTCGGCGTCGGCACGGGGAGCGGGCTGTTCACCGGCTCCGGCCACCGGAGGCTCGTCGGCCGTCACGGCCCCGGCCTCCCCGGCTCCAGCGGGCTCCTCACCCTCTGCCTGCTCCCGGGCCTCCGCCGTCTCCCCGGCCTGCGCCGCCAGGGTCTGCAGGAACCGGTCCAGCAGCCTCGTCGCCGCCGCCGTCACCTGCTCCGGCGGGAGTTCTGTGATCCGGCCGGTCGCGGTCGCCGTGCCCTCGGCCGTGACCGCGCAGCCGCCGTCCGCCGCCGTGAGGCGCAAGGTCAGGGCCAGCTCGACCGTGCCGCTGCCGCGGGCCTCGCCGGCGTCGGCCTCGACGGCGTACGTGCCGTCGGCGCGCGCGGTCACCCGGGCCGTGCCGCGATAGGTGACGGAGTGTCCGCCGACGCGCAGCTTCAGGCGGCCGGTGATCGGTTCGGCACCGGCGTCCTGCTGCAGCCCGGGGACGGCACGGGCGACGCGGGCGGGGTCGGCCAGGGCGGCGCCGAGCCGTTCGGTGGAAGCCTGGACGAAGACCTGGTGCTCCATGGTCCCGGAGCCTACCCACTCGCGGCCGGAACTCACCCGGGCCTGCGCCCGGCTCCGCCCCCGGACCCCCGTTCGCCCCGGCCCCCGCACCCGGCGCCCCCGCCTCCGGCCCTCTTGGGCCCTCTTGGGCCCTCAATACCGGGGATGCACCAGCGTCGACGCCGGCAACCCGTCGACGCGGGTCCGCTCGGCCGCCCGCGCGTCCGCCGTCAGCCGGGCCTGGTCCAGGGTGCGCGGCCGCCAGGCGCCGAGGCGCAGGGGCGGAGGGGTGCGGCCCGGGGCCGCCAGCAGGAAACCCCAGTCGTGCGGGGCCCGGGACGCGCCCGTGGAGCGGTCGGGGCCGGCCGCGAAGCCGCTGTCGTGGCCCGGCACCCGGTAGGGACGGACGCCGTAGCCGGCCGCGCGGAGGGTCGCGGCGACGGTCCAGTAGGCGCGGGGCCGGGTGGTGACGGGCCCGGCGTGCACCACCAGGCGCCCGCCGGGAGCGAGCACCCGGCGGGCCAGGCCGTAGAACTCCTGGGAGTACAGCTTGGTGCTGGCGGTGATGCCGGGGTCGGGCAGGTCGCTGATCACGACGTCGTACGCCCGCCCGCGCGTCCTGCGCAGCCAGCCGAGCGCGTCGGCGGTGGTGACCCGGACGCGCGGATCGGCGAGGGCGTGCGCGTTGACGGCGGCGAGGCCGGGGTCGTGCCGGGCCAGCTGCACCAGGCCCGGGTCCAGCTCGACGAGGTCGAGGCGGCGCACGTCGCGGTGGCGCAGCACCTCGCGTGCGGCCAGTCCGTCGCCGCCGCCGAGGATCAGCACGCGCGCGTGCGGGCCGGACAGGGCCGGGTGGACCAGGGCCTCGTGGTAGCGGCGCTCGTCCCGGCCGTCGACGCGGAGCCGGCCGTCCAGGAAGAGGTCGAGGGGCCGGCCGCGGGTGCCGCCGGCCAGGACGACCTCCTGGACGTCGGTCCGCACGGCCACCCGGACGTCGGTGCCGTACACGGCGCGCCGCGCGGCCCGCTCGAAGTCGCCGGCGAGAGCGGCGGCGGAGGCGAGGACGCCGAGGACGGCGAGGCCGGTGAGCAGCAGGGTCCAGTGGGCGCGGCGGCCGAGGTCGCGGCGGAACAGGCCGAGGACCAGGGCGCCGCCCGCGACCACGTTGACCGTGCCGGTCAGCAGCGCTCCGGTCAACTGGCCCAGGAACGGCAGGAGGAGGAAGGGAAAGGCGAGGCCGCCGACCAGGGCGCCGACGTAGTCCGCGGCGAACAGGTCGGCCACCGCGCCGCCCGCGTCCTGCCGGCGGATGCGCTGGATCAGCTCCATCAGCAGCGGCACCTCGGCACCCACGAGCAGACCGATGGCCAGGGAGAAGGCGACGAGCAGACAGCGTGGCCCGGCGGCCCAGACCCCGCCCCAGCCGGCGGTCCAGGCGAACACGGCGTACAGCGCCATGGCGCTGCATCCGCCGACCAGCGCGAGGGCCGACTCGACGGCGCCGAAACCGGCCGCCGCGTGACAGCGCAGCCGTTTGGCGCCGAGGGAGCCGATGCCCATGGCGAACACCATCACGGACAGCACCACGGACGCCTGGGTGACCGAGTCGCCGATCAAGTACGAGGCGAACGCCACGAGTTCCAGTTCGTACACGAGGCCGCAGGCGGCGCAGACGAAGACGCACGCGAGGACCAGGAACCGCCCGGTGCCGGGCCGGACGGGCAGCCGTGCGGGGCTCGTCCAGGAGGGCGGGGCGCCCGGGGGCGCGGGGGCGTGCGGTTCGATCACGCTGCGACGTTACGTCACATCCCGGCCACGCTTCGTCACCCACACGTGTGGATGCAGGGGCGCTTGACGCATTACGGGTTTATGTCACGGCAGAAGGGCGAGCCCGCGCTCAGCTCGGCCGGGCCGCCCGTGCCCGCTCGCCGACCCGGGTCCGGGTGGCCACCAGCTGTCCGTCCTGCGGGTAGGCGTGCCAGGTACGCCAGTGCACCTGGCCCTCGTGCCGCTGGGCCAGCATCGCGGTGAAGGCGTGCGGGCTGCCGGGGAAGACGCCGGCGAGGCCGTGCGGGTGGTCGGAGACGAGGGCCAGCAGTTCCTGGGCGCGGCCCGCGAAGGAACCCGGGGTGAGCACCTCCACGCGGGCGGCGAACTCGTACTCCCAGTCGCCGACGCGTTTGGCGACGCCCAGCGGCAGCGGGGTGCTGGAGCCGGGGATGCACGCGACCGTCTCCGAACAGGTGCCGCGCCGCTCCTCCAGGAGCACCTGGTGGGAGGCCCCGAGCAGCCGCAACTGGAGTTTGGCGCCGGTGAGTTCGAGATCGAGGGTGGCCAGTGCGGGCAGCGGTTCGCGGCCCAGGGCCCAGGCGAGATCGGCAGCGCGCGTATCGGTGTAGGAGGTATTCAGGGTCGTGAGCATGGATCGGCTCCGCTAACACGCAAGGAGGGGGAAATCAGCCAATCTCAGCCCGGCCGGCCCGGCCGGAATGGGGAGTCAGGGGGCGTTCGAGGGGCTGCGTTGGCGTTTAGAGGGAACCATGAACTAGGGCGCCGCCACAGGGTTTTTACCCAACTTCGTAGCGTTTCCATCCCTCGGGGGGCTCACAGCTCAACTGTTCAACCAAGGCGCGCGCCGGTCGTGAATGAGACACGCCGGGCGCCCGCCGGATGTCTGTCCGGCGAACGCCCGGCGCGGTGCGGCCCGGATGCGGTCCCCCCGCTGTTCCGGAAGCCCGGCTGCCCCGTGTCAGCCGCCTCCCCCGCATCCGCCCCCGCCGCCGCCGCACGACGACCCCCCGCCGCACGAGGAACCCCCGCCGCACGACGAGCCGCCGCCGCAGGAGTGACCGCCGTGCCCGTGTCCCCCGTGGTGCCCGCCGTGGTGCCCCGACGGGCCGGAGTCGCCGCCGGCCCACCAGCTGCCCGCCGCCGACCCGCCGTAGGCCGAGGACGAGGCGGACGAGGACGACCCGCGGCGCGCCGCGCTCCCGCGTCCGCGTCCCGTGCGGCGCGGCGGCCCGGTCCGCCGGTTCCGGCGGGTCCGGCCCGCCGCGATGAACGCCAGCACGATCAACGCCAGGATGATGCCCCCGATCATGGCGCCACCCTCCTTCCCTTCCCCCCGAAGCGGCCCCCCGTGGGCGCCTCGCCGTGTCACCGCGTCCCGCGCGGTGCCGGGGAGATGCCCGGCCGGTGAAGCGCCCAAAGCGGAGTTGAGGAACTCCAGAGCTTGAGCGCAGGATGACCGGCATGACCTCCAGCGCACGCCCTCACCTCAACCGTCGGCTCGCCGAGTTCGGGACCACGATCTTCGCCGAGATGTCGGCCCTCGCCGTGGCCACCGGATCGATCAATCTGGGCCAGGGCTTCCCGGACACCGACGGCCCTCAGGAGATCCGGGAGGCGGCCGTCAGGGCGCTGCGCGACGGGCGCGGCAACCAGTACCCGCCGGGCCCCGGCGTCCCCGAGCTGCGCACCGCGATCGCCGCGCACCAGCTACGCCGCTACGGCCTGTCCTACGACCCCGACACCGAGGTGCTGGTCACGGCGGGCGCCACGGAGGCGATCGCCGCCGCGCTGCTGGCGCTTGTGGAGCCGGGGGACGAGGTGGTGGCGCTGGAGCCGTACTACGACTCGTACGCGGCGAGCATCGCGATGGCGGGCGGCCGGCGGGTGCCGGTGACCCTGCGGCCGCACGAGGGCAGCTTCCGGCTGGACCTGGACGAGCTGCGCGCGGCCGTCACCGACCGCACCCGGCTGCTGCTGGTCAACACCCCGCACAACCCGACCGGCACCGTCCTCACCCGCGCCGAGCTGGCCGCGATCGCGGAGCTGGCGGTGGAACGGGACCTGCTGGTGGTGACCGACGAGGTGTACGAGCACCTGGTCTTCGACGACGCCGAGCACCTGCCGCTCGCCACGTTCCCGGGGATGCGCGAGCGCACGGTGAGCATCGGCTCGGCCGGCAAGACGTACTCGTTCACGGGCTGGAAGGTCGGCTGGGTGACGGCCGCGCCGGAGCTGGTCGCCGCGGTCCGCTCGGCCAAGCAGTTCCTGACCTACGTCGCCTCCGGCCCCTTCCAGTACGCGGTCGCCGAGGCACTGGCGCTGCCGGACTCGTACTACGAGGAGTTCCGCCGCGGCATGCTGGCCCGCCGGGAGATCCTCGCGGAGGGGCTCACGGCGGCCGGTTTCGAGGTGTTCCGGCCGGCCGGCACCTACTTCATCACCACCGACATCCGGCCGCTGGGCGAGAAGGACGGCTTCGCCTTCTGCCGCGCGCTGCCCGAGCGGGCGGGCGTGGTGGCCATCCCGAACGCGGTCTTCTACGACGACCGGGAGGCGGGAGCGCCGTTCGTGCGGTTCGCCTTCTGCAAGCGCGAGGAGGTCCTGCGGGAGGCGGCCGAGCGGCTGCGGGCCATGTGAGCGCGGTGCGCCCGGCCGGGGGCGGGCCCCCGGCCGGGACGCGGGACCGTGTTGCTCGCCGTTACTCGCCGTCGGCCTCGGGCTGCTCGCCCTCGCCGGCCTCCGGCTCCAGGCCGAGCTGCTCCACCAGCCACTTGTCGAACTCGATCGCGGCCCGCACCCAGCTGACCGTGGAGGAGACGAAGTGGTTGATGTCGACGCCCGTGCCGATCAGCATCTGGGCCTCGCCGATCAGCCGGACGGCGCCGTCGTCGTGGGTGTGGGTGTACACCTTGGGCCACAGGGTGCGGCGGTTCCAGTCGTCGATCGTCTCCAGCAGCTGCGGCTTCTCCTCGATCTTGTGCGGACGGTCGAAGAAGGTCCGCACCGAGAAGATGGCCTGCTCGGGCTCGTCGCCGCGGAACATGAAGTAGGTGCGGAACTGCTCCCACGGCGCGACGAGGTCACCCTCCTCGTCGACGACGTACTTCAGCTCCATCTGGTCGAGAAGCTGCTTCACCAGGTCCTGATCCGGGAGGACGGGGCCCGCCGGTCCTTGGGGCTGCGGTTCGGGCTGGCCCCCGAAATTCGGAATCGAGGACGGGTCGATGCTCACCGTGTTTTTCCCTTCATGCGGATTGCCGCCATCCTCCCCCATGCGGGGAGGGGCGTGGCAAGCCCCGACCCACCGCTCAGCCCTGAGCTGAAGCGCCGTGTCGGCGCGGGGTGGGCGCGGCCGGGCGCACGGCGGCCACCGGGCCGGGCCGCCGGGGCGGCCGAACCCGCCCGGACGCCCCGGCGCGGGTGTCCCGTCGCCCGGCCGCGCCGAAGGCCCGCGCCCCCGCGTCCCCGCGCCGGTGAAGGCCGTCCTCCGTCCGGTGCGCCGGGGTGACCGGCCGCTGCGCGCCCTCCGGCCCGGGCACGCGCCTGGCCCGCACCGGCCGGGCCGCCGGCGCCCGGCCCGAGCGGCGAGCGGCGAGCGGCGAAGAAGTCCCGCACCGTCGCCTCCGGCGGCACCTCGCCGCACGCCGGCACCGGCTCCGGTGCCGGACCACGAAGCGCCCCCGCCCGTCCGGGCGGAGCCGGGACGGGCGGGGGCGCTTGCGCGCGAAGAGGCCGGTCAGAGGGTCTTGCCGGTGGCCGGGCCCACCAGGAGACCGTTGCCGAAGCGGTCCACGCGGACCGTGTCGCCGTCCTTGATCTCGCCGGACAGGATCTCCCGGGCGAGGCGGTCGCCGATGGCGGACTGGACCAGGCGGCGCAGCGGGCGGGCGCCGTAGGCCGGGTCCAGGCCTTCCTCCGCGAGCCAGGCCAGCGCCTCGGGCGTGACGTCCAGGGTGAGCCGGCGTTCGGCCAGCCGCCTGGCGAGCCGGTCGGTCTGGAGCCGGGCGATCCGCTCCAGCTCGGGCTTGGTCAGCGCCGAGAAGACCACCAGGTCGTCCAGCCGGTTGAGGAACTCCGGCTTGAACGAGGCGCGCACGACCTCCAGCACCTGCTCCCGCTTCTGCTCCTCGCCGGTCAGCGGGTCCATCAGGAACTGGCTGCCCAGGTTGGAGGTGAGCACCAGGATCGTGTTGCGGAAGTCCACCGTGCGGCCCTGGCCGTCGGTGAGCCGGCCGTCGTCCAGCACCTGGAGCAGGATGTCGAAGACCTCCGGGTGGGCCTTCTCCACCTCGTCCAGCAGCACCACGCTGTACGGGCGCCGCCGTACCGCCTCGGTGAGCTGGCCGCCCTCCTCGTAGCCGACGTAGCCGGGAGGCGCGCCGACCAGCCGGGCCACGCTGTGCTTCTCGCCGTACTCCGACATGTCGATGCGGACCATGGCCCGCTCGTCGTCGAAGAGGAAGTCCGCGAGCGCCTTGGCCAGCTCGGTCTTGCCGACGCCGGTCGGGCCGAGGAAGAGGAAGGAGCCGGTGGGACGGTCGGGGTCGGCGATGCCGGCGCGCGAGCGGCGCACGGCGTCCGACGCGGCGCGCACGGCCTCGCCCTGGCCGATGAGCCGCTTGCCGATCTCCTCCTCCATGCGCAGCAGCTTCTGCGTCTCGCCCTCCATCAGCCGGCCGGCCGGGATGCCGGTCCAGGCGGCGACCACGTCGGCGATGTCGTCGGCGCCGACCTCCTCCTTGACCATGGTGTCCCGGGCGGCCTCCTGCTCGGCGGCGGAGGCGGCCAGCAACTCCTTCTCCAGCTGCGGGATCTCGCCGTACAGCAGCTTGGCGGCGGTGTCGAAGTCGCCGTCGCGCTGGGCCCGTTCGGCCTGTCCGCGCAGGTCGTCCAGCCTCTCCTTCAGCTCGCCGACCCGGTTGAGGGACTGCTTCTCCTTCTCCCAGCGGGCGGTGAGCCCGCGCAGCTCCTCCTCCCTGTCGGCGAGGTCGCGGCGCAGCTTCTCCAGGCGGGCGACGGAGGCCGGGTCGGTCTCCTTGGCGATCGCCAGCTCCTCCATCCGCAGCCGGTCGACGGAGCGCTGGAGCTCGTCGATCTCCACGGGGGAGGAGTCGATCTCCATGCGCAGCCGGGAGGCGGACTCGTCGACGAGGTCGATGGCCTTGTCCGGCAGGAAGCGGGAGGTGATGTACCGGTCGGACAGGGTGGCGGCGGCCACCAGGGCGCCGTCGGCGATCTGCACCTTGTGGTGGGCCTCGTAGCGCCCCTTCAGGCCGCGCAGGATGGCGATGGTGTCCTCGACGGTCGGCTCGGCGACCAGGACCTGCTGGAAGCGGCGTTCCAGCGCCGGGTCCTTCTCGATCCGCTCCCGGTACTCGTCCAGGGTGGTGGCGCCGACCATCCGCAGCTCGCCGCGGGCGAGCATGGGCTTGAGCATGTTGCCCGCGTCCATGGCCGAGTCGCCGCCGGCGCCGGCGCCCACGACGGTGTGCAGCTCGTCGATGAAGGTGATGATCTGGCCGTCGGAGCCCTTGATCTCGGCGAGGACGGCCTTCAGCCGCTCCTCGAACTCACCGCGGTACTTGGCGCCGGCCACCATCGCGCCGAGGTCGAGCGCGACCAGCCGCTTGTCCTTCAGCGACTCGGGCACGTCGCCCTTGACGATCCGCTGGGCGAGCCCCTCGACGACGGCGGTCTTGCCGACGCCCGGCTCGCCGATGAGGACCGGGTTGTTCTTCGTACGGCGGCTCAGCACCTGCACGACCCGCCGGATCTCCTGGTCCCGTCCGATGACGGGATCCAGCCGCCCTCGCGGGCGGCGGCGGTGAAGTCGGTGCCGAACTTCTCCAGGGCCTTGTACTGGCCCTCGGGGTCGGCGGTGGTCACGCGGCGTCCTCCCCTGGCCTTCTTGAAGGCCTCCAGCAGCTTCTTGGCGTCGGCGCCCTGCCGGGTGAGCAGTTCGCCGGCGGCACCGCCCTGCGCGGCGATGCCGATCAGCAGGTGCTCGGTGGACAGGTACTCGTCGCCCAGCTCCCCGGCGCGCTCGCCGGCGTCGGCGATCACGGCCAGCAGCTCGCGGTTGGGCTGCGGCGGCGCCACGGTGGACCCGGCCACGCTGGGCAGCCCGGCCAGCAGCCGCTCCGCGCCCGAGCGCACGGCGGCCTGGTCGGCGTCGACCGCGGCGAGCAGGTCGGTGATGTTCTCGTTGTCCTGCCCCTGGAGCAGGGCCAGCAGCAGGTGGGCGGGGGTGAGGTCCGGGTGCCCCCGGTCACGGCCCGCTGGCTCGCGGCGTTGATCGCGTCCCGGCTCCTGTTGGTCAGCTCGCGCGTCCACGTTGCGTTCTCCTCCTCGACCGCTCTCCAGTTGCTGACTTAACCAGCGTACACAAAGTTGAGTCTATTCCACTCAAGCTTCAGCGGGGAGTGCCGAGGGGTTAGGTTGCGCGCATGACCAGGCACTCCATGGACCCGGCCGCCCTCGACGAGCCGTACCTCGCCTTCTGGCGCGAACGGCACCTGTGCACCCTGACGACCCTGCGCCCGGACGGCAGCCCGCACGTGGTGCCGGTCGGGGTGACGTACGACGCCGGGGCGCGGCTGGCCCGGGTGATCACCAGCGGGAGCAGCGCGAAGGCGCGGTACGTGGCCGCGGCCGGCGAGGCGGGCGCCCGGGTCGCGGTGTGCCAGGTGGACGGCCGGCGCTGGGCGACGCTGGAGGGGTGGGCGCGGGTACGGACCGCGCCGGAGCAGGTGGCCGAGGCCGAGCGGCGCTACGCCGAGCGCTACCAGCACGCGCCCCGGCCGAATCCGGCGCGCGTGGTGATCGAGATCGAGGTCGAACGGGCGCTCGGGAACGGCTGACCTACGGCGATTTTCGGCCAGCATGAAAATATCTGCATACCGCGAAATATCCCCGCAAACAGCAGCGGCGTCACCGTGTTCAGGTCACGGTGACGCCGCTGCGGGGGAAGCGCCTGAGCGATCTTTTACGACGGGGGAATCGCGTCAGGCACTGCGGGGGTGGCCGAGATGGTCCTCAGGTCGGACTCCACCGGCTCGGAGAGCCGGTGGTCCCGCTGGTCCAGGTTCACAAAGATCATTCCGTACCGGATGGCACACCGCACCGGCTGCGGGGCGCCGCGCGGCCTGCGCAGGCACCGGTACGCCCGCACGTCGCCGTCCTCGTCCCGGGTGACGACGACCGGTTCGCCGAACACGGTCACCATCAGCGAATCACCGCTGTGGGGGATGGCGGTGACCAGGTCGATGAAGTGCCAGCCGGACCGGTACGCGGTGGCCATCTCGCGACGGAAGGAGCGGTCGTCGGGTGGAGTGGTCATGACCGCACAGCCCAACTGCTGTCCGCCGGCGGGACCCACGAGCTGTCGCCCGGGACATCGGACGCCACGATCACCCAGCTGCTGTCACCGGCGCCCGCGCAGCAGCGGCCTGTACGCGCCAACTGCTGTCCTGAGCGACAGCGTCCCCCGCCTCCGCATGACCGGTCAGTGCGCCGAAGGCCAAGGCGGCGGAGAAGGCGGCGACAAGCGCCGAGCGAAGCATTGTCTTATGCATAGTCGGCTTCGTCCTCATGTGAAGGTCACCTCTCCCCCGTCCAGATACGACGATGGCCCATTCCGGCACGTCATGGCCACACAAACGATGCATCATGTTCCTGCACGTTCAGGACCCTGGGGGGTGGAGATTTGGCGATAAACGAGATAAAGCGGACACATCCCCATGGTCTGACCGACCTGTGCGAGGAGGGGAGCCGGCTCTACGGGAACGCTCTCCGGACGGGCCGCATAGCCCGTGCGGACGTGGAACCCGCGCCCTGCCTGATGGAGTTCGCCCTCCTCCATCCCGACCCCGACGACCCCAACTGGCTGCGCCCGGTGCCGCCGTCGATCGCTCTGGCCCAGCGGCTGAACCCGATCGAGCAGGAGATCACCCAGCGCCGCCGGGAGTCCATCGAACTCGCCGACGCTTTCGAGCCGTTCATGAGCATCAGTGCCCAGCCGACGGCGACCACTCACTCGATCACCGTGCTGGAAGGCCTGGACCGGATCAACGCGGCGCTGGATCTGGCCACCTCCCAGTGCCAGACCGAGATGCTCACGGTCCAGCCGAGCCGGAAACGTCTCGAACACACCCTCGCCAAGGCCCTGGAGCGCGACCGCCCGCTGATCGAGCGGGGCTGCCGCATCCGCACCCTGTACCAGCACCCCGCCCGCTACAGCCCGGAAACCCTGGCCTACGTGGCCCAGTTCGCCGACGGCAAGGTCGAATACCGGACGATCGACGAACTGGCCGAGCGGCTGATCATCTGCGACGAGACGGTGGCCTTCATCCCGACCCGGGACGACGGCGAGGTCGCGCTCGAACTCCGCCATCCCGGACTCGTCCGCTATCTGATCAAGGTCTTCGAGTTCATGTGGGCCCGCGCGGTCCCGCTGAGCGCCGGCGCACCCTACGAGACCGCCTCCGACGGCATCACCGAGGTCCAGTACTCCATAGCCAAGCTCCTCGTCGAGGGGCACGTGGACGAGGCCATCGCCCGCCGCCTCGGCATGAACGTGCGCACCTGCCGCGCGCACATAGCCAAGCTGCTGGCCCACGCCCTCGGCAGCGGCAGCCGCGCCCAGCTCGGCTATCTCATCGCCCAGTCCGGCATCCTGGACCGGGCCCACTGAGGCCACCCGCCCGGCTCAGCGCGCGGCCGGCGGCTCGGGGTCGGCCCCGGTGAGCGCCCCGGCCGGCCGGGGCGGGCGGTGGCCGTCCAGTCCCACCTGGGCGATGCGCACGCCGAGCTGGGTCCGGCTGGCCGCGCCGAGGGTCTCCGACAGCCGGGCGATGTGCGCCCGGCAGGTGCGCACGCTGATGCCCAGCCGCTCGGCGATCACCGCGTCCTGGTGGCCCTCCGCCAGCAGCTCGGCGATGGACTGCTCCCGGTGCGAGATGCCCTCGATGCCGGTGTCGGGCAGCGGCGCGGTCAGCGGGATGGCGAGCCGCCAGAGCCGCTCGAAGACCGTCACCAGGTACTCCACCAGCGCCGGATGGCGCAGCTCCAGCGCCATCGTGCGGTCGGCGTTGGCGGGGATGAAGGCCACCGTGCGGTCGAAGAGGATGAGCCGGTCGATGACCTCGTCCAGGGTGCGGGCCTCCACCGTGTCGCCCATCAGCTCCAGGTAGTTCAGCAGTCCCTGTCCGTGCCGCGCCACATGCGTGTAGAGGTCGCGCATGCGCACGCCACGGCCGCGCAGCGCCAGCGCCCGGTGCAGGCCCTCGGTGAGCTCCGCCTCCCGCCGGATGCCGCCGGGCTGCACGGTGAGCACCTCGGTGGTGCACGCCTCGGTCGCCTCGTCCATCGCCGCCTGGATGCGGGCGAGCCCGTCCAGGACCCGGATGGCGCTGCCCTCGGCCGGTGCCGTCAGGGCGTCGCGCTGCCGGCCCAGGCCCGCGTACCACTCGAACGCGGCCACCGCCGAGCCCACCCGCCGCTGGCTCGCGCTGACCTCGTCGTAGACCCCGCGCAGCAGCCGGGTCATGACCTCCTGCGGGGAGGTCGGCACCAGCCAGTCCATGTCGTCGGGATCGGGGTGGAGCAGGGCCAGTTCCGAGCAGACAGGGCACCGGCTCGGCGTCCGAGCGCGGCACCCGTCCCCGGCGCACGGCACGGGAGTACACGCGATCCCCGGCCTCACACAGCCGGTCGGCACCGTGAGGGTGCTCCTCCGTCCCGCGCCCGGCCATCGCCCATTTCACCCCCGGTGTGCTGCCACTTCCGCAGCGCAACTATGCGCGGCGCCGACCGGGTCCGCAACACGGCTGCCCGGGCGACGGCGCCCAAGTGGTCCCGCTCTGCCCGGGTTCGGGTGACGCTCCGGCCTTCACATCGCGACACGACGCCGGTGGTGGCGCGGACCCGGCTCCGGCACGGCGGGCCGGACGCCGGTTACGGGTGCCCGCGGCGGCTACTTCAGCCCGAGCGCCGCGCAGTCCGCCTTGTACTTGGCGGTGCAGATGTCGCCGGCCGTGTAGATGCCGTCCGCGATGACGGTGTCCTTGATGGTGCGCTTGGTCAGCGCGGCCACCTGCACCAGCTTGGCCGGGATGTCCTTGGCGGTGGGGCTGTCCACCCGGTCCCGGGTGAGGGCGTCGAACTGGATGTCCTTGCCCTGGAGCTTGGTGACGGCGATCTGCGCGGCGGCCTCGGCCTCGTCCGGGTAGGACTTGTAGACGCTCATGTACTGCTCGCCGGCCACGATCCGCTGCACCGCGTCCAGGTCGGCGTCCTGGCCGGTGACCGGAGGCAGGTCGGTGACGCCCGCCGCCTTCAGGGCCTTGATGACACCGCCCGCCATGCCGTCGTTGGCGGAGTAGACGCCGGCGATGTTGCCCTTGCCCAGCTCGGCGATCGCCTTGGCCATGTTCGCCTCGGCGTTCTCCGGCTTCCAGTCCGTGGTGTCGTAGCTCTCGGCGATCGTCACCTTGCCGTTCAGCTCGGAGAGCGCGCCCTCCTTGAACTGCTTGGCGTTGGGGTCGGTGGGCGAGCCGTTCATCATGACGACCTTGTCGGAGGTGTCCGCGGCCGAGCCCAGGGCCTCCATCAGGGTCCGGCCCTGCACCTCGCCGACGTTCGTTGTCGAAGGAGACGTAGGCGTCGATCGGGCCCTCGGCGAGCCGGTCGTAGGCGATGACCGGGATGCCCGCGTCCTTGGCCTTCTTCACCTGGCCGGCGATGGCGTGCGCGTCCACCGCGTCCAGCAGGATGACGTCGGCCTTGGCGTCGATCAGGTTCTGCATCTGCTCGGCCTGCCGGGCGGCGCTCGCCTCGGCGTTGGCGTACTCGACCTTGCCCTTGTTCCGGGTGAGTTCGGCGACCTTGCGCTTGATGATGGGGTAGTCGAACTTGTCGTAGCGGGTGTTCGCCTTCTCCGGCAGCAGCAGGCCCACGGTGATGTCGTCACCCTTGGTCGGGCTCGCGCTCGCGCCGTCCCCCGTCGCGTTCAGCACGCCGCAGCCGGCGAGCGAGAGAGTCATCGTGGAGGCGGCCACGGACATGGCGATACGACGCATTCGGGGGCTCACTTCAGGTGTGGTACGGAGGGGTGGTGCGCTACGACCCGGGTGTCTGAAAAGACAACGCGGCGCGCCCACCCGGCGTCAAGAAAAATCACTTAACGAGTGCGCAACACCACGCTCAGCAGCAACTGTGAAGATCACGCGAAACCCTCTGCAAAGGGCCGTTACCTCCCCTCCACGCCAAGGAAGTTCCCGGGTGACGAAGATCCGTACAACCAACCCGGTTCACCACGAGTCGTGATCACCGGCGGCCCCAGCCGCACTCGACTCGATCAGAGGAACGAATGAACCCAGCCAGACGCGCGACCGCCACGGCCGTCGTGCTCGCCGCCGCCGGCGCCCTGCTGAGCGCCGTCGCCCCGTCCGCGTCCGCCGCCGTGAGCTGCGCCTCTCCCGCCTACCAGCGGCAGTTCTTCGCGAACACCACCTTCTCGGGCAGCCCGAAGAAGACCGACTGCGACAGCACGGTCGCCGAGAAGTGGGGCACCGCCGCCCCGGCCACGGGCCTGCCCAAGGACAACTTCGGCGTCCGCTGGACCGTGACCCGCGACTTCGGCTCCGGCGGTCCCTTCGCCCTGCCGGTGACCGCCCAGGACGGCATCCGGGTGTACCTGGACGGCAGCCGCAAGGTCGACCTGTGGAAGAACGTCTCCACGACCCAGAAGAAGACCGTCAACGTCACGATCCCCTCCGGCAAGCACACGCTCCGCGTGGACTTCGTCAACTGGACCGGCGCCGCGGACGTCTCCTTCGCCTACACCCCCGCACCACGGCCGACGTGGACAAGGTCAAGCCCCTGGTGCCGTCCGGGGCCTCGGTGTCGTACGACTCCGCGACCGGCCGGGCCAAGGTGAGCTGGTCGAAGAACAAGGAGATGGACCTCGCCGGTTACCGCCTCTACCGGCGGCTCCAGGGCCACCCGTTCGAGGCCGTGCCGCTGGCGACGACCACCGCCACCAGCTACACCGACACCACTCTGCCGGTGACCGGCGAGACCTTCTACTACGAGGTCCGCGCCTACGACAAGGCCCGCAACGAGTCCGCGGGCACGGCCGACAAGCCCGTCACCACCGCCGACCGCACCGCGCCCGGCGCGCCGGCCGGCCTGGAGATCACCGACGCCTCCGAGCGGGACGGCCTGCGCCTCGGCTGGTCCGCCGCATCCGGCGCGGCCTCCTACCGGGTCTACCGGGCGGCGAGCGCCACCGGCACCTACGCCCTCCTCGGCAGCACGGCGGAGCCGTCCTACCGGGACGCCACGGCCGCGGTGGGCACCACCTACTCCTACCAGGTGACCGCGGTGGACGCGGCGGGCAACGAGTCCGCCCGGTCCGCCGCCGTCGCCGGCAAGCGCCGGGACGACACCCCGCCGCCGCCCGTCACCGGGCTGAAGGCCACCCCGACCGACTACGGCTTCGAGCTGACCTGGGACCAGAACCCGGCGACCGACCTGTACCGGTACTCCGTCTACGTGGGCATGGTCCTCAGCGACGGCGAGGAGAGCGTCTGTTCCGCCTCCGAGACCGCCTGGCTGACGCCCGACGTCACCTCCTACCGGCACACCACGGTCCCCGACGGCGATCAGCGCTGCTTCTTCGTCGATGCCGTCGACTCGTCCGGGAACTCCCGCTACAAGCAGACCGGCGAGGCCGACGTGGTGGTCGCCACCGAGCTGGGCACGCCGGAGGAGGGCACCGAGCCCGAGCCCACGGCCGGCGGCGCCGGAGCATAGAAGAAGAGGGCCCGGGTGAACCCGGGCCCCTCTTCGTGCGCCTGTACGCGCCGTCAGTCCTGCTGCTGCCGCTTGGGCCGCCACACCACCAGCGCGCTGGTCTGCTGGACCTCCTGGTACGGCACCAGGTCGCGCCGGTAGGAGGCGTGCACCGCGGCCTCGCGCTGCCGCATCGCCGCCGCCGCGCCGTCCAGGGCCGCCTCCAGCTCCGCGACCCGGGACTGGAGCGCGGCGACCTGGTTCTCCAGCTCGATGATCCGCTTGATGCCGGCCAGGTTGATGCCCTCGTCCTGCGACAGCTGCTGTACCTGGCGGAGCAGTTCGATGTCCCGCGCCGAGTAGCGCCGGCCCCGTCCCGCGGTGCGGTCCGGGGAGACCAGGCCGAGCCGGTCGTACTGGCGCAGCGTCTGCGGGTGGAGTCCGGAGAGCTGGGCCGCCACCGAGATGACGTAGACCGGGGTCTCATCGGTCAGTTCGTACGGTGAGAAACCACCGCGCTGGCGGGGACGACGGCCATCCATCTCTCTCAAGCTCCCTTCGCGGCCTCGAACAGCTCCGCCCGCGGGTCCTCGCCCGCGGTCGCCTCGCGATACGCCTCCAGTGCGTCACGAGCCTTCCCCGACAGGTCCGTGGGGACACGCACCTCCACGGTGACCAGCAGATCGCCGCGGGTGCCGTCCTTGCGGACCGCGCCCTTGCCCCGGGCCCGCATCGTACGGCCGTTCGGGGTTCCGGGGGCAGTTTCAGGGTCACGGGCGGGCCGCCGAGGGTCGGCACCCGCACCTCGCCGCCGAGGGCCGCCTCGGGATACGTCACCGGCACGGTGACGGTGAGGTTGTCGCCCTTGCGTCCGAACACCGGGTGCTCCCCGACCCGCACGACCACGTACAGATCGCCGGCCGGGCCGCCCCGCTCGCCGGGCGCGCCCTTGCCGCGCAGCCGGATGCGCTGGCCGTCGGTCACCCCCGCGGGGATGCGGACCTGCATGGTCCGCGACGACTTGGCGCGTCCGCTGCCCTTGCACTCCGCACAGGGGTGCTCGGCGATCAGGCCGCGGCCCTTGCAGTCGGGGCAGGGGTCGGTGAGCGAGAAGCCGCCGCCGGAGCCCCGCGCGACCTGTCCGGTGCCGACGCAGGTCGGGCACACCCGCGGTGTGCCGTTCTTGTCGCCGGTGCCCGAGCAGGCCTTGCACGGCGCCTGGGAGGACATCCGCAGGGGCACCGTGGCGCCCTCGATGGCCTCCGTGAAGCTCAGCGTCACCTCGGACTCCACGTCCTGGCCACGCCGGGGCTGGGTACGCGGGCCCGCGGTGCCGCCGCGGTTGAACAGGCCCCCGAAGACGTCACCGATCCCACCGCCGAAGCCTCCGCCCTGGGCGGCGCCTCCGAAGAGGTCGCCCAGGTCGAAGTTGAACGAGCCGCCGGCGCCCGGCCCGGGGCGGAAGCCGCCGTTGCCGAAGAGCGCGCGCGCCTCGTCGTACTCCTTGCGCTTCTTGGGGTCGCCGAGGATGTCGTTCGCCTCGGAGATCTCCTTGAAGCGCTCCTCGGCCTTGGCGTTGCCCTTGTTGGCGTCCGGGTGGAACTCGCGGGCGAGCTTCCGGTACGCCTTCTTGATCTCGGCCTCGGTGGCGTCCTTGGGGACGCCGAGGACCTTGTAGTAGTCCTTCTCGATGAAGTCCTTGGTGCTCATCCCCGACGTCCCTCCTTCCCCTCTGTTGTCACGTCAGCCCTCGTCCGGGCCACCGTTCTCCTTGTCGCCGTCCGCCGCGGTGTCCTCCTCGGCGCCCTCCGCCTGGTCCGCCTTGACGGTCTGCGCGCCGGGCTGCGGCTCGGCCACGGCCACCCGCGCGGGGCGGATGGTGCGCTCGCCGATGCGATACCCGGGCTGCAGGATCGCCACGCAGGTCGTCTCGGTGACGTCCGGCGCGTAGGAGTGCATCAGGGCCTCGTGGATCGTCGGGTCGAAGGGCTCGCCCTCCTTGCCGAACTGCTGCAGGCCCATCTTGGCCGCGACGGTCTCCAGCGACTCGGCCACCGACTTGAAGCCGCCGACCAGCTCGCCGTGTTCCCGTGCCCGGCCGATGTCGTCGAGCACCGGGAGCAGCTCGGTCAGGAGGTTCGCCACGGCGATCTCCTTGACCGCGGCCCGGTCGCGCTCGACGCGGCGGCGGTAGTTCTGGTACTCGGCCTGGAGGCGCTGGAGGTCCGCCGTGCGCTCGCCGAGCGCCGTGCGCACCTGGTCCAGCTGGGCGACCAGACCGGCGTTCTCTGCGGGTCCGTCCCCGGCCGGGGCCGCCCCCTCCTCGGAGGCGGCCTTCGGCTCGGCGTCGTCGGAGGTGGCGCCGGAGGACGTCGGGCTTCTCCTCGAAGCCCGGGGTCTCCTCCGTCACGCGGCACCGTCCTTGCGCTCGTCGTCCACGATCTCGGCGTCCACGACGTCGTCGTCCTTGGCGTCACCGGCGGGAGCGCCGCCGGCGGCCTGCGCGCCCTGGGCGTCGGCGTACAGGGCCTGGCCCAGCTTCTGCGAGACGGCCGCGACCTTCTCGGTGGCGGTGCGGATCTCGGCGGTGTCCTCGCCCTTGAGCTTCTCCTTCAGCTCGGCGACGGCGGACTCCACCTCGGTCTTGACCTCACCGGGGACCTTGTCCTCGTTGTCCTTGAGGAACTTCTCGGTCTGGTAGACCAGCTGCTCGCCCTGGTTGCGCGTCTCGGCGGCCTCGCGGCGCTTGTGGTCCTCCTCCGCGTAGCGCTCGGCCTCCTCGCGCATGCGGTCGACCTCGTCCTTCGGGAGCGAGGAGCCGCCGGTGACGGTCATCTTCTGCTCCTTGCCGGTGCCGAGGTCCTTCGCCGTGACGTGCATGATGCCGTTGGCGTCGATGTCGAAGGAGACCTCGATCTGCGGGACGCCGCGCGGCGCCGGCGGCAGACCGGTCAGCTCGAACATGCCGAGCTTCTTGTTGTACGCCGCGATCTCGCGCTCGCCCTGGTAGACCTGGATCTGCACCGACGGCTGGTTGTCCTCGGCCGTGGTGAAGATCTCCGAGCGCTTGGTCGGGATCGTGGTGTTGCGCTCGATCAGCTTGGTCATGATGCCGCCCTTGGTCTCGATACCGAGGGACAGCGGGGTGACGTCGAGCAGCAGGACGTCCTTGACCTCGCCCTTGAGCACGCCGGCCTGGAGCGAGGCGCCGATGGCGACGACCTCGTCCGGGTTCACACCCTTGTTGGCCTCCTTGCCGCCGGTCAGCTCCTTGACCAGCTCGGCGACGGCGGGCATACGGGTGGAGCCACCGACGAGGACGACGTGGTCGATCTCGTTGATGGAGATGCCGGCGTCCTTGATGACGTTGTGGAACGGCGTCTTGCAGCGCTCCAGCAGGTCGGCCGTCAGCTGCTGGAACTGGGCGCGGGTGAGCTTCTCGTCCAGGTGCAGCGGGCCCTCGGCGGACGCCGTGATGTACGGCAGGTTGATCGAGGTCTCGGTGGAGGAGGACAGCTCGATCTTGGCCTTCTCGGCGGCCTCGCGGAGGCGCTGGAGGGCCATCTTGTCCTTGGACAGGTCCACGCCGTGGCCGGACTGGAACTGCTTGACCAGGTAGTCGACGACGCGCTGGTCCCAGTCGTCACCACCGAGGTGGTTGTCGCCGTTGGTGGCCTTCACCTCGACGACGCCGTCGCCGATCTCCAGCAGGGACACGTCGAAGGTGCCGCCGCCGAGGTCGAAGACGAGGATCGTCTGGTCGTCCTTGTCCAGGCCGTAGGCGAGGGCCGCCGCGGTCGGCTCGTTGACGATGCGCAGGACGTTCAGGCCGGCGATCTCGCCGGCCTCCTTCGTCGCCTGGCGCTCGGAGTCGTTGAAGTAGGCCGGGACGGTGATGACCGCGTCCGTGACCTTCTCGCCCAGGTAGGCCTCGGCGTCCCGCTTCAGCTTCTGCAGGATGAACGCGGAGATCTGCTGCGGGTTGAAGTCCTTCCCGTCCAGCGCGATCTTCCAGTCGGTGCCCATGTGCCGCTTCACGGACCGGATGGTCCGGTCGACGTTGGTGACCGCCTGCCGCTTGGCCACCTCGCCGACGAGCACCTCGCCGTTCTTGGCGAAGGCGACGACGGACGGCGTGGTCCTGGCGCCCTCGGCGTTGGTGATGACGGTGGGCTCGCCGCCCTCCAGAACGCTGACGACGGAGTTAGTCGTGCCCAGGTCGATGCCGACCGCACGTGCCATGGTTGATTCCTCCAGCTGACTTGAGTGGAACAGGCTCAAGTGTGTGCACGAGGAGGACGGCGGGGTCAACAGACCTGAGTCAAGCAGGCTCAACTCTTATCCGCTCCTTACACGCAAGTGCCCGCTGACCTGCGTGGATTCCGTCCGCCGCGGCTGCGGGACAGGCACCCGAAGGAGTACGAGGACGACCACGGCGACGACGACCGCGCCGGCCACCCAGAGCGCGGCCTCCTTCCCGGTCCACCCCGCGTGCACCAGTACCCCCACCAGCACCGAGGAGAACGAGGCGGCCCCGAGCAGCACGACCGAACCCTGCGGGGTGAGCCCGGTCCGGCGCAGCCGGTGCGCGAGGTGGTCCGGGCCGCGCCGCAGCAGCGGACGCCGGGCGACGGACCGGGCGAGGACGACCAGCAGGGCGTCGGCGACGGCGACGGCGCCCAGGCAGAACACCACGGCCGCGCTCGGCCCGAGCGCGTACCCCGCGCGCGTGAAGACGACGGCGGAGGACAGCACGAACCCGGTGAACAGCGAGCCGCAGGCCCCGAGGCCGACCCGCGCCGGGTGCCAGTTGTGCATCAGGAAGCCGGTGAGGGCGGCGGCGACCACGCTCAGCAGCACCGCGAGGCCGTCCATCACCTCGGCGGCGGCGCAGGCGCCCACCCCGAAGGCGGTGATCACGCCGACCGTCCCGGCCAGCCCGTCGGCGTGGTCCAGCCCCCGGAAGGCGAGGGTGGTGAGCACGATCCAGCCGACGGCCAGCACCCCGCCCGGCAGACCCGTGTCGTCGTAGGGCACCACCCAGACCGCCGCCACGGCCGTACCGGCGACGAGCACCCGGGCGCGCAGCCGCCACACGTCGGCCACCAGGCCCAGGGCCGCGATCACGGCGGCGGCCGTCAGCAGGTCCCCGACGCCCTCTCCGAGCGGGGCCACCCGGCTCCACTGCCCCACCCCGGCGACCAGGCAGGTGACGACCACGACGGCGAGCCCGCCGAGCAGCGGGAGGGGACGCTGCCGGCGCCGGTCGAGGATCCCGGCCCGCAGGGCGGGCGCCCGGAGCGCCGCGGCGAGCACGGCGGTCAGGAGGAGGGCGGCGGTAGCGGCGGTGATCCCGTAGAGCACGGCTCTAAGGTAGGGGCGAAAGTATCAATTCGGTACGAATAACACGATCCGATTGCCTGGCGGCGATCCAGATCACCCCGCGCTCTGCTGCATCCCGACGGAAGATAGGGGTAGTCTCAGACGGACTACATAAGTTACCGCTTAGTAATGTCCGTCAGCCCAGACAGCTCGTTCCGACCGAGGCCGCTTCAGGAGCCCCAATGCAACTCGCCGCGATCATCGTGTCGCTGGTCCTGATCGTGGTCGGCGTGGCACTGTTCGGCCGCGCCCTCCTCCAGATCTACAACCACATGCGGCTGGGCCAGCCGGTACCGGCCGGTACGCGGACCGACGATCCCGCACAGCGCACCATGACCGTGGTCCGGGAGTTCCTCGGCCACACCCGCATGAACCGCTGGGGCATCGTCGGCGTGGCGCACTGGTTCGTGGCCGTCGGCTTCTTCACGCTGCTGCTGACGATCGTCAACGCGTTCGGGCAGCTGTTCAAGGCGGAGTGGATCCTGCCCGTCCTCGGCGACTGGGCCCCGTACAACGTCTACGTCGAGTTCATCGGCACGATGACCGTCGTCGGCATCCTCGTCCTGATCGCGGTCCGCCAGCTGAGCCATCCGCGCGACCCGGGCCGCAAGTCCCGCTTCGCCGGCTCCAACTTCGGCCAGGCGTACTTCGTCGAGGCCGTCATCCTCATCGTCGGCGTCTGCATCTTCATGCTGCACGCCCTCGAAGGCGCCCAGCACCACGTCGACGGCTACGAGGCCTCGTTCTTCATCTCGTACCCGGTCGTCGCCTGGCTGCGGGACATGGACCTCTCCACGCTCCAGAACCTCACCTACTTCTTCGCCGGCCTGAAGATCGCGACCAGCTTCATCTGGATGATCACGGTCTCCCTGAAGACCGACATGGGCGTGGCCTGGCACCGCTTCCTGGCCTTCCCGAACATCTGGTTCAAGCGCAACGCCGACGGCTCCACCGCGCTCGGCGCGCTCCAGCCGATGACCTCGGCCGGCAAGCCGATCGACTTCGAGGACCCGGGCGAGGACGACGTCTTCGGCGTCTCCCAGGTCGAGCAGTTCTCCTGGAAGGGCCTGCTGGACTTCTCCACCTGCACCGAGTGCGGCCGCTGCCAGTCGCAGTGCCCCGCCTGGAACACCGGCAAGCCGCTCTCCCCCAAGCTGCTGATCATGTCGCTGCGGGACCACGCGCACGCCAAGGCGCCGTACCTGCTCGCGGGCGGCGGCAAGACCATGGAGGGCGAGGAGAAGGCGTCCGAGGAGCAGCTGAAGGATGTCCCCGCCGCCGCCCTGGCCGAGGCCGAGCGCCCGCTGATCGGCACCGTCGAGGAGAACGGCGTCATCGACCCGGACGTGCTGTGGTCCTGCACCACCTGCGGCGCCTGCGTCGAGCAGTGCCCGGTGGACATCGAGCACGTCGACCACATCGTGGACATGCGCCGCTACCAGGTGATGATCGAGAGCGCCTTCCCGTCCGAGGCGGGCACGATGCTCAAGAACCTGGAGAAGAAGGGCAACCCCTGGGGCCTGGCGAAGAAGCAGCGCCTGGAGTGGACCAAGGAGGTCGACTTCGAGGTCCCGGTCGTCGGCAAGGACATCGAGGACCTCACCGAGGTCGAGTACCTGTACTGGGTCGGCTGCGCCGGCGCGCTGGAGGACCGCGCGAAGAAGACCACCAAGGCCTTCGCCGAGCTGCTGCACATCGCGGGCGTGAAGTTCGCGATCATGGGCGGCGACGAGAAGTGCACCGGTGACTCCGCCCGCCGCCTGGGCAACGAGCCGCTGTTCCAGCAGCTCGGCATGGAGAACGTCATGGCCCTGAACACGGCGTTCGGCGAGGAGCTGGACGACGAGGGCAAGGTCACGCCGGAGTCGAAGAAGCCGAAGGCGGCGAAGAAGATCGTCGCGACCTGCCCGCACTGCCTGAACACGATCGGCAACGAGTACCCGCAGCTCGGCGGCGACTACGAGGTCATCCACCACACCCAGTTGCTCCAGCACCTGGTGGACGAGGGCAAGCTGGTCCCCGTCACCCCGGTCGAGGGCATCATCACCTACCACGACCCCTGCTACCTGGGCCGCCACAACAAGATCTACACGCCTCCGCGCGAGATCATCGGCAAGGTCCCGGGTCTCAGGAACGAGGAGATGCACCGCCACAAGGAGCGCGGCTTCTGCTGCGGCGCCGGCGGCGCGCGGATGTGGATGGAGGAGCGGATCGGCAAGCGCATCAACAACGAGCGCGTCGACGAGGCCCTCTCCCTCAACCCCGACATCGTCTCCACCGCCTGCCCGTTCTGCCTGGTCATGCTCACCGACTCGGTGAACGGCAAGAAGAACGACGGCAAGGCCAAGGAGTCCGTCCAGGTCGTGGACGTCGCGCAGCTGCTGCTCGACTCCGTCAGGACGCCGGCCGACCCGGCGGGCGAGGCGGAGACCGAGAGCGCGCCGGAGCCGGAGCCGGTGAAGTAACCCCGCTCCCCGCGCGCGTACGGCGCCCCCTGCTTCGCACAGGCAGGGGGCGCCGTCGTGTGTCAGGGGCCGGGCTTTGGCGGTCTCCGCTACACGGTGCGGCTCAGGCGCTCTTGGGGCCGGCCTGCTGGACCACGTCGAAGGACCACAGGGTCGAGCCGGAGGCCGCGGGCTTCGGGCGCTCGCCGCCTTCTCCGCCGCCCTCGCCGCCGCCTTGGTGCGCGGCCTTCATCGGCCCCTCCATCCAGGCCTGGAAGGACTCCTCGTCCCGCCAGCGGGTGTAGACGAGGTACTGGTCGGTGCCCTCGACGGGCCGCAGCAGCTCGAACCACTCGAAGCCGTCGGAGTTCTCCACCGCGTGGGCCCGCGAGGCGAACCGCTTCTCCAGCACCTCCCGCTGCTCGGCGGGAACGGTCAGCACGTTGATCTTCACTACGCTCATGGACCCATCCTGGACCATGAGGCCCCGCCGAACGGCGCGGAACCCCGAGGGAATTCGGGGTACGGCGCCGGGCGGTCCCTTAGGGGATGTCACAGGTCGGCCGCAAAGCCGGGCCAGGGCCACAGGCCCCGTCACGCGGTCCGCCCGGACCAGGTACGTTCGATGACGTGGCTGGATTCAGGATCGGACGCGGGGACCGGAACGACCGTACCCCTCAAGGACAGCAGGCGCCCCAGGGACCGTCGCACGGCCGCGGGCACGGCCCCGCGCAGCCCGGGGGACCGTCGTACGGGCAGCCGCCGTACGGCCGCCCGGGCCCGTCGGGACCGGCGGGCCCCTCGTACGGCTACCCGTCGGCGCCGCAGCCGCCGTACCCGCACCAGGGACAGTCCTACGGCTACCCGGGCCCCGCGGACGACGGCCCCGAGTACTTCGGCGACGGCGGCCGAGCGGGTGGCGGCCACGGCGGGCACGGCGGGCACGGCGGGCACGACCCCTACGCGGCCGACCAGCCGGGCCACACCCAGGCGTTCTCCGTCGACGAGGCCGCGAGCTACACCCAGGGGGCGACCTACCAGGCCGGCTCGGCCCCCGCTCCGGCCGCCCCGATCGGCCCGCCCCTGCACTGGAAGGAACTGCTGAAGGGCATCGTCCTCGCCCCGAACGACACCTTCCTGCGCATGCGGGACTACACGATGTGGATCCCCGCCCTCATCGTGACCTTCCTCTACGGCCTGCTCGCCGTCTTCGGCTTCGACGGCGCCCGCCACGACGCGATCAGCGCGACGCTGTCCAACGCGGTGCCGATCGTGCTGGTGACGGCGGTCGTGATGGTGCTGGGCCTGTTCGTCCTCGGCGCGGTCACCCACACCCTGGCCCGCCAGCTCGGCGGCGACGGCGCCTGGCAGCCCACGGTGGGCCTGTCCATGCTGATCACGGCCCTCACCGACGCGCCCCGGCTGATCGTCGCCATGTTCTTCGGCGGCGACGCCGGCTTCGTCCAGATCCTCGGCTGGGTCACCTGGATCGCCGCCGCGCCCTGCTGACCCTGATGGTCTCCCGCTCCCACGACCTGCCCTGGCCGAGGGCGCTGGGCGCCTCGGCGATCCAGCTGATCGCGCTGCTGTCGATCGTGAAGCTCGGCACGTTCTGAGCGTGCGCGCACGCGAAAGGGCCCCCGGCTGCCGTGCCGGGGGCCCTTTCGCGTGCGTACCGGGCTCAGGCGTCGAGGACCTGTCCGGCCCGCTTCACGACCGGCGGCTCGACGCTCCACGGGAAGTTGATCCAGTCGTCGGTCCGCTTCCACACGTACTCGCACTTCACGAGGGAGTGGGACTTCTCGTAGACCACCGCGGAGCGCACCTCGGCGACGGTGTCCAGGCAGAAGTCGCGGACGAGCTTCAGCGTCTTGCCGGTGTCGGCCACGTCGTCGGTGATCAGCACCTTCTTGTCGGAGAAGTCGATCACGTTGGGAACCGGGGCGAGCATGACCGGCATCTCGAGGGTGGTGCCCACACCGGTGTAGAACTCCACGTTGACCAGGTGGATGTTCTTGCAGTCGAGGGCGTAGGCGAGCCCGCCGGCGACGAAGACACCGCCGCGGGCGATGCTCAGCACGATGTCCGGCTCGTACCCGTCGTCGGCGATGGTCTGCGCCAGCTCCCGGATCGCGGACCCGAACAGGTCGTAGGTCAGGTTCTCCCGCACTTCTGCGCTGCTCATGCTGTACTGGCCCTCACACCTGGGTCCGATGGAAATTGAGGAAGGACCGCGAGGCGGTCGGCCCGCGCTGCCCCTGGTACCGCGAGCCGTAGCGCTCACTGCCGTACGGGGACTCGGCGGGCGAGGTCAGCCGGAACATGCACAGCTGCCCGATCTTCATGCCCGGCCACAGCTTGATGGGGAGCGTGGCGAGGTTGGACAGCTCGAGGGTGACGTGCCCGCTGAAGCCGGGGTCGATGAACCCGGCGGTGGAGTGCGTGACCAGCCCGAGCCGCCCGAGCGAACTCTTCCCCTCGAGCCGCGAGGCGAGGTCGTCGGGAAGCGTGATGACCTCGTAGGTGGACGCCAGCACGAACTCCCCGGGATGCAGGATGAACGGCTCGTCGCCCTCGGGCTCCACCAGCCGCGTCAGGTCCGCCTGCTCGACGGAGGGGTCGATGTGCGGGTAGCGGTGGTTCTCGAACACCCGGAAGTAACGGTCCAGCCGCACGTCGATGCTCGACGGCTGGACCATGGATTCGTCATAGGGATCGATCCGTACCCGCCCGGCGTCGATCTCGGCCCGGATGTCCTTGTCTGAGAGAAGCACGTAGCGAGGATACGCAAGGCGCGCGGAACCATCGCAATCACGACGGCACCGCGCGCTCCCTGTCACGCTCCGGCTACTGCCGGTACCGCTTTGCCGCCTACCGCCGCTCCAGGACGACAGGCACCGCGCTCCGCAGCCGGGCGCACCGCGGACACCGCACGAGCCGGCCGGGGCCGAGCCGACCGGCCTGCTGCATCGGGAACGAAGCGGTGCTGAAGACGTGCCCGTCCGCGCAGCGGACGACGGTGCGTTCCATCAAGTCCCTCAAGTCCCTTCCCCAAGAGCCGCGTCCGGCGTTCTGCCCGGACGCCAAAAGCCACATTACGGGATCAAAGAGACGACTCTCTAGGCGGCACTCCGGCCCCCACGGTACGCCCCAACTCACCACCACCCACAGCCGGATCCCACCTGCGCCCCTGGAGCCCGGACCACCAGACTTCCGCGATGATGTAGAGTGAGCGAGCGTCCGGACAAGGACTTCTCGGAACTCCATGTCCGTACATACGCGGGTGTAGTTTAATGGTAGAACATCAGCTTCCCAAGCTGAGAGCGCGAGTTCGATTCTCGTCACCCGCTCCAGAGAAAAACCCCAGGTCAGCGGCCTGGGGTTTGTTTGTTGTCTAGTCCAATTCGAGGGTGGCGTGCCCTTCGCGTGCCCTAAGTCGAGGCAAGCGGGCGGGTCGAGGGGCCTTGCGCGGCAGTTGCGGGCCGCGCAACCCCGGATCGTCTCGGATCGCGAGATCGATTTCGCGTGATCCGCGCCATGGCCACGCAGCACGACTGGGACCGCAGCCATGCCCCACCACCCGGATGCGTCCGCTACAGCGCGAACTGCTGAGCCCGCCAGGGGCACCTCCCGACCCTGTTGGACGCACTCCATCCAGCAGCTCAAGCTCGTCACGGCACCTTCAGACCAGTGCGGCGCGACTCTCCCTCTACCGAGCCGTCGGCATCGCTGCCCTACCCGCCCCTGGACCTACCTGGTCAGCCAACAGACTCGCCAGCGCCCGAGGCCCCAGAGTGCTCAGAGCCCACAAGCTGCTGGCGTGCCGCGCCGTCTGCCAGAGGGGATCATCCGTGTCTACAGGGGTGCGGAACGGAACGACGGGGATGCCGTGGGCATCGAAGGGCGCGTGATCGAGGTAGCGCATGCCGCCGGTGCCGCACACGTAGTGGGTGCTGCCGGTGGCGGCCGCGAGGTCGGCGAGGCGCTCGGAGCGGCCTTGGCGGCACGGTATCCCGCTGCTGACGAGTACTTCGCCGTTCCATTCGAGGGCGGTCAATAGGGCGACCGTGGATACCTGGGCGATGCCGGCCACCCGGTCGGTCGTATCGATGCTGTCCAGTACCGCACCGAGGACATCACGCACGACAGGCCAGTGGCGGCTGCGGCGGTAGTACTGGCGCACAAGAAGTTCGATCGACCGGCGGGAACGGTGCCGATCCACGAGCCGGGCCTCGCTGATCAGCGTCGGCCGCCCGCGGGGCAGGTGCGTCGGCAGCGAGAGCCACTGCTGCCGAGCGGGGTCGTCCAGGGCGGCGAGACGGGCGCGGTGCTGGTAGTCGCGGCGGGCGAACTGTACGTCGTCGAGAACGATCCACCGGTCGGCGGCGAAGAGCTTCGCCAGCGTGGCCAGCCGGGGGAACAAGTTCGGCTGGTGGATCGCGCAGCGCCCGCCCGACGCGCCGACACCCAGCAGTTCAGGTACTGATGAGGCGGCTGTCGAAGCCGGCGCCGAGGAGGCGTTCGTAGGCGTCATACACATCCCCCGGTACCTCCTGCTCGACGGCGAAGCCGAGCTTCGGGTACTCGATCACCCGTTGCAGATCGCCGACAAGCATGTCCACGACCAGCTTCTCGTCACCGATGGACTTGATGTAGTCGTCCAGCTCCAGCGGCTCGGAAGCGCACACGACCTCCACCTCGGGCCAGAGCTTGCGGCAGGTGGCGTACGCACGCCGTTCCATGTACGGCTTGGAGATCAGCAGCAGCGACTCGACCGCAATGCCGGCCTCGGCCAGCAGCTCCCGCGAGAAGGTGATGTTCTGCCCGGTGTTCGCGGCCTTCGGCTCGACCAGGATCGCCTCGTCCGGCACGCCCAGGTTCAGCGCGTGCTCGCGGTAGTGGACGGCTTCGCCGCGTGGGAAGCGGGCACGGGTCGTGGGGCTGTTGCCACCGCTGAAGACCAGGACCGGGAACAGGCCGGCGCGGTAGAGATCGGCGGCCGTGGTCGCCACTCCGAGATCATGGCTTCCCAGGCCGATCGCCGCCGAGCAGGGCCGCTGTTCGTGGCCCATCTGGTGGTAGTCCCAGATCAGCGTCGCGTCGTGGAACTGCTCGTCGGTGATCTGGCGCTGCTCGTGCTGCGGCACTGGCACTCCCTGGCTCATCCCTGCTGGCCCTTCCGGATGCCCTCGATGCTGCGCAACTGGTGGCTCAGCCCGTACTGCCGGGCCACCTGCGCCGCCTGATCGAGGACGGACAGCCCATCATTCCGGGTCGCCGCGTCGGACAGAAGGATGTGCCCGTAGGCGGTGTCCAGCCGTACGCGCTGCATCGGGGAGTCGACCGTGCCGGTGGTGCGTGCGATGTCGATGTGGTGCAGGGCCTGGGTCAAGTCACCGGCTCCGCGGTGGGCCAAGGCCAGCTTCTGGTGGGCGACCGACCAGTCCTCCGGCTCGCCCAGGTCCTCGAAGGCGCGGGTCGCGGCCGTCATGACCCGGGTCGCGTACTCGTTGTCGCCGTCCTTGCTGAGGGCCGTACCCACCCAGAGCCGGGCCCTGGCCCGGTCGCGGAGGCTGAGACGCTCGTCATCGGCGAGGACTTCGTACTGGCGGGCGGAGGGCTGAAGCCGGCCCGACATCTCCTGGACGACCGCGAGCGAAAGCTCGATCTGGGCGACGCGGCGCGGGATACCCAGCTCCGTGAACATTCCTCGGGCGGTCAGGTAGGAGTGCCGGGCGGACAGCGGGCCGAGGATCGCTCCCTGGTCGCGCTGCACATCACCCAGCAGCACGAGGGAACGGCCGTAGAAGTAGAGGCCCTTGTGATCGAGCTGGTGTGGGTCAAGGCGTCCCAGCCAACGGTTCAAGAGGGTCGTGGCGAAGGGGAAGTTCTGGCGGCTGATGCAGACGACGGCGCGCTCGATGTCCTCGGTCCACGTCTCGTAGTCCGCCGGCCGCGTGCTCTTGCGGTCGGGATAGAGGAAGTTCTCGAACCGGGCCTGGGCGGCGGCGTCCGCACGGGCGAGCGCGGTGTCCAGAATGGCCTGCGTGTCCGGTCGGGGCTGGGTCTCCGTTCCGAGGCTCTCCCACTTTGCGACCGTACGCAGCGCGACACCTAGATGCTCGGCGAAGGCGCGCGTGCTCATGCGCAGCGCGGCGCGCAGGGCACTCGCTTCCCGGCCGGTCCACTGCTGCACACTGACCACGGATGACCTCCCTCCGTCATGTATGGAAGCACTCTCTGTGACCGCAAGGGGCGCAAAGTGCAACGGAAGTGCAACAGCAGGTCATTTCGTGGCCGTTCGCGGAAGCCGACGCTGTAACCATGGACGACGAAGTCATCACGGAACAACGCCCCGTCGCCTTCCCAAAGGTCTTCGGCTACCTGCGCTACGCGGCGGCGGCCCGGCCCGCCACGCCGCTCTCGTCGACTGCCTCGCCGAATACTGCCGACAGCACGAACTGACACTGTGCGGCGTCTTCACAGACCGCCAAGCGGCAATGGCCGTCCACTCCCCCGCCTTCGTCGGCTTGCTGGACGCGCTCGAACTGCCCGACACCTACAGCGCCGTGGTCCCGGCCCTCAGCCACCTCGGCCCGAAGCGGCTCGTCCCCGAACGGATGCGGCAGATAGCGGAGAAGGGCACCCGCCTGATCGTGATCCGCTCCACCGGGATGTCGGCGTTCCCGACGCGTTCCGGACACGCAAAGCCGCATCATCACCCAGGAGGCGCCTGATGTCCGTACGCGACGCCCTGAGGCGCGCTCCCATGGTCGCCGACGTGCCCGCCCTGCGACTGCTGCGGGTCGGCGATGGCTGGGACGTGCTGCGTACCCCGGCAGACATCGGGCTGCCGGCCCTGGCACACCTGCGGACCAGCGGGGTGAAGATCGGACCGGTGCTGTACGACGGCCCCAACGATCGCCTCTACTACGCGATCGGAACCGGCACCGCCGACACCTGGGAGGGTCTGCCGGTACGGCATCTCTCCAGCGACACGTGGCTCGTCGCGCCCAGCCTGGAACAGATCGACGACTGGTTCGGCGGCTGGTACGAGCTGCCCTACGACGACACCCTCACCGATGCCGACGCCCTCCGGGCCGCGCTGCGGCACCCGTACGTCAGCGCGGCCGTGAGGAAGGTGTACCGGTGAGTCCCCGAGCGTCGTGTGCCACAAGGAGTGGACCCTCCAGCCCGACCGGGAGCCGGACGCCGCGTCCATCACCTACGCGATGCAGTGCGGGGTCTGCGACGAGAGCTCTCCGACCAGTACCGACTTCGCCGAACCGCAGCGCTGGGTGTTCGAGCACGGTGGCCGTAATCCCTCACACCACACCTACCGGGAGATCATCACTCGGCCGTGGCGGGCGTGGTGGAGGCCCTGATAGCCGGACACTCGCACTGGCGCGCTTCGGCAGGCAAACCCAGCCGCACCTCCGAAGCACGCGCCGCCGACGGGTCGCTTCAGGGACTCCTTCGGCGGCCGAGGTATCTCGCTTCGTTCCGCGCCGCCGCGTCCATCGCGGCGTTACACCGACCGCTACCGCCCGCCCGGTAGCGTCACAATCCACCACCTGAGCAGGGAGAACACGTTGCAACCCATGCCTCTGAACAGGATCGCCAACGTCGTCGGTGGTCGCCTCGCCGACGTCCTCGATCCCGAAGCCCAGGTCACCCAGCCCGCGGTGTTCGACTCACGTGAGGCCACCACCGGGTCACTGTTCCTCGCCCTTGAGGGAGAGCACACCGACGGCCATGCCTACGCCGAGGCCGCCATCAACAAGGGGGCCACCGCCGCGCTCGTCACCCGGCCGGTCGGTGTCCCCGCGATCGTCGTGGACGACGTCCTGCGGGCGCTCGGCCGACTCGGGCACTTCCTGCTGCACGACGGGCTCGCCGCGGCAAAGGTGGTGGCCATCACCGGCTCGGCCGGCAAGACCAGCACGAAGGACCTGATCGCTCAAGTGCTGCCGGGCAACGTCGTATCCACTCCGCAGTCCTTCAACAACGAGATCGGCCTCCCGCTGACCATCACCATGGCCGACAGGCACACCGACTACCTCGTGCTGGAGATGGGCGCACGCCACATCGGCGACATCCGCGACCTCACCCGGATCGCACCGCCGGGCATCAGCGTCGTCACCAACGTCGGTACCGCTCATGTCGGCGAGTTCGGGGGCCGCGAGAACATCGCGGAGGCCAAGGGGGAGATCGTGGAAGCGGTCCAGCCGGGCGGGCTCGCCGTTCTCAATGCCGACGACGACTTCGTGGACGTGATGCGCAACCGCACCCAGGCCCGCGTCGTCACCTACGGCCTCGCAGCGGAGGCGACCATCCGCGCCACCGGCATCAAGATCGACGGGCAGGGCCGCGCCTCCTACACCCTCGTCACCCCGGAAGGACGAGCCGGCGTACGGCTCCAGTTCGTCGGCGACGTCCAGGTCCACAACAGCCTCGCTGCCGCCGCCGTCGCCCGGGAAGCCGGCCTCGACGTGGAGAGGATCGCCGCCCGCCTGTCCGAAGCCCTGCCCCGCTCCCGCTGGCGGATGGAGACCACCACCAGGCCGGACGGCGTCACGATCATCAATGACGCCTACAACGCCAACCCGCACTCGATGCGCCACTCTCTGGACGCCCTGGCAGCCATGACCCGCGGCCAGGACCAGCGTTCCGTCGCCGTACTCGGCCGGATGAACGAGCTGGGCGACGACGCCCGCAGCGCACACGAGGAGATCGGCCGGTACGCGGCCGGACTGGGGCTCGATCACATCATCCTGGTGGGAGGGGACGAAGCCGGATGGATGCAGCAGGGTGCCGGCGGGGTCGACGGAAGGGCCGTGCACCTGCCCGACCAGGACGCTGCCCTCGAACTGCTCCACAGGATCCTCCGCGCCGGGGACGTCGTCCTGGTCAAGGCGAGTCGCGGGGTCCAGCTGCAGCAGCTCGCCGACGCGCTGCTGCAACCGAACCCCTGACCCCTGAGCGGTCAGACAGCCGTACCGACGGTGTCGCCAAGCACGGTCCGCAGTACTTGGCCCGCCTCGGCGATGTCACCAGGCCCCATCAGCACCACCACGTCCCCGGGCCGGGCCAGCGACGCCGTGCGGACGGCGGCCTCGGCCCGGTCGGGCTCCACGTGCCGGCATGTGCCACCCGCGGCGTTGATGCGGGCGGACAGCGTCTCCAGCCCGGCCACGGCGAAGGGCTGGGCGCTGCCAGTGACCACCACCTCGTCACTGGCCGACAGGGCCTCCCCGAACCTCCGGCCGAAGACCGTCAGCCGGGTGGGGCCGGACGGCTGGAACACCGTGATCACCCGGCCCTGCTCCCCGGCCACCGAACGCGCGGCGGCGAGGTCCGCGCGCACCTCGTCGGGGTGATGGGCGTAGGAGTCGTACACCCGGACGCCTCCCGCCTCGAAGGCAGACGTCATGCGGCGCACCACACCGTCGAAGTACCGCAGCTGCTCCACCGCCTGGCCGCAGTCCTGGCCCAGCACGTGCAGCGTGATGACGGTGGCAGCGGCGTTCAGCAGTTGGTGCCCGCCTACGGTGCGCAGGTCGAGCGCGTACCCCGCCCCTCCCGGTCCGACGAGCACCGCACTGTTGCCCCGGCCCTTGGTGGACACCTCGGTCAGCCGCCAGTCCGCAGACGTAGAGAAGCCGAACGTCACCACCCCCGGTCCGTTCTCGGCCGCGGTCAGGCGGGAGGCGAGTTCCAGACCGCCCGACGAATCGATGCCGACCACAGCCGTGCCGCCTTCGCGCAGACCCAGCGCGAGGCCGCTCTCGAAGACGTCGACGACCTGCTCCTCGTCGTCGTAGACCTCGGGATGGTCGTAGCCGATGTTGGTGATCACGGCCACGTCCATGTTCATACCGACGTGCGAGCGGTCCGACTCGTCGACCTCCGCGACGAAGAAAGAGCCCTGCCCGGCGTGACCGCCGCTGCCCGGCACGTCGAGGTCCGCTCCGACCGCGTACGACGGTTCCTGCCCGAGGCGCGCGAGGGCGAAGGCGAGCATGCCCGCGGTGCTCGACTTGCCGTGCGTCCCCATCACGGCGACCTTCTTAGGCTGTGCGGCCATCAACGCGTTCAGGACCGTCGACCGGTGCACGACCGGCACGCCGAGCGCTCGCGCCGCACGGATCTCCGGGTTGTCCGGTCCGATGGCGTGCGGAACACGACCGCAGTCGCGTCAGCCGGGACGTGCTCGGCCGCGTGACCCGTGTGCACCCGCACGTTGAGACGAGCCAGCGCCTTCAGGGCCTCCGTGACCCAGACATCGCTGCCCGACACGGTGAACCCCCGCTCGGCGCACACCCGCGCCACCGGGAGCATGCCGGTGCCTCCGACACCGACGAAGTGCACCCGGCTCAGGTCGATCGGCCCGCCGGCCGACAGATCCGGTGTGATCGTGGGGACTGCGGTTTCTGCCATGAAACAGCCTCCTCCGAGGCGACGACCGCCGCCTCTGACAACCAGCGCGCCCGTGTTGCCGGGCGCACGGCAACAGTCCCGCCAGGCCCCTCGGACCGTCTACGACCTGCGGCGTTGCGGATGCGTTCGCAACACGACCCCCGGGCTCACGCAGGACCATGGTGTTCGGAGAGCACCAGATGAGGGCCCCGAACTACGCGCTCGCGCTGGCCTTAGCTGAGGCGGGCTGGAACAACAGCGAGACCGCCCGACGGATCAACGCCTTGGCCCAGGAACGGGGCCACCACGGCGTCGCTGCTGATCGGTCACGGGTCAGCCGATGGATACGGCGAGGCGAGAAGCCACGCCCACCTGTCCCGGAACTCCTCGCCGACTTACTCACTGGGCACCTGCACCGGCCCTATACGCCCGGACTCCTCGGGATCGGCCCGTCCCACAGCGTGTTGATCCACTTGGACCCGACCGAACACCGCGCCTTGGCCAGGAACGCGGCCGTCGCCAATATGTCCGCCGAACAGTACGCCCAAGTGCTTCTTCGGCTTGCCCTCACCCAACGTGACATTAGGTAGCCATTTGGGGGCATTGCTCCCGATCTGCATGGTGGTCTCGTGGCCATGACGTCATGCGAGTCCAAGTGCTGGGCAAGAAAGGTAGGGGACCCAAGTGCCCTGGCCCACGATAGGCGGCCGCGCGACAGCCAACCCGTCGATGCCTGATCTACGCAGTGAGGGACCATGACAGTGCGGGAGCGGAGTGCACAACGGGTGTTCAGTACTCCGGACCCCAGCTAATCTGATCAAGTGCCATCGGGGAGGGTGGCCGGCGGTTCAAGGGGAGGGGGCCCGTGAACGGTGCCCAGCGCATGTACGCATATGTCAAGTTCATGGAGAAGCTGGCCGAGTTACATGGCGAAGCTTTTGAGGGTTTCTTCCACGACGTGATGTGCGCCCGGTATCCAGACTTTCTCGATGTGCGAACGCACGGCAACCTCGGGGACCAGGGCTCCGACGGCCTCAGTCTGCACGGCGGTAAGTTGTACGCCTGCTACGCGCCTGCAACCTTCGATGTCGCCAAGGTCCGCAAGAAGTTCCATGACGACCTGGACTCCGCGCGGCGACAGCGACCGGGCCAGTTCAGCACGTTCGTCTTCGTCCACAATGACCTCCGCGGGATCCATCCCGAGGTCGCCACCATGTTGGCCGAAGCGCGCACCGCGCACACCCCCTCCGGTTCGAACAGATGGGACGCAGGCGCCTGTGGACCGAGTTGCTGCCCCTACCTCGTGAGACAGTCGAGTACGTTCTTGGCTGCGAGATACCCATCGAGGAACAGATATACGGGGTAGGCATGGGCGACCTCGCCCCACTGCTCGGCCGGTTGAAGGAGCAGCGTCGGACCGCTGATCCGCTGATGAGCCTGGCCGAGGTCAGCGACAGAAAACTCGACTTCAACGGGATCACCGGAGAGGTACGGGATGACCTGGTAGATGGCATGCGGTACACGCATCTCGTAGCTCAGTACTACGCCGGCGTGTATGACCCGTTCGAGCACGACGAGGTGGCCGCTGCATTCACTCAGGAGTACTTGGTCGCACGTGAGCGCAACAGTGACCCCGACCTGATCCTTCTCGACCTCCAGCACTACATCCACGGCAACCGCCTCCAGAGCTCACGAGAACTGAGTGCAGGCTGGGTCGTTCTGGCCCACTTCTTCGAGCACTGCCACATTTTCGAGAACGCCCCGGAGCGATGGTTCCAGCGGACTACCCAGTGGGCCGGGGAGCGGCTGACATGCTGACCCCAACCAAGGGCATCGCCCCCGATCGGTCCCTGCTCGCTGTCGGCGCCCAAATTCTCCAGGAACTGGACAGTCCCCTGACTGTCAGCCAGGCGTGGGCGCGGCTCAAGACGCGTCGCTCTGAACTCGGTCACGGTTCGCCCGTCTCCTTCGGCTGGTTCGTGCTCGCTTTGGATGTCCTGCACGCCCTCGGGGCGGTTGAGATGCGTGACGAGCTGCTGATGCCCAGGAGGCCCTGATGCTCCGCCGACTGAGCGCCGATGACCCGAGGTTCCGCCGCATTGACTTCTCCGCTGGCCTCAATCTCCTTGTAGCGAGCACTGCCGATGGTTCTGGCGACAAGGACAGCCGAAACGGCACTGGCAAGTCCAGCATGATTGAGCTCCTGCATTTTCTCCTCGGCGCACGCGCCGACAAGCGGAGCCTGCCGACACGCAAGGCTCTCCGGAAAATCGCCTTCAGTCTCGAACTGGACTGGCCGAGTGCGGACGGTGGACTACTCACCGTCACCCGGAGCGGAGCACACCCGGAAGTCGTGCGGCTGAGCCAGGACGTCGGTGCGAACGAGCCAGAACACGAGTCTCTCTTCGACGTCGATGACGCGGGTCCTGTGGATATCCCGGCATCTCGATGGACAAAATTGCTCGAAAAAGAACTTTTCAGGCTAAGTGGGACGCATACTGGGCTGAGTGGGCGCACAATGCTTTCCTTTTTGATCCGTCGAATCTCCTCTCACGCCTTCAATGCACCAACACGTACGAACAGCCAGCAATCGGAGGCTGACGCGGCCACCAACCTCGCGTATCTCCTCGGCCTCGACTGGAAGCTCGCTGGCGGTTACCGCGAGATCTCTGCGCGGGAAGCCACCCGTCGTCAACTGCGCCAGGCCGTCAACGACCCGGTGTGGGGACGGATCGTGGGCAGCACAGCAGAGCTCCGGGGCCAGATCACCATCGCCGAGGAGGACGTACGACGACTTGAGGAGCAGATCAAGGCGTTCCGCGTAGTGCCGCAGTACGAAGAGCTGAAACAACGTGCCGACGAGATCGACCGTGAGATTCGAGCCCTCAACTCCCAGGACTCCATCGATCGACGGAACCTGTCAGACCTGCAAACGGCGGTGCGGGACATCACCGACAGCGACGTCAGATATCTGGAACCCGTCTACCGAGAGCTGGGCATCTTGCTGGGTGACCAGGTCAAACGACGCTTTGATGACGTGAAGGACTTCCACAGGTCGATCATCCGCAACCGACAGCGCTACCTCGCCGAAGAGGTCGAGTCCCTCGAGAACAGGCTCGCTGAACGCGCAATGCGGCGCGAGCGACTGGGCGTCGAACTCCAGCAGGTCCTGCGCACTCTCAACGACGGTGGCGCCTTGGAAGCCCTGACCGCGCTGCAACAAGCCCTGGCACAAAAGCAGGCATCGGTGGAAGCCCTGCGTCACCGCTACGAGGCAGCCCAGACACTGGAAGCCAGTGCCCTGGAGATCAAAGCCAAGCGCCTCGACCTTCAGCGTGCTCTCAAGGACGATCTGGACGAACGAGCCACACAGACCAGCGAAGCTACGGTCCTCTTCTCCGAGTTCGCCCAACGGCTGTACGGCTCAGGACGTCAGGCGTATCTAGAATTCGACGCCGGCCCCAGCAGCTTGCGGATCGTCCCACACGTCGACAGTGACGACAGTCGCGGTATCGGCAACATGGTGATCTTCTGCTTCGACCTCACCATGGCCGTCGTCGCACACAGGCACGGACGAGGTCCTGACTTCCTCGTCCACGACAGCCATCTCTTCGACGGTGTCGACGACAGGCAGCTCCGTGACGCCCTGGAATTGGCAGCGGAAGTAGCGGAACGCGAAGGGATGCAGTACATCGCCACGCTCAATTCCGACGACTTGGAGAAGGCGCAGCGCAGAGGGTACGACGCGTCGGGCAAGACGCTGCCGGTGCGCTTGGACGACGAGTATGACGACGGAGGGCTGTTCGGGTTCCGCTTTTAAAGTCAGCGGCGCCATGCGCGGCGCCCTTTCGCGAGGACTTGTGGGTGATGCGGCCGCATCTAAGCACCCACGACGATGCGGTCGAGCGCCCGTAGACGGCCTTCGGACGGTACCTCCGACCCCCACCCGATCAGCAAACGAGAGGACGCACCGGTACCGCGATGCGCGAGTTCACCAACCACAAGGCACAGCACACGGTCGACATTCTGCGCGCCTTCTACCTGGAGACCCTGAACTTCTCCGAAACCAATCCTGAGGCGACGCTGACCGACTTCGAGCAACACTTGCGTCAGCGGGTCGACGCCTTGGAGGCGGAAATGGAGGCGGGTAAGAAAGCAGCCCAGGCAGCCGTCGGGACCAAGCCCCTGTCCGGCCCCCTGGCCGACCCCGAGCGCCAGCGAGCGTTCCGTCAGCTACAAGACGCGGGGCCACCGGCGACAGAGCCCGAGAGGGAAGCCTGGTGGGAGAAACGCAGGGCGGTGATCGACGAGATCAGAGCGCAGGGGCTGGCGGAGGCCCTCGACTGGGTGTGCCGTGACTGCGGCGCCCCGGTTGGGGTCGCTTGCCGCACGGCCGGCGGCAGGCCCACGAAGAAGCCTCACTTCCTTCGGGCCACTGACGCCGAAGCGCCGTACAACCACGCGTACGGCTTGCGCTGAACGCCGGATCATCGGCCTCGCCTGACCGAGCCACGTCCCCTCAGGACGGCGGGGCGTGTGGCGTAGTGCCATACGCCCCCGCCGGCCGTTTCAGGCTTCGCGCGCCTGCAGCTGATTAGCCGCCGCTTGTCGCTCTCCGTAGAAGCTTTCAGTGCGCTACGCCTTGGGTCTTTTCGTTGCCGCGCGAGCCGCCTTCGCGTTGGCAGCCCCGTTGAGTCGTGCCAGATGGGCGCGTTGCGATACTTTGCCACCGAAGGAGGACCAGCCGTAAAGGGACGCAATCAGTTCGGCTGCGACGGCTGCCGCCGAGGCTGATGCGGCGGTGGCCCTGGACATTATTGCAGGGGGCCTGGCCGCCCACCGACCTCTGCTCTGTACGGCCGTGATGGCACATTGCTCAGACCAGATCTCGAAGACCTGGGTGAGCCGGGCAAAGAAGGCAGCCACAGCGGCCAAGCATCCGTAGAAGGCGATGAGCCCTCCACCAATGCGGGCCGGGACACCCGGAGTCGGTGCGTGGTCGGTCCAAGGCCAGCCCATGACTGAGTACACGACGGCCAGGCCGGCCGTAGCGCCGAGCCATGCAGACCCGATCAGACACTCAGGAATGCCGTCGTAATCATCCGACTCATCATCGCCCTTGTCGGGCCGTCGTCCAGCGCGAGTCGGATTACTTGACGTCTTCTTCCCGTAGGGAGGGAGAATGACCTGCCACAGGCCGCCGTGAACGTCACCGCCCACAAACGTGCCGGATCCGTGGTTGTGCTGCTCCCGGTGCTCAGTGTCCGCCATCTGGAATCCCGCCATAGTGCACGGTCATGCCACCATGAACGTCACCGCCGATGAACGTTCCCGTTCCGGTGTTGTACTGGTTCCAGACCTTCGACGCCAGCGGAGTGACTACTCCGAGGTCGCCCACCTCGCCCATGGCGTCGCGATGCTCGTCAAGGTACCGAGCGATGAGCTGCATCCAGACGGTCGCCGCTAGTTCGTGGGCCTCTGGAGAGGACGAGGCGAGAGCCGCGGCAGTGTCATCGACTGCCTGAACGGCCGACCTCTGTTGGTCCGGATCGGCCCGGCGAAAGAAGTGCGCGACCTTCTGGCGTATCTGCTCGGCACCAGACGTGGCGATGGCCGCAACAAGCGTGGCGGCCGCACCCGTGGCCACTGCAGTTAATTCGGCGTCGTACATGATCGAGTCGTCTCCCCGCGCGTGGTGATGCACTCCAGGAGAACTTACCGTGCAGGACTGACACTTCGAGGGGACAATGCACGCACACCTCGCGGCCCTTGCCTACCCCTTCCCGGAGCGCTCGCCGCGACGGGTCGGTGGGCTTTAGCTCAGCCAGCCGGCAATGGCGTGGACGAGTGCTTCGCCACCTTGCTCGACCACGGTCCCCGCTACCAGCGCGGGCAGTGCCTGTACGACTCCTCGGAGCGCTTCGACGCGTGCCTCGGGATTGGGCTCGGCCAGCGAGGCATCGACTGTGTCGGTCATCGCGCGCAACGCCACCGCGTGCGCCAGATTGCCTTGGTTGCGGTCGACTTCGGTGCGAAAGGAGACGAGGAGCCCACGGACGGTGTCGATGTCGACGGCTCCCTGGACAGAAGCTGACTGGTGTACATGGGAGATGTTCTGACCCACCACGTTCTGGTTCGGAGCGTTGTTGTTGCCTCCGATGTGAATGCCCGAGCCGCGCATCGAGTGCTCGTCTTCTCGGCGACCGCGTCCCCTGATCATCATTTGCCTCCCTGGCTTCCGTTGCTTTGGCCCACGTCGCGGATGTCACTGCCCGCGACGTTTTGGATGGGAGCGTGATTGTCGCCGTACACCTGGATGTTGGTAATAACCGCGGCGACCTGACGCTCGTACGGTGCTGTGTCGACGCCCAGTTCCTCCAGGTACTCGGCGACGGACCGGAAAATGCATGTCTGCATCAACACCACGTGCCGTTTGGCGTCATCGCTCTGGTGCATGTCGGTGACTTCCTCGATGGAGTACCGGTCACGCAGGCTGACCGGGTCCTTCTCCTCTTCGCGGTCCTTTTCACTCTGCTGACCCCGCCCGAGCCGGGTCACGGTTCGCCAGACAGCCAGCGGCCCCGCCGCGGCGTCAAGGAGCGCTTGTGTGGCAACCCAGCCGAGCAGGCGGATCCCGCGCTTGGAGACCGGAGTGGAAGTCCCCCGCAGTTCGTTGTACAGGGGCGTCATGACGTGCGGTCGGACGGTGAGTCGTAGTTCTCCCGCCTCCAGCGCAGCGTGCACGAAGACGCTCACTACGACCTGACCGCCCCAGCTGACACACTGTGCACGCAGATACAGCCGGTCTGGCACGCTCGACGGCGACCGGCGTCCCCTGCCACGCAGGTTCGGCAGCTCCCGCTTCGCCACACGGGTGCGCTGTAGCCACAGCGGGGCAGGCAGTCCCTGCACCTCTGTCACGGTCAGACCTGGCAACGGATCAGTGATCTCACGCGCTCCGCGTCCGAGCTCTCTCAGAGCCGAGCCCATCCGCCGTAGCAGCTCCCACTCCCCGAACCGCCGGACCGACTCCTCCGGATCCTTGGGTACGAGCGGAATGCCAAGATCGGCGGCGCCCCAGACGTCACGTCCGGCGCCGACGAAGCGCTCCGGATGGTCGTACGGCAATTCCAGCCCCGTCTGCTCGCTCCCCAACTGGGACACGCGACGCGCGGCTTTCCAAGCCACCCACGGCAACCGGTCGGACGACACTCCCTCACGCATGATTCGCGCTAGGGCCGCCCGGGCCGCCAACCGGTCACCAGCATGCACCAGCGCCGTCGCCATCGGGAACGCGAAGGGCAGCAGGAGCAGCCCGAGCCGTAGACCCACCACCTCGCTTCCGGTTGGCTCGTAAGGAACAACCGCGAGCGCCCACGGCACGCACAGGACGATGTACGCGGACCTGGGAGAAGGCGCCAAACGTGACTTCTTCACCTTCCGCGCCGCCCTCAGCGCGGCCCACCGCATCAGCAGAGCGACCAGGACCGCACCGCCCCAGACAACGGCAGCCCGTGGCGTGAGACACACCAAAGCTGCGGCTACGAGCAGCACACCCAGCCACCGCATCCACCACCACTGCCTTCTCGCGCGGAGACTATGCGCCACCACCGGCACGAGGTCGAACCCGTACGACGGGACAGGCAGCGGCGGCCCGTGCAGGACGTGATCCATCACCCACCGTGCCATCGGCTCTCCCAGCGGCGGACAGTCGTCACTGCCCTCCAGGTAGATGCGCCGACGTGTACTGCGTCGTGGTTTGTCCGTCTTGCTGCCCTTGCCTCGAACTTTGCGCCACCACTCCTTGACCGCTCTGACGCGGTCAGGGCGCGCGTACACGGCCTGGCACAGCAACCTGGTCACTTCCGACGAGGTCGGATCCACCTGACCGTGAGTTTCCTCCGCAGCGGGAGGGCTGGCCTGAACCGGTACCTCTGGTCCGTCGACCTCCTGCTCCGCGCCCCGCTCCCGGACACGCGTCCCCCGTCCGAACCCCATTGCCCGCCCCCCGGTTCCTCCGTACGGCGGGCAATCCTCACGGCGCAGCTGGGACAGCACCAGATCACAAACGCGACAATCTACTCAAGCAGCCGGTCTAGGACGAGCTTTGGCCGATTTGCGTTCACCCCAAAGACGTAGAACGGTTCCGACTCGGCCACGTTCACTCCCGCAACGGCAGCCTCCAGGTAAACGCCCACTTCCAGATCTCGGCCGCTCGTCAGCCGCTAACAGGGATGCTCTGCACCTCCATCCCGACGGCGTGCCCATAGCGTGCCCATAGGGCCGGTAAGCCACGGCCAACAAGGGCGCGATCCTGTGCTCCAGGGCCCCAGACCGGAGACCATATCCACAGGTCAGAAGCTATCCGGCTCTCCGAGCGCCGTCGCTTCCCAAGCTGAGAGCGCGAGTTCGATTCTCGTCACCCGCTCCATGAGAAACCCCCAGGTCAGCGGCCTGGGGGTTTGTTTGTTGTCTAGTCAATCCGGGGGCGGCGTGCCCCGAAAGATCCCTGTCGGCCCGTCGCGACAGACATGGTGCTGGAGCATCTCGAAGAGCGAGCTGCTCGTCGTCAATACGGGAGTGGATGATGCCGACCCGGCTCCTACCGCGGCGGTGAGCGTTGCGATGTCCTCCACGTCGGACGTCAGGATCGTGACCGGGCCCGAATGCTGGAGCGCGGTCGCGCACAGCATGGTGTCGATGGCGTACTTGTGGCCGTGTAGCCCGGCGGTCCGCAGCAGGTCGGCCTCGGACTGCGCGACCGGCAGGTGGCGTACGAACGCCGCAAGGGATGAGCTCCGGCATGGCCCTTGGCCGGAGCCTCATGCCAGACGACGACGGGGTCGCTACGCCTCGCCTGCCTGTCGCCGCCCCGCACCGGGCCGCGGGCTTCGTCGTCGGCGACCGTATGGCCACCCGCCCGTGCTCAGGAGCCGCACACTCCGGCCCCGCGCCGGGCTGACTCCAAGCGGTCGTCCGGCGCCCGTCGGTCTGCTGCGATCGCAGTAGAGCCGAGTGTCTGCGTTCGGCCGACGACGAGAGACCGGGGCGATGCGAGCGTGAGGGGGGCCCGGGGGCTGCCGGCCCGGCCCGGCCCGTGTGGCGTACCCGTGGAAAGGCTTGTCGATGTCCCTTCTTGCCCGTTGGTGCCATAGGCACCGGCTTGCCGTGGTCCTGGCCTGGGTGGGCCTGCTGGTCGCTCTCGGCGCCGCGGTCGGCGCGGCCGGCAGCGACTTCGGCAACAGCCCGACCGCGCAGAACACCGACTCCGCCAAGGCCACGGCGCTGTTGCGGAAAGGGCGCCGGCAGTGCGGCGGGCAAGAGCGGCCGGATCGTCTGGCGGGTCGAGGACGGCACGGTCACCGACTCCGCTGCCGGACAGCCGATGGCCGACGCCGTCAAGAAGATCGAGACCGCTCCGGGCGTCACCTCCGTGAGCAGCCCGTTCACGGCGACCGGGGCCCGGCAGATCAGCAGGGACGGTACGACGGCCTACGCCACCGTCTCGTTCGAGGAGGACGTCAGCGACGCCCAGGTCGCGCAGGTGAAGCAGCTCGCCACCGCCCGGGAGTCGGCGTCACTGCACATCGCGCTGAACGGGCAGGCGTTCACCGTCAACCCCGAGCCGAACCCGGTCGCCGACGCCATGGGCATAGCGCTCGCCTTCGTCGTGCTGCTCTTCGTCTTCCGGGCGCTGTGGGTGGCCGCGCTGCCCATCATGACGGCCATCGTGGGCGTGGGCGGCTCCGCGATCGCGGTGATGCTGCTCAGCCACCTGGTCACCCTGTCCGACACCACTCTGACCCTCGGTTCGCTGATCGGCCTGGGCGTGGGCATCGACTACGCCCTGTTCATCGTCAACCGACACCGCACCAACCTCATGGCGGGCATGGGCGTCGGCGAGTCGATCGCCAAGTCCCTCGACACCTCGGGCCGGGCGGTGATCTTCGCCGGACTGACCGTCGTCGTCGCCCTGCTCGGCATGCTCACCCTGAACGTCGGCATCATCAACGGCATGGCTGTCGGCGCCGCCGTCACCGTGGTCCTGACCGTGCTGGCCGCCATCACCCTGCTGCCGGCGCTGCTCGGCCTGATCGGCCCGCGGATTCTCAGCCGCCGTCAGCGGCGCGCTCAGGCCGGCCCGCGTGCGCAGGACGCTTCCGGGGCGGGGACGGGTCTGTGGGGCCGGTGGGCCGGGCGGGTGCAGGCCCGGCCGAAGACGTTCGGTCTGGTGGCCCTCGTCGTCCTGGCGGCGCTCGCCCTGCCGACGCTCACCCTGCGCCTGGGCGCGGCCGACGACGGCAACCTGCCCGCGACCTCGACCAACCGCCAGGCGTACGACATGATCGCGAAGGGTTTCGGTCCCGGTTTCAACGGCCCGCTCGTCCTCGCCGTCGACGCGCCCACCGCCGCCGACAAGGCGGCCGCGGCCGCGCTGGCGCGCACGATCGAGCGGGTCGACGGCGTGGCCGGCGTCAGCACCGCTCCCATGGACGACGGGCAGAACGTCGGTGTGATCTCCGTCGTCCCGACGACCTCCCCGCAGTCGGCGGAAACGTCCCGCCTGATCGACCGCCTGCGCTCGGACGTCATCCCGCCGGCCGAACAGGGCACGTCCATGAAGGTGTACGTCGGCGGCCCCACCGCCGGCAACGACGACTTCGCCTCGGTTCTGCTGGGCAAGCTGCCGCTGTTCGTGCTCGTGATCGCCGCGCTCGGCTTCCTGCTGCTGACCGTCGCCTTCCGCAGCCTGCTCATCCCCGCCGTCGGCGCCCTGCTGAACATCCTCAGCATCGGTGTGGCCTTCGGCGCGATCGTCGTCGTCTTCCAGTACGGCTTCGGCGCCTCACTCCTCGGCCTCGGCGCCGCCGGACCCATCGAGTCGTTCGTGCCCGTTCTCGTCGTCGGCATCATGTTCGGTCTGTCCATGGACTACCAGGTGTTCCTGGTCAGCCGGATGCGCGAGGAGTGGGCCCGCACCGGGGACAACCAGCGCGCCGTCCGGGTCGGACAGGCCGAGACCGGCAAGGTGATCGCCGTCGCGGCCACCATCATGGTCTGCGTCTTCGGCTCGTTCGTGTTCGGCGGCATGCGGGTGATCTCGGAGTTCGGTGTGAGCCTGGCGGTGGCCGTCGCACTCGACGCACTGCTGGTCCGCATGATCGTCGTACCGGCGCTCATGCACCTGTGCGGACGCGCCAACTGGTGGCTGCCCCGCTCGCTGGACCGGGCGCTTCCCCGCGTGTCGGTGGAGGGCCCCGCGGAGGAGCCGGCGCGGTGGGCCGGTCCCGGCCACGAGCCGGAGACGGCCGGAATCGGCCGCTGACGTCATCCACCGAGAGCACGGGCCGGGTCGAGGAAGGGCACACACCGCGCCCGGTCCGTGCCGCGCCGGTGTGGCGCATAGTGAAGGGATGCAGGTGAGAGCCGTGTTCCGACGATGGTGGGCCCATCACGCGCGGCTGCGCGACGCGCTCCCCGGCGTGCTGACGGTCCTGGTGGCGGTGGCGGCCAGTGCCGTGGGAACGGGAGGCTCCGGGTGGCACGCCCCGAGGATGGACGGCGTCGCCTGGACCGCGCTGGCCTGCGCGCCCCTCGTCGTCCGCACCCGGTGGCCGCTGCCCGTCGTCCTCGTCACACTGGCCGTGGACCTCGCCCACATGGCCCGCACACCGGACTTCTCGCTGTCTCCGGCGGCGAGCCTGGTCGCTCTCTATACGCTCGCCACCCGCGCCAGCCGGCGTACCGCGTGGGCCGCCGGCGTGACCGCCTCGCTCGTGATCACGGCGGTGTTCGCGGTCACGCACGCCCAGTCACCGTTCTCGGGCGAGAGCCTCCTCCGCTTCGACCTCGCGATCGCTGCCACGGCGCTGGGTGACGTCAGCCGCAGCCGGCGTCTCCGCCTGGCCCAGGTCGAGGCACGGGCGGAACGCGCCGAACGGACCCGCGAGGCGGAGGCCCTCCGCCGGGTCACCGAGGAGCGGGTCCGCATCGCCCGTGAACTCCACGACGTCGTCGCCCATCACATGACCCTGGTCAACGCGCAGGCCGGCGTGGCCCACCACCTGCTGCGCACCGACCCGGATCTGGCCTACCAGGCACTCGCCCACATCAAGGACAACAGTCGCACCGCGCTCGATGAACTCCGCGCCACCGTCGGTCTGCTGCGCCAGCCCGACGACGCGCCGGACTCCCCGGCGCCCATTCCGGGTCTGGCCGACCTCGACTCCCTGGTCGCCACTCTCCGGGCGAACGGCCTGCCCGTGAAGCTGGAGCGCACGGGCCTGGCCCGGCCCGCGGCACCCACCACCGAGCTGACGGCGTACCGCATCGTCCAGGAAGCCCTCACCAACACCCACAAACACGCCTCCGCCAAGCGGGTCGAGGTGACGCTTGACTACGGAGCCGACACCTTGCGGGTCACCGTCACCGACGACGGCCTCCCCGGCACCGGCCATGACTCCGGCACCGGCCGTGGTCCCGGCACCGGTCATGGCCTGATCGGCATGCGCGAACGCGCCACCGCCATCGGCGGGACGGTCACCGCCGGCCCGCGGCCGGAGGGCGGCTTCCGGGTCCACGCCGAACTGCCCCTCGCGCTCACCCCGCAGACCTGAACCGCCCTTGTGAAAGGCTCCCGATGACCATTCGCGTCCTGCTCGCCGACGACCAGGCCCTGCTGCGCGGCACCTTCCGGCTGCTCATCGACGCGCAGCCGGACATGGAGGTCGTCGCCGAGGCGTCCAACGGGCGCGAGGCCGTGGAGCTGGCCCGGTCCCGGCGGGCCGACGTGGTGGTGATGGACATCCGCGCACCCGAGGTCGACGGCATCGAGGCCACCCGGCTCATCGGCCGGGACGAGGACCTGGCCGGGGTGAAGGTGCTCGTCCTCACCACCTTCGAGATGGACGAGTTCGTCGTCCAGGCCCTGCGCGCAGGCGCGAGCGGTTTCCTCGGCAAGGGCGTCGAGCCGGGCCAGCTCCTCGAGGCCGTCCGCCTCGTCGCCGCCGACGAGGCCCTGCTCTCGCCCGCGGCGACCAAGGGACTGATCGCGCGCTTCCTCGCCCAGCCCTCCCCAGGCGGCCTCGCCGACCGCGAACGGCTCGCCTCCCTCACCCCACGGGAGCGGGAAGTGATGGCCCTGGTCGCCACCGGCTTGTCCAACGACGAGATCGCCGAACGCCTCTTCGTCACACCGGTCACCGTCAAGACACACGCGAACCGCGCCATGGCCAAACTCGGCGCCCGCGACCGCGCCCAACTCGTCGTCATCGCTTACGAGACCGGCCTCGTCCGTGCCGGAGAGACACGGGCCTGAGCCCGGTGGGACGTGCCGGAGCACCCGTGGCTCCCGCATACGCCGGGGCGCCTTCCGTTGCACTCCATGGGGTGAGTTTGAGCATATTGCCCCGAGCTGTCTCGTTGTGGTCGCGATGGTCGTCCCATGAGTGAGACGCGAGTACTGCGTGATGGGGCTCCGGCGGAGGTCCGGGGCGGCGTGCGCCGATTGCCGGGGGAAGGCCGGGACAGCCCACGCCCGCGCTTCCGGCTCCCCTCACCGGCCCTGTGGGTCCTCGCGGTTCTGCTCGCCCTGGTCACGACCGCCGTCCCCGCCCAGCGCGCCGGCGCCGTCAACGGGAGCACCTCGCCGTGTGCGCTGCAGGGGCAGGGGACCACGGTCAACGAGGGCCAGAACACCGACTACACCCAGTTCCTGAATCCGCTCGGGATCAAGAACATCGGCGTGGTCTACGTGGACTTCCCCGACGCGGCCGGCGCCGGCGAGGTCGCGGACTACTACAACCTGCTGTCGCCGGCCGCCGACTGGGTGTGGAACGCCTCGTACGGCAGGACCGGGCTGAGCATGCGGCCGGTCGTGAACCGGTGGATCCGGATGCCGTCGGCCTCCGACGCCTACGGCACCTCCGGTCCCACCTACCAGCAGCACACCCGGTACGTGACCGACGCGCTGCGCACAGCAGCCGGCGCGGCGCCGATCTGGCCAGGTACGACCTGTTCTACATCGTCTCCACCGCCCGCTCCCGGGTCAGCGGCTCCCACACGTGGTACTGGACGCCCACCCGGCCGATCGTCATCAAGGGCACGACGATTCGCTGGGCGGTGACGTTCGGCACCGACATGTGGCACTGGGGTCACAAGGTGGCCGCCCACGAGACCGCTCACGTCTTCGGAGCACCGGACCTGTACGCCTTCGGCGGTGAACAGCACCGGTACGTCGGCGGCTGGGACATCATGGGCCACGTGGCCGGAGCCGCACCGCAGTACTTCGGCTGGCTCTCCTGGAAGTTCGGCTGGACCGGCGACGACCAGGTCGTGTGCGTGTGGCAGAACAGGACCCAGAACACCGCCGCCTTGAACGGTGTGGAGTACGTCGGCGGCACCAAGTTGCTGGTGGTCAGGACCGGCACCACCACCGCCTACGTCGCCGAGGCCCGCAGGAAGGCCCACAACGATGCGGGAGCCTGCTCCTCCGGCGTCGTCATCTACAAGGTCGACACCTCCGTCGCGAACGGCCAGGGACCGATCCGGGTGGTGCCCAACCCCGGCGCCCGCGGCGCCGGCGGGCTGCGGCACGCTGGACATGGCCACCTGGCAGCCCGGCCAGACCTTCTACGACCGAGCCGCCAACGTCCAGTTCACCGTCCGGTCCGCCGACGCCCACAACAGCACGGTGAACGCCATCAAGTGGTGACCACCGGGCGTCGCCCGGCCGGCCGGCGGTCCGCACGGGCCCGGCCGCCCACGACGACCGCGTTGGTGGGCGGCTCGGAGCCGGTGGCGTCGGACGGCGTGTGCGGCACGCCGGCCGACGCGCGTCACCTCGTCGTCCCGTCGCCTCGTCGTCCCGTCGCCTCGTCGTCCCGTCAGCCGAGAACCGAGGACGAGTCGCAGCCGAGACTGGCGCGGCCGGCGACGGCGAAGGAGATGCTTCCGGTGTTCTCCCACAGGTTGTTGATATTGGCGAACAGCCACCTCGTGGTCAGGCTGTGGTCGGCCGAGGAGAGGGTGGCCGTCCGGCCCTCCGTGCCCGGCCTGATCCGGAACCTCACCACGGTGTCCCCCAGCTTGTGCGGCGGCGTCTCCTGGGCGCTCAGCGTCGTGCCGGAGAAGGTGCCCGGCCCCGTCACCGATTGCACGTCGGCCACCGCCATGACCGAGGCCAGGTTGACCCGGTGGACGTGGTACTGCGATCCCACGGGATTCCGTGTGGTGTCCGGACGCCACCTGAAGGTGAACGTCGAGCCCGGTGCGATCCGGCCGCCGAACGGGTTCGGCCACGCCGATTCGTTGATCACGCCCTCGCCCAGCCGGGTGCCGAACGCGTTCCGCCAGTAGAAGCGCGGGTTGAGCCGCGCGTTCCCCGGCTGGATGCACTCCGGGTCACGCGCTGCCGCGACCTGCGGCGGCGCGGCCGGCCGTGGCTGTGCCGTGGCGGCGTTCGCGGGCAGTGACGACGCCAGCAGCATCGCTGCGGCCAGCGTGCCCAAGGCCCACGTGCCCCGCTCGCCGCGCCGCAGCCGCGGCACTGCCGAGGCGACGCGCCTGATACGGCCCGGCAGACCGCTTTCTGCTCCGTGCATTCTCCAGCCTTTCTCTTCCGCGTGACCCGTCGGTGGCTCCGGGTCGAGCCGGCGGAGCCACCGACGGGCTGGTTCGTCGGGAGGGTCAGTCCTCGTCGGGGTCGAGGACGCGGCCCTTGAGCTTGATCGGACTGGCGGCGCCCACCTTGAGCTGGCCGTCGGTGTAGCGGCCCGGCGTCGCGCCGTCGACGGCGGTCACCTGGGCGCCGTAGCCGATGCACTCCTGGTTGGTGGACAGGTACGGGTTGTGGGTGAAGGTCAGGGTGCGGCCTCCGTCGCCGAGGGTGCCCTGGGTGGTTTCCAGGTTGCCTTTCGCCTGGAGCGTGTTGACGTCGTGGTAGGCCCAGGACAGCCAGCCGGTGAAGACGAATCCGGTGGGTGCCTTCAGGGTGAAGGTGATGTCTCCGGGGTTCACCGGGTCGGGAACGGTGCTGAGGATGCCGAAGCTGAGGTGGGCGGGGACTCCGCCCGGCGCGTCCTCGACGATGCCCTGCTGGAGGATGTAGAGCTTGTTCTCGGAACCCGGCTGGACGGGGGTCTGGGTCTGCGTGGCCATCGTTTTCCCTTCTGTGGATGGGTGTGTCCGCGTGAGCGGATCCGCCGGTGGCGGGCTTGGGGACCGGGCCCGCTCATGGACCGTCGAAGGCGGGGACGGCTGCCGTGGGCTAGGCGGACGGCGCGGGTTCGGTCGGTGCGTGGTCGGCCAGGAGCGGGCCGAGGACGGACAGGACGCCGAGGGCGATGTCCTCGTAGAGGTAGAAGCCCGCTTCCAGCGGCGGCAGTTCGGTGGCGGTGTCGTCGGCGACGGGTTCCGGGTCGGTGGCGTGACCCGCGTCGTCGTCGGGGGCGGGGTCGGGTCGCGGTCCGAGCAGGTCGGTGAGGTCCTGCGCGGCGTTCAGGAGGGCGCCGCGGGCGCTGGTGGCCAGCAGGCGCAGGGGGAGGTCGAGGGCGGCGGTCATGCGCTGGCCGGGAACCAGCTTCGTCACCACCGGTGTCTCCTCGGCGGCCGCGGCGATCAGCCGCACGGGGAGCGTGCAGGCGGCGACGATCCGCTCGGTGGACATCACGGGCGGAGGATCGCCGTCGACCATGAGGTCTTCCCACTCCATCAGGTCGAAGAGGAACTGGCCGCCCTTGTACAGCGGCCAGGGCCGGACGGTGTCGAGCAGGATGCGGGCGCGTTCGGGCGCGTCGCGGCGCAGCGCCACGCCGTGCCTGGCCAGGGTGCACAGGCACTGGCGCAGGCCGTTGTTGACGTGGCCGAGGAAGGCGAAGGCGCGGTGGTCGGTGGAGGTCAGCGGGCCGGGCTCGGTGGTGCCGGCCGGCGGGGGCGGGGGCGGGGTGGTGGTCACAGTGGCCTTGAGGTGACGTAGTGGGCGATCTGGCGCAGGACGGCTTTGCCTTCGTTCTCGGGGATGAACCGGAGGTCTTCCTCGAAACGGGTGATGCCTTCGGCGGCGAGCCGGTCGGCGAGGTCGGTGGCGTACTCGATGGAGCCGTGCCGGCGCATGGCGGCGAGGAGTTCCTCGGCGTGCTGCTGGGTCTTGTCGGTACGGCGCTGTCGCAGGACGTCGAAGAGGCGGGGCCGCTCGTGGGCGTACGCGCTGCGGAAGAGGTGGATCAGCATCACCGTGCGCTTGCCTTCGAGCAGGTCGCCGAGAGGCTCCTTGCCGTAGAGGGCCTCCTCGCCGACCAGGTTCAGGATGTCGTCCTGGATCTGGAAGGCGATGCCGATCAGGCGGAACGCCTCGTCGAACCGGTTCAGCACGGCGGGGTCCGTGACGCCGGCGCAGACGGCGCCGATGCGGCACGGGCTGATGCAGGTGTACCAGCCGGTCTTCTTGGTGCTCATGGTGAAGTAGGCGTCGTCGGTCCCGGGGACGACCTCGTGGCGGATCCAGCCCAGTTCCATGGCCTGTCCCTCGATGGACTCCCGGCACATGTGCACCGCCTCGTGGATGAGGCCGAGGGTGCGGACGAGGCCCAGGGTCTCGAGGTTGGACAGGACGGCGTCGACGGCGAGCAGGTTGAGTCCGTCGCCGACGTTGACGGCCAGGCCCAGGCCGTGTTCCTCGTGCATGGTGGGCAGGCCGCGCCGGTGGGTGGACTCGTCGGCGATGTCGTCGTGGACGAGGAAGCCGTTGTGGAACAGTTCCAGTGCGGCGGCGGCGCGTACGGCGTCGTCGGGTCGCCCGCCGAAAGCGGCGCAGGCCGCGATGGTCAGGGTGGGCCGCAGGCCCTTGCCCTGGCGGGCCGGGTAGGAGCGCATGAGGTCGTACAGCTCGGCCCGCGGTTCGCGGTCCGGCAGCAGCCGTTCGATCTCCTCGTTGGTGCGGGCCCGGCACCGGAGCATGGTCTCCAACAGGTCCGCGTCCTGGACGGCGTCCTCCAGCGACCAGTCGGTGCTGGTGCGGCCGTCCCACAGCGGGCGCGGCGCGGTGATGGTGGTGTCGCCGATCAGCGCGGGCGGTGCGGGCGCGTCCTCCGGGGAGCGCCGGGCGAGGAAGTCCAGGGCCGTCCAGTCGACCGGGTCGGCGGCCGGTTCCCGGGCGGCGGGTGTCGCGCCGCCCCACAGCTGGGGCGCCTGTTCGCGGTAGGCCCCCCACAGTTCCTGCATGCTGCGCAGGCCCGCCGCGCGCTGGGACAGCAGGGTGAAGGCCCGCCAGACGGCGAGGGCGTCGTCGCGGGAGCCGCGGACGTCGAGGCTGTCGGGCAGGACCTGGTCGACGGGCGGGCGCTGGAGGTCGAACAGCAGGTTCATGGCCCGGTTGTCGAAGGCGACCTCGACGTCGGGGTCCGGGCAGTGGTCCCGGTCCACCACGATGCGGCTGTGCCGTGCGGTGAGTGTGGCGTGGCTGCCGTCGTTGAAGTGCAGGCCGAGCCGGATGCCGCGCAGGTGGTCGGCCGCGGCGGCGAGGATCGCCGGCGCGCGCTCGGACAGGGCGGTGACGGTCTCGTCCAGCAGCCGGGCCCCGGTGAACGCGGGGACGGTCTCAGTCACGGGCACCCCCGGCGAACTCCACGATGCCCTCGGTGCGGAAGCCGATGCGGCGTCCGCCGACCCGGCCCTCCACGGTGCACGGACCGAGGGTCTCGTGCACGCTGAACGGGTGGAGGCTGGTCTCGGACGGGTTGGCGATGCGGCCCGCCGTGTGCGAGCGGAAGTCGAGGACGAGACGGTCGTCGCCGAGTCGTGCGGTGATCAGCAGCCGGCCGGGTACCGCGGCCATCGGCGGAGTGCCCAGCAGGCCCGCCAGCGGCGGCACGATCGCCACCCGGTCGCGGTCCAGGCTGCCGCTCACCGCGACCCGGAGGTTGCGCCGCGGGAAGTGACGGATCATGCGCCCGTCGCGCCACAGCATCACCGACCCGTTGGCCGCGTCCGCGGGGTAGGCGGGCTGGATCAGGGTGAAGACGACGGCCGAGGGCGGGGCCTGGTCGGCCGGACCCGAGGGGTCGTTGACGAACCCGAACACCCAGCCGCCGAGTGTGGGCCAGGACCACCGGCCGCGGACCCGCTCGTGGTAGCCGAGCAGGTCCGTCTCCGTCGCCGTACCGTCGCCGTGCCGCAGGGTTCCGGTGCCCAGGACGCCGGGCTCCGACTGCCACCGCAGATGCTCGTCGTCGCCGAACGGCGCGCACTGCGAGGTGCACGGCCTGCTGGTCCGGCTCAGCCGTACGTCCGCCGCGGGCGCCGCCGAGCGGGCCGCCACCCGGAACGCGCCGGGCTCTCCGTGCGGGTGCGGCAACCGGAAGGCCGACCACGGCAGTTGTGGCTGCTCGGCGTTGAACTGCGTCGCACTCCAGCCGTGCCCCTCGCCGTAGAGGAGCAGGATCGCCATGTGCTGTCCCTCGGCCGCCGTGCCGGTGCCGCTGCGCCGGCCGGTGGCGGGGGCGCCGGGGTCCGCGAAGACCGAGCCGGTGGAGGAGCCCAGGACGGAGAGGTTCGCGATGAGTGCCTGTCGCCCGCACCGCGACAGGAACGCGTAGTGCAGCCACTTGCGGTCGAGCGGGTGGGCGAGCGGGGCATGCGGGAAGGGGCCCTGCGGACCGAACCTCGGGAGGGCGGGCGTGAACACGTTTCGAACGCTAACTCAAGGTAGCCGATCATCTGCAACTCGTGATGATCGTGAGGGTGACCTGGGAGCACAAAAACGATTACCTCCGCATTCAAGGTTTGAGAACGCAAAGAGCCGCCCGTGGCGGGTGGGCCCGCCACGGACGGCTCCGGACTTCGGGCTTGCCCCCCGTGAGTCGTCGTCAGGCCCCTCGTCCGTCCTCGTCGTCAGGCCCTTTGTCCGTCCTCGTCGTCATTCCTCGTCGTCTCCGAGAACGCTCGCCTTCAGGCGGACTTCCGGCTGGCCCGCGATCACGGCGCGCCCATCGGTGTACCGGCCCGGCCCGGCGTCGGCCAGGGCGCGGACGCCGAGCGTGTAGACCAGGGCCGCCGCCGGATGACCCGCGGTGTTCAGGCGGGGCTCGTCCGTGACGACCAGTGACCGGCCGTCGTCCCCGACCGCCCCGGTCGGGCTCCCGCCGGGGATGACCGTGCGATCCGCGCGGTAGTACGCGCAGGTCACCCGGCCGTCGAAGACGAAACCCGTCGGAGCCGTGAAGCGGTGCTCCACCCGTCCCGGGGCCCAGGGGTCGGTGGAGGAGACCCGTACGTGGATCAACTCGCTCTGTCCGCGCCGGATCTCCAGGCCGACCTCCTGCCGGACCAGCAGCCGGGCGGGCCCCGCGGACGGGGCGCCGCCGTCGCCGTACGGCGGGCCGGCGGCTCCTCGGTCCGGCTCCGGTTCCGGCCGCGGCTTCCGCTCCGGCTCCGGCTCCGGCTCCGGTTCCGGCTCGGGTTCGCGGTCCGGCTCCGGCTCCGGCTCCGGTTTCTGGTCCCGTACCGGCCCGGTGTCCTCGGAGGGAGCGGTGGTGAGGGGCACGGCCGCGATCCGGTGGTGGAAGTTGTCCACCACGAGCAGGCGTCCCGCCGGATCCACGGCGAGACCGCACGGGTAAGCCAGCTCGGCGTGTACGACGGCACCGGCGGCTCGCCGGACGCGCTGGTCTCCCGGGCAGCCGGGTCCGGCCGGCCCGCGACGATACGGGCCGCTCCGCCGGCCAGCCGCCACACGCGGTGTCCGGTCTGGTCGGCGACGTAGAGCACGCCCTCGCCGTCGACCGCCACCGCGCACGGCGCGCCCCAGTCGACCGCCGTGCCCCCGGCGCTCCCGTCCGGCGGTCCCGCCAACGCCCGAAGCGCCCCGTCCGCCGGCCGAGCAGCAGTACCCGCCGGCCCTCCGGGTCGGCGATGTACAGCCGGCCGTCCCCGTCGACCGCCAGCCCGGCGGGCAGGAAGGCCTCGCCCGCGTCGGCCGCTCCGGAGCCACCGGCGCGCCCGGATGCCGCGACGACCGTGCTGATGACACCGTCGCCGTCGATCCTGCGCACGCGGAGAGCGCCCGCCTCCCCGACGTACAACCGGCCCGCCGCGTCGACGGCCACGGCGCACGGGGAGTCCAGCCGGGCGCGGCCGGCCGGCCCGCCGTCGCCGTCACCGTCGCCTTCACCGCGCGAGCCGTCTCCCACGACGGTGCCGATGACACCCGAGGAGTCGATCCGGCGGATGCGGTGGTTCATCTCGTCGGCGACGTACACGGCCCCGTCCGGGGCGACCGCGAGCGCGGACGGGAAGCCGAGGCGGGCGCGCACCGCGTCGGCGCCGTCCCCGGAGAAACCCCGCAGTCCGTCCCCGGCGATCGTCGTCAGGGTGCCGGTGCCGTCAATCCGACGGATGCGGTGGTTGGCGTGGTCGGCGACGAGGACCGCGCCGTCTGCCACGGCCACGTCCGCGGGGAAGGCCAGCTGTCCGTCCGGCGCGGGCCCGCCGTCCCCGGAGAACCCGGCCATGCCGTTGCCCGCCACGGTGCCCGGCAGGCCGCCTCCGTCCGGCGCCTCCGGCGGACGGCGCGGCGCGGTGTCCCTGGCCGTCACGCCGCCACCACCCGGCTCCGGCGCGGCCGGACCGTGACGACGCCCGCCACCTCACCCGTCCACAGTTTCGTTTCCCGCATCCACGTCTCCTTCCGCACCGTCGTCGGCATTTCTCCTGCATACCGGTCGGAGGTGCCTCGCAGGAGCAGCCACCGCGCCGGCCACTCGCACGAGGGAGGAACCGGGAGGGACGGACGGCGAGGCGATCCGTACGGGAGGAAGGGAGGAAGGAAGGGAGGAAGGGAGGAAGGACCGGCGGACGCCGACGGCTTCGGCAGGACGCGGATGGATGCGCTCCGGTGCGCCTCCATCCGCCGTTTCACGCCGCGGCTGCACTCGAACAAGTGACACAGAATCGATTCGGCATCCCAAACGGGGGAACGGCGGCATACCACCGGCGGGTCCGGGCTAACGATGGACCCGGATGAAAGTCCGGTGCGTGCCGCGATGCCCGCGCGAACGCCCCGCTCGAAGCCACGGGCGGCGTGCCGCGTTCCGTCTTCCGGCCGCGGCCTTCATGACGACCGCGTCCGGTGAACCGCGCGGCGTGCGGTGCCGCGCTCCGGCCGCCTCCCGCGGGCCCGGCGACCCGCACCAGGACGTCTCCCTTTTCCGTCGCACGCTTCGACCACAGCCCCAGGAGGACCCGGAGATGAGCACCGACGTGCAGACCAAGAAGGAAGCCTACAAGCGGGGGAGGAACAGGGACGCGCCGATGCGCTCGCCGGAAAGCCGTACGCGGATCCGCCGCGCGACGGCGCACGCGGGGAGCGGGACCAGTACGCGAACGGCTATGACTGGGGTTACGAGCAGGGCCGGGCCCAGAAACTCGACCTCGTGGTGTGGCAGGAGGGCGGGGTCGAGGACGCTCCCGGCGGGCTCGGCACCACCATCAACGTCTGCGTCCGCACGCCGAACTGGAGCGAGACGGTCGACGCCGGCGAACGCGAGCACGTCTTCACCGCCCCCACCGGATTCCGCTGGAACGGCACGGTGGGCGCCCAGTACAAGCGCATCAACCAGACCACCGGCGGCAGCCTGCCCCCGTGCGGGCCACCGTCAGCGACGACGGGCGCACCCTGACCTTCACCTATCACGTGCACCTGAACACGAGCGACCAGGACAAGGACTGCATCGTCTACACCTGCGGCCTCGAAGCCGTCGACGGAGCCGGGGCCGGCCGCCACACCGACGGCGTCGCCCGGATCGGCACCGCACCGCCGGCCAAGCTCAAGGCCGAGGTCATCGAGGACGAGGACTGAGAGAGCGGGATCCAGACACCATGACCACCGTCGTCACCCCGGCGTGTTCTCGTCCACCAGCCCCGCCATCTCACCGGTCAACGGCGTGGGCACCGACTACATCCAGTGGGGCAGCGCGGGCAGCCAGAGCGGGTACCAGTTCCGCGGTGAGGCCGCGGACGTCCAGCTCGGCGGCACCGAGTTCGTCGTCGGCACCTTCGTGCACCGCAACAAGCCCACGAACGTCAGCCCCAGCCAGTTCGTCGTCCAGCTGACCATCAACGTCATGTTCGAGGACGGCACCACGACCGACCTCACCTTCGGCTTCCGCCACAACGAGACGCCGAACAACACCGGCACCAGTCCCGCGGACGACGACCTGGTCGACCTGGAGACCTTCGTCCACCCCCAGCCCGTCACGGTCGACGGCAAGCAGTACCGGGCGGTACTGAGCGGGTTCGAGCGCAACGGCCAGATCGTCCGGCAGTTCCGCAGCCCGGAAGGCGGCATCAACTTCGCCGACGTGGTGTGCATGTTCACGCTCGACGAGCCCGACGTGATCATCTCCGGCCTGCGCTACCAGGGCACGAGCGCCGGCCAGGCGGACGAATACGTCGAGATCCTCAACAAGGGCGGCGGACCGCAGGACCTGACCGGCTGGAAGGTGGAGGCCAAGCCCACCGGCCACGCGTTCCCCTTCCCTCCGGGAACGGTCATCCAGCCCGGCCAGCGCTACCGCGTCTACACCAACGAAAGCCACCCGGAGTACGGCGGCTTCTCCTTCGGTTCCTCCACCGAGGTCTGGCGGGACCAGGGCGGCATCGCCCGCCTGGTCGCGGACGACGGTTTCGTCGCCGACCAGTCCCCGTACCTGGACAAGGGGTTCAACAAGACCGGCACTCCCTGAGCCGGACCCGTCGGCCCTTCGATGACAGGTGAGGAGGCGGTACGCCTCACCTGTCGTCGTCGGCGCGGCACCGGACGGTCAGCCCCGTTCGGTGCGGGCGGGGCCCGACGAGGCGATCGCCCGGGAACGGCCCGGCTCCGGAGCAGGAGACGGGTGGTGGTGCGGGGAAGGGGGCTGGGCGGGAGGAACAGTTCGCCGGCGTCGAGGAGGACGAGCAGCCTGGCGACCGGTGGGCCGACCGTGTCGATGGTGATGGTCTTGCTCTGGCTCACCGCCCGTCTGCGCAGGTCCAGGAGGAGGTTGAAGCCGGCGCAGTCGCAGAAGCCGACGCCGGTGAGATCCAGGTCCAGGCCGGTGGCCGAGTCGGCGAGCGCCTGGAAGAGGTCGGGCCACAGGGAGCGGGCGGAGTCGAGGTCGAGTTCGCCGAGGACCGTCACCCGGGTCCGGCTTCCGCGCGGAGCGTACACGGCGGTCGCCGCGCCGTGGGGGCCCGTGGAGCCGGGCGCCGCGGCGGGCGGGCCGCCGTGGACAGGGCCGTGCATGGTTCACTCCCGCGTCTGGTCGCCGACGTCTACGGCAACGCTTCCCCACCCGCTCGAGACACGTCCACCGATACATGAACGGTAATACGTGTTTATGGATGCGTGAAAGTCGGGTTGGGTAAACTCGGGGCATGGACGGAGTGCCCGAGTCACACACTGGTTGGACCTTCCTGACGAACCACGCCCGCGTACTCGCCGCCATCGCGGACAACCAGAACGCGCGCATCCGCGACATCGCCGCGCACTGCCGGCTCACCGAGCGTGCCGTGCAGAAGATCATCGCCGACCTGGAACGGGACGGTTACCTCTCGCACAGGCGAGAGGGCCGCGGGAACACCTACCGGATCGACCCCACGAAGGTCCTCCGTCATCCCACCGAGGCGAACCAGGGCCTGACCGTGGCCGCGCTCCTCTCCCTGCTCGCCCAGGACGAGGCCGACCGCAGCGACCAGCCCGGCCGGCAGCACGCGACGGCCTGACCCTGCGGCGGAGCCCCCGCGGCCGAACACGGCCGGCGACGCGTAAGGTCCGTCCTCAGGTCCGTACTCCGCGCAGCCGATCCGGTGACCGGCTGCGGCCTCCACCGCCCGCGGCCACCGGAAGCCCCACCGCGCGGCGTCTTCGGCGCCGACCGGCTCGCGACCCTGTCCGCCACCGCCTTCCCGCGCTCCGTCGGCTTTCCTGAACAGTGAGCCCCCAGGGCGGCGACAGGACCGGGGCGGTGGTGTGGGCTGTGTCTCCTTATGGGGATTCGGCGGGTTTGTGCGGAGGCTGTCCGGAGAGGACGGCAGCGAGGGCGTGCGGGGCATCGTACGAGGTCAGAGCGCTGCGGGCGGGTCGATCGGCGGTAATGCGCCAGGCCCGCGAGGCAATATCTGTGGTGGCAACATGAGAAATCGGATCGGCGCGCGATACATATTCCTCAGGCCATCGACAGGGGTGGAATTGTGGACCGTACAGGGTCCGCTTCGGCGTGCTAGTGTCGTCATCAGTTGCAGGTGTGGTTGCCAGAAGGTTTTTCCGACGGCTGATCATCACGGCGACACGGAATGCGCACAGGGCGCGTTCCTGGCACCGTCTCCGAAGGAGAAACAAAATGGCTACGACCGGTACCGTCAAGTGGTTCAACGCGGAAAAGGGCTTCGGCTTCATCGAGCAGGACGGCGGCGGCCCCGACGTCTTCGCCCACTACTCGAACATCGCCACCCAGGGCTTCCGTGAGCTGCTGGAAGGCCAGAAGGTGTCGTTCGACATCGCGCAGGGCCAGAAGGGCCCGACGGCCGAGAACATCGTCCCCGCCTAATCCGCGGAAGCGACACGTCTTTCGCAGCTGGGGCCCGCACCTTGGGGTGCGGGCCCCGGCTCGCTTTATTTCCAGGGCAATTCGACCCTGACATTTTCGGCCCGTTCTCGCGATTCTCTGCGCTGCTCCTCCTGCCGCGGAAACTCCTTGATACGCGCCCGCATCGAGGAAGGTTCCGCATGAACCGCACACCCACCACTCGCGCACGCACTTCCCGCACATACGACCGCTTCGGCGGAAGCGGCTCCGGCCGCTCCGGCGCTCCGCGCCGCTCCGGCGGTTCCGGAAGCCGGCAGCCCCTGCGGGGCGAGTTCGCGCTGCCGAAGACTGTCACGCCCGCGCTGCCCGCCGTCGAGGCGTTCGCCGATCTCGGCATGCCGGCGCCCCTGCTGGACACGCTCCGCCAGGAAGGCGTGACCGTGCCGTTCCCGATCCAGGCGGCGACCCTGCCGAACTCCCTGGCCGGCCGGGACGTCCTCGGCCGCGGCCGTACCGGGTCGGGCAAGACCCTCGCCTTCGGCCTCGCGGCACTGGCCCGTACGGCGGGCCGGCGCGCCGAGCCGCGCCGTCCGCTGGCCCTGATCCTCGTCCCCACCCGTGAGCTGGCCCAGCAGGTCACCGACGCGCTCGCGCCCTACGCCCGCTCCGTGCGCCTGCGACTGGCGACCGTCGTCGGCGGGATGTCCATCGGCAGGCAGGCCGGCGCGCTGCGCACCGGCGCCGAGGTGGTCGTCGCCACGCCCGGCCGGCTCAAGGACCTCATCGAGCGTGGGGACTGCCAGCTCGCCGACGTCGGCATCACGGTGCTCGACGAGGCCGACCAGATGACCGACATGGGCTTCATGCCCCAGGTCACCGCCCTGCTCGACCAGGTCCGCCCCGAGGGCCAGCGCATGCTGTTCTCGGCCACCCTGGACCGCAACGTCGATCTGCTGGTGCGCCGCTATCTGACCGACCCGGTGGTCCACTCCGTCGACCCGTCGGCCGGTGCCGTCAGCACGATGGAGCACCACGTGCTCCACGTGCACGACGCGGACAAGCACCGCACGACCACCGAGATCGCGGCCCGGGACGGCCGGGTCATCATGTTCCTGGACACCAAGCACGCGGTGGACCGGCTGACCAAGCACCTGCTGAACAGCGGCGTCCGCGCCGCGGCCCTGCACGGCGGCCGCTCCCAGCCGCAGCGCACCCGGACCCTCGCGCAGTTCAAGGACGGTCACGTCACCGTCCTGGTGGCCACGAACGTCGCCGCGCGCGGCATCCACGTCGACAGCCTCGACCTGGTCGTCAACGTGGACCCGCCGAGCGACCACAAGGACTACCTGCACCGTGGCGGCCGTACGGCCCGCGCCGGCGAGTCCGGCAGCGTCGTCACCCTCGTGACCCCCGCCCAGCGCCGCGGCATGACCCGGCTGATGGCCTCGGCCGGCATCACCCCGCACGTGACCCCGGTCCGCTCGGGCGAGGCGGAGCTGAGCCGCATCACCGGTGCCCAGGCGCCCTCCGGGGTCCCGGTGGTCATCACCGCGCCCGTCGTGGAACGCCCCCGCCGCGCGTCCGCGCCGTCCCGGAGCCGTCGGGGCCGTGGCGGCCAGGGCCGGTCCGGACAGGGCCGACCCGTCGGCGCCGGCATGCGGCGCGGGGCCCAGCCGGCCGCCTGAGTCCGCGGCAGCCCCCGCCCGGAGGCCCGTGGTCTCCCGGGGGGCGCGAAGGCCCCATGTCGTCCAGCCCCCATCGAAGGAGACACCTTGACGCCAGCACGGACGCAGCACCGCATGCCTAACCCCGCTCCCGTGGCGGCGGGCGAGGACGTCGAAGGGCACGGCCCCCGGGTCTGGGACGACATGACCGTCGAGGTGGCACTGGCCGTCATGGCGGGTGCCCGGGTCGAGTACCTGACCGTGTGCGACGGCGACGACCGGAGCACGGGTCTGATCACCCGGGTCCGGCTCGCCGGCCTCCGCGACAGCTCCACGTACACGGACCGGATCCGGCTGCGGGACGTCCTCGACGGATCGCTGTGCACGGCCGGCGCCCGCCCCGGTGACATCGGCGCGTACGGCCGGTCTCCGGGCGCGCTCGCCCTGTCGCGCTGATCCGGCCGTCCCCGGGCGCCCCGCTCGCCCCCTCCCCCTCGTCTTTCTCCCCTGTGAGGCATCATGCGCTGTGTCATCGCCCGGTACCCGTTCGACCTGACCCGGACCGGGGTGCTGGAATCGATGAAGGGCGTCAAGCCCGAGCTGGTCACGGGTGCGTCCGTGACCATCGGCCGCCGCCGCTACCCCGTCAAGCAGGTGGGCCGGGTACTCACCCGGCAGGACCCGCGTGACTTCAGCGCCGGCGAGGTCACCCGGGCCATGGCGCGCCTCGGCTTCACCTGCCACGACGGCCCTCAGGCCGCGGCCGTGAGCGGTCCCACTCCGCTCGAGGCCGCGTCGGCACTGCTCGGTGGCGAAACCGGCCCCGTGGCCGTGTGAGGACGGGCGGGAAACCGCTCTAGGGATGATGAAGGGGCCCTGCCGGCGTATGCCGGCAGGGCCCCTTCTGCTGTGTCGCCGTCCGCTTGCGAACCGCCGGCCGGGCGGCCGGGCCGGGCCGGGGCGGCGGCTCGGGGCGGGAGCGGACGGCTCAGGGGATCGGCGGGCGGGTCACTGGTCGGAGTAGCTGATGTCGCCCACGGTCCATGCGCTGACGTCCTTGATCGCGACTCGGTACATTCCTCCCGTCTCCGGGATGCCGAGGCTGCCTTGCAGGATCCGGGCGAGATGGAAGTGCAGATGTGTGGGAGCCTCGCCGCGATCGGCCCGGGGCCCGCGCGGGCCCCGGTGAAGACGTTCGAGAACGGGCCGAGACGGTCCGAGTCCTTCAGGACCTCCGCCACCCGCTCCCTCCATACCGCCTCCGGCGCCAGCCGGCCGGTGATGACGGCACCGCCGACGACCACGGTCAGCGACATCTGATTGCTTCGCTCGGACTCCACCGCGGCGGAAATGGCGACGAGCAGCTCATCAGGGTTCGACATGACACCAGAGCTTATTCGGCCCGCCCGCCTCTGAACCTCCCGCGGGGCATGAAGTGACCGCGCGGACGGCCGGACGCGGCCCCCTCCGCCCGCCGTCCGACCGGGCCGGGACAGGCCCCTCCTCCGCCAGAAGAGTGAAATCTCTTCTTGTCGCAGTAGATTTTTGTCGCTGGTGTGGGTACGCTTTCTCTCGTAGACGAGGTCGAGGAGACCCGCCAGACACGAACTGGCGGGTGGCGGCCACAGCGTCCCCGGACGCACGCAGAGGGGCCGCCGACAGCAGTACCAGTTCATTCAGTGGTTGGTCCGGAAAGGAACGGAGGAGCAGACGCCATCAGGATCGCCCGGCCCGAGAGCACTCGGCCCGGGTACCGCAAGACCCCGGAATGGATGGTGGTCCCCGGTCAAGCAGCTGCGATCCCCCGCTCCGCCCTGCCGGGCCGGGTAGCGGAAACAGAAGGTCGGCACAGCAGTAGGGCCGACAGATGGTGTTGAATTTCCTTCGGGGCCCTGGTGCCGTACGGCACCAGGGCCCCTCGACGCGTTGCACAGCGAGGTGACATGACATCGGACAACCCTCTGAATGATCGTCTGGACGACGACGACTACCCCGCGTACACCATGGGCAGGGCAGCCGAGATGCTCGGCACCACCCCGGCCTTCCTCCGGGCCATCGGTGAGGCCCGGCTGATCACTCCGCTCCGCTCGGAGGGAGGACATCGCCGGTACTCCCGCTACCAACTGCGGATCGCCGCTCGCGCTCGCGAGCTCGTCGACAGAGGGACCCCGATCGAGGCCGCGTGCCGCATCGTCATCCTCGAGGACCAGCTGGAGGAGGCACAGCGCATCAACGCCGAGTACCGCCGTGCCGCCAGCGGATCGGCGGGCGGCCCCGGCGCCGGCTGACCACGCGGGCACGGGCCCGTCCGAGGACCGCGCGCGGACAGCAGGGGAACGCCCGCCTGTCCTGTGCGGGCCGGCCGTGCTCCGCGGCGACCGCGGACCGGACCGGGCAGGCGGCCACGGCGGGACCGGCTCCCGTCACGCGGAGGAAGGACCGTAGGCCGCCGTGAGGAGGGACGGCAGGGCGGCGGGGTCGGGTTCGTAGGTCTGGGGACCCACCGCGGCCAGGGCCAGGGACGCCAGGACCGAGCCCGTGCGGGCGGCGTCGGATGCGGGCCGGCCGGCCGCCAGGGCGGCGAGGTAGCCCGCGCGGAACGCGTCGCCGACGCCCGTCGGATCGGTGACCTCGGTCACCGGGGCCGCGGCCACCTCCACCGGGGGCTCCCCGGCGCGGTCGATACGGCTGCCCTTCGCGCCGAGCGTGGTCACCACGTGCCGACCCGGTCCAGGACCTCCTCCCGGGTCCAGCCGGTCTTCCGCAGCAGCAGTCCGTGTTCGTACTCGTTGGTGAACAGGTGGTCGGCGCCGTCGACCAGTGCGCGGATGCCGTGGCCGTCCAGCCGGGCCAGCTGCTGGGACGGGTCGGCCATGAAACGGACGCCCATCGTCCGGCAGGCGCGGGTGTGGCGCAGCATGGCCGCCGGGTCGTCCGCGCCGATCAGTACGAGGTCCGCGTCTGCGGCGACCTGGGTGAGGTCGATGCGCGACGCCTCCGTCATCGCGCCCGGGTAGAAGGACGCGATCTGGTTGCCGTCCGGGTCCGTGGTGCACAGGAAGCGGGCCGTGTGACGGGTGGCGGAGACGAGGACGGCGCCGGTGTCCACGCCCAGCGCCGACAGCCGGGCGCCGTACTCCGCGAAGTCGGCGCCGACCGCCCCCACCAGCAGCGGGCGGTGTCCCAGCCGGGCCAGCCCGTAGCCGATGTTGGCGGCGACCCCGCCCTGGCGGATCTCCAGCGTGTCCACCAGGAACGACAGCGACACCCGGTCCAGCCGGTCGGCCAGCAGCTGGTCGGTGATGCGGGCCGGGAACGTCATCAGGTGGTCGGTGGCGATGGAGCCGGTGACGGCGATGCGCATCTCACACTCCCGCCGCGGCGCGCAGCGCGTCGACGCGGTCGGTGCGCTCCCAGGTGAACTCGGGCAGCTCGCGGCCGAAGTGGCCGTACGCGGCGGTCCGGCCGTAGATCGGGCGGAGCAGGTCCAGGTCGCGGATGATCGCCTTCGGGGAGAGGTCGAAGACGTCGCCTATGGCCTTCTCCAGGACGGCCTGCGGGACGCGTGCGGTGCCGAAGGTCTCCACGAACAGCCCGACGGGCTCGGCCTTGCCGATGGCGTAGGCGACCTGGACCTCGCAGCGGGAGGCCAGTCCGGCCGCGACGACGTTCTTGGCGACCCAGCGCATCGCGTACGCGGCCGAGCGGTCCACTTGGACGGGTCCTTGCCGGAGAAGGCGCCGCCGCCGTGGCGGGCCATGCCGCCGTAGGTGTCGATGATGATCTTGCGGCCGGTCAGGCCGGCGTCGCCCATCGGGCCGCCGATCTCGAACCGGCCGGTCGGGTTGACCAGCAGGCGGTAGCCCTCGGTGTCCAGCTTGATGTCCTCCTCCAGCAGCGCCTTCAGCTCCGGCTCCACCACGAACTCGCGGATGTCGGGCGCGAGCAGGGTCTCCAGGTCGATGTCGGAGGCGTGCTGGGAGGAGACGACCACCGTGTCCAGGCGGACGGCCTTGTCGCCGTCGTACTCGATGGTGACCTGGGTCTTGCCGTCCGGGCGCAGGTAGGGGACCCGGCCGTTCTTGCGGACCCGGGAAAGGCGGTGGGAGAGGCGGTGGGCGAGGCGGATCGGCAGGGGCATCAGCTCGGGGGTCTCGTCGGTGGCGTAGCCGAACATCAGGCCCTGGTCGCCGGCGCCGCCGGTGTCGACACCCTGGGCGATGTCCGGGGACTGCGCGCCGATGGACACCGACACGCCGCAGGAGGCGCCGTCGAAGCCCTTCTTGGAGGAGTCGTAGCCGATGTCCAGGATCTTGTCGCGGACGAGGGTCGCGATGTCGGCGTAGGCGGTGGTGGTGACCTCGCCGGCCACGTGCACCTGGCCGGTGGTGATCAGGGTCTCCACGGCGACCCGGGCCGTGGGGTCCTGGGCGAGCAGGGCGTCGAGGACGGCGTCGCTGATCTGGTCGGCGATCTTGTCGGGGTGGCCCTCGGTCACGGACTCCGAGGTGAACAGACGACGGGACATGGTTCGGGCGTCTCCTTACCCGGGGAAGGGGCGGCGGGGCACCGGCCCCGCACCGCCGCGCGAGCGGCGGCGGTGCGGGGCCGACGAGCGGTGCGGAGATCAGCTCTCCGGGTGGTGGACGGCGAACACCGTGTACGCGTGCGGGTCGGGCTGGGCCAGCGCGGCGGCCCGGTCCCGGTACACCTGCACGTCCGGGTCGCCCATGGTGGCCTTGATGTCGGCCTTGCTGCGCCACTGCGCGTAGTAGACCAGGCGCTTGCCGTCCAGGCTGGTCAGGATGTTCACGGAGATGCAGCCGGGCCGGTGCCGGATGAACTTCTCGGCGCCCTCGCCGAGCACCTCGGCCAGCTCCTGCTGCTTCTCCGGTTCCACATGGAAGACGTTGATCATGGCGTAGGTGCCGTCGTTCTCACGGATCACGGTCTCTGACACGACAGGGGTTCCTTTCATCGTCGGCATGGCGGTGGTACGTGGATCAGGCGGCCGGGGCCGCCCAGGCGCGGGCCACCTCCAGCGCCTGCTCGGGGTTGAGCCGGGGGTCGCACAGGGTGGCGGGCGCGTCCCCGGCCGGTCGGGCGCCGAGTTCGGCCGGATCCGTCCGGACGCACTCGGCGACGTCGTACGGAGTGGTCTCCAGGTGCAGGCCCGCGGGCGTGCCGCCGGCCTCGGCGACCACCTCCAGGAAGGCGCGGACCTCCTCCACCACCGTCCGCACCACCCGGACCTTGGCCCCGGACGGCGCCTTGACGGTGTTGCCGTGCATCGGGTCGCACAGCCACGCCACCCGGTGCCCGGCCTCGCGGACGGCGCCGACCAGCGGCGGCAGCGCGGTGCGCAGCGCCGGCGCGCCCATCCGGGAGATCAGGGTCAGCCGGCCCGGCTCGCGGTCCGGGTCCAGCCGGGCGCACAGGGCGAGCAGGTCCGCCGGGCGGGTCGCCGGGCCGACCTTGCACGCGACCGGGTTGGTGACCTGCGCCAGCATCCGGGCGTGCGGGCCGTCCGGGTGCCGGGTGCGTTCGCCGATCCACGGCAGATGGGTGGAGGCCAGCAGGACGTGGCCGGCCGTGGTGCGCCGCAGCAGCGGCAGCTCGTAGTCGAGGACGAGCGCCTCGTGGCTGGTCCACACCGGGGCGCCGGTGGGCAGCGCCCAGTCACTGGTGCGCTGGCGCAGATACGTCACGGCGCGATGGGCGGCGTAGTAGCAGTCCAGCATGCGGCGCGGGTCCGCGCGGCGGGCCGCCGGTGTCGGTTCCGGCGCGTTGACCAAGTGGCCGCGGTAGACCGGCAGTTCGCGCCCGTCGACCATTTCGGTGGGCGCGCTGCGCGGCTTGGCGAACTGCCCGGCGATCCGGCCGATGCGCACCACCGGCCGGCCGGTGCCCGCCAGCATCACCCCGGCCAGCGCGTCCAGCAGGCCCGCCTTGCGCAGGACCGCCGACGGGGTGCACTCGGCGGGGTCCTCCGCGCAGTCGCCGGCCTGGATCACCAGGTAGTGTCCGGCCGCCGCCTCGGCCAGCAGGGTCCGCAGCAGGCGCACCTCCTCCCCGGTCACCAGGCCCGGCAGCTGGGCGAGTTCGGCGCGGGCCGCCGCGGCCTGGACGGGGTCGTGCCAGGCGGGCTGCTGCGGGGCCGCGCCGAGGTCGCGGGGGAAGTCCTCGTCGAGATCGTCCAGGGGCACCTCGACGGCGAGCGGATGCAGCGGATATCCGGGGCGCGTGAGCCCGGTCACGGTCGTCCTCCTGGGGTCGGCGCGATCGCGTACGGCGCGGTGGCGGGTGCCATCAGAACGGCGACTCGTCGGCGGGCAGCCGGCGCGCAAGCGTCAGTCCGTCGGCGACCGGCAGCAGGACCAGTTCGACGCGCTCGTCCTTGCGGGCGTGCTCGTTGAAGGCGTGGACGGCGGCGGCCTTGACCCCGGGGAACTCGTCGATCACCTGGCCGCTGAACAGGGTGTTGTCGACGAGGATCAGGCCGCCCGGCCGCATCCGGGGGACCAGCTCCTCCCAGTAGTCGATGTAGCCGGGCTTGTCGGCGTCGATGAAGGCGAGGTCCAGGTGCGGCTCGGCGGGCAGGGCGCGCAGGGTCGACACGGCCGGGCCGAGGCGCAGCTCGATGCGGTCGGCGACACCGGCCCGGGTCCAGAACTCGCGGGCCAGCTCGGTCCATTCGGCGGAGACGTCACAGGTGATCAGGGAGCCGCCGGGGGCCAGGCCGCGGGCCAGGCAGAGCGAGGACGAGCCGGTGAAGGTCCCGACCTCGACGACGGTGCGGGCGCCGAGCAGCCGCACCAGGAAGGTCAGCAGGGCGGCCTCCTCCGGGGCGACCACCATGTGCGCCTGGTCCGGGATCGCCTCCCGGGTCCGCTCCGCCAGCTCCGCCAGCAGCGGGTCGGGAATCATCCTGCCCTGGGTCAGCAGGTAGTCGTGGAGTTCGGGCGTGAGCGCGATGTTCCTGAGCGTTTCGTTCCGCAGCACGGGTACTCCCGGTGGTCTAGGGGATGGGTGCGCAGGGTGGGGCGACAGGGCACGCGGGGCCGGCGGCCCCGTGGGTCCCGGCTCAGGCGTCCGGGTGGTCCGGGGCGGCCGGCCACGCCTCGTAGGCGCGGCGGACCGCCTCGGCCGGGCGGGGCAGGCCGGCGACGGCGGCGCGCAGGTCGCCGGCGCAGTGCAGCTCGAAGCGGCGCCGGCGGGCGGGACGCCGGTGGTCGCGCACGAAGTACGTCACGGTCGATCCCTGCGGGCCGCCCTCGTGCGGGTTGTGGCCGCCGCCCTCCCACAGCAGTCCCGCCTCGGTGTGCCAGGCGGTGACGACGAGCCGGCCCAGCAGGGGCGCGGAGGGACGGTCGACGACGAACGCGGTGTGGTTCTCGAAGCCGTACGCCGACTCCGCCGCCGCCACGCGCTCGTCGAACCCCTCGCTGTCGCGCGGGAAGAGGAAGACCTCGACGGCCGCGTGGCGCCGCCCGTCCGGCAGCCGGAGCCGCAGGCGGGTGATGTGGACCTCGCAGCGCGCCGGGTCCAGCCGGTGGCGCGTGCTGAGCCGGGCCCGCACCACGGTGCTGGGCACGGTGGGAAGCGGCGCCAGTCCCCTCTCCTCGAGGTGGCGCAGGCCCGCCTCGAGGGTCACGGGAAACAACAGGACGGCGCAGTGGTCGAACGTGCACTCCCGTTCGGTCAGCGCGGCCGCCGTGCCGTCCGGCCGCAGCGGTGCGAGAAGTTCGGACGCCGGCGCGGTACTGGCGTGCCGGGCGTCTCGGATCGCCTCGTCCAGGCGGCGCAGGTCTGCCGCGCGGAACGCGCCGTCGGCGGCCGGGTCGGCGGCCTGCCGGAATGGCGAATGGGTGGTGCCGGAGGATTGAACGAAGGCCATTGATACCTCCTGCCTCAGGGCCGCCGGAATTCTGTGCAGCTCTTCGGTTTCCGGGCAAGAGCGATCTGACGGCGCGGAGTTCGGAGAAGGGGCCCAACGCGGGTTACCGGCGCGTAGCAACGCCGCGACCAGCGAAAACGCGATGATTCGGTCTTATAGATGACCCATATCGGGGGTGGCGATCGATCCGGGTGAGGCTTTTTCCGGACTCTCCTGAAAGCGGAACACGTGCATTCCTTATTGATGTTTCCTATCGTCGGGGAAACCCGGGTTCGCCGCTCCCGATGGAAGCCATCGGCGGTGCCGAACCACACCGCTGGGCCTACGACGGCACACCCTGGGCGACCGCGGAGGTCTTCGCTCTTCATTGGGCTTTCTTATCGAGTCCGCACGCCCGTACGAGATCGGAATTCCTTATCGGGCGAAGCTGGACGAGGCGATCGGGCGCCCCGCAGAATCCCCTCTCGCAAGGCAGCACCTGTTTCGTTCTGCCGCAACGGAGGTTTCCTCGTGAACGCTCCACCCACGGATTTCCCTGCTCCGCCCGGCACCTTCACCGACGCCCTGGTCCGCGCGGCCGAACGCCGCTCCGCCCCCGCCGTGTGGGACGGCGACCGCCGGTGGACCTGGCGGGACCTGCTGCACCAGTCCGAACGCACCGCGGCGGCCCTGCACCGGCACGGGCTCGCGGCCGGCGAGGTGCTGGCGGCCCAACTGCCCAACTCCTGGGAGCTGGTGGTGCTGCACGCGGCCACCGCCCGGCTCGGCGTGCTGTTGCTGCCCCTGCACTCCGCCTACGGCACCCGCGAGACCCGGGCGCTGATCGAGCAGTCCGGCGCGGTCGCGCTGGTGGCCGCCACCGGCCGGCGCGGGCACGACCGCCTCCACGAGATCCGCGCCCTGCGCGAGGACTGCTCCGGGCTGCGGCACGTCTGGGTGTCCGCCGCCACCGGCACCGGCGACACCGGCGGGCTGCCGGACCTGGCCCGCCTGCTCGACCCGGCACCGGACCCGGCCGCCGTCCGGCTGCCTCCCCCGCCCGCCGATCCCGCGGCCCCCCTGGTGCTGCTGGCGTCCTCCGGGACGACCTCCCAGCGGCCGAAGCTGTGCGTCCACAGCCACGGCGGACTCCTCGGCAACGCCGCGGCCGTGGCGGCGGACGGCGGATTCGGCGCGCGGGACACCGTCGTCTCCGCGAGCCCGCTCAGCCACGCCTTCGGGCTGCTCTCGGTGCACCTCGCCCTGGTCACCGGCGCATCGGTGGGCCTGTTCGGCGCCTGGGAACCCCGCGCCTTCGCCGCCGCCCTGCGCGGCTGCGGCGCCACCGCCGCCTTCGCCGTGCCCGCCCAGCTGCGCGACCTGCTCGCGCTGCCGGCCGACGGCTCGCCGGCCGCCCCGCCCACGCTGCGCGAGGTGCGCACCGGCGGCGCCCCCGTGCCCCGCGAACTGGCCGACGCCGTACGGCGCGTGCTCGGCGCCCGGCTCATCGTGCAGTGGGGGATGACGGAGATCGGCGCCGGTACGTACACCCGGCCCGGCGACCCGCCCGAGGCGACCGGCACCATCGGCCGGCCCGCCCTCGGCGCGGCGGTACGCGTCCGCCGCGACGACCGTCCGGCCGCGCCCGGCGAGACCGGTGAGCTGCAGTACCGCAGCCCCTGGATGTTCTCCGGCTACCACCGCGCCCCCGAGCCGACCCGGGCCGCGTTCACCCCGGACGGCTGGCTGCGCACCGGCGACCTGGCCGAGCTGCGGCCGGACGGCTCGGTCGTCTACCGCGGCCGCGCCGACGAGCTGATCAACAGAGGCGGGCTGAAGTTCAGCGCGCTGGAGGTGGAGGAACTCCTCGACGACCTGCCGCAGCTGGCCCAGCACGCCGTCGTCGCCCGCCCCGACCCCCGCCTCGGCCAGCGTTCCTGCCTGGTCGTCGCGTTGCGCGAGGGCACCCGCCTCACCCTGGAGGACGTCACCGGGCACCTGGCCGGCAAGGGCCTGGCCACCTACAAACTCCCCGAACAGCTGGTCGTCGTGGACCGGCTGCCCACCACCGTGACCGGCAAGATCGCCCGCGCCCGGCTGCGCACCATCGCGCTGCCCCCGCTGCCCCCGCGGCGGCCCCGGCGCACCCCGGTGGCGCCCGCGAGCCGTACGGAGGCGGGAACGTGACCGGCGGCGCGCGGCCCGCGTCAGCCGGCCAGCTGCCCGCGCAGCACCGTCTGGAGACCGACCAGGTTGGGGTTGGCCGAGTTGCGGTCCAGCCACGTCATCGTGACCGCCGTACGCAACCGGGCGTCCTCCACCTCGATCACCGCGACCTCGCGCCGGTCCGCCTGGGCCCGCACCGCGACGTGCGGCAGCAGGGCGCACCCCATTCCCGCGGCCACGCACGCGCCGAGGGTGCCGATGCTCGACACCTCGGCGACCGGTTCCTTGGCGGCCGCGCCGGAGAACGCGCCGTCGTACATCTCCCGGAAGCCGCAGCCCCGTTCGGTGGCCAGAAACGGTTCCTTGACAAGCTCGGCGAGCGGTGCCCGCCCGCGCTCGGCCAGTGGATGGTCCGGCGGGGCGATCACCACGAGCGGCTCCTCGGCCAGTGTCTCGGCCAGCAGCCCCGCCTCCGGCGGCGGAGCGCCGAAGGTCAGGCAGACGTCCACGTCGCCGCGGCGCACCGCTTTGTACAGCTCCCCCGGTTGCCCTGCGTCACCCGGACCCGCGCCTCCGGATACAGCGCGCGGTACCGCGAGAGCACCGCCGGCAGCAGATGCAGGCCCACCGTCTCCAGCGCGCCCACCGCCACCTCCGCGCCGGGCCGGGACACCGCCCAGCGTGCCTCCTCCAGCAGCTTGAGGATCCGCTCGGTGTACTCCGACAGCGCCACGCCCTGCGGGGTCAGCCGCACGCGCCGCTGGGAACGGTCGAGCAGGTCCACGCCCAGCTCGCGTTCCAGTGCCTGGATCTGATCACTGACGCTTGACTGCGCGTAATGCAGTTCCCTGGCCGCCTGGGTGACGCTGAGCGTCCGGGCGACCGTCTCGAACGTCCGAAGATGCCGTAGCTCCACGTCGTGGTTCCCCCTAGATCGACCCATCGGCTCAACCGATGTTACCCATAGGGCATTCCCGTCGTCACCAGCGGCAATTCGCCTTTCCAGTCCGCTTGAATGGTTTGTGCCGCCCCCGCAACTTCCTCTTCTATGGCGGTAATTCACGCAATCGAACGAAGGAGAATTACATGTCGACGCAGGCGGAACCGCAGCGGGCTTCCGTCGCACCGGCACGAACCGACAAGCCCTCGCGGACCCTGCTGGTCGGGCTCTCGCTCGGCTACTTCATGGTCCTGCTGGACATGACGATCGTCTCGGTGGCACTGCCCGCCATCTCCACCAGCCTCCACGTCGGGCTGAGCGGTCTGCAGTGGGTCACCAACGGCTACACCATCACCTTCGCCGCCCTGCTGCTGACGGCCGGCTGGCTGTCCGACCGGCTCGGCGGCCGGCGGGTGTTCCTCTGGGGTCTGGCGGCCTTCGGTGTGCTCTCCGGTGTGTCCGCCGCCGCGAACACCCTCGGTGCGCTGGTCGCCCTGCGCCTCGCGCTCGGTGTGGCGGGGGCGCTGCTGCTGCCCGCCTCCCTGGCGGTGATCACCAACGCCTACAGCAACCCCGCCGACCGCGCCCGCGCCGTCGGCAACTGGGCGGCCATCACCGGACTGGCGCTGGCCGCCGGTCCCCTGGTGGGCGGCGCGCTCACCGACACCGTCGGCTGGCGCGCGATCTTCCTCATCAACGTGCCGCTGGCCCTGGTCAGCTTCGTGATCACCCTGCGGCTGGCCCCGGAGACCGCGATCAAGCAGCGCAGCGGCCTCGACGTCACCGGCCAGGCCGGCGCGGTCGTCGCCCTGGGCGCCCTGTCGTACGCGCTGATCGAGGGCCCGGCCAAGGGCTGGGGTGACGCGTGGGTCGTCGGCTCCCTCGTGCTGGCCGCCGTGGCCGCCGCGGTGTTCCTCGCCGCGGAGTCGCGGGCCGGGGACGCGGCGATGCTGCCGCTGCGCATGTTCCGCAGCCGCGGTTTCTCCGCCGCGCTCGGTTCGGGTCTGCTCGCCAACTTCGGCCTGTCCGGGCTGCTGTTCGTGCTGTCGCTGTTCTTCCAGGAGAGCCGGGGCTACTCCTCCTTCAGCGCCGGCCTGGCCTTCCTGCCGCTGACCCTGCCCACCGCCTTCAACCCGATCTACACCGGGCGCCTCGTCGGCCGTATCGGCCCGCGCCGCCCCGCCACCATCGGGTTCGTCCTGATGGGTGTCGGCGCGCTGCTCCAGGCGCCGTTCACCGGCGACTCCGCCCTGGCGCTGACCGCCACCGTGATCGGTCTGCTCGCCTTCGGCTTCGGTGTCTCCTTCGCCCTGCCCGCGCTGGTCGCCGGCATGGCGAGCTCCGTACCGCCCGAGCTGGCCGGCATCGGGGCCGGCGCGCTCAACTCCGCACGCCAGGTCGGCGCCTCCCTCGGTGTCGCCGTCCTCGGTGTGGTGCTCAACCTGTCCTCGACCAACGCCGGCGGCACCAAGTGGGCGCTCGTCGTCGGCGGGCTGGCCCTGCTGTTCGGGGCGGTCGTCACCGGGACGGGCCTGCGGGGGCGTCCCGCGAACTGAACCGGTCCCGGCCCCACGTGCAGCGCCCCTGCCCCAACCACTGGAGGAGCATTGGCAACCGCATCACCGCCCGTCCGTCCCCCGGCCGGTTCACCGGTCCTGCACGTGGACGGGGTCGACCACCTCGCCTTCGTCACCTGGAAGCCCCGCGCCACCGTCGAGTTCTACACCCAGGCCCTCGGCCTGCCGCTGGTGCACGCCATCACCGCCACCGGCTGGGTCACCGAGGACTACCCGGACTTCGTGCACTTCTTCTTCGACATGGGCGCGGGCAACCGCATCGCCTTCTTCTACTACTTCGGCCTGCCGCAGGAGGACGCCCCGAGCGACCTGATGCACCGCTCGCGGCACCTGGCCTTCCACGTCGACACCGAGGAGGAACTCCACGCCTGGCGCGAGCGCCTGAAGAGCCACGGAATCCGGGTCACCCGGCCGCTCGCCCACGAACTGATCGAGTCCATCTACTTCGACGACCCCAACGGCATCCAGCTGGAGATCACCCGTCCGCTGCGGCCCATGACGGAGATCGACGCCCGGGACGCCGAGCTGACGGTCCGGGCGCTCGCCGACGTCGCCGAGTCCCCGCGCCCGTCGGTGGAGGCGCTGTGGCGGCGCAAGGCGGAACTGATCCGCAAGGAGACGGAAGGAGCCGGCCGGTGAGTCTCGCCCTGTACGTGCTGGACGTGCCCGAGTTCCAGCCCGTGGCCCGCGCCGCCGAGGACGCCGGGCTGACCGCCCGGCGGGCCGGCGACTACCTCGAACTGAGCACCGACGCCGACGAGGCCGTGCTGCGCCGGGACGAGTCCGCGATCCGCACCGCGGTGTGGCACGCGGCCCTGACCGGCGGCCTCGACGGCCGCATCGTCCGCTTCACTTCCGGCATCCTCCACCTCGCCAAGGAGGCGGCATGAGCACGAGCACCGGTCCCACCCCTGCCACCCGGTCCTCGTCGTGGGCGGCGGACCGGCCGGCCTCAGCGCGGCCCTGGCGCTGCGCGCCGCCGGGCTGCCCGCGGTCGTCCTGGAACGCCGTACGGAGAGCACCGTACGGCCCGGCAGCCGCGCCGCCTATCTGCACGGCGCCTCGCTGCGCGAGCTGGAGCGGCTGAGCCCCGGTCTCGGACACGAGATAGCGGGCCGCGGCGTGATGTGGGCGACGAAACGCTCCTTCTGGGCCGGCAAGGAGGTCTACACCCGCACCTATCCGCCGGTCACCCGCGAGGGTCTGCCGCACTTCACCAGCCTGCCGCAGGTGATCACCGAGGACCTGATGGCGGCGGCCTGCCGCAAGCAGGGCGTGGAGTTCCACTGGGGAGTGGAGATCACCTCGGCGCTGAGCACTCCCGAGGGCGTCCTGCTCAAGGACTCCGCCGGCCGCGAGTGGCAGGCCGAATACGTGGTCGCGGCCGACGGCTCCCGTTCCGCGCTGCGCTCGGCGATCGGCAGTCCCCTGGAGGGACCGCGGTCCCGGAACACCTTCGTGGTCGTCGACCTCGACGACGACCCGGAGCACCATCCGCTGCCGATGGAGCGCGTCTTCCACTACCGCCATCCGAACGTCGGCGGCCGCAACGTCCTGACCGTGCCGTTCGCGGGCGGCTGGCGGGTCGACCTCAACCTGCTGGTGAACGACGACCCCGAGCGGTTCGTCTCGCCGGAGGGCCTGCGCCGCTGGATCCCGCGGATCCTGCCCGAGGCGTACGGCGACCGGGTCCGCTGGGTGTCGACGTACCGCTTCGCCCAGCAGGTCGCGGAGCGCTTCACCGACGCCCACCGCCGGGTCCTGCTGACCGGCGAGGCGGCCCATCTGTTCGCGCCGTTCGGCGCGCGGGGCATGAACTCCAGCGTCCCGGACGCCGTGCGGGCGGTGGAGGCGGTCACCGAGGCCCTGGAGAAGGAGGGCGACCGGGCCGCCGCCGGCGCGGCGATCGCGCGGTTCGCCCAGGAGCGCAAGGAGGCGGCCACCTACAACCGCGCCTGCGCCAGCGCCGCGCTGGAGCACATGCTGGCCCACCGTCCCTCCCTCTGGCTGCGCCAGCGCGCCGCCGCCGCGGTGGCCGAGGGCCGGCCGCAGGGCGGGCGAGTGGCTGGACTCCGCGCCGTACGGCCCGAAGCTGACGGCGCGGGGAGCGGGCCGCGGCTCGTACTGAGCGGCCGCCCCCGTCCCCTCCGACGGCGGCCCGTGCCCGGGCGGCGAATCCCCCGGGCCGGTCCCGCGGCACGGGCCGCCGCCGGAGGTTCCGCACCACCCGCCGCTCCGCGTTGGGAAAACGTCTCTGCACTCGGTCAGGGCGGGTCGACCGGCGTACCGGCCAGGATCATCCGTGCCACCGCCCGCACGGCGTCCACGACGGAGTCGCGCAGGGCGGGCGAGAAGGCCAGATAGACGGGGAAGGGCGAGGGGGCGGGGCCCAGGACACCGGGCGGGGTCGGGCGGATCCCGGGGTGCTTCTGGTGGGAGTTCTCGCACAGCGCCGTACAGGCGAGACCGGCCTGGACGGAGGCCCGCACGGTGTGCGGATCGCTGCACCAGGGGATGGCGTACCACGTGACGCCGTTGCGGTCGAGCGTCTCGGCGATGTGCAGGCTCAGCGCGGAACTGCCGCCGAGCTGGGCGATGGGCACCCCGCGGCCGGCCGTGGGCGGCGGGCTGCCGAACCAGTCCAGCCGCACCCGCCCCAGCATCTCCGCGCGGGCCGTCCTGGTGCCGAGCAGCAGGGCCGCGTCGATGTCGCCCTCGGTGACCCGGTCGGCGAGCGGGGCGCTGAGGTCGGTGACCATCGCGCACCGCAGGTGGGGCATCTCGGCGTCCAGCCGGGAGAACATCCGGCCCAGCCCGTCCGCGAAGTGGATCGAGCAGCCCATGCTCAGCGTCTCCTGGCTGCACAGGGCCGACACCCGGTCGAGCACATCGCCGTTGAGCCTGATCACATGCCGGGCGTGGATCACCAGCTCCCGCCCGGCCGGTGTCAGCCGCAGCGGGCGCTTGGTGCGGTGGAACACCGGTGTCTGGACGATCGATTCGAGCCGCTGCACCTGCTGGCTGACGGTCGGCTGGGTGACGTGCAGCGACTGGGCGGCCCGGGCGAAACCGCCCTCCTCCACCACGGCCAGCAGGGTGCGCAGGAGTTTCACTTCGATGTCACGCTGCATGGCTGTGTCCCACCCGTTCCGTTGAGACCGACCGTGGGGGGCGTCAGACCGACGGCCGAGGCCGGACGGGTGGAAGCACGTTTCCGGACATGTCTGGACGACAGAACACAGGACCCCCCGAACACCCGCGCTCCCGGACCGAGATAGGGCTCATTGTTACCTCATTGGCCGGATCCATCCAATAAGGAGAGAAGGAAAGGAAAGTTAAACGAACAAGGGAGCGTCCTGTGAACGTGTCGTGGAAGCCGCACGGCCGCCGGTGTCACCGCGGACGCGCCGGGAAGCAACTTGTTCCGAAGACGGGCGCATGATGTTTCGCGCCCCGGGTAGGCGGCGCCCTGAGAGCCCGCTCGTCGGAGTGGGCGTGAACGGCAGGGAGGGCCTGGGATGACGACGGGACTCGTCGGTATGACGACCGGCGCCGGCACGGAGCTGCCGGACATCGCGGATCCGCAGAAGATCGCACCCCAGGACGCCCGGGAGCTGACCAAGACGTTCCTGGACCGGCTCGCCGTGCTGGAGGAAGGCACGCACGAGTACCAGTACGCGCGCAACACGCTCATCGAGATGAACATGTCCCTGGTGCGCTTCGCCGCGCGCCGGTTCCGCAACAGCGGCCAGGACATGGAGGACGTCGTCCAGGTCGGCACGATCGGCCTGATCAAGGCGATCGACCGGTTCGAGATCTCCCGTGACGTGCAGTTCACCAGCTTCGCGGTGCCGTACATCGTCGGCGAGATCAAGCGGTTCTTCCGGGACACCTCCTGGTCCGTGCACGTGCCGCGGCGGTTGCAGGAGGCGCGGACCGAACTCGCCAAGGCCAGCGAGGAACTGCGCAGCCGGCTGGGACGCGCGCCCCGGGTCTCGGAGCTGGCCGCCCTGATGAACCTCACGGAAGAGCAGGTCGTCGAGGTCCAGATAGCGGCGAACGGCTACACCTCCGCCTCCCTCGACGCCGCGATCACCGGTGACGCCGAGGAGGGCGAGGCGGCCCTCTCCGAGTTCATCGGCGAGGAGGACAGCGCCCTGGAGCTGGTGGAGGACTTCCACGCCCTCGCCCCGCTCGTCGCGTCCCTGGACGAGCGTGAGCGGCGGATCCTGCACCTGCGCTTCGTCGAGGAGCGGACCCAGGCGGAGATCGGCCAGGAGCTGGGCGTCTCGCAGATGCACGTCTCCCGGCTCATCTCCCGCATCGTGGCGCGACTGCGCGCGGGGATGCTCGCCACCGGGTGACCCGGCCCGCCCCGCGCCCTGCCCCGGCTACGACATGTTCGGCCGGGGCAGGCGCACGACCGTCACGAAGAACTCGTCGATCTGCCGGACCGCCGCGATGAACTGGTCGAGGTCGACGGGCTTGGTGACGTAGGCGTTGGCGTGGAGCTTGTAGCTGCGCAGGATGTCCTCCTCGGCGGAGGACGTCGTCAGGACCACCACGGGGATGTGGGCGAGGTCCGGGTCGGACTTGATGCGTTCGAGGACCTGCCGGCCGTCGTACTTGGGCAGGTTGAGGTCGAGCAGGATCAGGTCCGGGGTCGGGGCCCCGGCGTAGTCCCCGCGGCGGTAGAGGAAGTCGAGGGCCTCCTCGCCGTCGCGGACGACGTGCAGCGTGTTGCCGATCTTGTTGTCCTCGAACGCCTCCCGGGTCATCAGCTCGTCGCCGGGGTCGTCCTCGACGAGGAGCACCTCGATGGGCTCTGCGGGGGCGTGGTCATGCGGGTCGTCCTTCCGGGGTGGTGCGGGCGGGCGCCGTCGCGTCGGGTGACGCGGGGCGGCCGGCCGCGGTGGCGGGCAGCGTGAGGCTGAAGCGGGTGCCGCCGGTGTGGGCGGTGTCGATCCAGATCCGGCCGCCGTGGAACTCCACGATCTTCTTGCAGAGGGCCAGGCCGATGCCCGTGCCGCTGTAGGCGTCCCGGCCGTGCAGGCGCTGGAAGATCACGAAAACCTTTTCGGCGAACTCCTCGGGTATGCCGATCCCGTTGTCCGTCACGCTCAGCCGCCAGGCCGCGCCGTCCTCGCCGGCGCCGGGATCGGGCTCGCAGGTGACGACGACGCGGGGCGCGCGTTCGGGGTGGCGGAACTTGACGGCGTTGCCGAGCAGGTTCTGCCACAGCATGACCAGCAGCGTCGGGTCGCCCGTCACCTCGGGCAGTTCGTCCGGGCGCTCGATCACCGCGCCGGACTCCTCCGCCGCCGCCGCGAGGTTGGCCACCGCCTTGTCCAGGGTCTTGTCCAGGGCCACCGGGACATGCGCGTCGTTGACCCGGCCGACCCGGGAGAAGGTGAGCAGGTCGTTGATGAGGATCTGCATGCGCTTGGCGCCGTCCACGGCGAACGCGATGTACTGCGTGCCGCGTTCGTCGAGTTTGTCGCCGTAGCGCTTCTCGAGCAGCTGGCAGAAGGAGGCGACCTTGCGCAGCGGCTCCTGGAGGTCGTGGGAGGCGACGTAGGCGAACTGCTCCAGCTCGGCGTTGGAGCGGCGCAGCTCCACCGCCTGTGCGTCCAGGTCGGCGGCCTGCCGGGTGAGGTGCTCCTGCTGGACGCGGGAGGCGTCGAGTTCCGTCACCAGGCGCCGGCGCATGGCCTCGACGTCACCGGACACGGCCCGGATGTCGGCGGGTCCCGCGGGGACGATGCGGTGCTGGAACTCACCTTGGGCGACCCGGCGCGACGCGGTGCGCAGGGCGGCCAGGGGCCGGGCGACCAGGGTGTGCACCAGGACGGCCAGGACCACGGCGGTGAGCAGGAAGGCGGCGACCATGCCGCCGAGCACCCAGTTGCGCACGGTGCGGATGCGGGACAGCTCGCCGCGGCTGTGCTCCCGGGCCTGCGACAGGTGCCGGTTCTGTGTGTCGAACAGCGCGCGGATGTGGTCGAAGGCGGCCTTGCCGCCTTCGGTGGTGGCCCGGTCGGCGGGCCGGGCGGCACCCGGGGTGACGCCCGCGATCAGGGGATCGGCGTACCTGCGGCGCCAGTCGGCCGCCGCGCGCTCGATGGTGTTCACGTCGTCCCGCAGCACCGGCCGGTCGCCGACCAGCCCGCGCAGCCTGCTCGCGGCGTCGCGTTCGGCCTCCCGTCCCTCGGTGTACGGGGCGAGGAACTGCCGGTCCGTGCCGAGCACGTAGCCCCGGACGCCGGTCTCCTGGTCCAGCAGGGCGTTCTGGAGGCGCAGTGCCTCGGCGCGGGCCGGCTGGATGCTCTCGGTCAGCCGGTCGGAGACGCGCGAGGTGCGCGCCAGCAGTTCCGCGCCGACCACCGAGCCGGTCAGCACCAGCGCGATCATCACGGCGAGGGCGAGCCGGAACCAGCCCTGCACGGTGAGCCGGCCGCGTCGGCGGGGACTGGGTGTTGCGGGGGTGTCGTCACCGTCACATTTCCTCGTTCACTCGGGCTGCCGGTGCCACCGCAGGTGCAGCACGGCCACGTCGTCGGCGAGACCGCCGTGGTCCTCCGCCAGTGTCTCGGCACGGCCGATCAGTTCGTCCACGAACGCCTCCGCGGGCAGGGTCGCGATCGAGCGGGCCACCTCCAGCAGGCCCTGCTCGCCGAGGCGCTGGTGTCCGGGGCCGGTCCGTCCCTCGAACAGGCCGTCGGTGAACAGGACGACTCCCGCGCCGGGCGGCAGGGCGAGGTCGGCGACGGGCCAGCGGGCCAGGCCGTCCGGCAGCAGCCCGAGCGCCGGTCCCCCGGGCACCTCGATCCAGTCCACGCGGTCGCCGGAGCGCAGCAGCATCCCGGGATGGCCGGCCCGCGTCACCCGCGCCGAACGGCCGTCCGGCGGCAGCTCGATGCTGGTCAGCGTGGCGAAGATGTGCTCGCCGGTGCGCTCGGCGACGAGGATCTCCTCCAGTGTGCTCAGGCGCCGGGCGCCGGGGGCACCGCTGACCACGAGCGTGCGCCAGGCGATGCGCAGCCCCACGCCGAGCGCCGCCTCGTCGGGTCCGTGTCCCGAGACGTCGCCGACCAGGACGTGCACGCAGCCGTCAGGGGTCTGCACGACGTCGTAGAAGTCGCCGCCCAGCAGCGCCTGTTCGCGGCCCGGCAGATAGCGGGCGACGATGTCCAGGCCCGTCGCGTCGCGGAGCAGCGGGGTGGGCAGCAGCCCGCGTTCCAGCCGTCGGTTCTCCTCGGCCCGCAGCTGGCCCGCCTGCAGGGCCGCGGCCGCCTGTTCCGCCAGCTTGCGCTGGATGGCGTACCGGACCGCGCGGCCGAACAGTTCCGCGTCGACGCGGCCCTTGACCAGGTAGTCCTGCGCGCCGGCGGCGACCGCGGCCAGTCTGCGTTCCTCGGCGAGGCCCGTGAGCACCACGACCGCCACGTCCGCGTACCGCCGCACCCGGGCCACGCCCTCCAGGCCGTGGGAGTCGGGCAGGTGCAGGTCCAGCAGGACGCAGTCCGGTGCCTCCGCCGCCAGCGCGGCGCGCGCCTCGGCCAGGGAGCGGACCCACGTCAGCCGCATTCCCGGAGAACAGTCGGCGACCAGTTCCTCCACGAGGAGGGCGTCCGCCTCGTCGTCCTCGATCAGGAGCACCGACGGCTCGTGCCAGGCCCCGGCCGCGTCCGCCACGGTGGTGGGGTCACGGGGAACCGGTACGCCGGCAAGCCCATGCTGTGTTGGGAGCATCCGTCCCTGCTTCCCCTCCAACGCCTTGGCCGAGCCTCTCGGAGCCGCTTATTGCCATGCGGCAATGAATGAAGCCTACTTGCCGCGATCGGCCCGGTCCCAGGCGGAGGGGACCGGACGGCAGGGACGGGCCGGTTTCGGCCATTATGCGGAAATCCGGACAGACGCACGGGCCGGACCGGGCGTCCCGTGACGGCGGGGAAGTCCCTACGATGGCCCGGCCGGTGGTGGTTGTGCGGCGGCTCGTCGGGTACCGCGTTTGAATGAGGGTGGTATCGGTTTGGGCAGGCCATTACTGAAAGTGACGTATTCGTGACTCGTCTCAGCGGCTCCGGGGACGACCAGCCGAACGGACCGGGTGACGATCCCCTGTCCGTCGCGCGGGAGGTCGCCGATGCCGTGGACGGTCTGGCGAATCTGTGGTCGGTGGCCGCCCAGGGCGCGAGTCTCAGGCTGTCGCCGCATCAGCTGCGGGCCCTGCGCATCCTGGAGGCCGAGCCGGGGCTCAATCTCACGGCGCTGGCCGAGGGCATGGAGATAGGCCCGCCGACCGCCAGCCGGCTGTGCGACCGGCTGGAGGCGGCCGGTCTGCTGGAGCGGCTGCTGCATCCGCACAAGCGGCGCGAGGTGCAGCTGGTTCTCACCGGGCGCGGCCGGCAGGTGCTGAACGAGGTGGCCGAACTGAGGTCCCAGGCGCTCGCCGCGGTCCTGGCCGGCATGCGGCCCGCCGACCGGGAGGCGCTGAGCCGGGGCATGCGGGGCTTCCTGACCGCCCGCGACGGCACCGGCCGGCCGCACCTCTGACCGGCGGGGCGGGCCGCCGGCCGTGCGTCAGGCCGTCCCGCGCCCGGGCCGCCCGGTCACGCCAGGGTGTGGCACAGCAGCAGGCAGACGTCGTCGTCCCGGGCGCAGTCGCGCAGGAGCGGCTTGAGCAGGGCGTCGGCGGCGGCCTGCGGGTCCTGCTCCAGCTCCGGGGCGCTCAGCCCGGCCAGGGCCCGGCCGAGGCGCTCGATGCCCGGATCGATGCCCAGTGCCCGGCGTTCGACCAGGCCGTCGGTGTACAGCACCAGGGACGAGCCGGGAGCCAGGCCGGCCCGGTGGTCCGTGTGGACGTACGGCACCGGCATGCCCAGCATCACGCCCGGTCTGGCGTCCAGCACCCGCACGGTGCCGTCGGCTCCGCGCACGACGGCGGGCGGATGGCCGGCCGAGGCCCAGACCACCTCCGGCTCGCCGGGTCGGAAGCGGGCGATCAACGCGGTGGCGTACAGCTCGGGTTGCAGGTGCCGGAGCATGCGGTGCAGCCGCGTGAGGATCTCCGCGGGGCTGTCGCTCTCGACGGCGTAGGCGCGCAGGGCGGTGCGCAGCCGGCCCATGACGACCGCGGCGTGCAGGCCGTGCCCGGTGACGTCCCCGATGACGGCGAGCACACCGCCGTCGGGCTGGAGGAAGGCGTCGTACCAGTCGCCGCCGATGTTCAGGCCCCGGGTGGCGGGCAGGTACCGCGCGGCCAGCAGCAGTCCGGGCGGGGCGGGCAGTTCGGTCAGCTGGGCGCGTTGCAGGGTCTCGGCCGTGTCGCGGTGCCGTTCGTAGCGGCGGGCGTTGTCCAGGGCGATGGCGGCGCGGCGGGCCAGTTCGACCAGCATCACCGAGGTGTCCGGGTCGAAACGGGGACCCGGCGCGGAGAGCGTGAGGACGCCCAGCGGGCGGCGGGCCGTCAGGGGGATGGCCAGCTGCGGCCGGCGCGGGTACGGCGCGCGGAGCGGAAGGTCGTCCACGCCGGGCAGCTCCCCGGGGTGCGCGGCGGCGTGCTGGGGACGGCCGGTACGGGCGGCGGCCACCGTGGCGGCGGAGCGTTCCGGGACGCCCGCGCGGTTGCCGCCGTCGTCCTCGGCGCGGAGCGGGACGTCCTCCTCGTCGAAGAGCCAGACGTCGAGGTGCCCGGCGTACCGCGGCACCAGGAGCCCGGACAGGCGGCGCAGGACGGCCGAGGGGCTGAGGGAGGACGTGACGGTGGCGCTGGCGTCGCCGAGGAAGGCCAGCAGGTGCCGGGCCCGCTCGGTCTCGGTGCGGGCGGCCCGCTCGGCGTCCAGCAGGCCGCGCTGCACCAGGGCCGCTGCCTCCAGGTCGGAGTGCAGGGCCAGGACACCCTGGTCGGTCCGGTGCAGTTCCTCCCGGTGCAGCCGGACGAGGCGCTCCTGCTCGTCCAGGCGGCGCAGGACGGCCGCGGTGTCCTCGTCGGCGCGCAGCAGGGCCTCGGCGAGCGGCGGCCGGCGGGCGCCGGCCGCCCTGCGGGGCCGTGGGGCAGGGGGCAGCTGAGGTCGGGGTCGTCGCCCGGGTCCGGCGCGGGCGAGCCGGCCGGGCGCAACGACACGTCGAGCCGGGCGTCGTGCCCGGCGGTGGCCCGCCGGACGCGCAGCAGCAGTTCCCATCCGCCGCCCGCGCCGAGGCAGCGGCGCAGCCGTGCCGTCAGCGAGCTGAGGAAGCGGGCCCGGTCCAGCGCCGGCGCCTCCGTGGTGGCGCGGGCGGCGGCGGCCCGGGCCAGGGCCGCGTCGGTGACCGACGCGATGGTCCACAGGGCAGGGGTTCCCATCATGCATCCGTCCGGTGGGTAGGAGGTGTCCCGGGCCGCGTTCATGGCGTGGCCGCGCGGGGCGGGGGAGGCCGCAGACCCAGTCGGTGATGGTGACGGTGGTGCCCCGGCCGGGACGGCTGTCGAGGACGAACTCCTGGACGAGCCGCCGGACGCCGCTCAGGCCCAGCCCGGGGCCGTCGCCGGAGGTGTAGCCGTCGGTCATGGCCAGGCCGACATCGCGGATGCCGGGGCCGGCGTCGACGAAGGACAGCCGCAGACCGCGCCGGGTGCCCTCGCCGAGCCGGGTGATCTCCATGTGGCCGCCGCCGCCGTGGACGAGGGTGTTGCGGGCCAGTTCGCTGACGGCGGTCACCAGCTTGGTCTGCTGCACCAGACGGAACCCGAGGTCGGCGGCGACGAGGCGCACATGCCGGCGCACCTGGGCCAGGTCCGCGTCCGAGCCGATGGGCAGACGGGTGGCCGGGGCGGGCGGGGCATGCATCACGCACCCTCTTCCGGGTGGTCGGGCGGGGTCACCGGAGGGCCGCGGCGCGGCAGGGTCCCCGCCGTTCCGGCGTCCGGACGGCGGCGCGGGCGAGTCCCGGACCGGACGGGGCGGCGACCACGGCGCGGCGTACCGCCTCCGGCACGGCACGGCACGGCGGCGGCAGACGCGCACCCGCGACGATCCCGGCCGGAACGATGCGAGCGAGCGGCCGGGCGCGCACCCGCGACGACCCGGGCCCGGACGGTAAGGACGTCCGACCGCCGTACGCCGCTTCCGGCGCTCTCGGCCCGGACGGGAACGGCGTCGCGTCCGCCCGGCGCCGCGCGAGCCGCTCCCGGTACCGTTGTGTGCACGCGCCCGGCCGCTCGGCCGTCCGGGATGTCGATTCGTGCTCCGGCACCTGCATCGTCTCCCTGCTGCGCGTGTCCGGCCGACCTCGCGCTGAGCCATCACAATCATTGCCACATGACAAGCGTCAACGCGAGGGCATGGGCCGGCCAACACGCGATCGTCACAATCGGGCGGTCCCGCCGCTCACCCGCCGGCCGGCTTCCCGTGCCAGTCCAGGCACAGGACGAGCGCGTCGTCGTCGGGTACGGGCTTGCCGCGATGACCGGACAGTTCCCGCAGGATCGCGCGCGGTACGTCGGCGGCGGGCAGCAGCCGGGTGGACTGGATCGCCCGGGCCAGGGCCGCGTCCCCGTACGTCTCGCCCTTCGGGGAGGCCACCGCGTGCACCCCGTCGCTGACGAAGACCAGGCGGTCACCGGGCTCCACCCGGAAGTCCTGGGCGACGTAGTCGGTCTCCTCGAACATGCCCAGCGGGAGCTGCGCGTCGAAGTTGACGTGCTCCACGGAGCCGTCGCGCAGCCGCAGCAGCCGGGGGAGCCCGCGTCCACGACACTGGCCCGGCCGGTGGCCAGGTCGAAGTCGAACATCAGGACCGACAGATAGCAGCGGCCCCGGTAGTGGGCGTAGACGGCCTGGTCGGCGAGGGCCGCCTGGTCGGCGATGGAGATGCCGGCGCGCCGGGCGTTGCGCAGCGCGTTGATGGCCAGGTTCGTCAGCAGCGACGCCTCTATGCCCTCGCCCATGCCGTTGGTGACGTACAGCATGAGGTGGTCGGCGGTGGCGGACCAGTCGAAGTTGTCGCCGAAGATGGCGTACGCCGGTTCCAGCTGCGCTCCCAGCTCGTACTCCGGGCGGGAGCAGGAGCGGCCGGGCAGCAACTGCCACTGCATCTCGGCGGCCAGGGTGAGCCGCTCCTTGCGGCGCGCCTGGAGATACAGGTCGGTGTCGCGTTCGGCCACGATCACCTCGTGTCCGAGCACGTCGGCGATGTCGGCCAGTTCCGGTTCCCAGTGGCGCACGGCCTCGCCGCCGGGCAGGGTCACGCTCAGCACGCCGAGCCGGTCGCCGCGCACACTGACCGGGAGGTGCAGGCGGATCCGTCCGTCGCGGCCGTCCTCGCAGTACGGCCGCTGCGAGCCGAAGGCGCGGCGCGGCCGGCCGGGCTGTTGTGCACCGGGACCGGCTCCAGGGTGTGCGGCAGGACCGACACCGGTTGCAGGACGCTCAGGCCGTAGTCGGCCATGTACAGCTCGACGTCCTCCGCGCCGTACTGCTCCGTCAGTACGGCACGGGTGGCGTCGAGCAACGCGTCGGGAGCCGCTGTTCGCAGTGCGCGTTCAGCGGCCACGAATCTGTTCATAAGGGATTGATCACCTATCCTTTGCCGGACTATGTACATGCCTCGTCCACGAGGCCGGTCTGCCGAGCGAGCCGCGTCGGTCCCCTTGGGCCGCCTGGGGCCGGAGCGCGTGCCTAGTACGCTGACAGGCGCCCCAGTGCCTGCGAGAGTGTGACCGTGACTGCCTTCCGCCGCCGCCCAGAGCCCGACGAGGTCGCGCGTGTGACCACCACGGCCGTCGAGCTGCTGGAAGTCGTGTGGGGCCGCGCTTCGACGGCGCCCACCTCCGCGTCCCAGCTGCGCGTGCTGCACATCCTGGAGCACCACGACGGCATCAACCTGCGCACGCTCGCCGAGACCCTGGCGTCCACCCCGCCGTCCACCAGCAGGCTGTGCGACCGGCTGCAGGCCGCCGGTTTCGTCGAGCGGGTGGCGAGCCCGGAGGACCGGCGGGAGGTGCGCCTGCACCTCAGCGGCCGGGGCCGCGCCTTCCTCGCCGACCTGCGGGCGCGCAGGGAGCGGGAGTTGCGCAAGGTGCTGGCGGATATGCCGGCCGCCAAGCGGATCGCGCTGCTGGAGGGACTGGAAGCGTTCTGCGCCACCGCGGCGACGCAGATACTCGACGACGCCTCGGACCCGGGCAGCCAGACCGCCTGAGCCACCGTTCGCGGCACCGGTGCCACCGTTGCCTCTCGGCGATGGTGGCCGGCACACGGAGCGACCTCCGTCCACCGGAGCATTCCAGGTCCTTCCCCGTGCACGTCCGACACGGTTACTTTGTTGCCTCGCGGCTATTGTTGTCAAACAGCAACAGTACGTCTGACAGCCCTCGGTGGAATCCGGATACCCCGTGGCGGGCCGTTCTGCCGGGGGGTGTGCGCCATGTCTCCGATGGAGGGGAATGACGCATGCACGGGGCCGATGCGGGAATCAGCGCTGCTCGCGGGAGGGAGCGGCGGGGCCCGGCGGTCAGGCGGTCAGGCGGCGTCGGCGGATCGCCGGCCGTCACGTGCCGGGGTGCGGCCTTGCGTCCGCCGCCCCGGATCACCCGCAGGCGGCCGGCGGCGGCGTGCCGGGCCCGACGCGGCGAGCGCGTCAGCCAGTCCTCGACACGGTCCATGCCGTAGAGCAGCAGTCCCGCGATCGGCAGCAGAAGGCAAGCGACGACGACCACGTCCGGACTCCCTCCGGCAGGCGGACAGTTGTGTCCGGGTGCCCAGCCGGCGGGCGGCTGCACACACGCGTCCGCCGCGCTACGCGACGCACGCGGCAAGCACGTCAGCGAGTATCGCCCGGGCCGGGGGCGTTGAAGGTGATCGCGGAGAAGTCACGGCCCTGGAGGACCGGGCCGTTCTGCGTCCCGCCGCTGATCGTGTTGCTCGTGTCCCCCTGGCCGGTGTCCAGCCGCTGCGCCTGCCGGTGCCATTGGGCCAGTTCGGCCAGGAACCAGGGCTCCTGCTGCGCGCGCCGCCCGAGGGCCTCGCTCAGCGCCCGCGCTCGTGCGGCGTCATGAGGAGCCTCGGACAGCGCGGCCAGCTCGATCTCGCCGGTGGCCTGAACGGGCGTTCCCGCGGCTTCCGCCGCCGGCCCTCTCCTCACCAGGCCGCTCAGCGCCGTCCACAGCTGCCGGCCCGCCTCGCCGGCCGCTCCGGTCGCCATCGTCATCAGGAGGCTCGCCGAGATCGAGTCCATGCCTGCACTCCCGCCGCTCGACGAAGCAGAACCGGTCGGAGCGCCATGGTGCCAGACCTCCGGCCCACCGGGGAGAGCGCGAACGGCCTCTCCCTGCATGGGGAGAGGCCGCTTCCGGGATGCGCCTGGGTCCGTTGTCCCGCACCGGGCCGCGGGACTACGGCCTGATAACGGAAATTGCGTCTGTCATATGCCAGTGCCTGACGAGTAGGCACCGTTCGCCATCACAAAATAAGCTATACAGGTTAGGGTGGTGATGACGAATATTGCTCTCACTCTGACGATGTACCTTTCACGTCGCAAAAAGGGCGAATCGAAGAAGGAACGCGGGCATGCGCGACTCGGCCATGAGGCCATGGGGTCGGTGCCATCGCTGAAACTATCGTAGCCGGTCACAGGACTGATCCCGCACGCCAACAGGGCCGAATGCAAAGGCGGTTCGCCAACGCTTTCCGCCCGCGGCGGTCGGCCCGCACCGCTTCGCGGCGACACATCTCAATGCCGAGTGCGGGCGCGACTCCTACTGCACAGGCTCATTCAGCGTTCCGCGCAACTCCGCCAAGGCGCGGGCGGCACGGGCCTCCTCGGCCGGGGCCCCGATGCGCCGGCTGACCGAGAGGCTCTCCTCCAAGTGCGTCACGGCCTGGTCCGTGCGTCCGGTGTCGCGCTCGGTCAGGGCCAGGTCGTAGAGGACGTCGGCCTCTTCACCTGCGGCGTGGATACGGCGGATCACCTCCAGGGCGGCGAGGTGCCGGGGCAGGGCCTGCTCGCCGCGGCCGGCCGCGCGGTGGGCCCGGCCGATCCCGTTCAGCGCGATGGCCTCGCCGCGCCGGTCGCCCACGGCTCGCAGCACCGGCAGGACCTGTCCGTACAGGACGAGGGCCTCCTCGGCTTTCCCGAGCGCGTCCAGCACGCTCGCCAAATTCATCTGAAGAGTGGCCCTGTCCCTTTTGTTTCCCATTCCCTCAGCCACGCCTATCGCCTCGCGATAGGCGCTTTCGGCCGCCCGCAGATCACCCATCCTCTGGCACAGTTGCGCAATGTTGTTCAGCGTGCTGTATCTGCCTCGCCCGTCCGCTATTTCCGTGAAACCGGCCAGCGCCGACGTGAAGCATTCCAATGCCTCACTGTTCTCGGCGAGGTGGAGATGGGTGATCCCGAGCAGGTTCCGGCTCCGCGCGATCTGCCGCTTGTTGTCCGTTCGCAGCAGGAAATTGAGAGACCTTTTCTGGAGTTCCTGGGCCTGGGCGTACTGGCCCGTCTGCCAGAGGGGGATCGACAGCTGGTGGACACATTCGCTCTGCAGCTCCCATTCCCCGAGGGAACGTGCGACGTCCAGCGCCTCACTCGCGGCCGAGATCGCCTCCGCGTACCGGGAACTGTGGGTGTGGACGGCGCCGAGGTCGAGCAGGGCGCGCGCCCTGGCAGCGCTGTCACCTGCGGCGTCCCAGTGGGCGACGGCTCGTCGCAGCAACGGCTCGGCCGTGACGGCGTGCCCCTCCATGTCCAGGAATCCGGCCAGCACATGGACGGAGAAAGCCAGTTGCCGTTCCGATCCGTGGTGTACAAGCCAGTCCAGTGTGTCCAACAGATTGGCGCCTTCGCTGATCAGCCATTGCTCGGCCGCCTGGGCGTCGGCGAGTTCGGGACATGACAGACCGGGGTCGGCCGCCTGGTGATCTATGCGCGAGCGAAAGGGATAGGCCAGCCGGTCCGCCCGGTCCGCGGTCCGAACGTAGTGCTCCACCAGGGCGCGTTCGGCCCGCCGGCAATCATCCTCGGACTCGGTGTCACCGGATTCGATCAACGATCGCGCGTAGTCGCGCAGGAGATCATGCATGGTGAACCGGTACGGAGACTTCTCGGAAACCAGGTGGTGGGCCAGGAGTTCCTCCAGCACGCGCCCGGCCACCGGGGCGGACAGGCCGGTGAGTGCCGCCACCGCGTGCGGGGTGAATTCCGTGCCGACATGCAGCCCGATGCGCCGGAAGACCAGTTGCTGCTCCGCGCTGAGCGCACGGTACGACAGCTCGAAGACATGGGTCATCGACCGTTCCCCGTCGCGCAGCTGGGTCAGATGCGCGCCGCCGGTGCGCAGCTGGCGCAGCAGGTCGGACGTGCCCCACGAGGGCCGGGCGAGCAGCCGACTCGCGACGATCTCGATGGCCAGGGGCAGGTGGCCGCACATCCGGACGATCTCGGCGATGTCCGTTTCGTCGGCACCGGACCGCACCCCCAGCCGCCGCGCGAAGAGCGCCATCGCGTCCGCGCGCGGCAGCACGTCGAGGGAGACCGGCCGCACTCCGGGAAGTCCGGGAAGCCGCGGCGGCGGCTGGTCACGATCACGGCCGTCGGCGAGGCGCCGGGCAGCAGCGGACGGACCTGCTCGGACCCGGCCGCGTCGTCCAGGATCACCAGCATGCGGCGGTCCCGGGTGGCCGTACGCCACAGCGCGGCCAGCGCGTCGGTGTCGTGGGACAGTTCCTTTGCTTCCATGCCGAGCAGCCGCAGCAGTTCGGTGAGGGCCCGGGCCGCGGTGGTGGCCGTCCGGCCGGGATGGCCCCCGCCCAGGTGCAGGAAGAGGCGCCCGTCGGGGAAGCGGTCCCGTAATCGGTGTGCCAGGTGGACGGCCAGCGCGGTCTTGCCGACGCCTCCCATCCCGTCGATCGCCTCCACCGTGACGACCACGGCCGAGCCGTCCTGGCCCTCGCAGAGCGCCGAGGTGAGCCGTCGCAGTTCGTCGCGCCGTCCGACCCACGGGACGTCCCGCGGGAGATTGTCCGGGACGCCGGGGGCCGGCCGGGCCGGCTTCTTCCCGCCGCCACCGGTGCTCCCGAGCAGGGCCGCGGCCGGCGTGCCGGCCAGGATGCCCTGGTGGACGCGGTGCAGGCCGCGGCCGGCGTCGAGGCCGATGTCGCGGACCACGCGCTGCCGCGTCCGCTGGAGCAGTCTGGTGGCCTCGGCCGTGCGGTTGCTCCCGTACAGCGCGACGGCCAGCCGCTCGGCCAGCGCCTCGTCCACGGGATGCTCCCGCGCCAGCGGCAGCAGGACGGGAACGGCGTCGGCGAACCTCCCCTGGCCCAGGAGGATCTCGGTGCGGGTCATCGCGGCCACGAGGCCGGTCTCACCGACGGCCGTCCGCAGGTGCTCCGCCCAGGAACCGGTGATCCCGGCCAGCGGTTCGCCGCGCCACAACCCGTCCGCCCGGTCCAGCAGACCGAGGACGGATTCCGGGTCGTCGCTGTCCTTGAGGGCGCGTGCCTGGTCGACGCAGTTCGTGTAACAGCGCAGGTCCACCCGGTCGGGATCGACGTGCAGCACGTAGGAGTTGGTGCGGCTGACGATCGCGGGCGCGTCGCTCCCGGCGAACCGCAGGCAGGCCCGGATCCGTGAGATGTGGGCGTGCAGCGCCTCCCTGGCCTTGCCGGGCGGATGGTCGTCCCAGATGCGGTGGATCAGCGTGTCCACGCTCACGGTGCGGCCCGCGTCCCAGGCGAGGGCGGCCAGGGTGAGCCTGGTCTTCGTCGATCCGAGATCACCACGCCGGCCGGCCGCTCGTACCTCGACCGCCCCTGAGAGCCGAATCTCGAACTCCACCAGCGTCCTCCGGCCGGTAGGGCCTCCTCCGAGTATTCGAGAGTGTCACGGTCCTGCTGCCAGGGGCCATAAGCGGACCTGGCCAGCTCAAAATTGACCGATAAATTATCTCTTTCGTTCCCACCCCTCCCAAAGCGGGGAGTGATTCCCGAGGAGGCGAAAGGAGTCACTCACGTGGGAGCTTCCCCTTCGGACACGCTCAAGGCGCTGCTGTCGGCCTTGGCCGCCTGCTCCGCCGACCCGGAGTCCCCCGCCTGGCGCGACCTGGCCCATGTCGTGGACACCGCGGCCCGCGCGGACGCGGCGGTGGCCCGGTTCCGGCCTCCGGGCAGCGCGGAACCACGGCTCGCGGAGCCGGCGGCCTGGCAGGAACTCGCACAGGAGCTGACCGCCGCGGCCCTGCGCGACGCGGTGACGCGGAGCGCGCTGACCGACTGGTTACGGCGTCACGGCCCGACTCCGCCACGGCCCGCGGCACCCGGTCCGGCACCGGGCACGACGGCCAACGTCATCGGCGGAAGCGCGGTCCTCCACGGCCCCAGTGTGCAGGCCCGTGACATCCACGGAGGACTCCACTTCCACCCGCCCGCCGAAACACCCCGCCCGCGTCCACCGGTGCCCCGCCAACTGCCGCCGGTGACGGCGCGGTTCATGGACCGGGAAGCGGATCGCAGAACCCTGGACGCGCTGCGCGCCGGCATCCCGCGCACGCGCCCCAGGTCGTGGTGTCAGCGGGCTCGCGGGGGTCGGGAAGACCACGTTCGCCTGCCACTGGCTGCACGAGCACGCCGACAGCTTCCCCGACGGCCAGTTGTACGCCGACCTGGCCGGAGGGTCCGCCGACGGGGAGAGCGGTCCGGCCTCTCCCGCCACGGTCCTGGAGGCCTTCCTGATCGCGCTCGGAGTGCCGTCGGTACCGGCCGGAACCGCGCAGCGGAGCGCACTGTGGCGGTCGATGACCTCGGGGCTGCGGTTGGCCGTACTGCTGGACAACGCCTTCACAGCCGCCCAGGTACGTCCGCTGCTTTCCGGTTCACCGACCGGTATCACCGTGGTGACCAGCAGGAACACCCTGACCGGGCTGCGCGTCGACGGAGCGTCCGTGCACCGGCTGGAGGGACTGCCGGCCGAGTCGGCCGTGGCGCTGCTGGCCGTCGGCGGCGGGGCGCGCGTGGCGCGGGAGCCGGCCGCCGCGCACGAAGTGGTCCGGCTGTGCGGCGGCCTGCCCCTGACCGTCGGCCTGGCGTCCGCGCAACTCGCCATCCGGCCGCACCATTCCGTGTCCGCCCTGGCCGACAGTCTGTCCCGGGGACAGGGGGTGGTCGAGCTGCTGCGGGTCGACGGGGAGGCCGTGATGCGTACCGCGCTGGACATGGCGTACGACGTGCTGCCGGAGGCGGGCGCCCGGCTCTACCGCCGGATGGGCCTGGTGCCCACGGACCGGCACGACCTCAGGATGCTGACCGCCATAGCCGTCGACGCCGAGCGGGCGCAGGACGCGGAGCACGTGACCGCCATCGCCGTCCACGCCCTCGTGGAGGCCAACCTGGTGGAGGAGACGGGCCCGGACACCTACCGTTTCCACGACCTCGTCCAACCCCACGCCCGGCGGCTGGGCGAGGAGAAGGAGGAGGCCGGCCGGCGCGCGTACGTACTGCGCCGGTTCGTCGACTGGTGCCTGTCCACCGCGGCGTCGGCGGAGGAGATCCTCACCCCGAGCCACCGTCTGCCGGGCCACGACCTCCCGGCCGGTTCCGTCGAGCCCACACCGCTCGGCGGCCCCGACGAGGCGCTCGCCTGGCTGGACACGCACCGCAACGGGCTGCTGGGTGCCGTCCGGCACTGCGCGCGGCCGGCTGGCACACCCGCTGCTGGAGACTGACGGATCTCATGTGGCCCCTCTTCGTCCGGCTCCGCCCCTCACAGATGTGGACGGAGGCGCATCACCTCGGCCTCGAAGCGGCGCGCCGGAGCGGTTCGCGGCCCGGTGAGGGCCGCATGCTCACCTCCGGTGCGATCGGTCTGCGCAACGCCGGGCGGTACGCGGAGGCGGCCGACTGGTACCGGCAGGCACTGGAGATGGCCACGGCGGACGGCGATGCCCGGCAACGGGCACAGGCCGTGAGCGGCCTCGGCCACATCAGTCTGCTGACCGACAGGCTCGACGAGGCACGCGGCCACTTCGAGGAGGCGCTCCGGCTGCGGGAGTCGGTCGGCTACCGGCGCGGAGCGGCCTCACCCGGCGGCGCCTCGGCGAGACCGCGCTGGCCGCCGGCGACCTGGCCACGGCCGCCGCGCAGTTGCGGCGCGCGGAGGCGGAGCTGGACGCACTCGGGGAGACCTACGAAGCGACCCGCGTCCTGGCTCTCCTCGGCCACGTCCTGGTCCGTGCCGGTGACCTCGAAGGAGGCACCCGGCGGTTACGGGAGGCGCTGCCCCGCTTCCGCGCGGGCAGCGCCCGGTCGGAGCACTGGGAGGCACGCTGCCTGGAATGGCTGGGCCTGGCCGCCGAGTCACGGGGCGAGGCGGAGGACGCGGCCGGCCATTACGCGGCTGCCCGGGATCTCTTCCGGCGGCTGAGCCCCGAGGACGCCGACCGCCTGGACAGCCGGCTGCGGCAGCCGTGATGCCGCCGCAGCCGGCTGGTCCGGCCGTCCCTGGATCAGCCGTGACACGCCGGCACGACAGCGCACAGCGCGCCCGGCGATCCTCCGGCCGCCACCCAGGCGTGCACCACCGAGGCGACCGCCTGCGGCGGGACGGGTGCCCGGGGTCCGCCCCGTTCCAGCCAGGCACACCAGACGTCACCCGGCGCCCGCCGCACACCGACGGCACATCCCGCGCCGAAGCCGGGCACCGCGGCGGCGAGACATCCCGGATGTTCCACGAGCAGGTCCCGCACCCGCCGCCGCGCCTCCGAAGCCGCCGCCGGCACCCGGCTGACCAGGACGTCGGCATGCTCCCGGAGAACCGCCGGCCCGTCCGCGTCGGCCCACAGATGCGTGTCGCACGGGAGCCGGCCGGGCGGGTGCGGACACGGGGAGGGGGCCTGGTACGGACGGCCCTGTGCCGTGACCGGCAGCGCGTCGGAGCGGACGAGGGCCGGACCGCGCGCCGCGTGCGTGCGCCAGAGGACGCGGACCGGCGGCCCCGGAAGCCGGCACTTCGGGACAGGACGCCGGTGTGCGACGGGCAAAAGCACACGGTCGCCCACGCGGCGTCCGGCTCCGCTCCCCGCGCCGGTGCGGAGCAGCGAGGCGACGCGCTCGTCCGGAGCATCGGTGACCGATGGATCACTGGACCGCCCCCCAGCCCGCGGAGACCTCCCACTGCCGCAGCGAAGGAGGCGGCGGAGGCGGAGAGACGAGCGGCGCGAGGGCCGGTTCGCCGAGGCCGAGCAGGCGGTAGACGACGGACCGCATCCGCTGGTGGAACTCGCCCGGTGCCGAGGACAGCGCGGCGGTCACCTCGTCGTACTGTCCCCGGCGGCGCGACCGTGCCGCGTAGTCCAGCTGTCCGGCCAGCGGATATCCCGGCGCGATCACGGGCGCGACCGCGGACAGCAGCGCTGTCGGCGAGTAGTCCGACACCTCCCGTCGCGGGCCGGGCGTGAGCAGCAGCGTCGCTTCCGTGAGCGCGCCGTACACGGTCAGCGATCCGTGATCGCCGATGATCCAGTCGGCCGCGATCAGCGGTGCCTGCCAGTCGGCCTCCGGGGGCACGAGCGCCAGTCCCCGATCGCGGCAGCCGGCCAGCCAGCCGCGCACCTGCCGGGTTCCGTGGCCCGCGAACACGTTGGGATGGACCAGCATCGCGATGCGGTGGCCGTCGCCGGACAGCTGGCCGAGCAGTTGCGGCAGCAAGGCGTCGAGCCGCCCGAACGTCGAGGTCGGCCCCCAGGTGGAGGTGACGACCACCAGGCGCTCTCCGCTCCCGATCCCCAACGCGCGGCGGTACTCCGCGCGCCGTGGCAGGCCCGCCGTGATCCGGTCGACGCACGGATCGCCGACCACATGGGCCGCCGGGAGCGCCTCCGGGCACCACCGCGCCAGTTCCGCCAGGTCGCGTTCATGGGCGTAGGCGATCGCCGCCGGGACCAGACGGCCCTCGTGCAGCAGGTGCCGGCGGCTCAGCATCCCCGGCGGACGCCGCTCGCCCGGTGCGAGCGAGCCGATGTCGGTGAGCGGTTTGATGTGCCCGGCCCCGTGCGAGACGCGTACGACCGGAGCCCGCAGTTCGTGCACGCCGCGGGAGCCCGCGGCCAACGCGAGGTCGAAATCGGTCCGTAGGGCCTCCTCCCAGGGCACCGTGACGATGCCCAGTTCCTGCAAATACTGCGTGACCCCGCTGCCGAAGGCGTGCGGGGCGGCGGTGAAGACCAGCTGGATGCGCAGGTCGGACTCCAGCAGACCGAAGACTTCCTGCAGGCGTTGGGCGAACGTCACGGTGTGGACGACCACCAATACCCTTTTGCAGTCTCGTACGGTCAGCCAGTGTCCCTGCTCGATCAGTGCCGGTTTCGTGGTGCTGACGGACATGCGATCCCCCATCGCTCGTCGCCGCGTTCGGCGGTCGACAGGGGACTTCCCGGCGGGAACGGCACTTTCCTTGCAGGCTCCTTGCAGCTCCCTTGCCGGGGCGGCCGCCGTGGACGGCGGCCGGTGTCCGCTCAGCTGCGGGCGAAGAACTCCACCTCCGCCAGGGCCAGGTGGTGGCCCCGGTCCAGGCCGGCCGGGGAGTTCAGGGAAGGCGGATCGTGGTGACGTCGCTGAAGGCGGTGGGGATCGTCTGCGGGCCCGGTTTGTCGCTGAGGACGAGCTGCTTGTGGTGCCGCTCACCGTCCCGCGTCGTCACCTCCAGGTCCATCCGCAGCGCGCGGCCCTGGTCGGCGTAGGCCTCCGGCGACTTGGACGCGCCGTTCGTGATGATCATGTCCACCAGCCGGAACGGCTCCTGGAACGTGTACGTCACCGACGCGCCGGCCGCCGGCGCGCCCCAGTAGTGGTTGCTCACCCCGTCCGTGGTGTTCTTCGCCGGGTGCCCGGGTACCTCCGCGCTCGCCCTGATGCTCACCGGCGTCACGGGCTTGGTCTTGCTCAGCTTGTCCCGGGTGTCCTCGAACAGGGCACGTCCGGCCGGCAGCAGGAACAGGCCGGCCGCGCACAGCGCCACCAGCACCGCCAGGATCACCAGGAACCGCACGCCCCGGCCCGAACTCGCCCGCACCCGGCGGCGCAGCGGCCACACGGTCCGCCACCACGGCAGCGGGGCCGGCTTCGCCTCCGGCTTCAGCGGGGCCGCGCAGCGCCGGCAGAAACGGCGGCCCGGCGGGTTGGGCGTGCCGCAGGCCGGGCAGGGCGTCCCCGCCACCTCGTCCGGCGCCTCCACGGGCCGTACGACCGGACGACGCGGGGCCACCGGCTTGCCCGGGCGTACGGGGAGCACGGCATCCGGCTCCGGCGCCGGTGCCGGTGTGCCGGGGGCGGACGGAGAGCGGGGGCCCGGGGTGTCCCGGGGCGCCGGGACGCGGGGGGCGGCGGGGGGCTGCGGCGCCGCCGGGGGCGGGGCCGCGCCGGGGGTGCGGCGGGCGCGGGCGCCGGACGGCTCGCGGTCGGGCGGGGTTCGGCGGGCGTCGGCGCGGGCGGGTCGGCGGGCGCCGGACGGGGCGCGGTTGTGCGGGGTTCGGCGGGCGCGGGCGGGTCGGCGGGCGCGGGCGCCGGACGCGGCGCGGGCGCCGGGCCTTCGGCGGGCGCGGACGCCGAAGCGGACGTGGGCTTGGGGGGCTCGGGGGCGGCCTCGTCCCGGGGGGTGTTCGCCGGGTCCGGCCGGGTGGGAGCGGAGGGCTCGTCCGCGGGGCGGCGGGTCTCGGCCGGCCCCGGTTCCTCCTCCCTCGTCTCGCCGCGGGTCCGGGACGTCAGGCGGAAGCGCAGGGACGAGACGCGGGGCGGCGGTGCGGTCCGCGTCGGCTCGTCCGCCGGCGCGGGGTCCGGTGCGGGGGCGGGGGCGGGGTCCGGTGCGGGCGGGGGCTCGGCGGCCGGGCCGGGGTCCGCGGGAGCGGGCCGCGAGGGCCCGCTCGTCGCCGATCCCGTGTCCGACCAGCCCAGGTACGTGCCGCAGTTGCCGCAGAAGTCGTCCGTGGGGCCGTTCGACGCCCCGCACGAGGGACACGCGCGCATGGCGTCACCTCCCTTCGTCGGTGGGCGGGCCGGGCAGGATCTCCACCCGGCAGACGGTGTGCACCGGGCACATGACCCGGACGATCTCGCGGACCCTGTCCGGATCCACCGGCGGCCGGACCGACGCGTCGTCGCCGGCCTCGTACGGGTGCGCCGCCGTCCGCCGCTCCCCGTTCGGACCCGTCCTCCGGTCGCCTGTCGTCGCGTCCGCCGGCCACACCCGTACCAGCGGACCCTCGGCAGACGGCGCGGGCAGGTCCGCGCCCGGGGTCGCCGACCAGGTCGCCGCGCCGGCCCCGGTGACCTCCGCGTCGACGCCCAGGGCCAGGCGCAGCGCCTCGGTCAGCCCCCTGGCCGTGCCGCGCCGGCGGTGGAGTTCCACGGCACGGGTGACGGCCTCGCGGCGCCGGTCCTCGGGCCACTCCGGGTCGTCGGTGGCGCCCACCCAGGAGGCCAGCCAGGTGAGGAAGTCGGCGGGGGCCAGCCGGGGATCGAGGTAGGCGGGAAGGGTGTCGAGGGTCAGGAAGACCGGGGCGAGGACGGTGTCCAGGCCGGCGGTGAAGCGCTGGGCGAAGTCGTCGTCGGCGTACAAAGCCGGCAGCTGTTCGCCGATCGGGTGGCGGCTCGGCAGGCCGGGGACGGCGGCGCGGCTCATCGCCGTCCCTCCGGGTCCACGGCCGTGACGACCACCTGGTGCTGGTAGGAGAAGACCAGCGCGCCCCGGTCCACGTCGATGCGGTCCGTCGGGGCGCCGCGCCGGCCGGTGATCGGGTCGGCGGGGAAGAGGCGGATCTCCTCCACCAGCGCGTTGCCGGTGGCGCGTTGCAGCACGCCGAACAGCTCGCCGTACTGCACGGGCCGGCCGAACGGCCAGCCGGTACCGTCGACGCCGCCGTGCAGCGGGTTGAGGTGCCGGTACAGCGCGGCGAGCGCCGCGTCGCGCACCCGGTCGGTGTCGCCCGGCGCCGCGGCGAGCCGGGCCACCACGGTGACGCCCTGGTAGACCGGCGGCTCCACCACCAGCCGGGTGCCGATCAGGCGCCGCTCGTCGAGGGACTCGGTGATCGCCCGGAGCACCTGGTCGGAGGGGATCAGCTGCTCGAAGCGGAGCCGGTCGTCGCCCTCGTCGGCCACCGCGTCCGGCACCACCAGGACCCGGACCGCGCCCGCGTCCTCGGCGGCGGGCAGACAGCGCACCCGGCGCACCGAGGGCGCGGCCTGGCGGCTGATGATCTCGTAGTCCTCGGCGGTCACCGCGCGCTCCTGCATGCGCAGCGCCTGCGGCGCGCGCAGCTTGGCGTTCTCGACGGTCTCCCCGGCGACACCGCCGCGCGCCGCCTCCCGGTTGACGACCCGGGCGACGTACGGCACGGAGCTGCGCAGCACGGAGATCGCGCCGCGCGCGACGTTGCCGGCCGGGCCGCCGCCGGTGCGGTAGCGGGCCACCCGGATCTGGGCGCCCTTGGGCGGTACGGCGCCGCACTGCCGCAGCGTGCCGTCCGGTTCGCGCAGCGCCGGCGGGAAGGCGAACTCGCCGGTCGTGGCGTCGACCGTGACGTGCCGGTCGGCGGGCCCGGAGCGGCCGAAGTGCTCGACCAGGTCCCAACGCTGCCAGCCCTCGGCCGTGGACACCTCCACCACCGGGGGCTCGCGGTCCAGGAGGACCGGCGGGCGGCCGAGCCGGAACGTCTGCCCGGGCACCCCCTCCGAGGTGCCGAGCGGTACGTCGGTGACGGTCTCGGCGTGCTCCACGGCCATCGTGCCGCCCACGGTGAACACCGCCGCCTCGCGCACGGTCGGGGACTCCGAGTAGAACGGCTGGCCCGGCTCGGGCTCGGTGACCCGGCAGCGCAGCCAGCCGGCCCGGGTGCCGCCGATCACCGACGCGGTGTGCCCGGCCGGGACGTACACGGTGACCTCGCCGGGCCGGTTCAGCCCGCCGGTGGTGTCCGTGCAGGTCTCGCACACCCGCCAGCCGCCGCCGTCCCACGCCTCCCACACCAGCGGCGGCTGGCGCGGGTCGACGCCGACGCCCTCCACCCGGCTGTCCAGGCGTATGGCGACGATGCACCGCGGCACCGCCGTCGGCAGGCCGAACAGCAGCGCGTCGCCGGGCTCGGGCGCGGCCTGGAAGCAGGGGATGTCCCGGCCCTCGGAGAGCGTCCCGGTCCGGTCGGTCTGCTCGCCGGTGCGGTGCGCGGTCACCAGCCGCGTCAGCTCGCTCGGCAGGATGTCCAGGTGGTCGGTGGTGGTGAACACCACGGCCTCGTCGTTCTCGCCGCGCGCGCTGGTCACCTCCGTGCCCGCGGGCAGCGCGACCGTGTCCGGCTGCGGCGCCGACAGCCAGAAGTCGACGTCGGCGACGGCGGCGGCCGGCGGGAACAGGCGGATGCCGAGCAGGTCGAGGAAGGCGGTGTAGTTCTTGTCAGGGACCCGGTTCAGCCGGTACAGCAGCTGGTCCACGAGGTAGGCGAACGTCTCGATCAGGGTCACGCCCGGGTCGGAGACGTTGTGGTCGGTCCACTCCGGGGCGCGCTGCTGCACGTAGCGCTTCGCCTCGTCGACGAGTTGCTGGAAGCGCCGGTCGTCCAGGTTCGGGGAGGGCAGTGCCATCAGTTTCCGCTCCCGTCCTCGGCCCCCTCCTCGGAGGGGATCGTGTAGAAGGGGAAGACCAGGTTGCGCCGGTCGTTGGTGGAGCGCACGGTGTAGTGCACGTCGATGTAGAGCGTGCCGTCCTCGACGGCGTCGAAGGCGACCACCACGTCCTCCACCGCGATGCGCGGCTCCCACCGCTCCAGCGCCTCGCGCACCTGCTGCGCGATGCGTCCGGCGGTGGCGCCGTCGCCGGGCGCGAAGACGTAGTCGTGGATGCCGCAGCCGAACTCGGGGCGCATGGGGCGCTCGCCGGGCGCGGTGCCGAGCACCAGGCGGATCGCCTCCTCGATCTCCCGCTCCCGTTCGACCAGGGCGATGCCGCCGGTCGGCCCGACCCGCAGCGGGAACGCCCAGCCGCGGCCGATGAACCGCTCGCTCATCACAGGCCCCCGATCAGGACGTTGGGGGCGCCGGTCACGACCATGGCGCCGCAGGCGATCTTGTCGCGCGCCCGCGCGGCCGGCAGCCCGCCGATGAGGACGGTGGCCGCGAGCGGGTTGGGCAGGATCACGTTGGCCGGGCCCATGAGCGCGTGCGGCGGCATCGGGCAGGTGTGCAGGCTGCCGACGACGGCGGCGGGCCGGCCGCCGATCAGCACACGGGCCACGGCCGCGGCGGCGCCGGGCGGCGGGGTGGCGATCACCCCGCCGTGACTGGTGGGGTCACCGGTACGGGCTGCGGCCGGCATGTGTCGCTCCTAGGGAACTCGGGGAACTGGTGGTGGTCTCGGGTCAGTTGATGCGGATGAGCTTGGCCTTCAGGACGCCGAGCAGGCCGCCGTCCACGGTGACGTCCGAGCTGCCGGTGACGCTCACCGACCGGCCGCCGACCTTCACCCCGACCCGTCCCTGGATGTCGACGTTGCGGCCCGACACGCTCACGTCGCCGCGACCCGCGTCCAGGGTGATGCCCTTGCGGTCGAGCACGACGGAGGTGAGGGGTTGCCGGCTCTTCCCGGCGTACACCGTCAGCTCGATCCGGTCCCGCCGGTCGTCCAGGAACACTTCCAGGCGTTCGTCGGCGGTCCGCAGCCGCACCCCGGAGGGGCCCGGGGCCCGGGCGTCCAGCAGCTCCACCCGGTGCCCGGAGCGGGAGACGACGGAGCGGCGGTTGACCTTCCCGGTGGTGCCGTCGATCAGCGGCACGTCGTGCGCGGAGGGCTTGTCGACGCCGTTGTACAGGCCGCCGATGACGTACGGGCTGTCCAGCAGGCCCTGTTCGAAGCCGACCAGGACCTCGTCGTTGACCTCGGGGCTCACCACGCCTCCGCCGCCCTTGCCGCCCCACTGCACGGTGCGCACCCAGTCGGTGGTGTACGTGTCGTCCAGCCAGGGGAACCGCAGCTTCACCGCGCCGCTCTCGGCGCCGCCCGGCTCCCGTACGTCCGTGACCACGCCGATCGCCAGCCCCGGCATGCGCGGACCGCGGCTCGGCGCGTTGGCGCCGGTCACCAGGCCGGTCAGGGAGCGGTCCGGGCTGGCGCTCACCCACACCGTGGTCCGGTACCCGCCGTGCGGCTCCAGGACGTGCTGCACGGCCGTCGCCGTGTACTTGCCGGAGAACGCCGGGCCGACGTTGCCGAGCGCCACCGGCTTGCCCGCCCGCAGCCGCGGGTTGCCCTCGGCGACCGCCTCCAGCTCGCCGAAGCCGGCGCTCACGTCCGCGGCCACGGCGCCGGCGACCGCGGTCGTCTCGGCCTGGGTGCGGTACGGGGTGTCGGTGACGGTCAGCTTCGACGACGTGCCGAACCGGGCGGCGAACGCCGGGCTCAGCCCCGGCACCACCGTGTCGCTCTCCACCGACGGCTGCCGGGCCACCAGCGGGCGCTTGGTGGTGACGTCCCAGCCGCGCACCTCCACCTGCGACGCGCCGTCCGCCGCGGACAGCGAGGCGCGCAGCGCCAGCAGGTTCCGCCCGTACTCCAGCACCATCGGGTTCCGGGTGGCCGGGGTCGACGGCGCGGGCGCCCCGGATGCCTTCTCCGGCTTGGTGAACTGAAGCAGCCCTTGGTCGTCGACGCGGACCTGCGCGCCGCTCTCCGCCGCCAGGTACTGCAAGAAGTCCCAGTCGGACACGTTCGCCTGCGACAGCTGCTGGTACGTGACCGGCGCCGCCTCCACCTTCCCGCAGGCCAGCCCGGCGCCGGCGGCCACCTTGCGGACGATCGCCGCCGCCGTCATGTTCCGGTACGCCACCACCTTCCGGCCGCGCTGGAGGCGGTGCGCCTTGGAGTAGGCGCGCACCACGGTGAACGAGCCCGTACGGTCCCGGTCCACCTCCAGGGCGGTGACCTCGCCGTTGAACAGCCGCTCGCGGGCCTGCCCGTTCACCGTCACCACCGACACCCTGAGCGGGGTGCCGATGGTGATGCCGGCCGCCCGCAGGAACTCGTGGTCGGGGTCGCGGAAGGTGAGCTGTGCCGCGTCGGGCAGGCCCACGTTCTCGTCCACCACGCAGCTGACCAGCTGGGCGGCCCAGACCAGCGGCAGCTCGCCGGGCGTCTCGATGACGGGGTCCGCCGCGAAGGACCGGCCGCCCCGCGCCTCCGGTGTGGTCACCGCTCCTCCTCGCCGCCGGCGTCCCGCAGCCCCGGCACCACCAGTTCGGTGCCGGGCACGAGCGCCATCGGGTCGTCGATTCCGTTCGCCTCCGCGATGACCCGCCAGGCCGTCGCGTCGCCGTACTCCCGCCAGGCCAGCATCGCCAGGCTGTCGCCCGCCACCACGGTGTGCGTGCTGCGGGCGGTGCGCGCGCCGGACGTCGGGTTCTGGCCCGCCGGGTCGACGCTCGCCTCCTCGATGGACAGCGCGCAGGTGGCCCTGAGCGGCCTGCCGTCCACGTCGAAGAGCGTGTACGACACCGAGAGGCTGGAGAGCACCCCGTCGAACGAGGTGGTCCGCGCGGTGCCCCACTCGAACCGCACCCAGGGACTCGCCGGCTTCTTCCGGCCCAGGCTGGCCGGGGTCGGCACGCAGCCCTTCATCAGCTTCTCCACCGCCTGCTCCACGGAGTTGTCGTGGGTGGCGGTGGCGTCCAGGAAGACCTCCAGGCTCAGCTCGCGCGGGCCGCTGCCGACGAACTCGGGCAGCGCCGACTGCCCCGCCATCCGGGACGGGGTGCGCCGCCACTCGGTGGTCTTGCGCAGCTCCAGGGTGGAGGGGTTGAACTGGAGGTCGAGCCGCGCGATCGTGCCGCCGGGCTTGGCCCCGACCGACGCGGGCGGCTCCATGAGGGTCAGCTGGGCCCTGGCCCGGCTGGAACGGAACGCTGGTGACATGCCGGGTCTTCCTTTCTTACGGGCGCGGGCGGGTACGGCTCAGGAGGCGGGCGGACGGGTCAGGACGGGCGCAGGCCCTCGTGGGCGATCTCCAGGGTCTCCACGGCCGCCTCGGAGCTGCTCGGGTCGAACGACGGCCCCTGCCAGCGCACCGGGACGATCCCGAACACCTGCCAGCTGATGATCGGGGTCCGGTCCGGCCTCAGCGCCACGATCTCGCCGTCCTTGGGCTCCACCCGCTTCAGCGTCTCGTCCAGCCAGCGGCCGATCTTCGCCGTGTCGGCGGTGACCGGCCGGGTCAGCGTGATGTTGGACCAGGTGACGCGGCCGGGCAGCTGCCAGGTGAAGCCGTTGTTGCCGCCCTCGGCGTAGCTCTCGATCTCCACCTCGGCGCCCATACCCGAGCAGGTGTGGAAGGCGCCCAGGTCGTTGCCTCCGATCGCGAGCCGGAAGAACACGCTCGTCGCGAAGATGCTGTCCGTCATTGGTCCGTCATCCGTTCCGTGGCCTCATGCCTCATCCGTGGCGTGGCGTCGTTCATGGTCGCCTCATCGGTTCCGTGGTCTCAGCGGCGTCCGTCGTGCGGACGGCCCGTGCGGTCCCGGCCGCGCCGCAGTTCGGCGCGCAGCAGCCGGGCCACCGGGTCGAGCAGGCGGCGCGCCAGGTCGTCCAGGTCGAGACCGGGGTCGGGCGGGGCCTCGGAGGACCGGCGGTCCGCGTCCTTGCCGGAGGCGGACGACGTACGGGACGACGAGCCGGACGACGTACGTGACGACGTACCGGAGGACGTACCGGACGGCGTACCGGACACGGTGGCCGACCGGTGGCGGCCGCGTTTCGTTGCGGCCGGGTCCGCGGCCTCGCCGGCGCGCTGCACCACGGGCGCCGCGCCTCCGCCGGCCCCGGTCCGCGCGGGGTTCTTCCACCGGACCACGGGCACGGGAGCCGCCGGGGCCGGTGCCGGTGTGCCCGCCGGGCGGTCCGCGAGCGGCGGCGCCTGCGGGGCGGTCACCGGGAGGGACCGCGCGGGAGCGGAGGCGGCGGGTGCGGGCGACTGCGCGCGGGGCGGGGCGGGACGGACGACGGGGACGCGCTGGACCGCGGGCGCGGACTGGTGACCGGTCCGCACGGCGGCGGGAGGGTCGTACGCCCGCCGGGCCGGGGGCGCGGTGAACCGGGTGCGCGGAGGCCGGGGCCGGTGCGGCCGGGGCCTGCGGGCCGGGGTGGGCGAGCGCGGCCCGCTGGACCGGCGGCGCGGCGGGGGCGGACCCGGGCCGGGCGGGGGCGGCCGGGCCGTTGGTGTGCGCGGGGGCCGGGGTGCCGGGCCAGCGGGCGGGCACCACGGGACGTCCGGCGGGACGGGGGGCGGCGGGCGCCGCCGCTCCTGCCGGGGGCCGGGTGTTCAGGGTGAGCGGGCGCGCGGCGAGCAGGGAGAGGGTGGGGGGCGCCGCCGGGGCGGAGCGGGCCACGGTGAGCGGGGGCTGCCCGGCCGGTCCGGGACGCCGTGCGCCCGGGGTGCCGGACGAGCCGTCGGCCACGGCCCGGGCGACGACGACCGGTGTCCCGGCGGTGCCCGGCCGGGCGCCCGGGCGTCGCGGGTCTCCCGCGCGGCCCGCGGCCGGTGCCGGGGACCCGCTCACGGCGGCGGCCGGGCCCGGGGAGTCGGTGGTGGTCCGGGGCGCCGTCACCAGCGGCGTGGCGGGACCGTTCCCGGAGTGCGGCGGAGTCTCGCCGGGCCTCGGGGTGCTCCCGTCGGCGGAATCGGCCGCCAGGCCGCGCTGTACGGCACCCCTCCCCAACAGCGGCGCGTCCGCACCGCTGCCGGAACGCGCCGGACGACCCGACTCCGAGGCGCCCGTGTCCGCCGCCGCACTCCTGCCGGAACGCGACGGACCGCCGGACTCCGGCGTGCCCGGGTCCGCCACCGCACTGCGCTGCACGGCCGGCTTCCCCAGCAGCGGCGCGTCCGCACCACTGCCGGAACGCGCCGGACGACCCGACTCCGGCGTGCCCGGGTCCGCCACCGCACTGCGCTGCACGGCCGGCTTCTCCACCAGCGGCGCCTCCAGACCACTGCCGGAGTGCGACGGACGACCCGACTCCGGCGTGCCCGGGTCCGCCACCGCACTGCGCTGCACGGCCGGCTTGCCCAACAGCGGCACGTCCGCACCACTGCCGGAACGCGACGAACGACCCGACTCCCGGCGTGCCCGTATCCGCCGCCGCACTGCGCCGCACGGCCGGCTTCTCCACCAGCGGCGCCTCCAGACCACTGCCGGAGTGCGACGAACGGCCCGACTCCGGGGCGCTCGTGCCCTCCGGGTCCGCCGCCGCACCGCGCTGCACGACGTCCTTGCCGAGCAGCGGCGCGTCCGAGCCGGTGCCGGGCCGCGACGGTGCGGCGGCCTCGGCGGGGCCGCGGTCGGCGGACTCCGCCGCCGGGCGGCGCTGTACGGCGCCGGGGCCCGGCAGCGGTGTGCCCGTGCCGTTGCCTCCGGTCGCGCGGGGCGTCGCCCCGGTGGGCGTACGTCCCTGGTCCGGCGTGGTTCGGAGCCTCGCTCCGGTCGTATTCCGGCACGCCGGCCGCCGGGTCCGGAAGCGCCCGGGACGGCGGCGCTCGGCGGCAGTTCGGGCAGCGGCGCGCCCAGGCCGCCGCGTGCGCGAGCCCCGCCGCGGGCCGGGGGCCGGTTCGGGGCGCCGGGGCCGTCCGGGGTGCGCTGGACCGGTCCCCTCGTCCCGCCGTCGTACGCACCCGAGGTGCCGGACGCGCCGTCGGTCTGGCGCTGGACGACGGGCAGCGCCGGTCCGGACGCGGCGCGCTGGACCGGGTTGCCGTCCGTCAGCGGGCGTGCCGTGGGCGGGAGTTCCGTGAGCGGCGCGCCGAGAGGCGCACGAGTCGCCGTACCCGGCGCGGGGTCGGCCGGGCGCGCTTGCGCACCGGTCCGGGAGGCCGTGCCGACGGAGGTCTCGGGGTCCTTGGCGGCAGGACGAACGGGGGTCCCGGGCGCGGCGCGGTCCGGGGCCGGGGCCGTGGGCCGCAGCGCGGGAACGCGGCGCGCGGGGCCGGACGGGCGGCGGGCCACGGTCAGGGAGGGGCCGGCCGGGCGGGCCCGGACGACCGGACGGGGCGCGTCGGCCCCGGCGGTACGGGACGCCTGCGGCCGGCCGTCGCCCGCTCGGCCGGACCGCGCCTCGCCGGTGACCGCACCCGGGACCGGCGTCACCCGCCGTACCAGCGGGATCTCCGGCGCGGCGGGCCTGCGGCCGGGGCCGGCCGGGGTCACCACCGGACCGGTACCGGGCTCGGCCGAACGCTGGACGGCGGGAGCCGAGGAGGACGGCACGGCGGGTGGTTCCGTGGACACGAGGGCACGGCTCGGCGAGCCGCCGCCCGGACGCCCCTCTCCCGTACTCCGGCCACGGGAAGCCCGGGAAGGCCGTACGGCCGCGGAAGCCGGGCCGGACGAGGCGGAACCGTCCGGCGCACCGTCCGCCGGTTCCTGGTCGCCTTCCCGTCGCAGCGCCCGCAGCAGCAGCGGGCCTCCTTCGGTGCGGTCGGACCGAGGGGCGGCCGGGCGGTGGGTGACGCCGTGGACCAGGCCCGTGGGGGCCGTGGGCAGCAGGGCGTGGGCGAGGCCGGAGTCGAACGACGGGTTCTGCCAGGCGGCGAGGCCGGACCGGAAGGCCAGGCCGTCGCTGACGGCGAGCGGCGCGCGGGACACGGTCGGCTCCGGCGGCGCGGTACGGCGCCAGCCGCCGTCCCAGTCGGCGGGCACGGCGGCGGCCGGAGCGTCCGGCGCGGCGGAAACCGGGGCACCGGACACGGCGGCGGCCGGGGCGCCGTCGTGTTCACCGCGCCGCGGGCCCTCCGTTCCGGCGGACCGGCGGCGCAGCCTGTCCCGCCATGCCATGTGCTAACCGCCTTCGTTCACGCGGGTGTTGATACGGGCGATCTCGGCCACCCACTGCCGTCGTTCGTCATGGGTCAGGTCGAGGATCTCCTCGCGCGCCCAGTGGAAGTGATAGGCGATGTACGCGATCTCCTCCCGGAGCCGGGGAAGGGCGTACGTCACGATTCCCCCAGGCGCCCACCCGAGAGGTCGACCTCGAAGCCGCCCTCGCAGTGCGGGCAGGTCACCGCCGCCCGGGTGTGGCCCTCGCTGTTGACGCGGCGGTAGAAGTCCTGGAGGAAGGCGACGTCGGTGGCGTACATCCGCTCCACGATCCCGGCGTGCACGTCGGTGATGGAGCCGATCCGGGTGATCACCTGGCTCAGCAGCACCACGCTCAGGTACGCCGGGTTCTCCTTGACCCGCAGGTCGATCTGCGGCCGCAGTTCGTCCCGGGCCGTGGCCAGGCGCATCGCGCCCTCGCGGTGCACCGTGCCCGCCTCGTCGACGTAGCCGCGCGGCAGCACGAACTCGAACTCGGTGCGCAGCCCGTGCTGCTCCTGACGGGGCGGCGGCGGGGGGGCCGGGGCGGCGGCGGGGGGTGCCGCCGCCTGCTCGGTCGCCGGGGCGGGCGCCGTCGCCTGGAGGATCTCCTCCAGGTTGCCCGCCGTCACGGTACGGCGCCTCATTCGACGATGATCTCCTCGAACACGATGGTGACGGACTCGGTGGCCGCGGCCGAATCGCCCGCCTTCAGCGACGGGCCCTCCCACTTGGAGGCCCAGCCCTGCATCAGCTGGATGCGGCGGACCGTGTTGCCCTCGGTGTCCTTGATCTCGATCGTGAGGTTCTGCCGGGCGGCGTTGACGGCGCCGTTGTTCAGCGTCTCCTTGATCCAGTTGGTGAACTCGCTGCTCTGGTCGAGTCCCCGGGTGATCGTGATCTCACCCGCCTGCCGGCCGCCGGGCTGCTTGCGGATGATCTGCTTGCCCTCCGCGGTGACCTGCTTGACCTCGACGACGTCCTCCTCGACGGTCAGGCCGCTGATCTCCTGGATGGACTCGACCAGGTAGCCGCCGAGCTGCACGCCGAAGACGTGGGTGGAAAGAGCATCGCCCGTTGCCATGACTGTCTGTCACCTTCCGTTGCCGACCCGCGGGTCGTTGTTCTGGCTCGATCTCACTCGTCGATGAGGCTGGTGCTGTCGGAGAACTGGGCCAGCCGGAACACCACGAACTCCGCGGGCTTGACCGGCGAGACGCCGATCTCGCAGACGACCCGGCCCTGGTCGATGGACTCCTGCGGGTTGTTGTCGCGGTCGCACTTGACGTAGAACGCCTCTTCGGCGGTGCGGCCGAACAGCGCGCCCCGGCGCCACTCCTCGGTGAGGAAGGCGGTGACGTTGCGCCGGATGCTCGACCAGAGCCGGTCGTCGTTCGGCTCGAAGACGACCCACTGGGTGCCCAGGAGGATCGACTCCTCCAGGTAGTTGAACAGCCGGCGCACGTTCAGGTAGCGCCAGGCCGGGTCGGAGGAGAGGGTGCGCGCACCCCACACCCGGATGCCCCGGCCGGGGAAGGCGCGTACGCAGTTGACGCCGATCGGGTTGAGCAGGTCCTGCTCGCCCTTGCTGAGCCGCAGCTCCAGGTCGACCGCGCCGCGGATCACCTCGTTGGCGGGCGCCTTGTGCACGCCGCGCTCGTGGTCGCTGCGCGCCCACACGCCGGCGATGTGCCCGCTCGGCGGGACGGCGGTGTTGCGTCCGGCGGCCGGGTCGAAGACGCGCACCCACGGGTAGTAGAGGGTGGCGTACCGGGAGTCGTAGCCCGCCTCGTCGTTGCGCCAGGTGCGCACCTGCTGGGCGTTGAGCCCGGGCGGGGTGTCCAGCACCGCGACCCGGTCGCCCATCTGCTCGCAGTGCGAGATCACGGCGAGCTGGACGGTGCGCACGCCCTCGGCGTCGATGTCGCCGCGCTGGTAGGCGCTCATCAGGTCCGGCACCGCGACCATGGTGATCTCGTCGATGGTCTCCAGGCCGCCGAACCCGGTGCGGGCCGCGGCGTCGCCGACGTACTCCGACGGGTCGAGCCGGGCCACCGCGCCGGAGGCGGACGGGGCGGGAGCGGCGGCCGGGGCCTCGGCGAGCGGCACGGTCTGGTTGGCGGGCCGGGTCTGGGCGGCGCCCTGCTGCTCGGTGACCTCGATCAGCCGGGAGCCGCGGGCCTGGGTGACCAGGTATCCCTTGACGTTCTTCCGGGTGGAGGCCTCGTACGTCTCCGCCACCTGGTCGCCCTGGCGGACCAGCACCTTGAAGCGGTCCTCCGGCGGGTTCTCTCCGTCGGCGTCGGCGATCTCCACCGACACACCGGAGGCGCCCGGCCGGGCCGCGACCAGGAAGCCGCCCAGCTCGACGGGCTGGGCCGCCCGGTTCTCGCGCCGGCCGCCGGTGCCGGCCGCCGGTGCGGAGGCGTCCTCGGCGGAGCCGCCGACGCGCACCACGTACGCGGCGCCGCCGCCGTTGGCGAAGTAGCCGTAGACCGAGTGCGGCAGGTAGGCGCCCTCGGTGAAGCCGCCGAACAGCTGGGTGTACTGGTCCCAGCTGGTGACCAGCGTCGGAGTGTGGAACGGGCCGGTCTCGGCGAACCCGACGAACGCGGCGACGGCGGTGCCGACCCCTTCGATCGGTCGGGCACCGGACTGCACCTCCTCCACGTACACGCCCGGGGTGAGGTACGTCGGCATGCTCGCTCCTTCGGGTCCTTGCGGGTGGTTCACCTGTGTCCAGGCCGAGTCTGCGGGGCCGACGCACCGAGGGGACAGGTACGTGCGGACCGGACCGGGGGCAGGGACACTGCCTCTCCCAACGCGCCCCGAGGGCCCCACCGCCACCCCGGCTTGCCCCCGCGCTGCCCCTACGCCCCTGGACGCCCGCACGGGCCCCTGGGGCCGGCGGGGAGAACGTCCGCGAGGAGGCGGCGGCCGCGGACGTGGATCCCGCGCGCGGCCACGAGCCCACCCCTCGCACGGCACCTGCTTCCCCGTGCGGGCCGTCGTCAAGCACGGCAGCGGGCGATCCGGCGCCGGCGCGGTCCCTCAGGCGCCCACGGCCGACGCCAGATACGGCCCGAACTCCGTCTCCAGGACCAGCCGGCCCAGCTTGCGGTACTCCTGGGCGATCGCCGTCACCACCTGGCTCATGGTCAGGGGCGCCCCGGACTCCGCCGCGAGGTAGGCCGCGGTCACCGCGCAGGCCCGGATCGAGCCGCCGGCCAGTTCGAAGCGGTCGGCGCAGAAGCCGAGGTCCAGGTCGTCCGCCCGGGGCAGCCGGTCGCCCAGGCAGCGCTCCCACAGGGCGAGGCGCTGGGTGGCGTCGGGCACCGGGAAGTCGGCGATCACGTCGAGCCGGCGGGTGAACGCCTCGTCCAGGTTGGCCCGCAGATTGGTGGTCAGCACCGCGATCCCGTCGAAGGACTCCATGCGCTGGAGCAGGTACGCCGACTCGATGTTGGCGTGCCGGTCGTGCGCGTCCTTCACCTCCGAGCGCTTGCCGAAGATCGCGTCGGCCTCGTCGAAGAGCAGCACGGCGTTGACCGCCGACGCCTCGGTGAAGATCCGCTCCAGGTTCTTCTCGGTCTCGCCCACGTACTTGTCGACGACCGTGGACAGGTCCACCACGTACAGGTCCATGCCGAGGTCCGCCGCGACGACCTCGGCGGACATGGTCTTCCCGGTACCCGACTCGCCCGCGAACAGCGCGATCACCCCGCGCCCGCGTCCGCCGCCGGGCCGCATCCCCCACTGCCCGAGCACCTGCTCGCGGTGCCGGGCGCGCAGCGCGAGTTCGCGCAGCCGCCGGTGGGTGAGCGGCGGCAGCACCAGGTCGTCCCAGCCGACCGTGGGCTCCACCCGGCGGGCCAGCCGGTCCAGGCCCGCGCCGTTCTGCGCGCGTACGGCGGTGCGCAGGTCGTCGGGACGGACCGGGCGGCCGGTCAGGGCGGCCGTGCGCACGGCCACGTCGGCGGCGCGGCGCACCTGGCCGGAGTCCAGGCGGTGCGCGGCCACGGCCCGGGCGAGCGCCTCGGTGTCGCCGGGTACGGAGCCGTCGCCTGCGGCCCGCTCCAGGGCGTGCCGCCAGCGCACGGCCTGCCGCTCGGGCGAGGGCGCCGGCACGGTCAGGACGACGGGGGTGTCGGCGGCCCAGCCCGGGTCCCAGCCGACGGCGCCGTGCGTCAGCAGCGGGATGCCCCGCAGCGCCGTGCACAACGCGCGGAGCGTGCGGGCGCGTTCGGCGGGTTCGTCGGGCAGGGCCTCCAGCGGGCCGAGGACGACCCCGGCACCGGTCAGCCGGGCTTCGAGGGCGGCCACCCGGGCCAGCTCGGGGACGTCGCCGGTGCGCCGGGCGAGGGCCGCCGCGTCCAGGACGAGCGGACGCGTCCCGGCCGCGCCCAGTGCCGCGACGGCCAGGCCCTCGGCGTCGCCGCCCCGGCCGCGCAGATGGACCAGGCCGGTACCGGTGCGGGCCGCCGCCGCCGTGCGGCGCACCTCGGCGGGCTCGGCGGTCGGGTCCTCGCGGGCCTCGTCGAGCACACCGGCGAGCCGGGCGTCGGGCCACGCGTGGCCGAGGAGGTGGGCGGTGACCCGGTCGGGGACCACCAAGGCGCGGGACAGCGGCGGCCGGTCCGGCTCGGTGACCTCCACCAGACCGCCCGCGACCAGCGGCGCGCCGGGCGCGAGCCGGAACCGTCCGGGTGCCGCGCCGGCGAGCCCGCACAGCTCCAGGGCGAGGCCGACGGTGGGGCGGCGGCGGGTGAGGTCGTCGTTGAGGTAGCCGTAGAGCCGCTCGAACCGCGCGTCCAGATCCGGCGCCACCGCGACCAGGAGCAGGTCCAGGTCCAGCGGTGTCAGCCCGAACCGCGCGGCGAGAGCGCCGAGCACGGAACCGGCCGGCGGCTGCCAGGGCCCGGGCCCGGGTACGCCGAGCCCGCCCGGCTCGTCCAGGATGCGCGCCGCCGCCTCCGGGGTCAGGTACTGCCCCCGGTACGGATCGTCGGGATCGGGATCCCCGGCCCGCCGCACCCCCACCGCCCACCGCACCCGCTCCTCGACGGCCCGCAGCCGGTCCCAGAGAGGGTCGGCACCGTCCACGGCACGCGACGGGGAAGGCTCATCGGCGCTCTCCGCTCGCGCGGGCACTGCGGCACTCGGCTCGTCGCCCGGCCCGGCCGTCCCGGCGGCGGTCTCGGGGCCGGGCTCTCCGGACGGCTCGGCGGTGGTGCGGCCGGGCATGGGCGGTTCGGTGGTGCGGGTCACGGCTGGCGGTCTCCACGGTGGCGGCGGCGGGCGGGGGCCGGGCCCCGTTCGCGGGGGCCGGCGAAGCCCTGCGGGCCCGGGTCGGTCGTCTCCTTGTAGCGCAGCCGGCGCCCCGGCTCCGCCTCCCCGTCCGCGCGCCGGGCGGCGGAGCGGACGACGAGGCCCTCGGTGACCGGCGGCGCGACCTCGGTGACCGCCCCGGCGAGCGGTGCCCGTACCCGTACGCCCAGCGACGCCTTCAGCTCACCGCCGAGCGCCGACCACACATCGGCGGCGGCCGGTACGTCGGCGGCGGTCCCGGCGACGTCCAGGCCCACGGTCAGCCCCAGTTCGGCCAGCGTGCCGGTGAGCAGCCGCGCGGGCAGGGTGTCGGCGGAGACCAGGCAGGCGAGCACCTGCGACAGCAGCCGGTGTTCGTCCTGCGGACGGCTCGCCCACGCCGTGACCAGGTAGGTCAGATCGAACCAGCGGGGCGGGGTGCGGCGCGCCACGAGCTGCCCGTCCGCGTCGTACACCTCCCCGGCGCCGCTGCCGCGCCGGGCGGCGTCCTCGCGGATGTCGTACAGGAAGACGCAGACCGTGGGCGCGCTGCGGCGCGCGGCCCAGTCCCGGGTGGGCGCGTCGAAGACGACCTCGACGCCCGACGCCTCCAGGCCGGACTCGCCGAGCAGCCGGCGCAGGCCCTCGTCGACCTCGTGGATCACCGGCGGGTCACCTCGTCGGGCGGCTGGATGCTGCCGTTGACCACCAGGAAGTCGGTCTTGACCGGGGAGAAACCGGGGCCCTTGGCGAAGATCTCGCGCGGCCCGGTCTGGTCCTTGGCGAGGATGAGCAGCTGGCCGATGAAGGTGCCGTCCGGCTTGGGCACGGTCGGCGCCGCCGCCGCGGTGATCCCGGGCTTCCAGGTGAACCGCACCGGCGCTCCGGGCGGGAAGTCCTTGCCGCGCACGGAGGTGACGAAGCCGGGCTTGCCGATGCCGGGTACGGCGACGATGCGCGGCTGGAGGATGCGCAGCCGCTGCCGCGCGGTGTTGTCACCGCGGTCGGCGTCGGTGCCGGTCGTGGTGAGCACGCCGGTGACCTGGCCGGTCATCGCCTTCTTGGGGCTGAGGACGACACGTACGACGGTGTCCGCGCCCGGTCCCAGGTCCGGCAGCGCGCACACCCAGGAGGCGTCGCAGCCCGGCGGTGGCCCGCTGTCGGGGATGCCGGCGGGCAGTCCGATGCGCAGCCGCAGCCCGGTGGCCAGCGCGTCGCGGCCGTTGCGGACGGTGTACGTCACCACGACCCGGCCGCCGACGTAGCCGGGGTTCGGCTGGGCCGTGACGCGCACGCCGGGCCCGGCCTTCGGCGCCGGCGGCTGCGGCGGCACCGGCGGAACGGTGGGCGGCGGCGTCGGAACCGGCGGCGGGGTCGTGGGCGGAGTCGTGGGCGGAGTCGGGGTCGGTGTCGGAGTGGGAGTCGGGGTCGGGGTCGGGGTCGGGGTGGGCGGCGGGGCCGTGCGCACCGGCACCACGGTCCGGCCGTCGTTGTCGCTGGGCCGCGGGTCCAGGACCGTGCCGGTGACCGACCAGCCGACCGGCGCGTCACCCGGGGTGAGCCCGGTGAGGGTGACGTCCACCGGGACCGTCGTACCGGGCGGCACCAGGCCCAGGTCGCACAGGAGGGACGCGGCGTCGCAGCTGCCGCCGGGCCAGGTGATCCGGGTGACGTCGACACCGGCCGGGGGCGCGATGGTCAGCCGGGTGCCGGGGGAGGTGGCGGGGCCGTTGTTCACCACGTCGACGCGGACCGTGGTGGAGTCGCCGACGGTCACGTCGGGAACGGTGCCGGGCGCCCGGACGGCGAGGTCGACGGACTGCTGGACGCTGGGCTCCTTGTGCCGGCCCGGGAGGTCGTTGGTGAGCTTGGTGAGTTCGCCGGTCGCCACGTCCAGCATCTTGAGCTTCTCGGGGCTGTTGGCCGGCCGGCTCGGGCGGGCGCTGATCACCAGGGACTTGCCGTCGGGCGTCCAGGCGGCGTCCCGGGGCTGGAACGGCCCGGGGTTCTCCGGCAGTTCCCGGCGGCAGGCGCCGGGGACGTCGCGGGCGGAGCCGGGCAGGAGCACCCGGCAGTCGTCGCCGGACACCGACGTCAGGATGATGCCGTTGCGCTCGTCGGTCACACCGCCGCCGTTCTTGCGGTTGAAGGCGATGCTGCGGCCGTCCGGGGAGAACGCGGGGCTGTCGTCGATGACCGCGCAGGTGCCCGGGCAGTTCCTGGCGCTCAGGTCGGTCTGCCGGCCGAGGTTGTTCACGGGCACGGTCCAGATGTGCTTGTTGCCTCCGCCGCCGTAGACCAGCTCGTTGCGGGTGAAGGCCAGGATGTTGCCGTCGGCGGACCAGGTGGGCTGCGCGTCCTGGCCTTGCAGCTCCCCGGCGGGCGGGGTGATCTTCCCGGTGATCGCGCCGCTGGCGGCGTCCGCGATGAGGATCTGGCTGGCGCCCGCGGTCCCGTCGGCGCCGCCCGGCGAGATCCGGGTGAAGGCGAGGTACTTGCCGTCCGGGGAGAACGCCGGGTCGGTGTCCCGGTCGCCCGGTCCGCGTCCGTCGAGCGGCAGCCTCGCCTCGTGGGTGCCGTCGGCGTCCGCCAGCCAGATCTCCTCGACGCGGTTGCCGCGGGGGCCCAGGAAACGGGTCACGACGATGCGGCGGCCGTCCGGTGTGTAGCTCTGCCGCTCGGTCCACGGGTCGTAGTCGGCCCGGGGCTGGAAGAGCGGGTCCTTCGTGGGGTCGGTGTTGGTGTCGGCCTCCGGGTCCTCGTTCAGGATCGTCAGGTTCAGGTCGCGGGGGTCGGCCCCGTCCGCCCGGATGTCCTGGAGCGTCACCGTGTGCGGGCCGTCGGCCGAGACGTGCTCCACCACCGCCCGGCCGCCGTCGCGCGGGCCGAGCCAGGTGGGCGAGCGGATCTCCCGGTCCTCGTTCAGCACCAGCCCGGGCGTCCCGCCGTCGTGCGGCACCGCGCGGAACACGTGGTCGTAGTTGCCCTCGCACTGGCAGGTGATCTCGGGGCTCAGGAACAGCACCTCGTTGCCGCCCGGGATCCAGGCCGGCGCGTGGGCCCGCCACTGCTCCCGGTCACCGCCGAGCAGCGGCCGGTCGGTGCTCCCGTCGGTGCCGTCCGTCACCCGCAGCCGGGGCACGCCGTCCTTGGTGGCGGTGTACGCGATGAGGTCCCGGTGATCGCCGTCGCCGGCCGGGTTCCACACCGGTTCGGTGGCCGTGCCGTTCGCGGGAGAGGTGACCCGGGTGGCGGTGCCGCCGTCCAGGGGCCGTACGTAGATCTGCGCTCCGGCCGCCGAGTCGCCGTCGCCGGAGTACGCGAGGCGCTTCCCGTCCGGGGAGACCGTGGGGTACTCCTCGTCGGCGGGGGTGTTGGTGAGCCGGGACAGTTCGCTCTTGTCGGTGCGCACCTGCCACAGGTCGCGCTGGTCCTTGCCGTCCGGACCGCCGGGCGCGGCCGCGTCGAAGACCACGGACCGGCCGTCCGGCGTCAGCCGGGGGTGGGCCGCGTTCATGCCGACGGTGAGGCGGATCAGGGAGCCGTCGGCGTGCCGCAGATAGACCTGCGGGTCCTTCTCGTCGCGGCGGCTGGTGAAGACCAGCTGGTTGCCCAGGGCGGACGGCTGCATGTCGTTGTGGACCGGGCCCTGGCCAAACAGCGCGGCGCTGGTCTTGTCGGAGGTGACCTCGCCGAGACTGCGGTGCCGGGTGCCGGCGAACGCGATCCTGGTCTCCGCGGCGGTGGCGGCCACCCGCGGCGAGGCGTCCGCGGTGCCGTCCACACCGGAGGCCGCGGTCGCCCCGAGCAGCGGGATCAGCAGCAGTGCCGACGCGCCGAGCCGCCCCAGGCGGTACCGCCCGCCGGGGCCAGCGGTTCCCATCAAGGTCCCCCTCGCAGTCTGGTGCGGCAGTCCGGGTCTACCCCTGCGGCAATCCGGGTGCGCCCCCGCCACCCTGTCCGGGCCGTGCGCGGCCCGGGAGGGCGGCGGGGCCATACCCGGGGGAAACGCGCGGTGTGCTTTGGGGCAGCGCGCGTTCCCGTCCGGGCCGCGGCCGTGACCGCGGCGGACCGTCAGATCAGCCCGTTGCGCAGCGCGTAGCCCACCGCGTGGGCCCGGTTGCGCAGCTGGAGCCGGGTGATGACCTCGTGGAGGATGTTCTTGACGGTCCGTTCGGAGTACGAGGTCTTGCGCGCGATCTCGGCGGTGTCCAGGCCCTCCGACACCATGCGCAGCATGTCCGCCTCGCGGGTGGTCAGCGTGGACAGGGACAGCCCTCGCGGGTCGAGCGCCGAGCGCTGGAGGCTGCCGACGTGGCTGAGGAGCTTGCCGAGCAGGTCGCCGGGCAGGACGCCCTCGCCGTTGGCTATGGCCAGGACGAGCCGCAGCAACTGGTCCTGGTCGGCCTCGGCACGCCGCAGCACCGCCGCCACCCCGCACTCGATGACGCGTTGCAGCGAGCCGGAGCCGAGGGTGGCGACGACCAGGCCGGTCCGGGTGGCGGTGTTGTGCCGCAGGCGGTGCAGCAGGGCCGCCACGTCGTCGTCGACGTGGTCCACGACCACCAGCGACACCTGGGCCCGCTCGGCGTCGGCGTCGGCGAGCAGGTCGATCTCGGGACGCTGCCGCAGCTGCTGTACGACGCCCAGGCGCAGTACGGGGTCGGCGGCGTAGACGGCGACGGTCGCCCGGTCGGGCCGGTCGGTACGGGAGGTCCGGTGCGTGGTCCAGGCCGGGGCCGGCCCACCGGACGGGGTGGTGGGCGTGACCGGCCCGGCTGTCTCAGTGCTGGACATAGCGATTTACCTGTCTCAAGAGTGCTGGTCGGGGTATGCGTGAGTGGGGACGAGCGCCGCCGAACGGCGCACCCGGGGCGACGGCGGCCTCAACCGTTCGTCGCCTTCGGGGAGTTGACGGGTGACTTCCGGGGCACCGCGACTGCCCGGGCATTGCCCTCGCGCTTCTCGCGGCGTGTCCCGGGGCGGCCTACTGTGCTGGCGTGACGCCTTCTGCAGCCTCTTCCAGCCCCGGCGCTCCCGGCCTCGACATCCCGGAAGTGACCGTGGCGCCGGGAGACATCGCCACGACCACCGTGACCGTGCGCAACGACAGCGACATCGTCGAGGCGTACAGCCTGGAGGTCGTGGGGGACTGCGCGGCCTGGTCCACCGTGGAGCCCGCACGGGTCTCCCTGTATCCGGGCACCTCCGAGACGGTGACGGTACGTCTGGAGCCCCCGCGTTCCCCGGAGGTGCGGGCCGGCGAGGTTCCCCTCGGTGTGCGGGTGCTGCCGGCCGAGCACCCGGAGTCGGTGCGGGTCCTCGAGACCGTCGTGCACATCGGGGCGTTCCACGAGCTGCACAGCGAGCTGGCCCCGCGCCGGCGGCGCGGCTGGCTGCGCGGACGCTACCGGCTGGCGGTGCGCAACCAGGGCAACACCCCGGTGCGGGTGGGCTTCACCGCCGGACAGGCGGGCGAGGAGCTGTCGTTCGCGTTCACTCCGGCGGAACAGGCCCTGGAGCCCGGCGAGTCGACGGAGATCGGCCTGCGGGTGCGCACGGGCAAGCCGGTGTGGTTCGGCGCCCCGGTGGTGTGGCCGTTCACCGTGGACGCCGCGGAGACCGGCGAACAGGACGAGCCCCGGCGGGACGAGCCCGTCGTGCGGGCGCCGCTGGACGCGGAGTTCGTCCAGATACCGATCTTCCCCAAGTGGCTGCTCGCCCTGCTCGCGGCGCTGCTCGCGCTGCTGCTGGCCTGGTTCATGCTGGTCCGTCCGGCGGTGCGCAGCGCCGCCAAGGAAGCGGCCACCGAGGCGGTCCAGCCGCGGCCCACGCCCGCCGGGGAGGAAGGCGACGCCGGGCAGAGCCCGGGCACCGGTCCCGGCACGGGTACGGGCAAGGGCACCGCTCCCGGCGGCGGGCGATCGAGCGCTCCGGGTACGGGCGGTGACGGCACGTCCGGTGAGGACGGCACGTCGGCCGACGGCGGCACCGTGGTGGGCGGCGGCCGGCAGCTGTCGCAGACCATCGACGTGCAGTCGACCCGCGGGGAGACCAAGCCCGGTATCTACCAGGTGCCCAAGGACAGCGTCTTCGGTGTCACGGACATCGTCGTCGCCAACTTCCAGGGCGACGAGGGACTGGTGACGATCTCCTTCGGGGACCGCAAGATCACCACCATCGCGCTGGAGACCTTCCGCAACCAGGACTACCACTGGGTGACCCCCATCAAGATCCCCGAGAACGACACCGTGACCGTCGAAGTGACGTGCGAGAAGCCCGGCACACCGGCGTCCGGACGTCAGGCGCAGGGATGCCACGAGATCCTGAACGTGAGTGGCGTACTCAGCCGTACCAGTCAGTAACTCCAGCCCCATACTCCGACGTATTGTCGGACGATATTGGGTGTATCTGCCAAGAGTTGGCGCTTGCTCCGTCCGGAAACAGCCACCAAAGGACCGAAAAGCGCCACCCCGCCCCGGCTGAAGCGGTCCCGCCCGACGGGTCCCGCCCGGCCGGGACGGCCGGCCCGGCACCCTCCCCGGTGCCTCGCGCGCCTCGCGCGCCGCCTCCCGCACACCGGCGCGCCAGGCGGCCCGCCCGCACCTGCGGACGTGAGGCGCCTCACCCCGCCGCCCGGCCCCACGCACCCCGGCACCGCCCTGCGCCCGGGCCCGTCGGCGGGAAATCTGCCGCGGCGGCACCACATACGCGCACACACCGACGTTAGGGTTGGGACACCGGGGCACACATGGCCCGTGTCCTTGAAACGAAGGTGCCATGCCCGCCGACAACCCGCCCGCCGGCAACCTCCACGACGACGACTACCCCGCCTACACCATGGGCCGGGCCGCCGACCTCCTCGGCACCACGCCCGCCTTCCTCCGGGCCGTCGGCGAGGCGGGGCTGATCACACCCCTGCGCTCGGAGGGCGGCCACCGCCGGTACTCCCGGCACCAGTTGCGCGTCGCCGCCCGCGCCCGCGAACTCGTCGGCCAGGGCACCCCCATGGAGGCCGCGTGCCGCATCATCGACCTGGAGGACCGCCTTCGAGAGGCGCTGCGGCAGAACGCGGACATGCGCCGCGGGCCCGGCGGACCCGGCCCCGGTGACGACCGTTGAGCCCGGGCGACCGGACCATATCTACTCCGGCCACTGGAGAATTGCCCGCAGCGCGCCGAAAGGTTTTCCGGTGAGGACGCCTCAGAATATCCGCCCCGACGACACTGATTGACAGAAAACCTGGGTGTGCCGGGCCGGTCCGTGTTACCGTGATAACAGTTGCAGTTTTGATTGCCGGAACTTTTCCGGGACCCCTGAGGGGCGATCATCGCGGCGACTCGGGATCCGCACAGTGCGGATCACGGCACTGCCCCTAGGGAGAATCAATATGGCATCTGGCACCGTGAAGTGGTTCAACGCGGAAAAGGGCTTCGGCTTCATCGAGCAGGACGGCGGCGGCGCCGACGTGTTCGCGCACTACTCGAACATCGCCACCTCCGGCTTCCGCGAGCTTCAGGAAGGCCAGAAGGTTACCTTCGACGTCACGCAGGGCCAGAAGGGCCCGCAGGCCGAGAACATCGTTCCCGCCTGACGCTGACGCGTTCTACGAGGCCGGGGCCCGCGCTCATGGGGCGCGGGCCCCGGTCCGTTTTCCTCTTCCGGGAAACCCCGGCCCGTTTACCCGCCGTCCGGCCTCCCCAGGCCCCTTTCGGCTTCTCCCTTCGGCTCATTCTTGCGAATTCTGCCGCGGCTGCGCACCGCCGAAAGGAATTCCTCGACACGTGCCGCGCACATCGAGGAGGTTCCTCAGCATGAACCCCACCCGTCGTACCCGGGGCGCCGCCGGCACCGGTGGCACCGGCCGCCGCGGCGGCAACGACTCCGCGCCCTTCCGGTCCTCGCGGACCACCGCGCGCGGCAAGGGCCCGCAGGGCAAGGGCCCGGGCGCCCGACGCGCGCCCCTCGGCGAGTTCGCCCTCCCGGTCACCCTCACCGAGGCACTGCCGCCGGCCGAGACGTTCGCCGAACTGGACCTGCCCGCGCCCCTGCACGACGCGCTGCGCACCGAAGGCGTGACCGCTCCCTTCCCCATCCAGGCGGCGACGCTGCCGAACACACTGGCCGGACGCGACGTCCTCGGCCGCGGCCGTACCGGGTCGGGCAAGACGCTCGCCTTCGGCCTGCCCCTGCTGGCCCGGCTGGCCGGACAGCGGGCCGAGCCCCGGCAGCCGCTGGCCCTCGTCCTCGTCCCCACCCGGGAACTGGCCCAGCAGGTCACCGACGCCCTCACCCCTTACGCGCGGGCGCTGCGCCTGCGCCTGGTCACCGTCGTCGGCGGCATGTCCATCGGCCGCCAGACGTCCGCGCTGCGCGCCGGAGCCGAGGTCGTCGTCGCGACCCCCGGCCGGCTCAAGGACCTCATCGACCGCGGCGGCTGCCGGCTGGACCGCGTGGCCGTCACCGTCCTGGACGAGGCCGACCAGATGACCGACATGGGCTTCATGCCCCAGGTCACCGCCCTGCTCGACCAGGTCCGCCCGGACGGCCAGCGGATGCTGTTCTCGGCCACCCTGGACCGCAACATCGACCTCCTGGTGCGCCGTTACCTGCACGACCCGGTCGTGCACTCGGTCGACCCGTCGGCGGGCGCGGTCACCACGATGGAGCACCACCTGCTGCACGTCCACGACGACGACAAGCACACCACCGCCACCGAGATCGCCGCCCGCGACGGCCGCGTGATCATGTTCCTGGACACCAAGCACGCGGCGGAACGGCTGGCCAAGCACCTGCTGTCGGTCGGTGTCCGGGCCTCGGCGCTGCACGGCGGCAAGTCCCAGCCGCAGCGCACCCGCACCCTCGCCCGGTTCAAGGACGGCGAGGTCACGGTCCTGGTGGCCACCAACGTCGCCGCCCGCGGCCTGCACATCGACGACATCGACCTCGTGGTGAACGTCGACCCGCCCGCCGATCACAAGGACTACCTGCACCGGGGCGGCCGCACCGCCCGGGCCGGCAAGTCCGGCACCGTCGTCACCCTGGTGCTGCCGCACCAGCGGCGGTCGGTGGACCGGCTCATGAGCGCCGCCGACATCACCGCCCGCACCACCCGCGTCCGCCCGGGCGAGCCCGAGCTGACCCGGATCACCGGCGCCCGGACCCCCTCCGGCGTCCCCGTCGTCCTCGCCGCACCGGCCGCCGAACGTCCCCAGGGCCCCGGTACCGCCGGGCGCGGCCGGGGCGGGCGGTCGCGGCGGGCCCGGGGGGCGCGGCGCGCCCCGTCCGGGCGTCCCGCTCCCGAGACAAGCCGATGACCGTACCCATCCCCGTGGCCGTCGAGCGGCTCCCCGCCCTCGGCGTCCTCATTCGCATCCCGACCGCTCAGCTGGAGGCACCATGCGCTGTGTCATCGCCCGTTTCCCCTTCGACCTGACCAAGTCCGAGGTCGAGCGGTCGATGGAGGGCGTCCCTCCGGAGCCCGCCGTCGGTATCTGCGCGACCGTCGAGGGCCGCGTCTACCCGGTCAAGCAGATCGGGCAGATCATCACCGGCCAGGACCGCCGTGACTTCACCGGGGCCGAGGTGAGCCGGGCGCTGACCCGGCTCGGCTTCACCTGCCACGAGGCCGCGGTCGCGCCCCCGGCGGAGCAGCACGCGTCCGCGTCGCTTCCCTGGGCGGACAACCCGCTGGCCTAGTCCGCGCCGGCGCCACGACAGAAACGGGCGGCGGAGTCCGTCCGGGACGGGATCGCACGCATGGACAGGAACGGAAGCCCTGCCGGGCACGTCTTTCCGGCCGGAGCGCACACCTACCGGATGCCCCTCCCCCGCCTCACCCTGACCCCGGACGGCGGCCACGGCCCGCTGGACGGGGCCTGGTGGCCCCGCTGCGACGCGCTGGAACTGGAGCTGCCGGCCCTGGTCGGCGCGCTGGCCGCCGGCCTCGGCGCGGTCACCCACGTCACCGTGGACACCGCCGCCTGGCCGGACGCCCCGCCCCACGTGCCGGCGCCCGGCCGGGTCATCCTGGTGTCCCTGTCGGCCGTCGACACCGAGGCCCACACCATCAGCCTCGGCTACGGCACCGGGGAGCAGCGGGAGCTGCTGGTCGTCCCGCCCGCCGAGGTGGCCGACGCGGCGCGCTGGCTGCTGACCACCGCCGCCGACCCGGGGAACGCCCTGAGCGCCCCGCACATGCTGGCGCTCGCCGACGCCACCTGGGAGCGCTGAGGAGCGCCGCCCTTCACCGGCCGCCCGCTCCCAGGGCCGCCAGCAGCACGAGCACCAGCGTCGCGGCGCCCAGCAGCCCGTGGGCCACGACCACGGGCACGGGCAGATGCCGTTCCGCGGGCGCGGTGCCGTCCCCCGACGGGTCGGTGACGGGCGCCCGGACCGCGGGAATCCACCGGGCGAACAGCGCGAAGCCCAGCAGCGCCACGGCGACGAGAACGCCGAAGGACACCCAGGCGAGAACGGTGCGGTCGGCGACCAAGTACACGATCCAGACGACCAGTCCGGCCGCCGCGAGCAGGAAGTGGCCGAAGACCAGGGCCGTGGGGAAGCGGGTCCGCCTGGTCTGCTGCTGCCGCAGGCCGCCGCGGGAGATCCAGCGGGCCAGGAGGACGAATCCGCCGAGGGCGGTGACCACCCAGGCGACGAGAGCGGCGATGTCCATGACGTGCTCCAGTGGTGGTGAGAGGAAGGCCCCGGGGCCCGCCGGGCGGGAGGAAGCCCGTCGGTGCCGGAAGGGCGGCGGTCAGGTGGGACGCCGGACGCGGTATCCGTCCGCCTGCACGGACTCCTCCGCGACCCGCACGCCGTAGCGGTAGGCGAGCTTGCCGCCGAGGTGGCCGGACACGCCGAGGACGACGAGCGTGACGGCGGAGAGCGCCAGCTGCCCGTATCCCACGCCGTGCCCCTGCGGATATCCGCCGCCGTGCCGCCAGGCGAAGCCGGCCGCGTACCCGGCGGTCACGGCCAGGTTCAGCCCCATGTGCAGCAGGCCCGTGCGGAAGGCCGGCGTGCCGGTGGGCACCGCGCACAGGTCGAGGAACCCGACGCCGGCCGCCGCCAGCGCGCCCAGCACGCCGATCGCGATCAGCCAGGCCGAGCCGTGGGTGAGGAAGGCGGGCCGGTGCACGATCCGCGACGCGATGTCGAAGACCAGGCTCGCCACCCAGGCCCCGATCGGAACCGTGACCAGGATCGGATGGAACGGATGTCCGTAAGGTCCCGCCAACGCGCCGCTGACGGGCTGTTTCGCCTGGCGCAGCAGGCCGGGATCGCTGTTCGTCGTCATACGGCACCTCGCCCGTGCGCTGCCCGTCGGCTATTTCACCAACGATTGTTGGCGTTATTCGAGGGCAGGGTCAAGACGAGCCTCACCCTCCGGGGTGAGGCTCGTACAGCGGAGCGACAGTGAGGCGGGCCGCGGGCTCAGCGCTCGCAGGCGGCGTCCGTCCGCGGGGAGCCGCCCGGCGGCCGGGCGCCGCGCAGTTCGACGCAGCACGCGCCGGGACGCGGGGCCAGCACCGCGGTGGTCCGGTCGCTGCCCAGGCCCCGCAGGTAGCCGGTGAGGAAGGACTGGTTGACGGCGCAGATCAGGTCCGGGGCCTTGGCGGCCAGCGGATGGAAGGGACAGTTGCGCAGCCGCAGCAGGGCGGGCGCGGCGCGCTCGGGCTCGTAGCCGAGGCCCTCCAGCGCCTCGGCGGCCAGGCTCAGCCCGCGCTCGGCGCCGAGCCGGCCGGGACGGACCCGCTCGCGGTCGGCCTCGCCCAGAAACCGTCCGCGCCCGTGTGCCACGCGCAGCGCCGCCTCGCGCGCCGACTCCCCGGCGGCCTCGGTCAGCACCGCTTCGGTGAGGACGTCGGCCAGCATCTCGTAGCGGCGCTCGGGGACGCTGACGGCGATCGCCTCGTCCACCGGCTCGTACACCTTGGGGCGGCGGCCGACCTTGCGGATGCCGGCGGGCGCTTCGTAGCGGGTCCGGAGCAGGCCCGCGTCCACCAGCTTGTCGAGGTGGAAGGCCGCGAGCTTGCGGGAGATTCCCAGGGTCTCGGCCGTCTCCTCGCGCGTCACCGGCCGTCGCGCCCGCCGTATGAAGTCGAACATCCGGCGCCGGGTGGCGTCACCGAGGGCCGCCAGGGCCGTCAGCGAGGCTTGGTCGAGTCCCACGCGGGCAGTGTATCGACCATGAACATGGGCGAAAAGACCGCAGCGGCCGGCCGCGCGGCTTCCGGCGCTCAGCTGTAGTAGGCGATCTTCTCGTCGAGCACCCGCATGGCCCGGCGCAGCGCCTCCGCCCGCTCCTCCAGGGCGGCACGGCGTTCGCGGAGGAAGGCGACGCGCTCCTGCGGGGCGTGCTCGGCGCGCAGGACGGCGACGAACCCGCGCAGGTCCGCGATGCCGAGACCGGCCTCGCGGAAGCACGTGACCAGGCCGATCCAGAAGACGTCGTCCTCGGTGTACTCCCTGCGCCCGCCGGCGGAGCGCCGGATCGGGCCGATCAGCCCTTCGCGTTCGTAGTAGCGCAGGGTGTCGATGGAGACACCGGTGCGGTCGGCGGCCGCCGCCGGGGTCAGGGTGGTCATGGCGCTCCTTCGGTGGGGGCCGCTACCGCGCTTCGGCGAAGCGCGCCAGGTGCTCGTCGTCCAGCCGCACACGACGTGCGGCGAGCGCCTGCTCGACGTGCTCCACCCGGCTCGCGCCGACGATGGGATCGATCCCCTGCCGCATCAGCCAGGCGAGCACGACCTGGTTCCTCCTGGCCGCCAGCTCGGCGGCGATGTCGTCCAGGACCGCGAGCACCCGGGCGGTCCCGGGGTGATCGTAGGTGTGCGGGAGCGGCTTGTCCGCGCGCTCGTAGGAGCCCCACAGCAGCGAACTGTACGACCACACGGCGAGCCCCTCCGACCGCGCGAGGTCCAGGTCCTCGTCGGCGAGCATCCGGTGACCGGCCTCCGCGACGGCGGTGGACGGGCGCGGCCGGACGAGCGAGTGGCGCAGTTGCAGGGCCGTCCACGGTTCCACGCGCTGCTCCCGCGCGAGCGACCGGGCCCGCTCGACGCGCCAGGCGGCGTGGTTGGCCGCCCCGATCCGCAGGGCCACTCCCTTCGCGGCCAGTTCCCCGAAGGCGCCGACCGTCTCCTCCAGCGGCACCGTGCGGTCCTCGGCGTGGGCCCAGAGCAGATCGACGTGATCGACTCCCAGGCGCTCCAGGCTCTCGGCCACACCGGCGTGGACGGCGCGCGCGGACAGCCCTTCGGCGCTCTTGGGCCAGGAGTGCGGTACGAGCGGGTTCTGCCGGACCTTCGTCGCGATCCGCACCGCGTCGCGCGCACCCGGACGGGCCCGCAGCCACGCGCCGATCACGCGCTCGCTGGCGCCGCCGACGCCGCTGGGGTCGGCCCAGAAGGAGTAACAGTTCGCGGTGTCGAGCCAGACACCGCCGCCGGCGACGAAGGCGTCGAGGATCGCGAAGGCCCGGTCGGGATCGACGCGGGTGCCGAAGTCCATCGTTCCGAGGACGATCTGCGGGTCGGTCGTGTTCATGCCGCCGATTCTTGGATCTGGAGCGCGCTCCAGGTCAAGAGCCGTCGTGGCCGGCGTTCCGGAGCCGGTCCGAGGAGCCGGCGGGCAGGGGCCGGCCGAACGCGCGCATCCCGGGCCCGCGGCCGGGTACCCGGCGGTCGCTGGAAGTCCGGAGCTCTGGCACACAGAGCCCAAGCGACAGGAGTCGGAGGCCGGAAAACGATGCCTGGTCCGGCACACACCACCACGGCGGACCCGCCTCGGCGCCGCCGTACCGCCGCCCGGTCCGCCCGTCCGCGCAGCCGGGTCCCGGAGGCCGGTGACGAGGCCGATCTGCTCGGCCGGTATCTGAACCAGATCGCCGCGACCCCGCTGCTCGACGCCGAGGACGAGGTACGGCTGGGCCGGCTCGTCGAGTCCGGTCAGCACGCCGTCGCCGAACTGGAGGGCGCGGGAGCGGACCTCGCCGCGCACCGGCGCCGGGAGCTGGAGGCGGCCGTACGGGACGGACGGCACGCCAAGGACCACATGATCCGGGCCAATCTGCGGCTCGTGGTGTCGATCGCCAAACGGCACGCCCACCGCGGAGTGCCCCTGCTGGACCTGATCCAGGAGGGCAACCTCGGACTGATCCGGGCCGTGGAGAAGTTCGACCACACCAAGGGCTTCAAGTTCTCCACGTACGCCACCTGGTGGATCCGCCAGGCGATCGAACGGGGACTGGCGCAGCACGCCCGTACCGTCCGGCTGCCGATGCACGTCGTGGAGCAGCTGCACAAGCTGGCGAAGGTCGAGCGGCAGCTGCGGCCGCGCGTCGGGCACGAGCCGACGGACGGCGAGGTGGCGCGGGAGAGCGGCCTCGCCGAGGACCGGGTCGCCTGGCTGCGCCGGGTCGGCCGGCACACCCTCAGCCTGGACACGCCCGTGGACGACACCGGGGAGACCGTGGTCGGGGACCTCATCCCGGCCACCGACGTGCTCCAGGCGCCGCAGGTCGCCGAGTACCGGGCGCTCGCCGAGGAACTCAGGGACGCGCTGGGCGTGCTGGCGCCGCGCGAGGCCATGATCCTCAGCCTGCGCTACGGCCTGCACGACGGGCACCCGCGCACCCTGCAACAGGTGGCCCGGGAGGTCGGGCTGACCCGGGAACGCGTGCGCCAGCTGGAGAAGGAGTCGCTCGGCCGGCTGCGGGCCCCGGAGGCCGGCGAGCGCCTGCTGGACTGGACGGGCTGACCGCGCCCGCCCCTTCGCGCCTCCCTTCGTGCGGTATCCCGGGCTCACTCCGGTGAGTGCGCGCGCGTCACACCCGGGACGCCTCCGCTTTCGCCGTCGGCTCCCCGGTGGTCGCCGGGGACGCGGCGGCGCGGCGGGAGCGCCCGCCGAGGACGCTGACCGCGGCGGCGAGGAGGGCCGCCGCGAACGGCACCAGCAGGCCCGCGCGGTAGCCGGCCAGCCGCCCGGCCGTGGTGCCGGCGTGGGTGGCGGCCGCGGCGACGGCGGTGACGGCGGAGAGACCGAGTGCGGCGCCGAACTGGAAGGCGGTGTAGAGCAGGCCGCCCGCCAGGCCCTGCTCCTCCTCCGCGACGCCGTCCGTGGCGGTGATCGTCAGCGGCCCGTACGCCAGGGAGAAGGCCAGGCCGAGGAGGAGCAGGCCGGGGAACATCGCCGCGTAGGTCCAGTCGGCCCGCACCGGCAGGAACAGCCCGTAGGCCAGCGCCGCGAGGAGCAGGCCGCCGGTGATCACCCGGGCGTTGCCGAAGCGGCCGGCCAGGCGCGGGGTGAGGGTCGGCGAGAGCACCGCGTCGATGCCGACGACCAGCATCGCCAGGCTGGTCTGGAGCGTGGACCAGCCGCGCAGTTCCTGGAGATAGAGCACGACGAGGAACTGGAAGCCGAAGAAGCCGCCGGAGAACAGCAGCGCCGCGAGGTTGGCCCGGACCAGCGTGCCGTCGCGCAGGATGCCCAGGCGTACGAGGGGCTCGGGGACCCGGCGCTCGATCAGGACGAAGGCCGCGAGGAACGCCAGCCCGGCCAGCAGCGTGCCCGCGGTGACGGCGGCCGGGGCGTGGGCGGCGCGCTCCACGCCCAGCACGATCAGCACCAGGGCGGCGGTCACGGTGAGCGCGCCGGCGAGGTCCACGCGCCGGACGGGCCCGTCGGGGCGAACGTCCCGGGGGACGCAGACGACGGCCGCGGCCAGGATCAGGGCGGCGAGCAGGACCGGCGCGAAGAACACCCACCGCCAGTGGACGGCGGCCAGCAGTCCGCCGGCGACCAGCCCGACGGTGAAGCCGCCGGCGGCGGTGCCCGAGTAGACGAGCAGGGCCCGGTCGCGCTCGGGGCCCTCGGCGAAGCCCGTCGTGATGACGGACAGTCCCGCCGGGGTCATGAAGGCGGCGGCGACGCCCGTGACGAACCGGGCGAGGACGAGCGTCCAGCCGTCCGTGGCCAGTCCGCCGAGCCCGGAGAACAGCAGGAACACGGCGAGCCACAGCACGAACATGCGCCGGCGCCCGAACAGGTCGGCCGCCCGGCCGCCGAGCAGCATGAAACCGCCGTACCCGAGGACGTAGGCGCTCATGACCCATTGCAGCTCGCCCGTGGACATCCCGAGGTCGGAACGGATCGACGGCAGGGCCACGTTGAGCATGGCCACGTCGACGCCTTCGAGGAAGATCGCGCCGCACAGCACGAGCAGCACGCCCCGGCGGCGTGCGCCCGGCCCGTCCGTGGCGCGCGAGGTGGAGACCACGATGAACTCCTCCCGGAGCAAAGGGGTTTGGTGGATGCGTCCAGCCTTCGCCGGGGCCCGTCCGGGAACAACAGCGATGATCGCGACGTTCGTTCAGCCAGGCTTACCGATCGATGCCCGGCTTCCGTCCGCAGCCCCCGGAGAGGTACGTGGACCACAACGAACTCGCCTGCTTCCTCGTCCTCGCCGAGGAACTGCACTTCGGCCGCACCGCCGACCGGCTGCGGCTGTCCCGGGCCCGGGTGAGCCAGCTCGTCCAGCGGCTCGAACGACGCGTCGGCGCGCCCCTGTTCACCCGGACCAGCCGGCGGGTGGCCCTCACCGACCTGGGCAGCGGACTGCGCGCGGAGCTGGAACCCCACTACCGCGGCATCCAGGACGCCCTGGCACACGCCGTGGCCGCGGCCCGCGCGGCGACGGCGGTCCTGCACGTCGGCTTCTCCACCCCGCTGGCCGGAGAGATCGCGCTGAAGACGGCCGAACGGCTGCGCGCCGCCCGTCCGGGGCTGACCGTCGAGGTGTGCGAGGTGCCGTTCGGCGATCCCTACGGCCTGCTGCGCCGCGGCGACTTCGACGTCCAGCTGACCGACTTCCCGGCGCGGGACACCGATCTGCGCCAGGGGCCCGTCCTGCTCACCGAGGGCCGGGTGCTCGCCGTCGCGGCGGGACATCCGCTGGCCGGACGGGACGCGGTGACGCCGGAGGACCTGGCCGGGGTCGCCCTGCTGGACGTCGAAGGAGACGTCCCGGAGCACTGGCGGCGGCACCGGACGCCGGACCGCACGCCCGGTGGCCGGCCGATCGGGCGGGGACCGTCCGTGACCTCCTTCCAGGAGGCGCTGACGCTCGTGGCCGGCGGCCGCGGCGCCCTGCTCACCGCGGCCCACACCGCCGTCTACCACGGCCGGCCCGGCGTCTCGTACGTACCGGTCGTCGGCGAGGAGCCGCTGCGCTACGGCGTGATGTGGCGGGCCGGCGACACCAACGGCACCGTACGGCTCTTCGCGGCCCTCGCCCACGAGGCCGCCCGGCACACCCCGCCGCCCTCTCCGTCCGCCCACCGCGTCCACGCGGCGTAGACACCCGGCGGACCGCGACACCCGGCGCGAATCCGCGGCGGCCCGCGACACGCGCCGTGACGCGCCGCCGGTTACTGCGTCCGGGTGCATCCCTCACCCGTACGGCCGCCCGGTGGCCTCGCCCAGGGCCCCCGGGGTGCGCCCGGGCGGTGAGGATGGCCGGTGACACCGCCGTCGTGGCACGGGCGGACGCGAGCATCGGGAGTGGGACGACTTGTGAGCATCCTGAACGAACCCCAGGGCGGTGGCGCGGCAGCCGAGGACTCCTACGAGAACGAGCTGCCGGTCCGGCGCAAGCAGCCCGGCAACGTCGTGGTGAGGTGGCTGACGACCACCGACCACAAGACGATCGGCACGCTCTATCTGACGACGTCGTTCGCGTTCTTCCTGATCGGCGGTGTGATGGCGCTGCTCATGCGCGCCGAGCTGGCCCGGCCGGGCCTGCAGATCATCTCCAACGAGCAGTTCAACCAGATGTTCACGATGCACGGCACCGTGATGCTGCTGATGTTCGCCACCCCGCTGTTCGCCGGATTCACCAACTGGATCATGCCGCTCCAGATCGGCGCGCCCGACGTGGCCTTCCCGCGGCTGAACATGTTCGCCTACTGGCTCTACCTGTTCGGCTCGCTCATCGCGGTCGGCGGCTTCCTCACCAACAACGGCGCGGCCGACTTCGGCTGGTTCGCCTACACCCCGCTGTCGGACGCCACCCGTACCCCCGGCGTCGGCGGCAACCTGTGGATCCTGGGCCTGGCCTTCTCCGGTTTCGGCACGATCCTCGGCGCCGTCAACTTCATCACCACGATCGTCTGCATGCGCGCCCCCGGCATGACCATGTTCCGCATGCCGATCTTCACCTGGAACGTGCTGCTGACCGGTGTGCTGGTCCTGCTCGCCTTCCCGGTGCTGGCCGCCGCCCTGTTCGCGCTGGCCGCGGACCGCATCTTCGGCGCCCACGTGTACGACCCGGCCAACGGCGGTCCGCTGCTCTGGCAGCACCTCTTCTGGTTCTTCGGCCATCCGGAGGTGTACATCATCGCCCTGCCGTTCTTCGGCATCGTCACCGAGATCATCCCGGTGTTCGCCCGCAAGCCGATCTTCGGATACATGGGCCTGGTGGCCGCCACCATCGCCATCGCCGGGCTGTCCGTGACCGTGTGGGCCCACCACATGTACGTCACCGGCGGCGCGCTGCTGCCCTTCTTCGCCTTCATGACCTTCCTGATCGCCGTACCGACCGGGGTGAAGTTCTTCAACTGGATCGGCACGATGTGGAAGGGCTCGCTGTCCTTCGAGACACCGATGCTGTGGGCGGCCGGCTTCCTCGTGACGTTCCTCTTCGGCGGACTGACCGGCGTCATCCTCGCCTCGCCGCCGATGGACTTCCACGTCTCCGACACCTACTTCGTGGTGGCCCACTTCCACTACGTGGTCTTCGGCACGGTCGTCTTCGCGATGTTCGCCGGATTCCACTTCTGGTGGCCCAAGTTCACCGGCAAGATGCTCGACGAACGCCTCGGCAAGATCACCTTCTGGACGCTGTTCGTCGGCTTCCACGGCACCTTCCTGGTCCAGCACTGGCTGGGCGCCGAAGGCATGCCGCGCCGCTACGCCGACTATCTGTCGTCCGACGGCTTCACCGCGCTGAACACGGTGTCCTCCATCAGCTCCTTCCTGCTCGGCCTGTCCATGCTGCCGTTCCTGTACAACGTCTGGAAGACCGCCAGGTACGGCCGCCCGGTCGGCATCGACGACCCCTGGGGCTACGGCCGTTCGCTGGAGTGGGCGACCTCCTGCCCGCCGCCCCGGCACAACTTCGTCACCCTGCCCCGGATCCGCAGCGAGTCCCCCGCCTTCGACCTGCACCACCCGGACATCGCGGCGCGGGAGCAGGAGGGCTACGAGATCGCCACCAGCGACCGGCCCCGCGGATGAGCGGCCTGCGCAAGCGGGGCGCCGGCACGGGCGGCGACCTCGGCAACGAGGCCGAGGGCTATCTGCTGTGGCAGGCCAGGATCGCCGAGGCGGAACAGCGCGCCCGCGAGTTCACCGGCCCCCTGGAGTGGCTGACGACGGCCCAGCGCGAGGAGGTCGAGCGGCACTACGCCGCCGACTGCCTGCGCCGGGCCCGGGCCGACCTGGAACGCGTCGCGGCCCGGTGCGTATCGCTGCGGGCCGAGTACGAGCACCGCTACCAGGAGCTGCGGCGGCGCTGTCTCGCCGTGGTGCTCGCGGTGTGCGCCGGCTGCACGGCGCTGGCCGCGCTGCTGCTCTCGCTGTGAGACCTCACCGGGCCGCGCCGCCCGGCCGGCCGGCGCCGTGGGCGAGCCACTCGGACCAGGTGAGGTTCCAGTCGCCGTAGCCGTTACCGGCCTCGACCGTGTCCTTGGAGCCGGTGACCCGGATGACATCACCGGCGACGACCCGCCGATCGGTCTGCGCCCCGGCGACGCCCGCTGGCTGTACGAACACACCGAGGCCGGCGCCCGGGTGGTGATCACGGGCAGCGGCACGTAGCTGGCCGGACCGGGTCAGCAGGCGGCGGCCGGGGCCACGCTCACCGCGTCGCGCTCCCAGGTGAGATGGCGGATCGAGGCCGCGTCGCCGCCCCCCTTGCCGCCCTTCGGCGCGACCTTGATCGTGACGCCGGAGCCGTCGACGGCCAGGAGTTCACCGCACAGGGACTGCCCCCGCGTGTGCACCCGTACCGTCGGCGCCGGGTCGTCCGGTCCCGGGGCCACCCAGGTGAGCAGGATGCCGGCGGCGGTGGCCAGCACGCCGAGCACCGCCGCCCAGCGCGCGGCGCCGATCCGCGACACGATCCGGTCCAGCTCCCGCGCCTCCCAGTCCAGGAGCCCCGCGGCATGGGCGTAGCGCAGCACGTCACCGGGCCGGCCGTGCGCGGCGGACACGGCGAGGAAGGCGGCGCCGAGCAGCAGCACCAGTCCCGCCGCCACCAGGACGACGACCGCCGGCCGGTAGCCGCCGGGGAGTTCGGCGACGTTCTCCCGGCCCTTGAGGACCAGCACCGCGGCCAGCAGCCCGGTCGCGGCGCCGAGGAAGTTCCGCCAGCCCTCCGCCTGCGCCCGCGCGATCTCCAGCTGGGCCTGCGCCATGGCGTCCAGCCGCTGCTGGGCGCGCTCCAGTTCCTCGGGCTCGTACCGGCGCGCCGGTGTCATGAGCCGGTGCCCCGCCGGCGGACCGCCACCCACTTGGCCCCGCAGCCGCCGGTCTCCTGCTGGTCGCCGGGATGAGGCAGCCGGCACCGGCAGCGCATGTACACCTCGTCCGGCGTCTCGTCCCGCCCGGACCTGCCGAGGGGCAGTCCCTTGGCCACCGAACCGGGCCTGATGTCCGGCACCGGATGGCTGGTCGCGCCGCCGCAGGCCGGGCAGGTGCCGGTGATGACGAGCCGGCCGCCGGATATCTCCCAGACGAATCCGCTCTGGTCCGGCAGGTGCCGGGACTCGAAGGGCTTGGGGTCGTGCGACATGCGGTCAGGTCCTCTCGTGCGGCGGCGGACGGAAGCCGAACAGGGGTGCGTAGTCGGCGAGCCGGGCGCGGACCTCGTCCACCGTCAGGTCCGTCTCCTCGGCCGCCAGGTCCAGGTGGTCCAGGCGGATCTCTCCGGACAGCACCGGTTCCCTGCCGGTGAGCCGGACGGTGAGCAGGACCACGTCCCGCCAGTCGGGGACGCGGTCGCGGTCCGGTTCGGGATACGGCAGCTCCAGCCCGACGCCGGTGAACGGCCCGAGCCGCCGGTACGTCTCCCGCAGCCCGCAGCCGAGCCGCGCGGCCGCGACGACCAGGCCGAGCGGAGGCAGCGTCCAGGAGCCCTCCAGGCAGGACTGGAGGAGGGCGTGTTCGGCGGCGGTGTCGCGTTCCCCGGGGTACGCCGGGCGCACGAAGCCCGGCGGTACCGGGACGGTGGGGGCGCCCAGCGGGGCGTAGGCGTTCAGTTCGGCGGCGGCCGTGGCGAGGTCGAGGCCGTGGCTGTCGGCGATGACGGTCAGGTCCCTCAGCGAGACGAACGATCCCCATCTCCCGCCGTCGCACAGCACGTCGCGCACGGAGCCGTTCGGTTTCAGTCCGGCGACGGCCTCGGGTACCTCGGGCACCTCGAAGCCGTAACCGGGTGCCTGGCTCCGCAGTAGTTCCGCGATGGTGCCGACGCTCTCCTGGTAGGCGGCGGCCAGCCCCACGAGGGAAGCGGGCGACAACCGGTCGTGCCGCCCGATGCTTCCCGCCAGGGTGGGGAACCTCCACCGATTGCGGACCATGTTCAGCAACTGCGGCTGCCCCTGCCGGAGCAGCGGTCGTGCGGAGCCCGGCCCGGCGTACCACGCGCGGACCGTGTCGACCGCCCGGCGCTCGACCAGACCCGCGTCCGCCAGCGCTTGGACCGCGGGGAGGTCTCCCGGCGGTACGACGGTGTTCCCCAGCCTCTCGAAGACCCGCAACAGCTCCCAGACCGTCATCACCGCGTCCCCGGCACCGGGCCGCTGCGCCGGGAGGGGCCCGCACCAGGCGGGCGGCGGGAACGAGGCGAGCGGGCCGGGATCCGCCACCTCGACGCCCAGCGGACCCGCCCATTCGGTCAGCCAGGACGCCGTGGCCCCGACCGTCTCCTCGCGCCGGGCGGCCAGCCGGACGAGGTGCCGCAGGCCGATCGGGTCGGGCGGCAGGAAGGGCGGCTGCGCGTCCACGTCACGGCTGAGCGCGGCGAGCTGCGGCTCGTCCAGGAGATACGGCAGTTCCGGTCCGGCGAGCCGGTAGCCGAGGGGAGCGAAACGGCGTACGACCGCCTCGATCTCGGCCGGCGGGATCCCCGTGGTGTGAGCCCTCCAGGCGACGTCCACCGGCCGCACGAGCGTGGAGAACGGCGAGGTCTCGAAGGGCACGCCCGGCCGGTCTCCCAGCAGGACCCGTGCCTCCCTCGCGTCCACGCGATGGGTTGCGAACTCGCCGAGGTCCGGTGGCGCGGGAAGCGAGGGGTCGAGCCGCGCCAGCTGTACGAACAGCTCCAACAGGGCCCCCAGGCTCACCTTCTCCCGGGCGGAGACCCGCACCAGCGCCTGCTGCACCGCGTGCCGCCCGGCCGGGCCCGTCTCCCCCGGCCCCGGTCCGGACGCCTGCTCGAACTGTTGGTACAACGTGGCCGCCAGGCGACTCGGCACCAGGCCGGCCAGGGCCCGGATGTCCGCCGCCTCCGGGACGCGCACGCCCACGACGGCGTACCGGCGCAGGCGCCGCGTCGCCTCCCGCAGCGAACACCCGGTGTTCGCCGCGGCGTGCAGCGGTTCCCCGAAGGACCCGCCCGGCACATCGCCGAACAGTGCCGCGTCGAGGGGCTCGGGCCGTGGCAGACCGGGCGGCGTGGGGAACGGCTCCACCTGCCGGTCGGCGCCCAGCACACTGCAGCGCCAGGCCTCGAAGAAGTACGCGTCGAGGGTGGTGATCTCGAACTCCTCCTCGACGATGTCGGCGTCGGAGGGCAGGCAGCCGACGTCACGCAACGCGACGACCGACCGTCCCCCCGCCCTGTCGATGCGCCGTTGCGGCACCGCCACCCGCACGTCCTTCGCCATCAGCCCGGCGAGGACGTCCTGGGCGAGCCGGGGCCAGGAGTTGGCGAGGTCCCACAGCCAGTCCAGCGGGAACGGCTGCCATGCCGAGCGGACCAGCTCGGGCACGGCCTCCTTCAGATCCTCCTCCACGCGGCGCTCGTCGTACCCGAGGAAGCGGTTGCGGTCGACGCTCAGCTCCGGCCGGTGCCTGCCCCGCAGGTTGACGACGTATCCCTCCGGGCGCTCGGTTCTGGAGACCAGCAGCCCGTCCGCCAGCAGCATGCCCTTGCCCCGCACCCACCAGACCCCCTCGGTGGCGGCGATGCGCGCCCCCGGCACGGACGAGTCGCCGTACAGCTCCCCCGGCCGCCACTGCGCCGGATCGCCGCCGTACTCCGTGGCGGTCACCCGCACCGGGCTCACCCACAGGAACTCGCGCAGCGCCGCGATCAGGGACGGGCGTCCCTCGTCCGTCTCCTCGGGGTCGTCGTGCAGGTACAGCCGGACCCGGGTGCCGCCGCCCAGCAGTGCGCCCTGTTCCCGGCTCAGGTGCATCAGGCCCGAACCGGCGGTGACGCTGGCCCGGTGGCCGTCGAGCGGGAGGCCGCCGGTCATGTCGACCGGCCGGGTGGTCACCTCGACCTCCTCGGCCAGCATGAAGTAGCTGAAGACGCCGATGCCGAAGCGGCTGTTGAGTTCCGTGGTGATGCCCCGGCGGCGCCAGCGGCGTATCTCCCGCATCCGGGCCGCGGACTGCTCGGAGCGGCGGCCGGCCTGGGCGAAGAGGTCCCGCAGCTCCTCGGCCGTCATGCCGACGCCGTTGTCCTCGCACTGGATGTAGGTCCGGCCGGTGTCCGGGTCGGTGCCCTGGGTGAAGACGATGTGGCATCCGGCGAGCTGCTCGCGCTCCGTGCGGCCGACGGCCCGCGGGTCGTGCTCGGTGTACCGGCGGCGGGCCTGGCGCACCCGGCAGGCGTCCAGGGCGTTCTGGTACAGCTCGCGCACCGCCAGCATCCGGTCGCCGTAGAGCTGGGTGCCCATGATGAGCGGCTTGACCTCGTCCTCGGCGAGCCGGAACCGGGGCGGGGGCTTGTCGAAGCCGCGCTGGCGCGGCAGCAGGCCCTCGGTCTTGACCAGCTGGGGCAGGCCGTGGAGGAGGTCGCCGTGGCGCAGGGTGCCCTGGGTGCGGCGGATGGAGTCCGAGACGGCGGCGATGCGCGTGGCGAGCCGGTCCAGCGCCGTGTACAGGGCCGCGCTGCCGCATTTGAACACCAGCCGCCAGACGGTGCCCGGCGCGGGACGGGGCGTTCCGCTCCCCGGCGGCCAGGGGCCGGTGGCGGGCTGGAAGCCGTCGTTCGCGGCGATCTCGGCCTTGACGCCCTCGGGCCGGACCTGGGTGGGTTCGCGCGGGCCGAGGTGGTCGACGAGGACGCCGTCGAGGCGGCGCGGGTCGATCGCGAGGAGTCCGGCGAGGGGCAGCAGCGTGGCCAGTTCGCGCGGGCGCCAGCTCCACCGGTCCGCCTCTCCGCACAGGTAGGCGCACAGGTCGGTGTCCCAGGGCGTGCCGTCGGGGGCGACGGTGTCGGCCGGGGCGCCGGTGCCGAGCTGGGAGACGACGTGGACGACGGCGCGCCGCAGCACACCGCGCTCGTCGGCGCTCAGGGTGAGGCCGGCGGCGCTCTCCGCGGCCCGCACCAGCAGGTCGGTCGCGGCGCGCAGGCTGTCCAGCTCGGCGTCCTGGCGCTGTTCCCACAGCAGGTCCCAGTCGGCGAGGAAGCGGTGCCGCAGCCAGTACTCGGCGCTGCGGGCGTCGGCCTTGTGCCCGCGGCGCAGCAGGGTGCGGCGGGTGGCCTCGGTCTGCCGGTGGGCGCGCCGTACGTCGCCCATGTCCCGGTCGAGGTGGGCCAGGAAGCCGTCCTCGGGCAGGTCGTGCGCGGGGGCGGGGTCGTCCGGGCCGTCGCCGTACAGGGTGCGCAGCGCGGCCAGGCCGCAGGAGAGCGCGGCCTCGCGCAGGAAGGGCGCGCCGAGCAGCACCACGGTCTCGACCAGGCTGAGCCGGGCGCCCGCGGCCTCGACGAGCTGGTCGAGCCGTTCGATCAGCCGTCGCGGGACGAGCGGGTCGTCCCACGGGTCGGCCTCGGGCTCCCGCCGCGCGCGGATGGCGATGGTCTTCTGCACCACCTGCGACAGGTGCTCCTTGGCCCGGCCGCGCCGGGCCGCCGTGGTGCCGTCGGTGCGCTCCCACAGGCCGGAGCTGAGGACGGCGTCCGTCCAGGGCCCGGCGGACTCCACGGCCTCGCACAGCGGTACGTCGGCGTGGGCGCCGCCCGTCCGGTCACGGCCCAGCCACCGGGCGTCGACCGTGGGCGGCCTGCGGTGGGTGTAGTTGGCCGCGATCTCCTCCGCGCGCCGCTCGACCCGTGCGATCACCTGGCCGAAGGTGCGGGCGGGGGACTCCGGGGCCAGGGTCTCGCTCAGGGCCGTGGCCAGGAGGCTGCCGGTGTCGGTGTGGCCGAGGGCCTCCTCGCCGGGGGCGCAGGCGCTCAGCAGGGCGACGTTGTCCCAGTGCCGGCCGATCGTGATCGCGTCGAAGGCGGGCGGCGGGACGTCTCCGCTGCTGCGGCAGGCGTCGAGGCAGAGCAGCACCGTGGCGCTGGAGCGCAAGGGGGCGAGCAGGTCGTCGGGGGCGATCTCGATGAGGCCGTGCGGGCCGAGAGTGCGCTCTCCGGCACGGCCCCAGCCCGCGCGGATGTCGCTGGGCACGAGGTAGTCGGTCTCGCCGAACCGGACGCCGTGGCCGGAGAAGTAGACGAGGCCGGTGTCGCCGTCCTCCAAAGAGTTCAGGAACCGGCCCAGTTCGTCGCGGACGCCGCCCTCGCCGGTCGTGTCCTCGTCGTCGAGCACGGTGACGTGCTCGGGCGGGTAGCCGCTGCGCAGCAGGGTGGCGCGCAGGGTCGCGACGTCCTGCACGGTGAAGGGCAGGGCCGGGAAGTGGTCCTTCAGCTCCTCCACCCGTTCCAGCTGTGGGTAGCCGGGCACCGCGATCAGCAGGGCCCGCCGTCGCCCGGCGGTCATCGCGCCTACTTCCCCCGCTCAGCGGCGAGTTGACACCTTGTCACGCATGGATGGCGATTATCGCAGAAGTACGCGCGCCGCTCGGGGGCCCGTCAGCCCTTGGCACCCCATACCGTGACGTCCATGCCCGGCACGGGGGCGTGGGCCGTGCCCGGCCGGTCGATGGCCGTGGCCTTCGAGGCGACGCTCCTGCCCTGGTCCGTGACGGTGCTCAGGGTCGCTCCCTCCACCACTCCGTTGGTCCCGGCCCTGGCCGCGTCCTCCATCCGGGTCGACGACAGCGGTGCCGTGCCCGCGGCCTCCCGGCAGGAGCCCGCGGTCGCCGCCTGCCCGGGAGCGAGGATGCCCGGCGCGCGTCTGCCGGCGGGTTCCGGACAGCCCCACAGCGGGGTGGGCGAGGGCGTGGACCGGCTCGGCGTGGCGTTCACGACGGGCGCGGTGCGCGCGGGCGGCTGCCTCGGCGTGCCGCCGCGCGCTTCGCCCGAGGGCGTACGCGAGGAGTCGCCGTTTCCGGCCTGCACATACGCGACGGCGCAGGCTGCGGCCACGACGGCGACGGCCGCCGCGGCGATCGTCCACCTGCGGCGGTTGCGGCGGGACGGCCCGGCGGCGGTCCCGGTGGGACGGGCGGGAACGGCGGTGCCGGGTAGTAGTTGTTCGTCCGGGTGCGGATGCTCTGATCGCGCTGAGCGGACTCGGACGCGTGACCGCTTCTCAGAACGGTCCGGGCAGCGCGGCGATGAGCGAGCCCAGCGCCGTGGCGAGCGAGGCGGCGGGGCCGATGCCGTCGAGGAGCGCCCGGCCCCGGCCGGGCCGGCGGCCCACCGTGTCCGCCGTGGCGTCGGGGTGCCGCGCGGCCTGCGCGGCCCGGCTCAGCCCGTGCCGTACGTCGGCGGCGGTCTCCGCGTCGAGCGCGCCGTGCGCCTCGGCCCGGCCGGTCCCCTCGGCCGGCGCCCGGAGCCGGCCCACCGGTTCCTCCCGGCCCGGCCGGTACTCACTCCTCGTGGGTGGTCCGCGTCGGGGTGGACCGGCCCGGCGGGGGCAGCTGGTCCAGCCGGGTGCGGGTGAGCAGCACGTCACCGATGAAGAGGTCGTACACGAGGATGCCGAGCGCGCCACCGATCAGCGGGCCGACGATCGGGATCCACCAGTAGCCGCTGAAGGCGCCGGACACGCTGCCCGGGAACGCCAGGCTGCCCCAGCCCGCCGCGTAGGTGAACAGACGGGGGCCGAAGTCGCGGGCCGGGTTGATGGCGTAGCCCGCGTTGGCGCCGTAGGACATGCCGATGGCCGCGACGACGAGGCCGACGATCAGCGGGCCGAGGTTGGCCTGCACGGCCTGGTTGCGCAGGTCGAGGACGGCGGCGATCAGCATCAGCAGGAAGGCCGTGCCGACGATCTGGTCGATCAGCGGGCCCCAGACGCCGCCGTGGAAGTAAGGGGCCGGGAAGGTGGCGAAGATGGAGAACGTGGTGTTCGTGTGCCCGTTCACCTTCGGCCCGGTCACGGTGCTGTCGAAGGCGTTGATCGCGGCGTGGTAGACGAGGTAGACCAGCGCCGCGCCGGTGAGGGCGCCGACGACCTGGGCGAACCAGTACGGCAGCACCTTGGCCCAGGAGAAGCCCCGGCGCAGGGCCATGGCCAGGGTGACCGCCGGGTTGAGGTGGGCGCCGCTGATCCCGCCGGCTACGTAGACGCCGAACATGACGGCGAAGGCCCAGCCCCAGGCGATGAGCAGCCAGTCGCCGGCCGCCAGGAAGATCGTGGTCGGCGTGGCGGCCCGCCCGGAGCCCGGCAGCGCCGCGACCGCCATCGCGACCACGCCGCAGCCGAAGGAGATGAGGACGAAAGTCCCGAGGAACTCCGCCATGCACTCGCCCAGCAGACCGCCCCGGCTTCTGAGACGGGACGGCTTGACGAGCGGAGGGATGTCCACAGCCATGAGGCCCCCTTTGACGAGAGCAATGCGGCCAATGTCACCATATTGACGCACAACGTCACTCGCCGCAGGACGAACGCTCCCGGCCACCCGCAAGGGTGGCCCACGAGGACGACTCGCGTGGACGACTCGCGAGCGTGAGTGGCCCGCGAGTGCGGCCCGCGAAGAGAGACGTCGCGGTCTCAGCCGCCCGTCGGCCGGGCGGCCGATGCCGGTGCCGGTGGACTGTCGGCCGCTCCGGCCGGGCCCGCGTTGGCCGCCAGGAGGAGGCCGGACGCGGCGATCACGGCCGCGGCGACGCCCCGGGCGGCGGAGACCCGTCCAACCGGCCGGACGGGAGTGCGGGTGTGGGGTGCGTAAGGTGCGGATGTACGTCCGGACACGGCGACCTCGCAACACGACAGCGGAGTGTCAAGCATGCTTAATCCGCCGTTTAACCTAGGTGCTGTCGCGGCCCAACGGCAAGGGCGGCCCGGGGAGTTGGGGGGCAGGACAGCATGCGCGAGCGAGACGATCCGGAGGTCATCGGGCGGCGGGTGCAGCGGCTGCGCGCGCAGCGGGGGCTGACCCAGCGGCAGCTGGCCGAGCCCGCGTACACGCCCGCCTACATCTCCACCGTGGAGGCGGGCCGGGTCCGGGCCTCCGACGAGGCGCTCCGGCACATCGCGGACCGGCTCGGGGTCGCCTTCGAGGAACTGACCGTCGGCCGTCCCGCCCACCTCGCCACCGGCCTGCGGCTGCGGCTCACCGAGGCCCAGCGCGTCCTCGCCGACGGCCGGGCCGAGGAGGCCGCCGCCCGGTACGGCGCGGTGCGCGCGGAGGCGGAGGCCCACGGACTCGTCCGCGAACAGGCCGCCGCGCTGCTCGGACTCGGCGAATGCGCGCTGGAGACGGGCGAGCTGAGCAAGGCCCGGGACTGCTTCGAGCGGGCCGAGGAACACCTGGCCGACCAGGCCCTGCCGGTACGGGTCCCCGCGCTGCGCGGCCGTGCCGTCGCCCATTACCTCGCCGGCGAACTCCGCTACGCCGTCTACCTCTTGGAGTCCACCCTCGACGAGCTGAACCGCGGCGGACTGCACGACCCCGACGCGCTGCTGCTGCTCTACGCCAGCGTCATCGGCCCGTACATGGACATGGGCGCCCACGCCCGCGCCGCCCAGGCCGCCGAGTTCGCCCTCGCGCTCGCCCCGCGGGCCGGCGATCCCGCGCTGATCGCCCGGATGCACCGCTCGGTCGCCCGCACCCTGCTCGCCGAGGGCAAGCTCGCCGAGGCCGACGCCTCCCTGGCCAAGGCGGCCGAGCTGTACCGCCAGCTGCGGCTGCGCACCGAGCTGGCCAACTGCCACTGGATGCGCGGCTACGTCTACGCGCAGAACGGCGAACTGGACCGCGCGGAGGAGGAGTTGCGCAAGGCGTACGGCATGCTCGCGCGGTCCCGGGCCGCCCTGTACCGCAGCCAGGCCGCCGTCGAACTCGCCGACGTGCTGCACCGCCGGGGCCGGTCCGAGGAGGCCGCCGAGCTGCTCCGGGACGTCCTCGGGGACTTCTCCTCCGAGCGCGGCGCCGTGCACGCCGCCGCCGCGCACCGCCTTCTCGGCATCATCGCCGAGGACGCCCGGGACACCGAGACCGCCGAGGAGCACTACGTCCGCGCCCTCAGCCTGCTGGAACGCGCGGGCGCCGCCGGCGATCTCGCCGACCTGTGCCGGCTGCTGGGCGACCTGCTGCGCCGCACGGGCCGGACCGAGGCCGCCCTGGACGCCTACCGCACCGGCCTCGGCCACCGCACCGCCCCCGGCACCACCACCCTGGGCCCGGCCCCGGCCCAGCCCCCGCTGTGACCCCACGCCCGCGCACCGGCACCCACCGCACCCCGCCCGTTCACACCTGCGCCCTGCCCTGCCTGCGGATGTCCGCGAGCCGCAGGGCGCCGATCTGGACGGCCGCCTGGGTCGCCTCGTTCGGCACGTCGCCGAGGCCGCCGTTGGTGAGCGCGAAGGCGTCCTCGCCGACCCGGACGGCGGCCACGTCCATCGTCAGCAAAAACCGCTGCCCGTCGGGCCGGGTCGTCGCGCAGGTGACGCGCAGGCCCTGGCGGGCGTCCCCGACCTCCGGCAGCGCGGCGGCCGTCACCTGCACGTCCTCCACCAGCCCCAGCTCCGTGGTGGCCGTGAACCGGGCGCAGCGCACCGGCATCTCCCCCAGCCACTCCAGCGTGGCGTCGACGTCCGCCGGACGGCGCGCACCGATCTGGAACCGCAGCTGCGCCTCGGTGTCGGCGTCGTCCAGGCCGACGGCGACGCGCGCCGGCGCGCCGAGGAGTTCGTCGCTGTAGAGAGCGTCCAGCAGCCGCTGGCACTCACCGGCCGCCGTGCGGCCCTTCAGCAGCCCGTCCCGCCAGGTGGCCGCGCCGCGCGTGGCGGTCCAGGGGGCGCCGAGGTCGGTCTGGTTGATCAGCGCGGCCTCGGCCTGCTCGTCGCTGAGCGTGGAACCGTCGGCCCGCCGGGGCGCCACGGACGTCACCGCCTGCCGGTCCACCGTGGGCAGCGGGTGCGGCGCGCTCGCCGGGTGGTGCAGCCCGAGGGCCGCGCAGCCGCCGCCGAGCAGCAGGCCGGTGGCGAGGAGGGGGCGCAGGACGGCACGGGGGAGGCGGGGGACGCGCGGGGATATCGCGGGGGACATCGGTGCCTCCTGTGCTGTGTGCGGCCGGCGGGACCCTGGTCTCACGGCACCACCGGGCCGGTCCGGGCACCAGCGCTCGGGGCCGTACGGGTGAGCGGGCCGACCCGGCGGGAGCGGGCGCCGGCGGAAATCCCGTGGAACGGGCCGTAAAAGGGCCGTACGGCGCGGTTTCCGTCCCCTCCACGCGGCGCGCCCCGCAGGGCCCGTCGAGCACGACGACACCGCGGACCGTCCCGGCGCGCCGACACCTGAACCGGCGTCCGAGCCGCCTCGCCGCGAACTCGGCCTGTCCGGCACCGCTGTGCCGACGGGCGCCGGACCGCCGTAGAGATCCACGGCGGCGCGTTCCCGGCCCGGCAGGCTGATCGTGCTGCCGGGGAGCGGCCGGAGCGGGCGGAGGCGGTGGTGCGGGAGGCGGCCGCAGCCGGTCGGCGCGCCGAACCGGCCGGCCCCGCCGAGGGCACTCCCGGGGCCGGGGTCCGGACCGCGCGGCCGGTGCCGTACCAGGCGGTGACCGGCGCCCGGGAGACCGGCGCCGGACCGGGCGCCGTACGGCTGCGGGACGGGCCGCGGCCGGGTGCGCTGCCGGTGGTGCCGGAGCTGCCGCGCCGGAGCGCCGCTCGGGTGGCGGCCCGCTCCATCTCGCTCCGGGACGAACCGGCCGGCTCCGCTGCCCTGTCCTAAGGTCGGCACGACGGAAGGAGTCCGCCGTGACCGGACAGCCCATACCCGTGATCATCGACTGCGACACCGGCGTCGACGACGCCCTGGCCCTGCTCTTCGCCGTCCGCCACCCCGGACTCGACCTCCGCGCCGTGACCTGCGTGGCCGGGAACACCGACGTGGACGGGGTGGTCCGCAACACCCTGACCGTGCTGGACCGGGCGGGCGCCCCCGGCATCCCGGTGGCGCGGGGAGCCGAGCGCCCGCTGATCGAGCCGGCCCGCCCGGCGCCGGTGCACGGCGCCGACGGCATGGGCGACCTGGGCCTGCCGGCGCCCGCCCGGCTCCCGGCGGACGTGGACGCGGTCACCCTGCTGCGCCGGGAGATCCTCGCCTCCCCGCGCCCCGTCACGCTGATCCCGACCGCCCCGCTGACCAACATCGCGCTGCTGCTGCGCACTCACCCGGAGGTCACCCGGAACATCGAGCGGATCGTGTTCATGGGCGGGGCGGTGACCACCGGGAACGCCACCCCGGTCGCCGAGTTCAACGTGTGGCACGACCCGGAGGCCGCGGCGGTGCTGCTCACGGCCGGGGTGCCGATCACCATGTACGGCCTGGACGTGTTCCGGCGGGTCGTCGTCCCCGGCGCCGAGGTGCGCCGGCTGCGGGAGAGCGACGAGCCCGGCACCCGGCTGGCCGGCGACCTCCTCGCCCACCGGCCGGCCCACCAGGGCGAGCCGCCGCAGGCCGAGGAGGCGGGCGGGCTCGGCGACGCGGGTGCGGTGTGCGCGGTCGCCGACCCGGCGGGACTCACCACCCGGCTGCTGCCGGTCGAGGTCTCGCTGGCGCCCGGCCCGGCCCGCGGCCAGACCGTCGTGGACCTCCGGCCCCGCCCCGGCGAGTCCGAGATCCACGGCGACGGACGCGAACGGGCGCTCGTGGACGTGGCGTTGGACGTGGACGTGGACCGGTACGTGCGGCTGTACCTGGAGACGGTGGAACGGCCCTGAGGGAGCGCTCCCGCCCCGGACGGCCGCCCTCGGCCCGTACAAAAAGGGGGTCCGGATTCCGCGGGGAGGGCTTTTTAGGTCATCGTCCGGCCCGCCCGTACGGCCCCGTCCCCGGCGGTCACATGGGTGAGCGTGCGTTCACGGCCCTGAACCAGGGGTGGCGCGGCGCCGCGTTTCGGCCCGGAACCGCAAAGGGATGGTTGTGACTCGGCAAAACCTTTTTTACTCTGCGGCCACCGGACCGGACAACGAAAAACCGGGTGCCTCTCCGAGGAAGGGCACCCGGCCGGTCTGGTGCGGAACACGCCGCGCGGCCAACGGCTTTGGCGGGCAGAGGGTCGCAGCGGCACCACGCCCACGCAACCAGTGACCCCGGAGGATACCGTGAGCCACCCCAACCGGCTACGCGATGCCATCCACGCGGACGGGACCACGCCGCTCATCGGCGTGTTCGACATGTTCTCCGCGTCCGTGGCGGCCCGGCACTACGACGGCATGTTCGTCTCGGGCTTCGGCTTCGCCGCGTCCCACTACGGCCTGCCGGACATCGGCTTCATCGCCTGGCCCGACATCATCGCCTTCGTCCAGCGCCTGCGCATGGCGTTCCCCGCGCAGCACCTGCTGGTCGACATCGACGACGGCTACGTGGACCCGGAGACCGCGTGCCACGTCGTACAGAACCTGGAGGCCGTCGGCGCCTCCGGCGTCATCCTGGAGGACCAGAAGCGGCCCCGGCGCTGCGGCCACGTCGACGGCAAGCAGGTGCTGCCGCTGGAGGAGTACCTGGAGAAGCTGGACATGGTCCTGCGGTCCCGCCGGGACCTGGTGGTGGTGGCCCGCACCGACGCCACCGAGGAGGACGAGATCCTGCGCCGCGCCAAGGCGCTCGCCGCGACCGACGCCGACGTGGTGCTGGTCGACGGGGTGCGCAGCGTGGACTGGATCCACAAGGTGCGGCGGGTCATCGGGGACAAGCCGCTGCTGTTCAACCAGATCGCCGGCGGCAAGTCGCCGCGGCTGTCCCTGAGCGAACTGACCGAGCTGGGCGTCGACGTCGCCATCTACAGCACGCCGTGCCTGTTCGCGGCGCAGACCGCCATCGACCGGGCGCTGACCGACCTGAAGGAGGCCGACGGCCGCCTGCCCCGGACGGGCCCGGACAGCGTGGGGGTCGCCGAGTGCCTGGCCCTGCTGGAGAAGAACATCAGCCGCCACCACGTCCACGTCCCGGCATGACCTGACCCGCCCCAGGGGACCGCGCACCCACCACGCGCGGTCCCCACCACCCCGGCACCCGCCACGGTCCGGGCCCCGCCACCGCCTTGGTCCACGACCGCCTTGGCCCGCCACCGACCGGGACCCACGACCGGCTCGGGGCCCGCCCCCGTCCCATGCCACCCGCTTCCAAGGCAGGAGCGCATGTCTCAGACGTCCACCGGAACGGTCCGCGGCCTGGCGCGCCGTGTCGACTGGTACATCGTCGCGCTGTTCGGCGCGATCGGGATCGCCGCGCTCGTCCCGGCCGAGGACACGGCGGCCGAGGCCGTCTCGTGGCTGACCAAGCTGGCGATCGGCCTGCTGTTCTTCCTCTACGGCGCCCGGCTCTCCCCGCAGGCCGCGCTGGACGGCGTACGCCACTGGCGGCTGCACCTGCCGGTGCTGGCCCTGACGTTCGCGGCCTTCCCGCTGCTCGGGCTGGCGGCGCGGCTGCTGCCGGACGCGGCGCTCGGCGCCGAGCTGACCGCCGGCGTGCTGTTCCTGGCCGTGCTGCCGTCCACGGTCCAGTCCTCCATCGCCCTCACCTCCCTGGCCCGCGGCAACGTGGCCGCCGCACTGTGCTCCGCGTCGTTCTCCACGGTGCTGGGCGTGCTGCTCACCCCCGTACTGGCCGTCGCGCTGATCGGCGGCGGCAAGGGCGGCGGCGTTCCGGTCGGGTACGGCCAACTGGGCGACATAGCCGTCCAGTTGCTGCTGCCGTTCCTCGCCGGGCAGGCGGTGCGGCGCTGGATCTCCGGCTGGCTCGGCCGGCACCGCAAGGTGATCGGGCGCTGCGACCGGGGCTCGATCCTGCTCGTCGTCTACGCGGCGTTCAGCCAGGGCATGACCACCGGCATCTGGCAGCGGGTGTCCCCCGGCCGCCTCCTCCTGCTCGGCGCACTCGTGGCGGTGCTGCTCGCGCTCGCCCTGCTGCTCGCCGACCGCTCGGCGCGGGCGCTGCGGCTGCTCCGCGAGGACCGGGTGACGGCGGTCTTCTGCGGGGCGACCAAGAGCCTGGCGAGCGGGCTGCCGATGGCCTCCGTGCTGTTCCCGGCGGACGAGGTCGCCATGACCGTCCTGCCGCTGATGCTCTACCACACCCTCCAGCTGGTGGTCTGCGCCGCGCTCGCCCGCCGGCTCAGTCGGACGGCGCCGCCCGCACCGACCAGCGCTCTTCGACCCGCGCCAGCCGCCAGTACCCCAGCGCCGCCGCCCACACCGCCACGAACAGGCCGACGATGAGATAGCCGACGTTGCCCAGGTCCAGGCCGGCCACCCAGCCGGTGACCGGATCGCTGAGGTGGAACTTCTCGTGCAGGACGCCGACCAGTTCGATGGTGCCGATGAAGAAGGCCACGGCGATGGACAGGCCGGTGATGGCGAGGTTGTAGAAGACCTTGCGGACGGGGTTGGCGAACGCCCACTGGTAGGCGAAGTTCATGAACGTGCCGTCCAGGGTGTCGAACAGGCTCATCCCGGCGGCGAACAGCAGCGGCAGGCACAGGATGGCGTACCAGGGCAGGCCGGCCGCCGCGCCCGAGCCGGCCATCACCATCAGGGTGACCTCGGTGGCCGTGTCGAAGCCGAGCCCGAAGAGGAAGCCCAGCGGGTACATCTGCCCCGGCCGGGACACGGACCTGGTCAGCCGGCCCAGCAGCCGGTTCATGAACCCGCGCGAGTCCAGGTGCCGTTCCAGCTCCGTCTCGTCGTACGCTCCCGCCCGCATCGCCCGGAAGACCTTGAGGATGCCCGCCAGGGCCATCAGGTTCAGCGCGGCGATGAGATAGAGGAACGACCCGGAGATCGTCGTACCGAGCACCCCGAGCACCTGGTGGGTGGCGGAACCCTCGTTCATCACCTTCCCGGCCAGCGAGGTGCCGCCCGCGATCAGCAGCGCCAGCAGCACGACCACGCTGGAGTGCCCGAGCGCGAACCAGAACCCCACCGACACCGGCCGCTTGCCGTCGGCCATCAGCTTGCGGGTGGTGTTGTCGATCGCCGCGATGTGGTCGGCGTCGAAGGCGTGCCGCATCCCGAGGGTGTAGGCGGTGATCCCGAGCCCCACACCGAACACCTCGGTCCCGACCTTGTAGTGCCGGGGCGCGACCAGCAGATAGAGAATCCCGAACGCGACGACATGCAGGGCGAGGATCACCACCAGCAGCCCCGCCGTCTTGACGGTGTCCTCGCGTCGCCAGCGGAAAGAAGCAGCATCGGCCATCGGGTTCACGCTCCAGCACCTCGTGGATCACTTCGTGAGTTGCCGTGGCCGGTCTCCTGGCTTACGGGTCGTACGTCCGCCGTTCCTGCCTTCCCGGTCCTGCGACCAGTGGCCCGGCGGTGTGCCGGACGGAACGGGAACTCCCCGATCACAGTGGCGAGGGCCGCGTCGACCTTGCATCGACTTCCCGAGCACCACGGCCCGCCCACCGTAGAGGGGCTCGCGCTTTCCTGCATAGCTGCGCAGTCGGGCAGGTATTCAAGATCACATCGGCGCCTGCCAGGATGGGCCCATGCATCTCGTGCCTGCCGACCGTGCCGATCGTCGGACCATCGACGGTCACCGGGTGTGCGAGGCGATCGCCGCCATCGGCGACGCGGGGCGTCTGCGCACCTGGGCCGACCGTTTCTCGCTGCTGGCCGACGCCAACCGGCTCGCCCTGCTGCTCGCGCTGCACCGGACCGGGCCGCTGGCCGTCTCCGACCTCGCGATCGCCACGGGCATGAACGACCCGGCCGTCTCCCAGGCCCTGCGGCTGCTGCGCGCGGCGGGGGTCGTGGCGGGGGAGAAAGAGGGGCGCGTGGTGCGCTATCGGGTGGTGGACGAGGACGTACGGGGCCTGTTGGAGCACTGCGCCGCCTGAGCGCCCCCGAAAAGGTTCCCTTCCGGGCAATGTGGACAGATACAGATTCCCTACTGTCGTCCGTCCCTTGGGAGCCCGTATGGCAGACCGGCCGCCGGACCTCTCGTCCAGGAACCCCGACTGGTGGCGCCAGGCCGTCATCTACCAGGTCTATCCGCGCAGCTTCGCCGACGCCGACGGCGACGGCCTCGGTGACCTCCGGGGCCTGACCGAGCGGTTGACCCACCTCGCCGCGCTCGGCGTCGACGCCCTGTGGCTGAGCCCCTTCTACCCCTCCGAACTCGCCGACGGCGGCTACGACGTCATCGACCCGCGCGGTGTCGACGAGCGCCTGGGCACCTCGGACGACTTCGGCGCCCTGGTCGCCGAGGCGCACCGGCTGGGCCTGAAAGTCGTCGTGGACCTCGTGCCCAACCACACCTCCCATCTGCACCCCTGGTTCCAGGAGGCGCTGCGCGCCGGGCCCGGCTCGGCGGCCCGGGAGCGGTACGTCTTCCGGGCGGGACGCGGCGCGCGCGGTGAACTGCCGCCCACCGACTGGCAGTCGGTGTTCGGCGGCAGCGCCTGGCGGCGGGTGCCCGACGGCGAGTGGTACCTGCATCTGTTCGCTCCCGAGCAGCCCGACCTGAACTGGGACAACGAGGAGGTCCGCGCCGACTTCCGCACCACGCTGCGGTTCTGGTCCGACCGGGGCGTGGACGGTTTCCGCGTGGACGTCGCGCACGGCCTGGCCAAGGACCTCAACGAACCGCTGCGGGACCTCGGCGCCCTCGGCACGACCGGCGAGGCCGCCTTGCGGCACCTGCCGCCGGGCAGCCATCCGTACTGGGACCGGGACGAGGTGCACGAGATCTACCGCGACTGGCGCAAGATCTTCGACGCCTACCGGCCGCCGCGCATGGCCGTCGCCGAGGCCTGGGTGCCGGGCGAGCGGCGCGCGCTGTACGCCCGTCCCGACGAACTCGGCCAGGCGTTCAACTTCGAGTACCTGGAGGCCGGCTGGGACGCGGAGGAGCTGCGCGGGGTCATCGCCGACGCGCTGGTCACGGCCCGCGCCGCCGGGGCGCCCGCGACCTGGGTGCTGTCCAACCACGACGTCGTACGGCACGCCTCCCGGCTGGTGCTGCCGCCCGGCACCGACCCGGACGCCTGGCTGCTCACCCACGGCACGGCGCCCGCGGTCGACCCGGCGGCCGGGCTGCGGCGGGCGCGGGCGGCGACGCTGCTGATGCTGGCGCTGCCCGGCTCGGCGTATCTGTACCAGGGCGAGGAACTCGGCCTGCCCGAGGTCGCCGACCTGCCCGCGGAGGTGCTCCAGGACCCGATCTGGGAGCAGACCGGCCATACCCGCAAGGGCCGCGACGGCTGCCGGGTGCCGCTGCCGTGGACGACGACCGGGCCCTCGTACGGCTTCGGGCCCGGCGCCGGCTGGCTGCCGCAGCCGCCGTCCTTCGCGGCGTACGCGGTGGAGGCGCAGGCCGGTGTGGAGGGCTCCACGCTGGAGCTGTACCGCACGGCCCTGCGGCTGCGCCGCAAGCTGCTGGACGGCGAGACGCTGACCTGGACCCCGGACGCGCCCGCCGGGGTGCTGGACTTCAGCCGCAGCGCGACCTGGCGCAGTGTCACCAACCTGGGCACCGAGCCGGTGCCGCTGCCGGGCGGCGAGGTCCGTCTGAGCAGTGCACCGCTGCCGGGCGGCGGGGGGCTGCCACCGGACACCACCGTGTGGCTGGCCTAACCGGCCGGTGGGGCCGGGCTCGTTCCGGCCCCGGCTCCGGCTCCCGTGGTGCCGCCGCCCGCGATGCCGTCGATGTCCACCGGGGTGGAGGTGGCCGACGGCGGCGGGGTGAGGACCACCTCCGGCCGGCCGGCGGCCGGGGGCGGCGGGGTCAGGTCGGAGTCGGGCAGTTTCGGCGGGGTGGTCTGCTGGAACAGGGTCTGGTCGAAGTCGACCAGACCCGTCTTCTCCATCACGCTGATGTGGTCCAGCACGGTGTCGTTGGCCTGGTCGGCGAGGGCCCGGACCAGCGAGTTCTTCGTGGTGGAGCGGATCTTCGCGACCGTGTTGAAGATGGAGCCGTGGGTCATCCGCAGGATGTTGGCGAAGTCGGTGTCGAACTGCCTGCCGCTCTCGCCGTTCAACTGGCGGACGAAGCCCTGCTGTTGAGGGCTGGCCTCGTCGGGCAGCGTGATGTTCAGCATCGGGGCGATCTTCCGGCAGGTGGTGTCGAGCGCCGCGTGCCCGTCGACCAGGTGCCGGCTCGCCGTGACCACCGCCTTGGAGCCGCCCTTGCGCAGCCCGATCCGCCCGACCGGGTACTCCCACAGCCCGGCCGCCCGGACCTTCACCACGAAGTCCCGGTCCTGCTCGGTCAGCGGCCCCCACTGCGTGCTCGCGATGACCCGGTCCTGCGCACTGGAGACCTTGCTCAGGCCGAGCATGCCCGGATAGGCGAGCGCGGCGAGGGTCAGGGCCATCGCACCGCCCACGAACAGCGTTCCCGTCGCGTTCCGCGAAAAGCGCACCGTGCCTCCTGCCGAGGGTCTTTCCGTCCACGTCCGGACGCACGGGGGTGCGCGGGTCCGGTACGCACAAGCAGTACGGACGCGCGGCCCGTCGCTCTCAGCGGTGACGGGTAAAGATTGCTCCGGGCGCCGTTGGCCGAAGATTGACCACCGCGCGGCCGAAGGTTGACCTCCGCCCGGGAGAAACCGGACCAGGGGCGCGCCTAGATTCACCGCATGCCCGCACCGCCCTCCCCCCGCACCCCCGCCGCGCTGCCCGTCCTGCCCTACCGCAAGCCCACCGAGGGCCGCGACTACTGGGTGCTGGACGACGTCCTGCCCGACGTCGACGCCGTACGGCAGCGGTGCCTGGCCAAGGACGACTGGGTCCGCGGCCACCCGTACACCTCCGAGACCTGGCCGGGACTGCGCGCGGTGCCGGGCCTCGAACCGGATGAACTGGCCCGGGTGGAACGGCTGGTGAAGCGGGCGACCGGGGCGAAGGAGCTGTGGGTGCGGCGGGCGCCCGGCGGCGGCACCCTCGATCACAACTGCGTCCAGGTGGTCGGCGAGGGCGAGGGCGAGCCCCGCCCGCACACCGACTCCCGCGCGCTGTGCCGGTACGCGGCCGTGCTCTATCTCGGCCCCGACGCCCCCGAGGAGTGCGGAACCGCCTTCTACCGCCAGTCACTGCCCGGCGGCCGGCTCGGCGGCAACATCGTCCGGGCCCCGCACACCAACCTCGTCGAGGCGCTCGGCACCCGCTACGTCCCGGCGGACCACTTCGAGGAGGACGTCCGCGTCCCCCACCGCTACAACCGCCTGCTGCTCTACCACGCCAACCTGGTCCACAGCGCGATCGCCTACACGGGCCGCACCCTGCCGGACAAACGCATGACCGTGGTCTTCTTCTGGATGGCCTGAGCGACGCGTCCCTCCGCGCGTCCGAAAGCCGCCCCTGCCCACCGGAACCCGTATGCCTGTTGTCAGTGGCATGACCTACGCTTCGCACACGCCACGCGCGGCCCACGGCTCACGCACGGAGGGCCCGCAGACAGTCGTGTCCGCGCGGGCACCCTTGTCTTTCATTCGTCTCGGGGGGTTCGAATCAGCGTGCGCAAGCGCTCTCTCACGGCCGCCACCGCCCTGGCCGTCCTGATCGGTTCGGCGGCCCTGGCCGCCGCCCCGGCGTTCGCCGACTCCAGCGCCGTCCTGCCGGTGCGGCAGACCGGTGACATCGTCGTGGACGCCGTGCACCAGCAGGTCTTCGTCAGCGACCCGCTGAACGGCAAGATCGTCGTCACCGACTTCGCCGGCCAGGTCGTCAAGCAGCTCACCACCCGCCTGTCCGGCGTGCACGGCCTGGAGCTGTCCGCCGACTCCGGCACGCTCTACGCGGCCGTGCAGGACCTCGACGCCATCGCGGTCTTCGACACCGCCACCGACACCGAGACCACCCGCTACGAGGTCGGCGACAAGCCGCTCAGCATCGCCCTCGCCGGCGGCAGGCTGTGGTTCGGCTACGGCGGCGCCGCCGCGGGCGACCTCGGCTCCGTCGACCTGACGTCCGAGGACCACAAGGTCACCCTCGGCCAGGACGGCGACTGGTACGCGGCCCCGCTGCTGGACGCCGCGCCCGGCTCGGACACGCTCGTCGCGGGCGCGCTCGGGCAGAGCCCGGTCGAACTGGCCTCGTACGACGTCTCCTCGGGCACCGCCGTGAAACGGGCGAGCACCCGCGAGGCGGGCAGCAATCTCGGCGACCTCCAGGTCACTCCCGACGGCAAGGACGTCGTGGTGGCCAGCGGCGCGCCGTACTACCAGCAGGTGTTCCGCACCGCCGACCTGAACGAGGACGGCAAGTACGTCACGGACGCGTACCCGAACTCGGTCGCCGTCGCGCCCGACGGCACGGTCGCGGGCGGCATCGACGGCTCCTACGACCCGGACGTGTACATCTTCCGGCCGGGCAGCAGCGAGGCGGTGCGCTCCTACGACTTCCCGAACACCGGCACCGGCTCCGGCTCCGACCTGCTGGTGCGCGCCGGACTGGCCTGGGCCCCGGACGGCTCCCGGCTGTTCGCGGTGACCCGCAACAGCCAGGACGTGGTCTCCCTGCGCGTGCTCACCGCGCCCGCCAAGGCGGCCACCACCGTCACCGTGGACGCGCCGGCCACCGCGACCCGCGCCAAGCAGCTCACCGTCAAGGGCAGGGCCACCGCCACGGCCGCCCTGCCCGCCGGGACCGAGCTGACCGTGACCCGCACCGACCTGGAGTCGCCGAAGGGCAAGGCGCTGCCCGCGGCGGTCACCGGGGCCGACGGCACGTTCTCCTTCACCGACACCCCGCCGGCCGGCGGCAAGGTGGAGTACACGGTGGCCTACGCGGGTGACGCCGGGCACACGGCGGGCTCGGGTTCGGACTCCGTGGACGTCTCCCGCGCCAAGCCCGCGCTGACCGTCGACAACAACGGCAAGGTGTACGCGTACGGCAAGGACGTGAAGTTCACCGCGCACCTCGGCAAGACGTACAAGAACCGCACGGTGGAGATCTGGGCCGACCCGTTCGGCTCCGACAAGCCGAACAAGCTGGTGAAGTCCGGCGAGGTCGACGCCGACGGCAACCTGTCGGTCACCGTCGGCCTGAAGCGGGACGCCAAGATCACCGCGAAGTTCTCGGGCGACTCCCGGTTCGCGTCTGCCTCCGCGTCCAGCACGGTCGGCGCCAAGGTCGGCGTGTCCACCTCGCTCTCCGGTCACTACAAGAAGAAGTCGACGTGGGGTCACACGTACTACTTCTTCCACAAGAACAGGGACCCGCTGGTCACGACCAAGATGTCGTACTACCGGGACCGGGCGCAGAAGTTCGAGTTCGAGACGTACTACCAGGGCCGCTGGCACTCGGACGAGCCCGCGTACTTCAAGCTGGGCTCCGACGGCGTGTCCGAGGTCGGCATCACCGGCGACCACGGCGGGGACGTCGGCCGGCGCTTCCGGGTCCGCTCGTCGTACGTCAACGGCGCGTCCGGTGACACCGTGAACTCCACGACCCACGGCGCCTGGAAGTACTTCACCTTCACCAAGTGAGGCTAGGGAGCGGCCTGGAGGCGGCCCAGCTGGCGTCGGATGTTCTCCAGCGCGCCGCTGCGGCGGCCGGGCACCCTCAGGCGCAGCTCCGCGAGCGCGGGCCCGAGTTCGCGGGCCCGCGCCGTGTCCTCGATGCGGCCCCACTGGTGGTGGGCGCGGTCCACGGCCGCCTCCACGGCGGGCGCGTCCGCCGCCTGGCCGGCGGCGAGGCGGGCCTCGGCCACCGCCAGCCAGGCCCGGCAGCTGCGCGCCGGGTCCCCGGCGAACATCGCCAGGTCGGCCCGGACCTCCCGCCAGTGCAACGCCTGCTCGGAGCCGGCGCCGTGGGCCCGCACGGCGTCCTCCTCGTACCGCGCGGCCAGCCCGTCCGCCTCCTGGTGCCGTCCGCCGCGCACGGCCGCGCTGATGGCGGCGTGCGGATCGGCGGGGGCCGCCGGCGGCACCGGAGCGCCGGAGCCGCCGGCGGGCACGGACGGCTCCGCCTCGCGTCCCGGCGCGGCCGCGGCCGGCCCCCACGGCGCCGGAGCCGCCGCCACCCGGGCCGGCGGCACCGGTCCGGGTGCCGCGTGACCTCCCGCGTGCGCCAGCAGCAGGTTGCCCCTCGTCTCCTGCGGGATGCGGCTCAGGGCCTGTTCGTGGAGGGTGTCCAGCGCGGGGCGGCGGCCGCTGCGCAGGAGGGTGGCGACCGTCTTCATGTACGCCGGTTCGGCCGGGCGCCGGCCCGCGGGCGGGGCGAGACGGCCGTAGACGGCGGTGTGCGGGCCGCAGTCGAGGCCGCGCTCGGTGACGTGCCGCCAGGCCTCGGCGTCCGCGTGCAGGTCGACGACGAGCGCGGTGTCCGCGGCCGAGCGCAGGCGCAGTTCCTCGCGGATCCAGTGCCAGGGCAGCGCGGTGTAGCGGACGGTGGCCGGGGTGGTGCGGGCCAGGGCCAGGTGGGGCCGGTGCTGGCGCCGGTCCAGGTGCAGCTGCCCGGTGAGGTACACGGTGAGCGGCCCGGGCGTCGCCGCCGCGGCCCGCAGCCGGGTGAGGACGGCCTGCGGTTCCAGCGGGTCGGCGAGTTCGACGACGTTCGCGGTGTCGGTGCCGGACAGCACGGCGGGGGCGACGGCCGCCAGCACCGGCAGGACGCCGGCCGCGTCCACCAGGCGCCCGCGGCCCACCGGTGAGGCCGCGAGCAGCAGCACGGTTCCGGGCATCGTGCCTCCCCCTGTCACCCTGGCGGAGCCCGTGGGGCCCTCCGGTCCCGAGGCCCTCGTAGATCCGCTCTCCAGCCAGCACCGTAACCGCTGGCGCCGCGCACCGGGGCCTCAGTACCGCAAACGTCCCTGTTCGGGGTCTTCGCCCGGCGGCCCTCCGCCGCCCGGCAGCCGCCGCACCGCGAAGATCGTGGTGTCGTCCGCCAGCCGGCCCCCGCTGTGCCGCAGCACGCCGTCGCGGACCCGGCGGACCAGCCGGTGCGGGGCGGCCCGGCGCGGGTCGGCGCGGACCGTGCGGACGACCTCGCGGGTCAGGTCGTAGAAGTCGCCGGGTCCGTCGCGGGCCTCGGTCACCCCGTCGGTGACCAGCAGCAGCGTCTCGTCCGGGCCCAGCGGCACCCGTCGCACGGGCGGCAGGAGCCCGCCCGCGAGGTCGGCGCAGCCGAGCGGCATCCCGTCGCCGCTCGGCAGCTCGCGCACCCCGTGCGGGCCGACGGCGAGCGGCGGTTCGTGGCCGAAGTTCACCAGCTCCACCATCCCGGGCGTGTCCGCCGGGAACGCGATCAGCGCGGCCGTGGCGAACCGGTCGCCGTCGGCCCCGCCGAGCGCGACGGTGTGGGAGCGGTGGCGCAGCATCCGGATCTCCAGCCGCTCGGCGACGGTCGCGAGATCCTTCTCGTGGTACCCGGCCTCGCGGAAGGTGCCGAGCAGCGCGGCGGCCGCCTCCACCGCGCCGAGGCCCTTGCCCTGTACGTCGCCGACCAGGACGCGGGTGCCGTGCGGACTGGGCTGGATGTCGTAGAAGTCGCCGCCGACCCGGGCCTCGACGTCGGCCGCCAGATACACCCCCGCCTGCTCCAGCCCGGCCCAGTCGGGCGGCAGCGGGCGCAGCACGGTGCGCCGGGTGGTGTCGGCGATGTCCCGGATGTGCACGACCTGCCGTTCGCGGCGCACGCGCACGGCGGCGGCGAGGGTGGCCAGGGCGCCGCCGACGGCGACCAGGATGAAGTCACCCAGCCCGGCCTGGTACTGCTCGGGCCAGGCGCTGTCCACGAGGACGTACGTCGTCACCGCCAGCAGCCCGTACCCGGCCGTCGTCCACGCCCCGCAGATCGCCGAGGAGATGCCCGGGACCAGGACGATCCAGGAGATCATCCGCAGTCTCTCACCGGTGGAGAAGTCCAGCAGGACGACGCCGGCGAGGAGCAGCAGCGGGAGCAGCCAGGCGACGCTCCGCCCGCGCACCCGCAGCAGCGGTCGCCGCCCGTATTCCATCCACGTCACGGCCGGCAGCCCTCCATGCCCTCAGCGAAGCACGGGGGGACACCGCGCGCATCCGGGCACCCGTCCGGCCGAGTTGCCGGGCCCTGTCCGCCGTTGTGCCCTGGTAGCGGAGGCAGATCGGGGGCGAGGAGAGAGGAGTGCTCCCATGGCTCAAGCGGCACCCGCGCCCGGCGGCGCGTCCCGGCCCGGCCGCACGCCCGAGGTGGAGGGCCGGGCGACCGATGTCCGCGCCCGCCCGCCCGACGTCTTCGACGCCCGCGCCCACCGGGTGGCCCGGATCGCCGTACCGGTCGTGCTGGGTCTGGTCTACGGCTACTGGGCGGCGGCCAACAACCGCTCCGGCGGCCCGATCACCGGCTGGAACCTGCTGCTCGGCTTCGTCAGCGCGCTGGTGTTCGCGGTGCTGTGCATGGCGCTGCTGGCGCTGGCGCCCCGCATGCCGCGGGAAGTGCACGCGCTGCTGTGGACGGCGTTCACCGGCTGCGCGTTCGGCTTCCTGTACGCCCAGACCGACAAGCCGGTGCTGCGTACCGTGCTGATGTCGCTGCTGGTCTCGGCGGCCACCTTCATGGCGTTCTTCTACCACTACTACACGCGGGAGGACGCCTTCGGGCGCCGGATCCGCTGAGCGGCGTACGCCGGATGCCCGCCGGCGTACGCCTGGGTGCGGAACATTCCCTACCGCCGACCAGGGCCCGGCGTTCCGCCGAGCGGGTCCTCCCGCCGCCCGAACGCAGTGCTCCCGCTCGCGCGCGGGCCCCGGGGGCCCTTGCCTGGAGCTGTGCCCCCACGACGCCTCAGGAGCGCCCTGTCGGCCGTACTGATCACCCTGTCCTGCCTCCTCGTCCCGTTCGGCGCGCTGGCGGCCTGGGCGGCGTACGGGCTGGCCGACACGGGCCGGTACGTCACCGCCATGGCGCCGCTCGCCGCCGACCCGGCCGTGCGGGAAGCCGTCGCGGACACCGTCGGCGACGGCCTCCTGCGCGCCGTGGACCAACATCTGGACGTCCGCCCGGCGCCCGGCCCGGTGCGCCCGTTCGTGCGCGACGCGGTGCGCTCCTTCACCCACACCCGGGCCTTCCGGCTGGCCTGGGACACCGGCAACCGGGTCACCCACGACGCCGTGCTGCGCGCCCTGCGCGGACGGGACGAACACGCCGTCACCATCGACTTGGCTCCCGTCACCGCGCAGGTCAAACGCCAGCTCACGCACGACCACGTGCCGCTCGCCGCGCGCATCCCGGTGGAGCACACCGTGGTCGCCGTGCTCCCGGCGGCCCGGCTGACCGCCCTCCGGAAGGGGTTCCACGTGCTCGAAGTCGCCGGTTCCTGGCTGCCGGCCGCGTCCGTGGCGTTCGCCGTCGGCGGGATCGCGCTCGCCGTCCGCCGGCGCCGGGCCGTGGCCGCCACCGCCCTCGGCACGGCCCTGGGCGGCGCGCTGCTGGTCCTCGCGCTCCGCGTCGGCCGCGCCCTGACCCTGGCCGACCTGCCCGCCGGCGTGTCGCACGGCGCCGCGGGCGCGGTCTACGACGCCCTGACCGGCCCGCTGCGCGACGCCGCCTGGCTGCTGCTCGGCCTCGGCCTCACCGTCGCCCTCACCACCTGGCTCACCCGCCGACCGCGCCCGCCCCGCCCCGCACGACACCGGCAGGCACCACCGGCACCCGCGCCGACTCCCGCGCCGGCACCGACCCGGGCCCGAGCCTGACCACGTCCACCGCCCACGGCGAAACCCGCGCCCGGGACCACGGCGCCGCCTCACCACGGCAACGCCACGGCTGCCCCTGCCGCACAAGACCGGCAAGCGACGCCGGGCCCCCGCTCCGACACCCACGTCCGCCGCCGGCAGCGAACCCCGTTCCCGTGGCCACGGCGCCCACGAACACCCGCCGCCCGACCACCCTCTCCACCGCCGCCCGCACAAGACCCGCAAGCGCCACCCGCGCCCGACCGCATCCGCAGCCCGACACCGGTCCCCGGAGTAGCAGCGCCCCCGGCCGGCACCGCGGCCACAACCGCCCCCGCCACCCGCTCCCGCCCTCGCCACCCGGCTCACCCGCCGACCGCGCCCGCCCTCTCCCGCGCGAGACCGGCGAGCGTCGCCAGCGCCCGCGCCAGTTCCCGTTCCGGCGCCGACCCGAGTCCGAGCCTGACCGCGTCCGGGGCCCGGCCGGTGCCGACGGCGAAGGCCGTGCCCGGCGTGACGGCGATCCCGCGGTCCAGCGCGGCGGCCGTGAAGGTGTCCGCCCGCCACGGCGCCGGCAGCTCCCACCAGGCGAAGTAGGCGGCCGGGTCGGAGCGTACGGCGAACCCGGCCAGTTTCTCGGCGAGCAGCCGCTGCCGCCGCCGCGCGTCCTGCCGCTTGGCGGCCACCAGCCGGTCCACGGTGCCGTCGCCGAGCCAGCGCACCACCGCCTCCAGCGCGAAGCCGCCCGCGCTCCACCCGCCGGACCTGACCGCCCGCGCCACCGCCTCGACGCGGCCCGGGGGCGCGACGACGAAACCGGCGGTGAGGCCGGGCGCGATCCGCTTGGACAGGCTGTCGACGAGGTGCACCAGGCCGGGCGCGAGCGCGGCGAGCGGCGGTGTGCCGCCCGGCTGGAGGAAGGCCCAGATGCGGTCCTCGACCACCGGTATCCCCAGCCTGTGGACACAGTCGGCGAGCTGTCGCAGCCGCCCGGCGCTCGTGGTGAGCGAGGTGGGGTTGTGCAGGGCGGGCTGGAGGTAGAGCGCGGACAGCGGCGCGGCGCGGTGGGCGTCGACCACCGACTCGGGCACGGGTCCCTCGGCGTCCGTGGCGAGCGGCACGAGGACCAGACCGAGACGGGCCGCGATCTCCTTGACCAGCGGATACGTCAGCGGCTCCACGCCGACCCGGCCGCCGGGCCGGGCCAGCGAGGCGAGCGCGGCGGCGATCGCCTGGCGGGCGTTGCCGGTGAACACGATCCGCTCCGGCCCGCACCGCGGCCCGCCCTGGGCCAGCAGCGCGGCGACCGCCTCCCGGGCCGCCGGAGTGCCCGTGGCGGCGGCCGGCCGCAGCGCCTGGCCGAGCGCGTCCGGCCGCAGCAGGGTGGCGAGGGCGGGGGCCAGCAGCTCGGCCTGGCCGGGCGCGGACGGGTAGTTCAGCTCCAGGTTCACCAGCGGTGCGCCGGCCGCCTCGGTGAGGGCGAGCCCCGGCTGCCCGTCCGGCGCGGTGGCCCGGACGAAGGTGCCGCGCCCGACCTCGCCCACCACCAGCCCACGGCGCACGAGTTCGGCGTAGACCCGGCCCGCCGTGGACGACGCGATGCCGTGCCGCCGGGCGAACGCCCGCTGCGGAGGCAGCCGCTGGCCCGGGCGGAGCCGCCCGCCGGTGATGTCGGCCGCGATCCGGTCGGCGATGCGCCGGTAGTCGTCCACAAGTACCCCTGTTTCTCCGGCGCGTTGGATTGCACCGAGAGCAAAGATCTTATTGCGCCGAGCAAGAGCCCGCGCCTAGGGTCGTGGCCATGCCACCCTTCCTCGCATTCGATGACAAAGGCCCCGAAAACTCTTCCCGGCCTCCCCTCGTCCTCGTCCACGGCCATCCCTTCGACCGCACGATGTGGCATCCGCAGCTGACGGAGTTCTCCGCCGGCCGCCGGGTGATCGCTCCCGACCTGCGCGGCTACGGCGCCTCCCCCGTGACCCCCGGCACGGTCCCGCTCTCCCGTCACGCCGAGGACCTCGCGGACCTCCTGGACCACCTGTCCGTGGAGTCCTTCGTCCTGGCCGGGCTGTCCATGGGCGGCCAGATCGTCATGGAGTGCTACGACCGCTTCGGCGACCGGATCCGCGGCCTGGTCCTCGCCGACACCTTCCCCGCCGCCGAGACACCCGAGGGCAGACGTGGCCGCAACGCCATGGCGGACCGGCTGCTGGCCGAGGGCATGCGGGGCTACGCCGACGAGGTGCTGGAGAAGATGGCCGCCCCCTACGCCGAGGCCGAGGTCAAGGCGCACGTGCACCGCATGATGACGGCCACCCCGCCCGAGGGCGCCGCGGCGTCCCTGCGCGGCCGGGCCGAACGCCCCGACTACCGCGCGCTGTTGACGCGGGTCACCGTGCCCGCCCTGGTCCTGGTCGGCGCCGACGACACCTACACGCCCGTCGCCGACGCCGAGGAGATGCACGCGGCCCTGCCCGACTCGGCCCTGCACGTCATCGAGGGCGCCGCCCACCTGCCCAACCTGGAACGCCCCGAGGAGTTCAACCGGCACCTCGCCGCGTTCCTGGCCCGGCTGGACGAGGACGCGTAGGCCCTGGCCGGGCCCGCCCTCACCCGACGCCGGGAAACCCCTCGAAATCCACCACTCACCCATAATGGGCGCATGCCCCGAGAGTTCCCCATCGGCCTGACCCCTCCCGACTGGCTGGTGGCGAACCTCAGACCCCAGCAGGCACCGGCGAACCGGTCCGCCGTGATCCGCGCGGCCGTCGCCATGGCCCTCCCGCTGGCGGCCGGCCTGGCCGCGGGCCGCCCGGCCTACGGCGCCCTCGCCTCCATGGGCGCCCTGTCCGGAGTCATCGGCGACACCGCCGACGCCTACCGGATGCGCATCCTCAACATCGCCGTCCCCCAGCTCTTCGGCGCGGTCGGCGTGACCCTGGGCACCCTGGTGTACGGCCACGGCTGGTACGCGGTGGCCGCGGTCACCGGCGTGGCGCTGGTCTCCGGAATGGTCTCCACGATCGGCGCGGTGGCGTCGGTGTCGGGCCTGCTGCTGCTCCTGAACTGCGTGGTCGGCGCGGGCCTGCCGCTGCCGTCCCCCTGGTGGCTGGCCCCGGCCCTGATGACCGGCGGCGGTCTGCTGGTCCTGCTCCTCGCCCTGCTGGCCTGGCCGCTGCGCGCGGGCATCCCCGAGCGGACCGCGGTCGCCGCCACCTACCGCGCGGTCGCCGACCTGCTCGCCACCGCCGGCACGGACCGCGCCGAGGCGTACGAGGAGGCCCGCCGCGCCGTCACCCGGTCGCTCAACGAGTCCTACGACCTGATCCTGGCCCGGCGCGCCCGCCACCACGGCCGCAGCCCGGACCTCACCCGCCTGCTGGCCCGGCTGAACGCGATCACCCCGGTGATCGAGGCGGCCCCCGCCGCCCACCTGGCGGCCCGCCCGCTGCCCCCGCGGATCCCCGAGGCGGTCCGCGTCCTGGCCCGCCGGGTGGCGGCGGACACCGCCCCCTTGCCTCCCCTGGACCTCCCCGTGCCCGCCACGGAGACGGCCCGGGCGGTGGACCACGCCCTGCGCCACACCGCCGAGGTCGTCGCCGCGCCCGACGTGGACCCCCGCGGCATCGACGACCGCCTGGGCCGGCCGGCCACGCTCGGCATCCGCACGGCCCGTGCCGCGCGCAACGTCATGCTGTCCGCCAACTCCTGGCGCTACGGCGTCCGGCTGGCGGTCTGCATCGGCCTCGCCCAGGCGCTGGTGTCGCTGGTCCCCGTCCCGCGCTCCTACTGGGTCGCGCTGACCGTCACCTTCGTCCTCAAGCCGGACTTCGGCTCGGTGTTCTCCCGCGCCCTGCTGCGCGCCCTGGGCACGGTGGCCGGCCTGGTGGTGGCGGCGGTGGTCCTCGCCGAGGTCCCCCTGGGCTGGTGGGACGTCCCGGCCCTGTTCCTCCTCGCGCCCCTGATCCCCGCCCTGACCCCCCGGGGCTACGGCTACCAGACCGCGGCCATCACCCCGGTGATCCTCCTGCTGTCCGACCTCCTCAACCGCCAGGGCACGGCCCTGCTGCTGCCCCGGCTGAACGACTCGCTGCTGGGCTGCGCGATCGCCCTGACCGCCGGCTACCTGTTCTGGCCGGAGAGCTGGCACACCCGGGTGGGCGACCGGCTGGCCGACGCGGTGGCCGATACGGCGGTCTACGTGGAGGAGGCGTTCGGCTCCGGCACCGAACCGGCCGCGCGGGCCCGGATGCGCCGCCGGCTCTACCGCGACCTGTCCGTCATCCGCACGGAGTTCCAGCGGGCCCTGACCGAACCGCCGCCGACCGGGCGGCGGGCCGCCGCGTGGTGGCCGCTGGTGGTCGCCGTGGAGCGGATCGTGGATGCCACGACGGCGGCCCGCGTCCGCGTCAAGCACGGGGCGGCGGCGCCGTCGGCGGCGGAGATCGCGCAGGTGACCCTGCAACTTCGGGAGCTGGCCGAGGGGGTACGGCGGGCGCGGACCCTGACCGCCGTCCGCACCGATCTCACCGGGCCCGCGGACAGTGTGCTGGAGCCGCTGCGCCAGGAGGTGGCGGCGGCCCGCTCGATCACGTCCCCGCATTGACCGGTCCCGCGCCGTCGGGCCGCTAACCTTACGTGTCCGTCCTGGCCAGCGATCGACGGGCTACAACTCATGCGAAGGGTTGCGCACATGGGCATTCTCACTCTCCTGCGAAACGCGTTCGGCCGCTCACGCAAGCCACGAGCCACCGAGCCGGAGGGTGCGCCCGAGACCCCCGAGCAGCCCCCCGTCCCGGAGCCCCGCCAGTCCACCACCGAGGACCACGACCTGGTGGCAGCGGCCTTCGACCACATCAAGGTCCCCCACCAAACGCCTCCGGGACCGCCGGACACGGCTGCACCGGAGCCGGTAAACCGGGACCAGGCGGAGCCGAAGCCGGAAGCGGTAGAGGCTGAGCAGGCGGTGCCGGAAGCGGCGGTGCCGAAGCCGGTAAAGGCTGAGCAGGTGGAGCCGAAGCCGGCAGACCCGGAAGCGGTGGAGCCGGAGGCGGCAACCGAGACCGTCCCGGAGCCGGAGGCGGCGCCGGAGACAGCGCCCGAATCCGCTACGGCGCCGGAGCAGGCGCCGCGGACACCGACCCCGGAGCCGGAAACGGTGACGGAGCCCGGCCCGGAGCCGGAAACGGTGACGGAGCCCGGCCCGGAGCCGGAAACGGTGACGGAGCCCGGCCCGGAGCCGGAGAAGGCACCGGAAGCGGCAGCCAAGACCGAACCGGAACCGGAACCGGAACCGGCACTCGCACCTGAGCCGGAAGCGGCAGCCGAATCCGAGCCGGAAGCGGAAGCGGAACCCCCGGCGGAGCCGAAGCCCGAGCCTCACGCGGAGACGACCCCACAGGCCGCCGACGGCGAGAGCACCCCGCAGGAGTCACCCGCGCCCGACAACGAGACCCGCACGGGTGATGCGGGCGGGAACACGGACACCGAAGGCGAAGCCGAGGAGCCGGCAGCCAACGACCCGCACGCCGCCGACGGCGAGAGCACCCCGCAGGAGTCACCCGCGCCCGACAACGAGACCCGCACGGGTGATGCGGGCGGGAACACGGACACCGAAGGCGAAGCCGAGGAGCCGAAGCCCAAGCCCGCCACCCCTCTGGCCAAGGTCAAGTCCCGCGCCCCGGCCCTCGCCGCCGCCTACAAGGCCGCCACGGCCACCCTGAGGAAGAAGAACCTCACCGGCACCCGGGCGAAGCTCTACCTCGTGCTGGACCGCTCCGCGAGCATGCGCCCGTACTACAAGGACGGCTCCGCCCAGTCCCTCGCCGACCAGGCCCTCGCCCTCGCCGCCCACCTCGACCCCGACCCCTCGGTCCACGTCGTCTTCTTCTCCACGGAGGTCGACGGCACCACCGACCTCACCCTCGCCCCCGGCCACGACACGAAGATCGACGACGTGCACGCCGGCCTCGGCCGCATGGGCCGTACCAGCTACCACGCCGCCGTGGCCGCCGTACTCGACCACCACGGCAGCCACCACGGCAGCCACCGCGACCACCGCGCCCCCGCCCTCGTCGTCTTCCAGACCGACGGCGCCCCCGACGCCAAGACCCCCGCCACCCAGGCCCTCACCGAGGCCGCGGAGACCCATCCGGACGTCTTCTTCTCCTTCGTCGCCTTCGGTGACCACGACAACAAGGCGTTCGACTACCTCCGCAAACTGAAGACCGGCAACGCGTCGTTCTTCCACGCCGGCCCCACTCCCCGCGAGCTGACGGACGCCGAGCTGTACGAAGGCGTCCTCGCGGACTGGCGCCCGTAACGGACCGTAGTCATCCGGCCGCCCCTTCCCACACCGCGAAACGGGAAGCGGGCGGCCCACCCGTGTCGGCTACGATTTGAAGGTTCGAAACCGCAGAAAAGCAGCGACCTGGGAGCAGCCACGATGGCTCGACACCTCATCACCAGCGCCCTTCCGTACATCAACGGGATCAAGCACCTGGGCAACATGGTGGGGTCCATGCTCCCGGCGGACGTCTACTCCCGCTATCTGCGCCTGCGCGGCCACGACGTGCTCTACATCTGCGCGACGGACGAGCACGGCACCCCCGCCGAGCTGGCCGCCAAGGAGCAGGGCCTGCCGGTGGCGGAGTTCTGCGCCCGGGCGCACGACGCGCAGAAGGCGGTCTACGACGGTTTCGCGCTCGCCTTCGACTACTTCGGCCGCAGTTCCAGCCAGGAGAACGTCGAGATCACCCAGCACTTCGCCCGCAAGCTGAACGAGAACGGTTTCATCGAGGAGCGGGCGATCCGCCAGGTCTACAGCCCGGCCGACGGCCGCTTCCTGCCGGACCGCTACGTCGAGGGCACCTGCCCGCACTGCGGCTACGACAAGGCCCGCGGCGATCAGTGCGAGAACTGCACCCGTGTGCTGGACCCGACCGACCTGATCAACCCGCGCTCGGCGATCTCCGGCTCCACCGAGCTGGAGGTCCGCGAGACCAAGCACCTCTTCCTGCTCCAGTCCAAGCTCCAGCACGAGGTCGAGGCGTGGGTCGCCCGGCACGAGGACGACTGGCCGCAGCTCGCCTCCTCCATCGCCCGCAAGTGGCTGACCGAGGGCCTGCACGACCGCGCGATCACCCGTGACCTGGACTGGGGCGTCCCGGTCCCGGCGGACACCTGGCCGGAGCTGGCCGCCGAGGGCAAGGTCTTCTACGTCTGGTTCGACGCCCCGATCGAGTACATCGGCGCGACGAAGGAGTGGGCCGGCCAGGACCCGGAGAACCGGGACTGGAAGGCGTGGTGGTACGACGCCGACGACACCGTCCGCTACACCGAGTTCATGGCCAAGGACAACGTCCCCTTCCACACGGTGATGTTCCCGGCCACCGAGCTGGGCGTGCGCGAGCCGTGGAAGAAGGTCGACTACGTCAAGGCGTTCAACTGGCTGACGTACTACGGCGGCAAGTTCTCCACCTCGCAGAAGCGGGGCGTCTTCACCGACCAGGCGCTGGACATCCTGCCCGCCGACTACTGGCGCTACTTCCTGATCGCCAACGCCCCGGAGTCGGACGACTCGTCCTTCACCTGGGAGCACTTCACCGCCACGGTGAACAAGGACCTGGCCGACACCCTCGGCAACTTCGTCAACCGCGTGCTGTCCTTCAGCAGGAAGCGGTTCGGCGAGGAGGTCCCGGCCGGCGGCGAGCCCGGCGAGGCGGAGGCGCGGCTCGGCGAGGAGATCGCCCGTCTGCTCGCCGAGTACGAGGAGCAGATGGAGGCCCTCCAGTTCCGCAAGGCCGCCGCCGCGCTGCGCGCCCTGTGGTCGGCCGGCAACTCCTACCTGGAGGAGAAGGCCCCCTGGCTGGAGATCAAGACGGACAAGGAGGGCGCGGCCCTCACCCTGCGTACGGCGATGAACCTGATCCACCTGTACGCGGTGGTCTCCGAGCCGCTGATCCCGGCCACCTCGGCGGCGATGCGCGGCGCCTTCGCCCTGCCGGACGACTCGGCCGCCTGGATCACCGCGGAGGAGGCCAGGGCCCTGGCCGCCGTCCCGGCCGGCACGCCGTTCACGGTGCCTCCGGTGCTGTTCGCCAAGCTGACGGACGAGGACCTTCAGGCGTACAAGGAGCGCTTCGGCGGCGAGGAGGGCTGACCCCGCCTGTGACCACCGGGAGAGGGCGCCGGGTCCGGACGGACCCGGCGCCCTCTCGCGTCTGCGGCGGGTCTACTTCAGGACGCCCGCTCCGGTGGTGTTCGCCAGCTCTGCCGGCAGGTTCTTCGCCGAGGACTGAAGGCCCGCGGTGAGCGCCGGGGTCCAGTTCACGGTCGTCTTGATCTTCTTGGAGCTCGCGGCGTTGTACGCGGCGACCAGGTCGGTGGCCGTGCCGTTGACCAGGTTGCCGCTGCCCGCGACCGAGCCGGTGCCGTCGCCGCTGAGCAGCTTGGCGACCTTGCCGCCGGACGGCACCGTCCAGTAGTTGGCCTGCGCGACGACCTGGGCCTTGGCGCGGGAATTGATGCTGTACTGGGGCGCGTAGCCGTCTACGGTCGTCGTGTCGTACACGTTGTTGTAGATGTGGATCTGGCCGATGCGCGCCAGCGGCGCCCGCTGCACGATGCCCTTCCACACGTTGTGGTGAATCGACACCCGCAGCTTGCCGGTGCTGTCCTTGTCGCTGGAGCCGATCAGCATCGTCTTGTCGTGGTCGGTGAACTGGTTGCGCTCGACGGTCACCAGGTCCGAGCCGTTGGTGATGTCGAGGGCGCCGTCGTGGATCTGGTACTCGCGGCCGTAGTACTCGGGGTTGGCCTTGTCGTAGTGGGGCGCGTCGGTGAAGGTGTTGTGGTCCGCCCAGACGTGCGTGGCGCCGCGCAGCGTGACGGAGTCGTACGCGGAGTTCCAGTTGCCGTCGTCGCCGTCGGTCGGGTCCCACTGCGGGAAGCAGTCCTCGGTGGCGGAGAACGCCAGATTGCGGATGATGACGTTGTCGACGTTCTTCACCTGGAGGCTGCCACCGGTGATCCCGGCGTTGGACCCGGGCACGCCCACGATCGTGGTGTTGGCCGGCACCTTGAAGACGATGTTCTTCGCCTGCTTGTCCTGGGCGGTGGCGCGGGCCTTCTCCTGGGTGCCGGAGGGCAGCTTGGAGCGGCCGTAGGAGGCCGGGTCGTAGGCCTTGAGATACGCCGACAGCGAGTAGCCGGTGCCGGCCGCGTAGTCGGCGCAGGTCAGCTTCCTTCCGCTGTCGTCGGTGTTGGCGTCGATCGTGCCCTTGACCTTGATGATGCGGGGCGTGGTGTCCGAGGCCGAGCCCAGCGCCTTCACGAGCTGGGCCCGGGTGGAGACGGTGAAGGTGTGCGCGGAGTCGGCCTTCGCGCCGCCGGTGGTCCCCGCGCCGGAGGCGGCCCAGCCGTCCTTGGCGGCAAGGGTCTGGTGGTACAGGTCGACGGCGTCGGCGTTCGCGTTCAGCACGAACACCCCGGCGCCGGCAGCCGCGGCCACGACGGCGGCGGACACGGCGAGGGTGCGCCGCTTGCGGAGGGACCGGCGGTGGGAGGGAGCTGCCACGGAGGAGTCCTTAAGGTTCTGTCGTACATGCCTTACGACTCCTCAGTGGCCGCCCGCGGCCGGGAGGTTGCCGTCGCCGCGGGAATTTTCCGCGGGCGCCCGGCCGGGCGTCGCCCGCCGGGGGCGGAAGGCCGGAGAATCGTCCGCGTGGACATCCCAGAACCCCATCGCCGGCTCCTCGCGGACGCCGCCTCGGCGGGCGCTCCGTACGGTCTGGTGCTGGCCGGCGGCTACGCCCTCCAGGCGCACGGACTGCTCGGCCGGCCGCACGCCGACGTGGACCTGGCCACCGAGAGCCCCGAGGCCATGGAGCGGCTCGCCGCCGCCGTCGGCGCGGCACTGGAGGCACGGGGCCGGCGGGTGGACACCGGCGCGGTCACCGCGCTGACCGCGCGGCTGGCGGTCACCGACCCGCACACCGGCGAGCCGTGCGCGCTCGCGCTGCACAAGGAGACGTTCTGGCAGCCGCCGGAGCCGACCGGGTACGGCCCCGCGCTCTGCCTCGCGGACGCCGTGGGGACGAAGATCCGGGCGCTGTACGACCGGGGCGCGGCCGTCGACCTCATCGACGCCCGCGCCTGCGCGGCCCGGTTCTCGCTGCCGGACCTGGAGGAACTGGGCCGCCGGCACGCCCACGACCCGTTCGACCTGCCGACCCTCCAGTCGCGGCTGACGGGCACGGACTTCTACGCCGACCGGGACTTCCTCCGGTACGGCCTGGCCGGGGACGACATCGCCGCCCTGCGCGCCTGGGCCCAGCACTGGTCCGACGACATCGCGGAACGGCTGCTGGAGGACGGCGCGTCCCCGGACGCGCCGACCGACGAGCAGGGCGGCTGAGCCCCGGCGACCGCTACTTCGGCTGCGGCTTGCGGATGTCCAGGTGCAGCTCGCGCAGGCGGGACTCCTCCAGCTCGGTCGGGGCGCCCATCATCAGGTCCTGGGCGTTGCCGTTGAGCGGGAAGGCGATCGTCTCGCGAATGTTGGGCTCGTCCGCGAGGAGCATGACGATGCGGTCCACGCCCGGGGCGATGCCGCCGTGCGGCGGGGCGCCGAAGCGGAACGCGCGGAGCATGCCGGCGAACTCGCGCTCGGTGGTCTCGCGGTCGTAGCCCGCGATCTCGAACGCCTTCAGCATGATGTCCGGCTCGTGGTTGCGGATCGCGCCGGAGGACAGCTCCACGCCGTTGCAGACGATGTCGTACTGCCAGGCCAGGATGTCCAGCGGGTCCTGGGACTCCAGCGCCTCCATGCCGCCCTGCGGCATCGAGAACGGGTTGTGCGAGAAGTCGATCTTGCCGGTCTCCTCGTCCTTCTCGAACATCGGGAAGTCGACGATCCAGCAGAACCGGAAGACGTTCTCCTCGAAGTGGCCGGCGCGCTTGGCGGCCTCGACGCGGACCGCGCCCATGATCTTGGAGACCTCGTCGAACTCGCCCGCGCCGAAGAAGATCGCGTGGCCGGGGGCCAGCGACAGGCGCTTGGTCAGCTCGGCGACGTTCTCCTCGGTGAGGAACTTCGCGATCGGGCCGGACAGCGTGCCGTCCTCGCCGACGCGGACCCAGGCCAGGCCCTTGGCGCCCAGCGACACCGCGAAGTCGCCGAGCTGGTCGAAGAACTTGCGCGGCTGGTCCTGGACGGCGGGCACGGGCAGGGCGCGCACGTGCTTGCCGGCGAACGCCTTGAACTCCGAGCCCTCGAAGACGTCGGTGATGTCCACCAGCTCCAGCTTGGCGCGCAGGTCCGGCTTGTCGGAGCCGTACTTGAGCATCGCCTCGCGGAACGGGATGCGCGGGAACGGGGAGGTGACGTGACGGCCGCCGCCGAACTCCTCGAACAGCTCGGTCATCAGCTGCTCGATCGGCCGGAAGACGTCCTCCTGCTCGACGAAGCTCATCTCGACGTCGAGCTGGTAGAACTCGCCCGGCGAGCGGTCGGCGCGGGCGTCCTCGTCGCGGAAGCAGGGCGCGATCTGGAAGTAGCGGTCGAAGCCGGAGATCATCAGCAGCTGCTTGAACTGCTGCGGGGCCTGCGGCAGGGCGTAGAACCGGCCCGGGTGCAGCCGGGAGGGGACCACGAAGTCGCGGGCGCCCTCGGGGGAGGTCGCCGTCAGGATCGGGGTGGCCATCTCGTTGAAGCCGAGCGCGGTCATCTTCTGGCGGATGGCGCCGATGACCGCCGTACGCAGCATGATGTTGCGGTGCATGCGCTCGCGGCGCAGGTCCAGGAAGCGGTACTCCAGGCGCCGCTCCTCGTTGACCCCGTCCTCGGTGTTGATCGTGAAGGGCAGCGGCTGGGCCGCGCCGAGCAGCTCGACCTCGGCGACCTCGACCTCGATCTCGCCGGTGGGCAGGTCGGGGTTCACGTTCTCGGTTCCACGTGAGACAACGCGGCCGTCGACGCGGACCGTGGACTCCTTGGAGATCTTGTCCAGGGCCTCGTACGCCGGGGTGCCGGGGCGGGCGACCAGCTGCGTGATGCCGTAGTGGTCACGCAGATCGATGAAGAGGATGCCACCCAGGTCGCGCCGATTGTGCAGCCAGCCACTCAGCCGGACGTCGGTGCCGACGTCAGAGGCGCGGAGCTGGCCGCAGGTGTGGGACCTGTACCGATGCATCGTCGTTCATCCAGTCTGTGCGGATCGGGTGTCGCCAGGCGGGTACGGCCTAGGCCATCCCAAGGGTACCGGGCACCCCAAGAACGGCTCCCCACCATGACCGCCCTCCCGCCGGACGCGGCCGTCGCGACGTCCTGGCGGCGGCCGCCGTCCCATCAGGTGGCACCCGAGGCGCACCTCTCCATAAAGTGGGGCAATGCGCACAGGCGAGCCCCTGCCGTCCGTCGGGGAGGTCCTCGCCGCCCTCGCGACCGGGCTGTGGCACTGGGACACGGCCGCCGGGCTGGTCACCGTGGACGCGGAGGCGGCGCGGCTGCTCGGGCTGCCCGCCGAGCGGGTCACCGTCACCGAGGCCCAGGTCCGGGCCCGGCTGCATCCCGTCGACTGGAACGAGATCACCGGGATCGTACGGCTCGCGGTCGCCGAGGGCACCCTCGCCGAGGTCCGCATCCGGGTCGTGGACGCCGACGGCCGCATCCTGCGGGTCGTCCGCAGCCGGTCCAAGCCGTCCTTCGACCCCGAGCGGCGCACCTACGAGCTGATCGGCACCCTCCAGGAGGTGACCGAGCCCGCCCCGGGCACGGCGGCGGCCCGCAGCGCGGTCACCGGCGACTGGCGGCGCTCCCGGGAGGCGTTCCTGCTGGACGCGGGCCGGGCGCTGGCGGAGGCCCGGTCCACCGCCGAGGTGCTGCGGGTGGCGGGCGGCCTGTCGATGCCGGGCTTCTCCCCGGACGGGCTCGTGGTCTACGGCGTGGAGGGCGACCGGCTGACGATCACCGGCCAGCACGGGCACCAGCCCGGCGACATGGGCCCCTTCTCCCACATGCCGCTGGACACCGACTACCCGGCCGCCGAGGTGGTCCGCACCGGCCGGGCCGTCTACCTGTCCTCCCCGGAGGAGTACCGCGACCGCTACCCGGCCGCCTGGCCGCTCGCCCGGCGCTTCGGCCGCCGCTCGTGGGCGTTCCTGCCGCTGACGGCGGCCGGGCGGACGAGGGGCGCCTGGATGGCCGCGTTCACCTACCCGGTGGCGTTCACCCCCGACGAACGCGCGGTCCTCACCACGGTCGCCCGGATGCTCGCCCAGGCGCTGTCCCGGGCCGGCGCCGCCGAGTCCGAGCGGGAGCTGGCGGAGGGGCTGCAGCGCTCCATGCTGCCGTCGCTCGGCCCGGAGATCCCGGGGATGCGGATCGCCGCCCGGTACATCCCGACCGGCGGCGGACTCCAGGTCGGCGGCGACTGGTACGACATGATCCCGCTGCCCTCCGGCCGCTTCGCGCTGGTCATCGGGGACGTCCAGGGGCATGACGTGCGCGCGGCCGGGATCATGGGCCAGCTGCGGATCGCGCTGCGCGCCTACGCCGCCGAGGGGCACCGCCCGGACGCCGTCCTCTCCCGCGCGGCCCGCTTCCTGCACGGGGTCACGGACGGCTGCGGGCCCGACGGCCTGGCCGACCCGCGCTTCGCGACCTGCCTGTACGTGGAGGCCGACCCGGCGACCGGCATGCTGGAGATCGCCCGCGCCGGGCACCCGGACCCGGTGATCCGGATGGCGGACGGCACCGTGATGATGCGGCCGACGGCGGGCGGGCTGCCGCTGGGCGTCGACCCGGACGCCGACTACCCGACGACCCGGTTCACGCTCGAACCCGACGAGACGCTGATGCTGTGCACCGACGGTCTGATCGAGACCGGCGGGCACGACCTGGAGAGCGGCTGGCGCAGGCTGCGCGAGCTGCTGGAGGACCACCGGGCCGGCGAGTACCGCCAGGAGGACCTGGAGACGCTGGCCGACGCGCTGGTGCAGGCGGTGCACGGACCATCCTCGCACCACACCACCGGCCCGCTGGCCGACCGCCGCGAGGACGACATCGCGCTGCTGCTGCTGTGCCGGCCGGCGGCCGGCCGCGGGCGCGGCGGCACCGTCGCGGAGGGGCCGCCGGTGCGGCGCACCCTGCTGTCGGTGGCCCAGGACGAGCCGGACCGGATCGCCGAGGCCCGTCAGCACCTGCGCGAGCTGCTGCACGACTGGACCTCGCCGGATCAGGTGGACTCGGCGGTGCTGCTGGTCTCCGAGATGGTCACCAACGTGCTGGTGCACACCGACGCCGACGCGCTGCTGCTGGCCGAGGTCCGCTGCGAGGAGGACGGCCGGCGGCTGCGGGTGGAGGTCTTCGACACCGGTGACGACCTCCCGCACAAACGCCGCCCCGGCGAGCTGGCCTCCTCCGGCCGCGGCCTGATGCTGATCGAACTCCTCGCGGACGCGTGGGGGGTGTCCCCGCGCGGCGAGGGCAAGAGCATCTGGTTCGAACTCCGGGAGCGCACGGGGGCGGAGACGCCCGGCAGATCGCCGGGGTCGTACGTCCCGTAGGCGCGCCGTGTGCCGCCCGGGCCGTCGGCGGCGCGGGTCAGGGGTCGCGCCGCGTGGTGTCCGGGCCGTGTGCCGGCGGTTGCCTCCGGCGGCCGAGGAGTTCCGCCCGGACCCCGAAGGCCGCCGCGGTCACCGGTACCGCGAGGAGCATGCCGAGGATGCCCGCGACGGAGGCGCCCGCGGTGAGCGCCACCAGCACGACGGCCGGGTGCATCTGCACGGTCCGGCTCTGGATCACCGGTTGCAGCACATGCCCCTCCAGCACCTGCACCGCGAGCACCACCCCGAGCGCCCACAGCGCGATGACGAGGCCCCGGTCGGCGAGGGCGACCAGCACGGCCACCGCGCCGGAGAGGAAGGCGCCGAGATAGGGGATGTAGGCGCCGACGAAGACGAGCGCGCCGAGCCCGATCGCGCCGGGCACCCTCAGGACCAGCAGGCCGACGGTGATGCACAGGGCGTCGATGAGCGCGATGAAGGTCGTCCCGCGCATGAACCCCTCCACCGCGGCGAAGGCCCGCCGGGCGACGGCCTCGGCGGTGTCGGCGCTGCCGCCGGGCGCGAGGGAGCGCAGGGCGGCCAGGGCCCGGTGGGAGTCGCGCAGGAAGAAGAAGACGAGCAGCAGCGCGAGCACGGCCATGGCGATGCTCTCGGCGACCAGGCTCACCCCGCTGACGACGTTGGACGCGGCCGTCCCGCCGAACCTGCGCAGCAGTTCGCGCGCGTGGGAGGCGAGGTCGTCCAGCCCGGTCCCGGAGGCCCCGAAGTGCCGGGCGACGGCCTGGGCGGCGCCGCGCAGCGAGGCGAGGATCTGCGCGCCGCTGTCGACGAGCGCGGTGACGACGATGTAGACGGCACCGCCGACGACGGCCACGACGGCGGCGCAGGTGAGCCCGGCCGCCACCGACCGCTGCACCCCGGCCCGCACCAGCCACCGGTACAGCGGACCGAGCAGCGCGGTGCCGAGCAGGGCGAGCAGCACCGGCGTGACGGCCGTGCGCAGCTCACCGCAGAGCTGTACGCCGACCCAGCCCACCGCGGCGACGAGCAGCAGCACGGCGCACCAGGCGGCGAGCCGGCGTACGGGTTCGGGCAGCAGGAGCACGTACCCAGCCGATCACGCGGACCGCCGGCTGTCCCGCCGCACGGGTCCGGACGGGCGAGGTACGCCCGTCCGGGTGCCGGGACGGATCAGATGCCGCTGTCGGTCATGCCGTGCACCGCCGGGATCTGCCCGAAGCGGCCCTTCTTGAAGTCCTCGAAGGCCTGCACCAGTTCGTCCCTGGTGTTCATGACGAACGGGCCGTAGTGGGCCATCGGCTCCCGGATGGGCCGGCCGCCGAGGAGGACGACCTCCAGGTCGGGGGTGTGCGCGTCCTGCTTCTCGTCCGCGCGGACGGTCAGCGCGGAGCCGGCGCCGAAGACGGCCGTCTGGCCCAGGTGGACCGGCCGGCGCTCCGTACCGACGCTGCCGCGGCCCGCGAGGACGTACGCGAGGCCGTTGAAGTCCTCCCGCCACGGCAGGGTCAGCTCCGCGCCCGGGGCGAGGGTCGCGTGGATCATCGTGATCGGCGTGTGGGTGACGCCGGGGCCCTGGTGGCCGTCCAGCTCGCCGGCGATGACCCGCAGCAGCGCGCCGCCGTCGGCGGAGGCGAGCAGCTGGACGGTGCCGCCGCGGATGTCCTGGTAGCGCGGGGCCATCATCTTGTCCTTGGCGGGCAGGTTCACCCACAGCTGCAGGCCGTGGAAGAGACCGCCGGACACGACCAGGGACTCCGGCGGCGCCTCGATGTGCAGCAGGCCGGAGCCGGCCGTCATCCACTGGGTGTCGCCGTTGGTGATGGTGCCTCCGCCGCCGTGCGAGTCCTGGTGGTCGAAGACGCCGTCGATGATGTAGGTGACGGTCTCGAAGCCGCGGTGCGGGTGCCAGGGGGTGCCCTTGGGCTCGCCCGGCGCGTACTCCACCTCTCCCATCTGGTCCATCATGATGAACGGGTCGAGGTGGCGGTGGTTGATCCCGGCGAACGCCCGGCGCACCGGGAATCCCTCGCCCTCGAAACCGCTCGGGGCGGTCGTGACGGCCAGCACGGGACGTGCCACGGCGTCGGCGGGAGCGGTCACACGGGGCAGCGTCAACGGGTTCTCGACGGTCACTGCGGGCATGTCGGGTACCTCCTTGGTACGCCCACTTTAGTTGAGCGTTGAACTTCTTGCCAGTCACAACGGGAAGGGCCCGGAGGGAATTCCCTCCGGGCCCGGGTCCGGGTGGCCTCTCAGCCGCCGCCGTACATGCGGCGCATCGCGAAGTCGACCATCTGCTCGACCGCCTTGGCGTCGAAGACGATCCGGTGCTCGCCCTCCATGTCCAGGACGAAGCCGTAGCCGGTCGGCAGCAGGTCGATCACCTCCGCGCCGGTGATCACGAAGTACTTGGACTCCTTGCCCGCGTACCGGCGCAGCTCCTTCAGCGAGGTGAACATCGGGATCACCGGCTGCTGGGTGTTGTGCAGGGCGAGGAAGCCCGGGCTGTCGCCGCGCGGGCAGTACACCTTGGAGGTGGCGAAGATCTGCTGGAAGTCCTCGGCGGCCATCTGCCCGGTGGTGAAGGCGCGCACCGCGTCCGCGAGCGAGGGCGGGGACGGCTCCGGATAGAGCGGCGGCTGCTGGCCGTACCCGCCGACACCGCCCGGCATCTGCTGCGGCGGGGCGTACTGCTGCTGAGCACCCGCGTTCTGGTCGTAGCCGTACATGGGCAGAAGCGTACCGAGCCACCCCGCCGCCCGGTCGGGCTACGGCGCGAAACCTCGCGCGTCAGCGCGGAGGAGCGGGGGCGCGGGCCGGGCTCGCGTCGTCGCCGCGGGTTCACCCGGACGGCCGGGCGCGCGGAGGTGTTCACGGCGCACTCCGAGGGGGCATGCACCTGGCACGCGACAACGCGCCCGCGCCGGTACTTGAGACGCGTCACAGATGCCCTGATCGGGGTTGCGTCTTATTACCGACGGGTAGCATCATCGTAGCTACTTGTTGGTACGTGAACTAGGTGCGAGGAGTCAGTGCCTCGCCGATCCCTCTACGGAGCCGTCGCCATGGGGCACTACAAGTCGAATCTCCGCGACATCGAGTTCAATCTCTTCGAAGTACTCGGGCGCGACAAGGTGTACGGCACCGGCCCGTTCGAGGAGATGGACGTCGAGACCGCCAAGAGCATCCTGGAGGAGATGACCCGCCTCTCGGAGAACGAGCTGGCCGAGTCCTTCACCGACGCCGACCGCAACCCGCCGGTCTTCGACCCGGAGACCAACACCGCGCCGGTCCCGGAGTCGTTCAAGAAGAGCTACCAGGCCTACATGGACTCCGAGTACTGGCGTCTCGGCCTGCCCGAGGAGATCGGCGGCACCACCTCGCCGCGCTCCCTGATCTGGGCCTACGCCGAGCTGATCCTGGGCGCCAACCCGGCCGTGTGGATGTACTCCTCGGGCCCGGCGTTCGCCGGCATCCTCTTCGAGGAGGGCAACGAGGTCCAGAAGCACATCGCGAAGATCGCCACGGAGAAGCAGTGGGGCTCCACGATGGTGCTCACCGAGCCCGACGCGGGCTCGGACGTCGGCGCCGGCCGCACCAAGGCGGTCCAGCAGGAGGACGGCTCCTGGCACATCGAGGGCGTGAAGCGCTTCATCACCTCGGGTGAGCACGACATGTCGGAGAACATCCTCCACTACGTGCTCGCGCGCCCCGAGGGCGCCGGCCCCGGCACCAAGGGCCTGTCCCTCTTCCTCGTGCCGAAGTACCTGTTCGACTTCGAGACCGGCGAGCTGGGCGAGCGCAACGGCGTCTACGCCACCAACGTCGAGCACAAGATGGGCCTGAAGGCGTCCAACACGTGCGAGATGACCTTCGGCGACCGGCACCCCGCCAAGGGCTGGCTGATCGGCGACAAGCACGACGGCATCCGCCAGATGTTCCGCATCATCGAGTTCGCCCGCATGATGGTCGGCACGAAGGCGATCTCCACGCTCTCCACCGGCTACCTGAACGCGCTGGAGTACGCCAAGGAGCGCGTCCAGGGTCCGGACCTGGCGAACTTCATGGACAAGACCGCGCCCAAGGTCACCATCACCCACCACCCCGACGTGCGCCGCGCGCTGATCACGCAGAAGGCGTACGCGGAGGGCATGCGCGCCCTGGTGCTGTACACCGCCTCGATCCAGGACGCCATCCAGATCAAGGAGGCGAACGGCGAGGACGCCTCCGCCGACCACGCGCTGAACGACCTGCTGCTGCCGATCGTCAAGGGCTACGGCTCCGAGAAGGGCTACGAGCAGCTGGCCCAGTCGCTGCAGACCTTCGGCGGCTCCGGCTTCCTGCAGGAGTACCCGATCGAGCAGTACATCCGGGACTCCAAGATCGACACCCTGTACGAGGGCACCACGGCGATCCAGGGCCAGGACTTCTTCTTCCGGAAGATCGTCCGCAACCAGGGCGCCGCGCTGAACTCCCTCGCCGAGGACATCAAGAAGTTCCTGGCCCTCGGCACCGGCGGCGAGGAGCTGGCGGGCGCCCGGGAGCAGCTGGCCAAGGCCGCCGTGGAGCTGGAGGCGATCGTCGGCGTGATGCTGACCGACCTCGCCGCCACCGAGCAGGACACCAAGAACATCTACAAGGTCGGCCTCAACACCACGCGCCTGCTCATGGCCTCCGGTGACGTGGTCGTCGGCTACCTCCTGCTCAAGGGCGCCGCGATCGCCGCCGAGAAGCTGGCGACCGCCTCGGCGAAGGACAAGGCGTTCTACACCGGCAAGATCGCCGCGGCGAAGTTCTTCGCGGCGAACGTCCTGCCGGGCGTCACCCTCGCCCGCAAGGTCGCCGGAAACGTCGAGCTGGACCTGATGGAGCTGGACGAGGCCGCGTTCTAGGTCCCGGCGTTCCGGACGCCCGGTTTCCGACGTTCCGGACGTCCCCGTCGATTCCTCACACGGGCCCGCTCTCTTTCCGGGAGCGGGCCCGTGCACGTCGTTAAGGTGAATCCCATGAGCGCACCAGCCCGCTTCGACCGCGGCCACACCGACGACCTGATGTCCTTCCTGGCGGCCTGCCCGTCGCCGTACCACGCCGTGGCGAACACCGCCGAGCGGCTGGAGAAGGCGGGCTTCCGGCAGGTCGCGGAGACGGACGCCTGGGACGGGACGCACGGCGGCAAGTACGTGCTGCGCGGCGGTGCGATCGTGGCCTGGTACGTGCCCGAGGGGGCCGAGCCGCACACCCCGTTCCACATCATCGGCGCGCACACCGACTCCCCGAGCCTGCGGATCAAGCCGCGCCCGGACAGCGGGGCGCACGGCTGGCGCCAGGTCGCCGTGGAGATCTACGGCGGCCCGCTGCTCAACTCCTGGCTGGACCGCGACCTCGGGCTCGCCGGCCGGCTGTCCCTGCGCGACGGCTCCTCGGTCCTGGTCAACGTGGACCGGCCGCTGCTGCGGGTGCCGCAGCTCGCCATCCACCTGGACCGCACGGTCGGCTCCGAAGGGCTGAAGCTCGACAAGCAGCGGCATCTGCAGCCGGTGTGGGGCCTCGGCGACGACGTGCGCGACGGGGACCTCATCGCCTTCCTGGAGCAGGAGGCCGGGCTGACCGCGGGCTCGGTGACCGGCTGGGACCTGATGACCCATCCGGTCGAGCCGCCGGCCTACCTCGGCCGGGACCGGGAGCTGGTCGCCGGTCCGCGCATGGACAACCTGCTGTCCGTGCACGCCGGTGCCGCCGCTCTCGCCGCCGTCGCGGCCTCCGGCGCCCCGCTCCCCCGCATCCCGGTGCTGGCCGCCTTCGACCACGAGGAGAACGGCTCGCAGTCGGACACCGGCGCCGACGGCCCGCTGCTCGGCTCCGTCCTGGAGCGTTCGGTGCTCGCGCGCGGCGGGACGTTCGAGGACCGGGCCCGCGCCTTCGCCGGTTCGGTCTGCCTGTCCTCCGACACCGGTCACGCCGTGCACCCCAACTACGCGGAGCGGCACGACCCGACGCACCACCCGCGGGTCAACGGCGGCCCGATCCTCAAGGTCAACGTCAACAACCGCTACGCGACCGACGGTTCGGGACGCGCGGTGTTCGCCGCGGCCTGCGAGAAGGCGGGCGTGCCGTTCCAGAGCTTCGTCTCGAACAACTCCATGCCGTGCGGCACCACCATCGGCCCGATCACCGCCGCCCGGCACGGCATCCGCACGGTGGACATCGGCGTGGCGATCCTCTCCATGCACAGCGTCCGCGAACTGTGCGGCGCCGACGACCCGTTCCTCCTCGCGAACGCCCTGACGGCCTTCCTGGAGGGCTAGCCGCGACCCCGCCGGGTACCCGGACGACACCGGAGATTCCGGAACCGGAAGGGGAGGCGAGGTCTCATGGGTCTCGGCGGATGCATCATCCTCATCGGCGTGGGGGCCATTCTGACGTTCGCGACCGACTGGCACATGAAGGGCGTCAACGTCACCGTCGTCGGCCTGATCCTGATGGCCGTCGGTCTGATCGGCGTCGCGACGTTCAGCGGGATCGCCCGCCGCCGCCGCGTGGTCGTCCCGCCGACGACACCGGTGGTGGAGGAGGAGCCCCACCGCCACCACCACCGCGTCGACGGCTACTCGGACGGCTACGGCGTCTGAGCCGGCGCCTGCCTACTGCTCGTCCATGCCCGCCAGGACGAGCGGCAGGCGGTCCGTCCCGCCCGCTGTGAGACGGAGCGGGACGCCCCAGTCCTGCTGGTGCACGTGGCAGGCGGGGTACTCGTTGGCCGGATCGTCGTCGCACGACGCGGCCATCGCGGAGACGTGCAGGACGCCCTCGGGCACGGCCGGGTTCAGTTCCAGCTCGCGGGACAGGTCGGTGTCGGCCCCTTCGCCCTTGAGCAGCAGCTCGGGCGGGGTGGCGGAGACCAGCAGACGGGTCGAGGGGCCGTAGCGGGTGTCGAGTTTCTGGCCCGCCGGGGCCTGGAAGATCACGTCCAGGCTCAGACGGCCGGGCGCGACCTCGGTGGCCGCCCGCCGGGTGCGGTGGGCGACCGACTCCACGCGCACCGCCTCCTCGGGCAGCCGCAGCCGGGTCAGCCGGTGCCGGGCCGACTCCACCACCACGATGTCCTCGCCGACGAGGACGGCGTCGCTGGGTTCGCGCAGGTCGGTGGCGAGCGTGGTGACCTCGCCGGTGGCGGGGTCGTAGCGGCGCAGGGCGTGGTTGTAGGTGTCGGCGACGGCGACCGAGCCGTCCGGCAGGGCGGTGACGCCCAGCGGGTGCTGGAAGAGGGCCTGCTCCGCGGCGCCGTCCCGGTGGCCGAAGTCGAACAGGCCGGTGCCGACGGCGGTGTGCACATGGCCGTCGGTGTCCACCCAGCGCAGGGCGCTCGTCTCGGAGTCGGCGAGCCACAGCCGGTCGGCGGTGGCCGCGAGGCCGGAGGGCTGGGCGAACCATGCCTCGGCGCCGGGGCCGTCCACCAGGCCCTCGTTGGTGGTGCCGGCCGCCACCGCGACCGTCCGGCCCTCCGGGTCGTACGTCCACAGCTGGTGGACGCCCGCCATCGCGATCCACACCCTGCCGCCGAAGACCGCCACGTCCCACGGGGAGGAGAGGTCCACCTCGCGGGCCGGGCCGGAGTTCGCCGAGCCCTGCCACCACTGCCTGCCGGTGCCCGCCAGGGTCGTCACCTCGCCGGTGGCCGGGTCCAGCCGGCGCAGGGCGTGGTTGACGGTGTCGGCGACCACCACCGAGCCGTCGTCCAGCAGGGCGAGGCCCTGCGGCTCGTTGAAGGACGCCTGGTCCGGGCCGCCGTCGGCGAAGCCGCGCGTGCCGGTGCCGAGCCGCCGCACGACCGTCTCGGCGTCCTCGGCCAGCTCCACCAGCTGGTGCCGGGTGGTGTCGCTGACCAGGAAGTTCCCCGACGGCAGCAGCAGCGCCTTGCCGGGGAAGCGCAGCGTCGTCGGCTCGGGCTCCGGCGGCACGTAGGGACCGTCGCCGCGGCGCAGGGTGCCCTTCGCCGCGTGCTCGGCCTCCAGCTCCTCGACCAGCCGCTCGATGGCGTGCGCGTGGCCCTCGCCGGCGTGCTGCGCGACGACGTAGCCCTCGGGGTCGATCACCACGAGGGTGGGCCAGGCGCGCACCGCGTACTGCTTCCAGGTGGCCAGCTCCGGGTCGTCCAGGACCGGGTGCGCCACGCCGTAGCGCTCGACGGCGTCCACGACCGCCCGGTGGTCGGCCTCGTGCACGAACTTCGGCGAGTGCACCCCGATCACCACGAGCGTGTCCCGGTGCTTCTCCTCCAGCTCGCGCAGCTCGTCCAGGACGTGCAGGCAGTTGATGCAGCAGAAGGTCCAGAAGTCCAGGACGACTATGCGTCCGCGCAGGTCGGAGAGGGCGTACTGACGGCCTCCCGTGTTCAGCCAGCCGCCCTTGCCGATCAGCTCGGGGGCGCGTACTCGGGCGCGTCGGGGTGCGGAGTCGGTCATGGTTCCAAGGGTGCCACCTGGCGCCGGCGGACGTTCGAGCGCCTGTGGACAACCCGGCCCGGCAGGGCCGGGCCGTGGACAACGGGCCGGGTCGTCAGTCCTGGCGGACCACGTTCCGGCCGGGGCCGCCGGAGAGGGTGTCGCGACCCGCGCCGCCGTAGAGCCGGTCGTTGCCGCTGTTGCCGTAGAGGGTGTCATTGCCGCTGTTGCCGTACAGCGTGTCGTCGCCCTTGCCGCCGTACAGGCTGTCGGCACCGGCCCCGCCGGTGAGCGTGTCCTTGCCGTCGTCGCCGGACAGGTACTGGCCCCCGGAGCCGCCGTGCAGCGTGTCGTCGCCCTTGCCGCCCTGCGCGATGTTGCCGCCGCCGGCCGCGTTGATCGTGTCGTTGCCGTCGCCGCCCCAGGCCAGGCCCTCCTTGCCGACCGAGAGGGTGTCGTCGCCCGCGTCACCCGAGACGTAGGCACCGTCGAGCCGGCCCGAGTCGGTCGCCTTGTCGTTGCCGGCGCCCAGCGAGATCTGGGCGTAGGAGTAGATCTGGTCGGTGCCGTTGTTGTAGGCGACCGTGTCGTTGCGGTCGCCGAGGTTCATGACCAGGGCGGCGTAGGGGTCCTGGCTGTCCACGCTGGTGACCGTGCAGGAGACCTTGGTGCGGTCCGCGGCGACGGGATGGCCGCAGCCGTGGCCCGCCTCGACCGGCACCACGTCGTCGATCAGGTAGGTGATGCCCGTACGGTCCGCGGTGAGCGTGGCGGTGACGGTGGCCTTGTTGGCCTGGCCGGCGGCGGCCTGGTAGGTGAGCTGCCAGTCGTACTCGTTGACCTCGGCGGTGGCCGGCGCCGTGGCGGCGCCGGCGGCGCCGGCCAGGGTGAGCGGGACGGCCAGTGCCGTGCCGAGGACCAGCATCACCGCCGGGACGGCGCGGAGCACCCGGCGGCGGACGGGACGAGCGGGCATGGAAACCTCCGAGAGGACGTGCGCGGTCGTGCGCCTTACGTACGTTCCGACTCGGTTGCCGGCCGTCCGGTTGGGCAACTGCCGCGTAAGCACGCGAAGTTCATCCCGGCGTCACCTCGCAGCCGGACGGATTCCGCCTCCCGGCCGGACGAGGGCACGGCCCGCCGTCCCGACCGGTCCGGCGGCGCCTCCCCGTGCCGGCCGCCGGCCGCGGAGGCGGCCGGCGGGCTCGGAGTATGACGGCTTTGTGACGATCGCCCGTCGCCGGGGAAGCCTGATCCGTATGAGATTCCTCGTACGCGACCGGATCCTCGGCATCGGTGACGACTGGTGGATCGAGGACGAGCACGGCCGGAAGGTCTACCTCGTCGACGGCAAGGCCATGCGGCTGCGGGACACCTTCGAGCTGAAGGACACCGAGGGGCGGGTCCTGATCGACATCCACCAGAAGATGTTCGCGCTGCGCGACACCATGGTGATCGAACGGGACGGCGAGGCGCTGGCCCGGATCCGGCGCAAGCGGCTGTCGCTGCTGCGCAACCACTACCGGGTCGCCCTGGTGGACGGCACCGAGCTGGACGTCAGCGGCAAGATCCTGGACCGGGAGTTCGCCGTCGAGTACGACGGCGAACTCCTCGCGGTCATCTCCCGCCGCCTGCTGTCCGTCCGCGACACCTACGGCGTGGACGTCGTCCGGGAGGACGCCGACCCGGCGCTGGTGATCGCGGTGGCGGTGTGCGTGATCCACCTCGCCGAGAAGGAGCGCGAGGAGGACTGACCCGGGCCGGGCGCGCCGTCGGTGAGAGGCGCTCAGCCCCGGTGCCGGGGCGGCTCCAGGCCCAGGACGCGGTCCTTGAGGGCGGGGAACTGCTCGCGGGTCGCGGCCACCTTCGCCGGGTCGATGTCGACCGTGAGGACCTCCTCGCCGGAGCCGGCCTCCGCGAGCACCTCGCCCCACGGATCCACCACGATCGAGTGACCCGCCTGCGGAACTCCGGCATGCGTCCCGGCCGTTCCACAGGCGAGCACGAACGCCTGGTTCTCCACCGCCCGCGCCTGAGCCAGCAGCGTCCAGTGCGCGCGTCGCCGCTCGGGCCAGCCCGCCGGGATCACCAGCGTCTCGGCACCGGCGTCGACCAGTGAGCGGAAGAGTTCGGGGAAACGGAGGTCGTAGCAGGTGGCCACGCCGATCGTGGTGCCGGGCAGCCGGACCGTCACCAGGTCCCGCCCCGCGCCCATCAGCACGGCCTCGCCCTTGTCGAAGCCGAAGCGGTGGATCTTGCGGTAGGCCGCGGCCAGTTCACCGGAGGGGGAGAAAACGAGAGAGGTGTTGTAGAGGGGGCCCTCAGGGTCTCGTTCCGGGATGGAGCCCGCGTGCAGCCACACGCCCGCGTCGCTCGCCGCCTTGGCCATCGTCTCGTACGTCGGCCCTTCGAGCGGCTCGGCCTCGCGGCCGAACTCCTCGTAGGCGAAGGCACCGGTGGTCCACAGCTCCGGAAGGACGACGAGGTCGGCACCGCTCTGCTCCCGCACCAGCGCGGCCACGCGCTGCCGCCGGGAGTCGACCGGCTCCCTCTCGTCCACGGCTGTCTGGATCAGCGAGGCGCGCACACTACCACCGTCCTGGGATTCAAGTCGTCCACACGGGCCTACGATCGTCACACGAAAGCACTGCCGGGGTGCCTTTCCGCAGCGTAACTTAGCGTCTCAAGACACCCGCCGAAGTGCAGCCGCCGTCCGCCGGCAACGCCGCCGCAAACCCGCCCGTGTACCGACCGCCGAGGGGTCCCGTTCCGTGAGTCTGCATCCCACTCTCCAGCCCTACGCCGACGCCTGGACGCACTCCATCGAAGCGATATCCGAGATGGCGCAGTCGCTCGTCGAGGGCGAGTGGAACCGGCGGACCCCGTGCCCCGGCTGGTCGGTGCGCGACATCGTGTCCCATGTCATCGGCATGGACTGCGAGATGCTCGGCGACCCGCGCCCCATCCACGCCCTGCCGCGCGACCTCTTCCACGTCGCCACCGAGCACCAGCGCTACATGGAGATGCAGGTCGACGTCCGCCGCCACCACACCGCGCCGGAGATGACGGCCGAGCTGGAGTACACGGTCATCCGCCGCAACCGCCAGCTGCGGGGCGAGTCCCGGGACCCCGGCACCCTGGTGCGCGGCCCGCTCGGCAAGGAGATCACCCTGGAGCAGTCCTACCGTATGCGGGCGTTCGACGTGTGGGTGCACGAGCAGGACCTGCGCACGGCCCTCGGCCGGCCCGGCAACCTGGACTCGCCGGGCGCGTACGTCACCCGGGACGTGCTGCTGGACGCGCTGCCCAAGGTCGTCGCGCGGGACGCCGACGCCCCGCGCAGCTCGGCGATCGTGTTCGACGTGCACGGCCCGGTCGAGTTCCTGCGGACCGTCCGCGTCGACATCCAGGGCCGCGGCACGGTGGAGACCGTCCCCGCGCTCGGCCCCGCCGCCACGCTCACCCTCGACTGGGAGACCTATGTCCGCCTGGCCTGCGGCCGGGTCTCCCCGGAGGCGGTGTCCGACCGGGTGAAGACGGAGGGCGACCAGGAGCTGGCGGCGGCGATCCTGCGCCACTTCGCGGTCACGCCGTAGCCCCGCGCCGGCCGCGGGCGCCGGTCGCGCGGGCGCCGGGAGCCGCGGGCGCCTACGCGGGCACGTGCACCGTCTCCACACGGCTGGAGATCAACCGCTCGCGCTCCCGCCGGGCCGCCCGCCCGCGCAGCCGCAGGATCTGGCTCACTCCGAGCGCCTGCAGCACGAACACGGAGCCAAACGCCACGGTGTAGTCGTCCCCGGTCGCGTCCAGCAGCACGCCGATCGCGAACAGCGTGGTCATGGAGGCGATGAAGCCGCCCATGTTGGTGATGCCGGACGCCGTGCCCTGCCGCTCCGGCGGGTTGGCGGGCCGGGAGAAGTCGAAGCCGAGCATGGACGCCGGCCCGCAGGCGCCGAGCACCGCGCACAGCGTCACCAGCAGCCACATCGGCGCGTGCCGCCCCGGGTAGGCCAGGGTCGCCGCCCACACCAGCGCGGTCGCGCCCACCGTGCCGAGTGCCAGCGGCAGCCGCGCCGCGTGGTGCCGCGCGACGATCTGGCCGTAGACCAGGCCGATCACCATGTTGGACAGCACGACCAGGGTGAGCAGTTCACCGGCCGTGCCGCGGCCGAGGCCCTGCGCCTGGACCAGGAACGGCAGGCCCCACAGCAGCAGGAACACCATCGCCGGGAACTGGGTGGTGAAGTGCACCCACAGGCCCAGCCGGGTGCCCGGCTCCCGCCAGGCCGCGGCGATCTGCCCGCGCACATAGGCCCCGCCCCGGCGCGACGGCGGCGCCGGTTCCTGGCCCTCGGGGTGGTCCTTGAGGAACAGCAGGGTCAGCACCAGGACGACCGCGCCCGCCAGCGCGCTGCCCGCGAACGCCGGGGTCCAGCCGATGCCGTGCAGCAGCCGGGCCAGGACCAGGGTGGAGACCAGGTTGCCCGCCATGCCGACCAGTCCCGCGAGCTGGGCGACCAGCGGACCGCGCCGGGCCGGGAACCAGCGGGTGCCCAGCCGCAGCACGCTGATGAAGGTCATCGCGTCGCCGCAGCCCAGCAGTGCCCGGGAGGCGAGCGCGGTGCCGTAGGAGGGGGAGAAGGCGAAGCCCAGCTGTCCGGCGGTGAACAGCAGCGCGCCGATGCTCAGCACCTTCTTGGTGCCGAGCCGGTCGACCAGCAGGCCGACGGGTATCTGCATGCCCGCGTAGACCAGCAGCTGGAGTATGGAGAACGTGGACAGGGCGGAGGCGTTGACATGGAAACGGTCCGCCGCGTCGAGACCGGCCACCCCCAGCGACGTACGGAAGATGACGGCGACGAAGTAGACCGCCACGCCTATGGACCACACCGCGACCGCCCGGCGGCCTCCCGGAGGATCGCCCGGAAGAGCGGCGTTGCGCACCGTGGCGCTCATCGGACGTCACCTCGCGCGAGATGCGAGAACCAGCTCACGTGCCGGTGCACGATCCCGACGGCCGCCTCGGCGTCCCCGGCGCGCAGCGCGTTCAGGATCTCCTCGTGCTCGGCGAGCGTCTTGGCGATCCGGTCGGGGTGGGAGTGCATGACGGCGACGCCCATCCGCAGCTGCCGGTCGCGCAGCTGGTCGTAGAGGCGGGAGAGGATCTCGTTGCCCCCGCTGCGCACGATCTCGGCGTGGAAGGAGCGGTCGGTGACCGCGGCCGCGGCCAGATCACCGGCGGCCGCCTGCGCCTTCTGCCGCTCCAGCAGCTCGGTCAGCCGCTCCAGCAGGCCCGGCGGGGCGGGTACGGCCTTGCGGGCCGCGTGCTCCTCGACCAGCAGCCGGGTCTCCACCACGTCGGCGATCTCCTGCGCGGAGACCGGCAGGACGAGGGCGCCCTTCTTCGGGTACAGGCGGAGCAGGCCCTCGACCTCCAGCCGCAGCAGCGCCTCCCGGACGGGCGTGCGCGAGACGCCCACGGCCTCGGCCAGCTCGCCCTCGGTGAGCAGGGTTCCGCCCTCGTAACGACGGTCGAGCACGCCCTGCTTGACATGGGCGTACACGCGGTCGGCGGCGGGTGGCCGCTTGAGGGACTGGGGCGCGGAGTGCTCGACGGCCGTTCTCATGCCCACAGGATAGATACAACACGTACGCAAGCGAGGAAGCCGTCCATCATGCGGACGGTGGCGATTAACCTCTCCTCGCCCGGCAACCGCACAACCTTCTGTGCTACTTACGTGTCACACACACGCGGCCCCCTTTTCGCACCCACCGCAACTCGGCCGCACACCAGGGGCATTCAATACATTCGGGGTACATCAGTTGATTACCGGCATTAAGGGCACCAGTCTTCGCAAAGCCGCCGTCGTCACCGTCACCGCCGGCGCGCTGGCCGCCACCGGTGCCCTCACCGCGGCGCCCGCACAGGCCGTCACCGCGCCCTCGATCGTGGCCAAGGGCGGGTACCTGATGAACAACGCCAACAGCTCGACGCTGTACACGAAGAAGGCGGACACCCGGCTGGCCACCGGCTCCACCACCAAGATCATGACCGCCAAGGTCGTGCTCGCGCAGAAGAACCTCAACCTGGACTCCAAGGTCACGATCCAGAAGGCGTACAGCGACTACGTCGTCAAGAACAACGCCTCCCAGGCCCACCTGATCGTCGGCGACAAGGTGACCGTCCGTCAGCTGCTGTACGGGCTGATGCTGCCGTCCGGCTGCGACGCCGCCTACGCGCTCGCCGACAAGTACGGCTCCGGCACGACCCGTGCGGCGCGCGTGAAGAACTTCATCGGCAAGATGAACACCAGCGCCAAGAACCTGGGCCTGAAGAACACCCACTTCGACTCCTTCGACGGCATCGGCAACGGCAAGAACTACTCGACGCCGCGCGACCTGACGAAGATCGCCAGCAGCGCGATGAAGAGCTCCACGTTCCGCACGATCGTCAAGACCAAGTCGTACACCGCCAAGACGCAGACCAAGTCGGGCGGCACCCGCACGATGGCGCCGTGGAAGAACACCAACGGGCTGCTCAGCAGCTACAGCGGGACCATCGGCGTGAAGACCGGCTCCGGTCCGGAGGCCAAGTACTGCCTGGTCTTCGCCGCGACCCGGCACGGCAAGACGGTCATCGGCACCGTCCTCGCCTCCTCCTCCATCCCCAACCGCGAGGCGGACGCGAAGAAGCTCCTCAACTACGGCTTCGCGCGCCTCGGCTGACGCACAGACATCCTGGAAGGGGCCCGTCGCGGCGAGCGGCGGGCCCCTTCGCCGTCTCCGCTTCCCCGATGACATGCATGGTGCTAGCTTCATTGGCACCATGCTGCTTCACTGGGACACGGCCGACACCCGACCGCTGCACGAACAGGTCGCCGCGGCGATCCGGCGGGCCATTGCCGAGGGCGAATGCCGCGCGGGCGACCGGCTGCCCTCCGCCCGCGATCTCTCCACGGCCCTGGACATCAACGTCAACACCGTCCTGCGCGGCCTGCGCCAGCTGCGGGACGAGGGCCTGCTGGAGTTCCGGCGCGGCCGGGGCATCACCGTCGCCGAGGGAGCCGCCCGGCGCTCCGGGATGCAGCTCAGGGTGCGCGAGCTGGTCGCGGAGGCGTCCCGGCTGGGCTACAGCCGCACCGATCTCATCGACATGATCCGGGGGCTGGCATGACGGGCGAGGGGAGCGGGCCGGCGCCCCGGGGCCGTACGACGCGCTGGTGGCCCCTCGGCGCGACGGCGGCCGTCACGGCCGTGCTCGCCGGGCTGCCGTGGGCCGCGCGGCACCGGCTCCCCGGCCGGCTGGCCACCCATTGGAGCGGCGGCGGCACCCCCGACGGCTCACTGCCCCTGTGGGCGGCCTCCCTGGTCCCGGCGGGCGTCTGGCTGCTGGTGGCCCTCACGACGGGCGTACGCCCGCGCCGCACCACAGCGGCCGCGCACCCCTGGCGGGCGATCGCGCTGGCACCCACCGGGGCGGTGCTCGTCGGCGCCCAGGTGTCCGTCGTCCGGGTGAACCTGGACCACACCGACTGGCACCAGGCCCGCCAGCCGGTCCTCACGGTGGTGCTGCTCGGAGCGCTGGCGGTGGCCGCCGGCGTGACCGCCTGGCGGCTCACCCCGCGGCCCGCCGCCGCGCCGGCCACCGCCGCGCCCGCGCCGGAACTGCCCGAAGGCGAACGGCTGGTGTGGTTCTCCCGCACGGCCAACCCCTGGCTGGGGCTGCTGGCGGCGGTGGCGGCCCTGGTGGCCGCCGTCGCGCTGATCGCCCTGGCCGCCGGGCTGGCGGAGCCCGCCGCGCTGTGGCCGGTGTGCGCGGTGTCCGCCGTCACGTCGCTCGCCGGCGCGACCTTCTCCTCGGTCCGGGCGAAGGTGTCGGAGGCGGGCCTGGAGGTGTCCTTCGGCCCGCTCCACCGGCCCGCCCGCCGCTGGGCACCGGCCGCCATCGAGTCCGCCCGCGCCGAGCACCGGCTGCCGTCCCAGGTCGGCGGCTGGGGCTACCGTGTCAGCGGCCTCGGCACGACGGTCATGCTCCGCGCCGGTGACTGCCTCGTCATACGGCCCCGGGGCCGCCGGAGCGACTTCGCGGTGAGCGTGGACGACGCGGAACGGGGCGCGGCCCTGCTGAACGCGCTCCGCGCCCGGGCCCACGCCGACTGACCGTCTACCTCAACGCCGCCGCCAATGTCACCCACATGCCGGTAATTCACCTGTAATCACGAAAATAAGCCTTGCAATTGGCATATTCGATTTCCTCCGTTCTACGTTCCGCGACGGAGGTGTTCGCATGAACGAACCCAGGAAGCAGTCCGACGCCGAGGGACGGCGTCAGGCGATCGACATCAGCGACTTCGTGTACGCGGCGACCGGCGCCCGTGTCCGCCGGCTCACCATGCCGGACGGAAGCCATTGGTTTCCGGCGGTGGATGTCTGCAAGGAACTCGGTCACACCAACTCTCGGCAGGCTCTCGCCGACCACATGCCCGAAGAGCACCGAAAGACACTCGAGACCGTAAGTGGAGCTTACGGTCTCAGCATTCCCGCAGGTAGGGAGTGGCGTCGAGACCTGAATCTGATCTCTCTGCAAGGTCTCGTCCTGCTCGTCAACGCCTGCACCAAACCGGCCTGCACGCCCTTCAAACTGTGGGTCGCCGAAGTCGTCGAGACCGTCCAGCGCGAGGGTTCCTACACGCTCGACAAGGCGGAGGTGCAGCCGGCCGAACCGGGCGCGCCCGTCGCGTACGCCATGCCGGAACAGGTCGCGGAGGCCATCGTCCGGCTGGAGGCGCACAACCTCCGGCTGGACGAGGAGCTGGCGAAGGGGCAGCGCGAGTCGATCGAGCTGCAGAAGGCGACGCTGGCCGTGCAGCAGGCCATGGTGCGGGCGATGGAGCGGATCGCGGACCGCATCGACGGACTCCCTCTCCCGCGTCCCGCGCTCGGCACTCCCCTCGCGGCGCCGCCCACCACGCAGACCCTGCTGGCCGGCTGGCGGCAGCGGTTGTCGGTGACGGCGGACGTGTGGACGGTGGCCGTCGTCATCGCCCCGATCCTGGTCGAGAAGGGCGAGCTGCGCGAGCCGCTGGAGTCCATCGCGGCCCGTACCGGGCTGTCGGTGCACCGGGTCAACGAATGCCTCCGGCTGCTGCGCAAGCACGCCTGCATCCGCTCACGGGGCGGGACGGCGAACGGAGCGCCGGTGTACGTGCTCAACGAGGGCTGAGAGGAGCCGGGAAGAGCGAAGGGGGCGGTCGCAAACAGAAGTTGCGGCCGTCCCCTTCACCTTCGGCAGAGTACCCCGGCGTGAGCCGTCACGCCCAGGTGATCAGACGCTTCGGCTGTTCCAGGATCGCCGCGACGTCCGCCAGGACCTTGGAGCCCAGCTCGCCGTCGACCAGGCGGTGGTCGAAGCTGAGGGCCAGGGTGGTGACCTGCCGCGGCTTCACCTTGCCCTTGTGCACCCACGGCTGGAGCTTGATCGCGCCGACCGCGAGGATCGCCGACTCGCCCGGGTTGAGGATGGGAGTGCCCGTGTCCACGCCGAAGACGCCGACGTTGGTGATGGTCACCGTGCCGCCCTGCATCGCAGCGGGCGAGGTCTTGCCCTCGCGGGCCGTCGTCACCAGCTCACCGAGCGCCTCGGCCAGCTGCGGGAGCGTCTTGTCGTGCGCGTCCTTGATGTTCGGGACGATCAGCCCCCGGGGGGTGGCCGCCGCGATACCCAGGTTGACGTAGTGCTTGAGCACGATCTCCTGGGCCGCCTCGTCCCAGGAGGCGTTGATCTCCGGGTTGCGCTTGATGGCGACCAGCAGGGACTTGGCGATCAGCAGGAGCGGGTTGACCCGCAGGCCCTGCATGTCCTTGTCCTGCTTCAGTTCGTCGACCAGCCGCATGGTGCGGGTCACGTCCACCGTCACGAACTCGGTGACGTGCGGGGCCGTGAACGCCGAGCCGATCATCGCCTGGGCGGTGGCCTTGCGCACGCCCTTGACCGGGACGCGGGTCTCGCGCGCGGTGTCGTACGACGCCACGGGCGCCGGGGCCGCGGGGGCGGCGGCCGGGGTGGCCGGGGCGGGCGCGGGCGGGGCCTGGGCGGCCGGTTCGGCGGTCCGCGGGGCGGCCGCGGCGTGGACGTCCTCGCGGGTGATGACGCCGTCCGGGCCGGACGGGACGATCGCGGCCAGGTCGACGCCCAGGTCCTTGGCCAGCTTGCGCACCGGGGGCTTGGCCAGCGGGCGGGGCCTCTCGGCGACCGCGCCGCCGTGGCCGTTCAGCTCGGCCTGGATCGCCTGCGCCGGTCCCGGGACACCGGCCTGCGGGCCCTTGCGCGGGCGGCGCTTGGTGGAGGTGGTGGCCACGCCGTAACCGACCAGGACGGGCTGGCGGCCCTCCTGCTTCGGCTCCTCCTCGGCCGCGGCGGGCTCCGCCGCCGGCCGCTCGGCGGGCACCTCGGGAGCCTCGGGAGCGGCGGCGCCGGCCACGGCGACCTTGATGATCGACGTGCCCACGTCCACCGTGGTGCCCTCGGGGAAGCACAGTTCGCGGACCACGCCGTCGTAGGGGATGGGCAGTTCGACGGCCGCCTTCGCCGTCTCCACCTCGCAGACCACCTGGCCGTCGGTGACCGTGTCGCCCGGCTGGACGTACCACTTGAGGATCTCGGCCTCGGTGAGCCCCTCGCCCACGTCGGGCATCTTGAACTCGCGTACGGACGCATCCGTCATCGTCGTCACGTCCCTCTCCTCAGTACGCCAGCGAGCGGTCGACGGCGTCGAGCACGCGGTCCAGGTCGGGCAGGTACTCCTCCTCCAGGCGGGCCGGCGGGTACGGGGCGTGGTAGCCGCCGACCCTGAGGACCGGTGCCTCCAGGTGGTAGAAGCAGCGCTCGGTGATCCGGGCGGCGATCTCCGCGCCGGAGCCGAAGAACACCGGCGCCTCGTGCACCACGACCAGGTGGCGGGTCTTCTCCACCGAGGCCTGGACGGCGTCGAAGTCCAGCGGGCTGACCGAGCGCAGGTCCAGGACCTCCAGGGACCGGCCCTCCTCGGCCGCCGCGGCGGCGGCCTCCTGACAGAGCTTCACCATCGGGCCGTAGGCCGCCAGGGTCAGGTCCGTGCCCTCGCGGACGACGCGCGCCTTGTGCAGCGGGGCCGGGATCGCCTCGGGGTCGACCTCGGCCTTGTCCCAGTAGCGCCGCTTGGGCTCGAAGTAGATCACCGGGTCGTCGCTCTGGATGGCCTGCTGCATCATCCAGTACGCGTCCGAGGAGTTCGACGGGGAGACGACCTTCAGGCCGGCCACATGGGCGAACAGCGCCTCCGGGGACTCCGAGTGGTGCTCGACCGCGCCGATGCCGCCGCCGTAGGGGATGCGGACGACGACCGGCAGCTTGACCTTGCCCAGCGAGCGGGCGTGCATCTTGGCGAGCTGGGTGACGATCTGGTCGTAGGCCGGGAAGACGAAGCCGTCGAACTGGATCTCCACCACCGGGCGGTAGCCGCGCAGGGCCAGGCCGATCGCGGTGCCGACGATGCCGGACTCGGCCAGCGGGGTGTCGATGACCCGGCTCTCGCCGAAGTCCTTCTGCAGGCCGTCCGTCACCCGGAAGACACCGCCGAGCTTGCCGACGTCCTCGCCCATGACCAAGACCTTGGGATCGGCGTCCAGGGCGCGGCGCAGCGACTCGTTGATGGCCTTGGCCATCGCCATCTTCTCGGCCATCTCAGTGACCCCCTTCATCGGCGAACGACGCCTGGTAGGCAGCGAACTGGGCGCGCTCCTCGTCCACGAGCGCGTGTCCGTCCGCGTACACGTTCTCGAAGAGGGCGAACCGGTCCGGGTCGGGCATGGCGCGGACCGCTTCGCGCACTCGTCTGCCCAACGCCTCGGACTCGGCCTCGAGTTCCGCGAAGAATCCCTCGTCCGCGTGGTTCGACGCCTCCAGGTAGCGGTGCAGGCGCAGGATCGGGTCCTTCGCCTCCCAGGCCAGCCGCTCCTCGTCGCCCCGGTAGCGGGTGGGGTCGTCGGAGGTGGTGTGGGCGCCCATGCGGTAGGTGTACGCCTCGACCAGGGTGGGGCCCTCGCCGTTGCGGGCGCGCTCCAGCGCCCACTTGGTGACCGCGAGGCAGGCCAGCACGTCGTTGCCGTCGACCCGGACGCCCGGGAAGCCGTAGCCCTGGGCGCGCTGGTACAGCGGGACCCGGGTCTGCTTCTCGGTCGGCTCGGAGATCGCCCACTGGTTGTTCTGGCAGAAGAACACCACGGGGGCGTTGTAGACCGCGGAGAAGGTGAACGATTCGGCCACGTCGCCCTGGCTGGAGGCGCCGTCGCCGAAGTAGGCGATGACCGCCGAGTCCGCGCCGTCCTTGGCCACGCCCATCGCGTAGCCGGTGGCGTGCAGCGCCTGGGAGCCGATCACGATCGTGTACAGGTGGAAGTTGTTGCCGTTCGGGTCCCAGCCGCCGTTGTTCACGCCGCGGAACATGCCGAGCAGGTTGGTCGGGTCGACGCCGCGGCACCAGGCGACGCCGTGCTCGCGGTAGGTCGGGAAGACGTAGTCGTCCGGACGGGTGGCGCGGCCCGAGCCGATCTGGGCGGCCTCCTGTCCCAGCAGGGAGGCCCACAGGCCCAGTTCGCCCTGGCGCTGCAGGGCGGTGGCCTCGGCGTCGAAGCGGCGGGTGAGCACCATGTCGCGGTACAGACCGCGCAGCTCTTCGGGAGTGATGCCGGCGACGTAGCCGTCGTACTCGGCGTTCTCGACCCGCTCGCCCTGCGGGGTCAGGAGCTGCACGAGGTCGGGGTCGGTGCTCTTCTTCGCGGTACTGCGGGTGGTACGGGTGGTGCGCTTGGTGCCGGTGGCTCCGGTCTTGCTGCCGGTGGTGCCGGCCTTGCCTGCGGCGGTGCGTCGCGGCTTGCGCGCGGCACTGCTCTCCACGGTCACGTGTGCTCCTCCGTCGTTCCGGCCCCCGGGGTTGCCGGTAGGCCAGTGCGGCTCACCTGTTTCGACCACCGGGCACGGGGTGGGTGCCACTCGGCCGGGAACAGGCGTGACAGGTGCCCCGGCGAGCGCCCTGCAACCATCACGTTACCCAGTGCCCCACATTTCTGTGAAACCCCGTTTGACCTGCGATTTTGCTTGGATTTCCAAGTAAATCCAGGTGGTGGGAAAGCGCGCTGGTCACAGCCCTGCGACAGGCCCGAGCAAGCGCACGTTATCCCGCCGACCCAGGTCACGGGAAGGGTTCCCTGTGAAACAGGACTCGTACACAAAACAGGAGAAATCCCGTTATTACCACCCGGCGACCGGGGTGCGGAATGCGGTGGCGTGACGGACGGCCGTCACCGTCACCCATATGCACGAGGAAAAGCCCGAGCGGTGGCCGAAAGCGACCGCCGATGACAGTGTGTGACAACGCCCAGCTCACGGCCTCCTGACGTGCCCTACCATCTGGCGCGTGCCGCGCTCATGTGTACCACCCGTCGTGCCTCACGCGCCCCCTCTGGGCGCCCTGCTGCGCCTGTACGCCGCGGGTACCGCCCTCACCTGCGAGCCGGTGGACCAGGGCCTGCTCAACCGCGGCTACCGGCTGCGCACCACGCGCGGCCGTTACTTCCTCAAGCACCACTTCGATCCGGACACCGCCGACCCGGCCGCCATCGAACGCCGGCACCGGGCCACCCAGCGCCTGGCCGACCTGGGCGTCCCGGTCGCCCCGCCGCTCGCGCACCGCGAGGGCCGCACGGTCGCGGTCGTCGGCGGCCACGCCTACGCCCTGCACCCCTGGATCGACGGCGGTCACCGCCACGGCGGCCAGCTCACCCGCGCGGAGAGCGCCCGCCTCGGCGCGCTCCTGGGGGCCGTCCACGCCTGTCTGGAGCGGGTGATGCCGCCCAAGGGCCGCACCCGCCCGGCGACGAGCCCGCACCCCGTGGAGAGCGCCGACCCGGCCGACACCTTCGCCCTCATCGACGACCTGCTCGCGCGGGCGCGCCGGCACCGGCCCGCCGACGCCTTCGACGAACTCGCCCGGCACCGGCTGCTGGAGCGCCGCGCCCTGCTGGAGCAGCACGCGGACCGGCGCCCGCCGCGCGGCGGTCCGGTGGGCTGGGTGCACGGCGACTTCCACCCGTTCAACCTGCTCTACAAGGACGACGGCCCGGCCGCCATCGTGGACTGGGACCGGCTCGGCGTGCAGCCGCGCGCGGAGGAGGCCGTCCGTGCCGCCGCCATCTTCTTCGTGCGGCCCTCCGGACGGCTGCACCTGCCGAAAGTGCGCGCCTATGCGCGCGCGTACCGGCGCGCGGCCGGCGCCACACCCTCGGAACTGGCGGCGGCCGTGCACCGCGTGTGGTGGGAGCGGCTGAACGACTTCTGGATGCTGCGCTGGCACTACGAGCGCGGCGACACGCGCGCGGACTGCCAGTTCCCGGCCGCGTCGGCGCTCGCGGTGTGGTGGACGCGCGAGTACGACGCGGTGTGCGACGCGTTCGTGCGGTGAACGGCCGGCGCGCGGCGAACGGCCGGCGTCACCTCAGGGTGTCGCCGGGCCGGTCGCCGCGGGCTCGCTTCAACCGGTGGTCTCGCCGGTGGTGCCGCCGTCCGTGGTGGTCCCCTCGGAGGTGCCGCCGTCGGTCGTGGTCCCCTCCGAGGTGCCGCCGTCGGCCGTACCGGCGTCGGTGCCGCCGTCGCCGGTCCCCGCGTCGGTGCCGCCGTTCACCGGGTCCGTCGGCTGCGACGGGGTGGTCTGCGGGCTCGACGGCTCGGTGCTCGGGGTGGAGGAGGCCGAGTGCGACTGGGGGTACGACGGTGTGGTGGCCGGCGGCCAGCCGGAACCGCCACCGCCGCCCGTGCTCGAACCACCGGTGTCCGTGGAGACGTCCGGCGACTCCTCGGTGTCCTCCTCGGTCGGGGTCGGGGAGGGCGACTCCTTCTTCGTGTCCTTGGAGTGCGTCGTCGTCGGCTTGGTGTCGGTGCCCTTGCCGCCGTCGCCGCCGCCCGTGTTGTGCAGCGCCAGCGCCACGCCCGCCGAGATCGCGATGACCGCGAGAACGGCGAGGATCCACAGCTTGCCGCGTCCGCCGCCCTTGTTGCCGTGGCCCTCGAAGCCGCCGTCGTCGCCGTTGCCGTAACCCGTGGGCAGGATCGGCTGCGGGATCTGCGCGGTGCCGCCCGCGTCCACCGGGTGCGGCATGACGGTCGTTCCCGCGAAGCCGGCCGACGGGGTGTGCCGGCCGTCGTGCGCCTCCACCGGACCGGTGTTCCAGGTGCCGGTGTGGGCGCCCTGCTCGTACAGCATCTGCAGGCCGTACTGGACCAGCCCGCGCATCTCCTCGGCCGTCTGGAACCGGTCGTCGGGGTCCTTGGCGAGGGAGCGCATCACCAGGCCGTCCAGCTCCGGCGGGCAGGTGCCTTCGGTGACCTGCGACGGCGGCACCGGGATGTCCTGGACGTGCTGGTAGACCACGGAGAGCGGGGTCTCGCCGGTGAACGGGGGCCGCAGCGAGAGCAGTTCGTACAGCAGGCAGCCGGTGGCGTACAGGTCGGAGCGGTGGTCGACGGCCTTGCCGAGCGCCTGCTCCGGGGAGAGGTACTGCGGTGTGCCCATGACCATGCCGGTCTGCGTCATCGTCGTGGACGCGCCGTGCAGGGCGCGGGCGATACCGAAGTCCATCACCTTGACGGCGCCGCTGTGGGTGATGATCACGTTCGCCGGCTTGATGTCACGGTGCACGATGCCGTGCTGGTGCGAGTAGGCGAGCGCCTCCAGCACCCCCGAGACGATGATCAGGGCCTGCTCGGGGCCCGGCGCCTCGGCGTTCATCAGCAGGTCGCGGATGGTGCGGCCCTCGACCAGCTCCATGACGATGTACGGCACGGACTGGCCGCCCACCGTGTCCTCGCCGGAGTCGTACACGGCGACGATCGCGTGGTGGTTGAGGCCCGCGACGGACTGTGCCTCACGGGTGAAGCGCGCCTTGGAGACCGGGTCTTCGGCCAGGTCCGCGCGGAGCAGCTTGACCGCGACCGTACGGCCCAGACGGACGTCCTCGGCGGCGAACACCTCGGCCATGCCGCCCCGGCCGAGGCGGTGCGTGAGCCGGTACCGGCCGTCTCCGACGAGCCCGCCGTTGCCCCACAGCTCCGGCGCGTCCGACATGCCGCCGCCAGTCGCCTCGGGGTCGGACGGGCCCTGAGAGCGCTGCGTCTGTGCCATCAGTCCTCGCCGTCGTTTCTGCCCGCGGTGCGCGCGGTGTTGTTACGGTCTCCGTCGGCCACGCTACAGCCTTCGTGGGGGCCGCCGGTCCGGAACCGCGACCGGGACGGACCCGAGACGGGACCGGTCATGAAACCTCTAGCACGCGCTGTCGTGCAAATTCCGTGTGCTGGTCGTACGTCCCCTGTAACGCTTGCGCGACGCTTCTTGCGCGTACGGTCACGGAACGGGCACCGAGCTTGACGTGTCGGTGCCCTCGGGCAGACTTGGCCGGGAATGAGACATTCGATCAAGGCCTGTTCGCTGGATCACGGCGCCGGACGGCCACTGGGGGACGCGGAGAGATGAGCCAGCACGGCGCACGGGGCCGGTACGCGGGGCAGGCCCTGGCCCAGGGCCGCTACCAGCTGCGCGACCTGCTCGGCGAGGGCGGCATGGCCTCGGTGCACCTGGCGCACGACACGGTGCTGGACCGTCCGGTCGCGATCAAGACCCTGCACACCGAACTCGGCCGGGAACCGGCGTTCCGCGAGCGCTTCCGCCGCGAGGCGCAGGCCGTGGCCAAGCTCACGCACACCAACATCGTCTCCGTCTTCGACACCGGCGAGGACGAGCTGGACGGCATGGCCACGCCGTACATCGTCATGGAGTACGTCGAGGGCCGGCCGCTGGGCTCGGTCCTGGAGGAGGACATCCGGCAGCACGGCGCGATGCCCGCCGACAAGGCGCTGAAGGTCACCGCCGACGTGCTCGCCGCGCTGGAGATCAGCCACGAGATGGGGCTGGTCCACCGCGACATCAAGCCGGGCAACGTGATGACGACCAAGCGCGGTGTGGTCAAGGTCATGGACTTCGGCATCGCCCGCGCCATGCAGTCCGGCGTCACCTCGATGACGCAGACCGGCATGGTCGTGGGTACCCCGCAGTACCTCTCGCCCGAGCAGGCCCTGGGCCGCGGCGTGGATGCCCGCTCCGACCTGTACTCGGTCGGCATCATGCTGTTCCAGCTGGTCACCGGGCGGCTGCCGTTCGACGCGGACTCGCCGCTGGCGATCGCGTACGCGCATGTGCAGGAGGAGCCGGTGGCGCCCTCCTCGGTCAACCGCTCGCTGCCGCCCGCCGTGGACGCGCTGGTCGCCCGCGCGCTGAGGAAGAACCCGAACGAACGCTTCCCGACCGCCGAGGCCATGCGCGACGAGTGCCTGCGCGTCGCGGCCTCCCTCCAGGCGGCTCCGCCGAGCATCGTCGCGGACGCCGGGCCGCGGCAGAGCGGTTCGGGCGTCGGCTCCGCGGTGTTCCCGCCGGTCGACCAGGCGGCCCCGGCCCCGCACGGGCAGGTCCGGACGCCGTACCAGCCGGCCCCGGCCCCGAACCCGTACGGCCACCCGGCCCCCGCCCCGGCCTACGGCTATCCGTCGCAGGGCGGCTACCAGACCCCGCCCGCCGCCTACGGCCCGCAGGGCACCGCCCCGACCCCGCCGCCGTACACCATGTCGCCCCAGTCGCCCCAGTCGCCGCGGCAGACCCGGCCGTCCGCCGGGCCGGGGCGCGGCAGGCGGCCGATGATCATCACCTCGGTCGCGGTGGCGGCCATCGTGGTCGCCGGGGCGGCCGTCGCGCTGACGCTGCGCAACGGCGGTGACGCCGAGGCCAAGGGCACCGGCGCCTCGGCGTCCGCGTCCGCGTCCCACCGGGCGGGCTACCGCGGGCCGGACCGCACGCGGCGGATCGACAAGGAAGAGTGCACCGACCCGCAGGAGTCGTGGCGCGACTCGGACAAGATCGAGCTGCCCGACTTCCGGTACAAGGACATCGTCTCCGTGAAGGAGTGCCTCCAGGCCGCGGGCTGGAAGTGGAAGATCGACCCCGAGGACGACAACACCTGGGGCGAGGACACCGTCCTGAAGCAGTTCCCCGAGCAGGGCGCCGACGTCGACCCGGACGACGTGGGCACCATCGAGCTGAGCGTGTCCTCGGGCAATCCCCCGCAGTGACCGGCGGCCGGGGCGCGGCCCGCGCGCCCGCCCCGCGGCCACGGGACAGGACAAGGGCCCGGCGGTCGTCCGCCGGGCCCTTTCGTGTCGTAGTCGGGTCGGTTGAGCCGCTTCTGGGCGCGGACTACAGGTACGGGCCGCCCGAACGGCCGCCCATGTGGTGCTCGTCGCCGCCGTCGGGACCGGCCACGCCGGGCGGGAGCGCGCGGCGCATCTGCTCCAGCTGGGCCCGCGCGGCCATCTGCTGCGCGAACAGCGTGGTCTGGATCCCGTGGAAGAGACCCTCCAGCCAGCCCACCAGCTGTGCCTGCGCGATCCGCAGTTCCGCGTCGCTCGGGGTGGTGTCGTCGGTGAACGGCAGGGACAGCCG